>JAOARG010000018.1 GCA_025210655.1 Bacillota bacterium
AGAACAAAAAAGTAGGATATACAATAGGACATCTTTAAAAGAAGATACAAAGGTTGAAAGCGTTGCTGAAATGGTGGTTTTTCTGCTTTCTGATAAATCAAAATCAATAACTGGGACAGTTATGCATGTTGATAATGGAACAATATAATATGTGTTAAGAAAAATAAAGTTATAGAGGCTGTGGCTGTAAAATATTTATACAACAGAAGTCTTTAGAAGTAGGAGGTTATTATGTTAAATGATAAGTCGATACTTATTACAGGTGGTACAGGTTCTTTTGGTAAAAAGTTTGTAGAAATTATTTTGAAAAATTTTAAACCTAAAAGAGTAATTATATATTCTAGAGATGAGTATAAACAAGATTTGATGAAGAAAGATTTTACAAAGCGATACCCAGTAGAAATTTCTAAGCTAAGATTTTTTATTGGTGATGTAAGGGATAAAGAAAGATTACTCAGAGCCTTTAAGGGCGTTGATTATGTAATTCATGCAGCAGCTATGAAGCAAGTACCTGCATGTGAATACAATCCTTTTGAAGCAATTAAAACTAATATTCATGGGGCTCATAATATTGTTGATGCTGCATTAGATATGGATGTAAAAAAGGTAGTCGCTTTATCGACTGATAAAGCTGTAAATCCAATTAATTTATATGGGGGTACAAAGCTAGTATCAGACAAATTATTCATTTCTGCTAATGCATACAGTGGGGATGACGGAACTGTTTTTTCTGTAGTTAGATATGGAAATGTTTCAGGAAGCAGGGGCTCTGTAATTCCATTTTTCAAAGAATTATTGGATAGTGGAAAGAAAAAATTACCAATAACAGATACTAGAATGACTAGGTTTTGGATGACTTTAGAAGATGCGGTAAATTTAGTATTAAAAGCTTTAGATGAGTCAAAAGGTGGAGAGACTTTTGTTTATAAAAACCCATCTTATAAGGTTACAGATATTGCGGAAGCTCTTAATCCGGGAGGAGAAATTGATGTTGTTGGTATAAGAGAAGGAGAAAAGCTTCATGAAGTAATGATTACAAGTGATGATTCTAGAGGAACATATGACTATGGTGATTACTATATAATATATCCTAATTATATTTGGTGGTCGAAAGATTCATATTTTAAACCAGGTGGAAAGCTAATTCATGATGGGTGGGAGTATAATTCAGGTACTAATGAAGTATGGTTAAGTGCAGAGGACTTAAGAAAAAAAATAGCAGATTTATAGGAATTTAGCTTAATTATTTCGGGGGTGTAGTAATGTATATTGATTTTATGTTGAAGGTATTTGAGGAAAATAAAGATAAGGTTGCAGTAGTGTATAGAGAAGAAGAATATAATTACGGTTGGCTTCTGGAAAAATATTATTATTGGAAAGAGGAATTATCAAACAATAATATAGAAGAAAATTCGGTAGTTGCAGTTAAATCGGATTTTAATCCAGATTCAATAGCATTACTTTTGGCAGTAATAGAAAATGGAAATATATTCGTTCCTATATCACCTGCGGTAAAGAGTCCTGAGTATTATATAGAGGTAGGAGAAGTTGAATATGTTATTGACCTTATGGGAGATAAGATTGAATACATTAAAACTGGATTGAATGTAGATCATGAACTACTTAAGGAACTTAAGGAAAATAGAAAATCTCCAGGACTGATACTATTTTCATCGGGTACAACAGGTAAACCTAAAGGTGCTCTTCATGATATGGTACCATTACTAAATAAGTTCAAAGTAAAAAGACATACCCTTGTGACAATTACTTTTTTATTGTTTGATCATATTGGTGGATTCAATACATTGATGTATATACTGTCTAATGGAGGAACAATAGTAGCTATAGAGGATAGAAATCCAGAAGAAGTGTGTAGAATGATAGAAAAGTATCAGGTAGAGTTACTTCCTACATCCCCAACCTTTATAAATATGATACTTTTTAGTAAGGCTTATGAAAAGTATAGTCTGGATAGTTTAAAAATAGTAAGTTATGGAACAGAACCAATGCCTCAAACAACGCTTAATGCATTCCATAACATTTTTAAGAATATTAGATTAAAGCAAACATATGGACTTTCAGAGATTGGTATAATGAGGTCCAAGTCAGAAAGTAGTGATTCTCTATGGGTAAAAGTTGGAGGAGAAGATTACGAAACAAAAATAGTAGATGGAAAGTTTTTAATTAAAGCGAAAACAGCCATGATGGGATATCTTAATGCACCGTCGCCATTTGATAAGGATGGTTGGTTCCATACAGGTGATAGGGTAGAACAAAAAGGAGAATATATAAGATTCCTAGGAAGGGATTCAGAAATAATAAATGTTGGTGGAGAAAAGGTATATCCAATTGAAGTTGAGAGTGTAATACTAGAGATGGAAAGTGCTCTAGATGCAGCGGTTCATGGTGAAGATCACCCTATGATGGGAAAAGTAGTAGTAGCTAATATTAGGGTAAGTGAAGAAGATAATAATAAAGACTTTATAAAAGAAGTAAAAAAACATTGTAGAGCTAGGCTGGAGAAGTTTAAAATACCAGTTAAGATAACTCTTACGACAGAAAATCTTAACAATGCAAGATTTAAAAGAATGAGATAAGAAGACTAATCTTATAAAAAGCAAGACAAAAGGAGGAATTAGAAATGAAGGAAAAAGTAATTAAGGTAATAATTAATTCTATAAATGAGCTAAATGAGGAGTTTGATGAGGTTCTTGTAGAGCCTAAAAAGGAATCGGTTCTTTTTGGAGAGGGTAGCAATTTAGATTCTATGGATTTTGTGAATTTAGTAATGATTTTAGAGGAGAAACTTACTGATGAACTTGATGTAAGTGTAAGTATTCTTAGTGAAAAGGCATTTTCTAAGAGAGAATCCCCCTTTAGAAGTGTAGAGATATTGTCCGATTATATTATTGAATTAATGGGAAGTGATGAGTAATGATTATTTTGATAACAGGTTCAAGAAAAGGTATTGGTAGGAGACTGGCAGAACACTATCTTGATTTGGGACACAAAGTAATAGGTTGTAGTCGATCTGAAAGTGAACTAGAACATGAAAATTACACACATTATTTAGCGGATGTAACGAATGAAAAAGACGTGAAAATGATGTTGAAAGGTGTTAGAAAGGAGTATGGACATATAGATGTTCTCATCAACAATGCTGGAATAGCATCCATGAATCATTTCCTTCTTACGCCAACAGAAACAGCAAGAAAGGTAATGGATACGAATTATTTTGGAACCTTAATAATGACAAGGGAAGCAGCAAGACTACTAAGGAAATCAGATCATGGTAGAGTTGTGAACTTTACATCAGTAGCTGTAGCATTGTCTTTAGAAGGAGAGTCTATATACCTTGCATCGAAAGCAGCTATAGAGGCACTTACAAAAGTTACAGCAAAGGAACTAGGACAATATGAAATTACTGTAAATGCAATAGGTCCAACTCCGATAGATACAAGTCTAATAGCAGCAGTACCGAAGGAAAAAATAGCGAGTCTAATAGATAAACAGGCAGTAAAAAGATATGGAGAATTTGAAGATGTGATCAATCTAATAGATTTCTATATAAAGCCAGAGAGTGATTTTATTACAGGACAGATTGTTTATCTTGGGGGAATATTTTAGATGAAAAAAGGAATAATTGTTCAGGCAAGGACTGGGTCAAGTAGACTCCCTAATAAAGTTATGATGGAGTTGGATGATAAAAAAGTCCTTGCCCATGTTTTAGAAAGACTTT
The DNA here is from genome assembly GCA_025210655.1 of Bacillota bacterium. GTDB lineage: Bacteria > Bacillota > Clostridia > Peptostreptococcales > Acidaminobacteraceae > JAOARG01. The sequence goes on from JAOARG010000018.1 coordinate 3,740, forward strand.
CTCAAGTTGAGAATGCAGATGTAGTTATTATTGCAACAACTGAAAAGGAATCCGATGATGTAATATTTGAGTTTTGTAAAAAAAGAGCAGTTCCTTGTTTTCGTGGGAGTGAGGATGATGTTCTTAGTAGATACTATGGTGCTGCCAAGGAGCATAAATTAGATGTTGTTGTTAGGATTACTTCGGATTGTCCTTTGATTGATCCTAAAATAATCGACGAAATGCTTGGCCGATACGAAGAAGGGATATTAACTACGGGAAATTCAGATTTGTCTACTAGAACTTTTCCTAGAGGAATGGACACAGAAATATTCAAGTTTGAGTACTTAAAAGACGCTTTTAATAATGCTTCAGAAAAATATCAGAGGGAGCATGTGACGCCCTACATTTATGAAAATTACGAAAATATAATTTTTAGTAATGAAGTAGATTATTCAAAATATAGATTAACTCTAGATACTAAGGAAGATTTTCAATTGATAAGGGCTGTTTATGAAATTTTATATAGTGGATATCATGACTTTTATCTTGCTGAAATAATAGATGTAATGGAAAAAAATCCTGAATTTTATCAAATAAACTGTATGATAGAACAAAAAAAAGTAAAGTAAGTTATATGAAGCAATAAGTAGGTGGATTATGAATAAAGTTGAATTTAAAGATGTTTTTGATATAGATGAATCATATATTTTGAGGGTTCTTGCTTGGAGAAATCAAGAATTTGTTAGATCTAAGATGGTCAGCAAAGACATTATTTCTGAAAAGGATCATTTGAATTATATGGGAAAACTTGTTGGAAGAGATGATAATAAGATATTTGTAGGATTTATTAACGGTGAAGCTTTTGGAATTGTTACTTGTAAAGTTGAAGATACAAATATAGATTATGGATATTATCTTGTAAAAGAGGAACTTTTAGGCATGGGATTTGGAATGCTAATGGAGTACTTCTCAATTAAGTACGTGTTTGACAATTTTTTTGTAGATAAAATCAAGATAAAGGTGCTAGATGATAATAAAAAAGTAATTTCTCTTCATAAAAAATTTGGGTTTAAGGTATCGGGTAACATAACCTTTGATGAAAGAAGCTTTGTTACTATGACTTTAGAAAAAGATATTTGGGAAGAAAAAAAAGAGAGACACAAAAAAATTATAAATAAGGTTTTTAATGTTAATACTTCTCTGTAAAGGACTGATGAAATGAAAGAAATAGTACTTAAAAATAGAAAAATTGGTGGAGATAATCCTTGCTATATTATTGCTGAGATGTCTGCTAATCATGGTGGTGATTATGATAGGGCTATAGAAATAATTCATAAGGCGAAAGAAGCTGGTGCGGATTGTATAAAACTACAGACATATACAGCGGATACAATAACCCTTAATTCTAAAAAAGATTATTTTAAGCTAAACGGTGGACTATGGGATGGTAAGTACTTATACGAGTTGTATGACTCTGCTTTTACTCCTTGGGAATGGCATGAAGGTTTGAAGATTGAGGCTGAAAAGCTTGGACTTGATTTCCTTTCAACACCATTTGATCCAACTGCGGTTGATTTCTTAGATGAGTTGGGGGTAGAATTTTATAAAATAGCCTCATTTGAGTGTGTAGATATTCCATTGATTAAGAAAATCGCGTCAAAAAATAAACCTATTATTATGTCTACGGGATTAGCTAGTCTTGGAGAAATAGAGGAAGCTGTTGAAGCAATAAGAAATGAAGGAAATAATCAACTGGTAGTATTAAAATGTTCAAGTGCATATCCAGCTATTCCTGATGATATGAACATAAAGACGATGTGTGCAATTAAAGATACATTTAATGTTATTCCTGGTCTTTCTGACCACACTATGGGATCTATATCTTGTATTGCAGCAGTTGCACTTGGTGCAAAGGTTCTTGAGAAACATATATGTTTAGATAGGTCTATAGAAACTGCAGATTCAGTATTTTCTATGGAGCCTGATGAATTTAAAAAGTTAGTAGATGATGTGAGAGCGTGCGAAAGGGCATTAGGTAAAGTAAGCTTTGAACGTTCTGAAAAAGAAAAACTTAGCTTGAGTAGCAGGAAATCTATATTCATTTCTAAAGATATAAGAAAAGGTGAAGTATTTACTGAAGAGAATATTAGGTGCGTTAGGCCAGGTACTGGACTTTCAACAAGACACTACTATGATGTTTTGGGTAAAAAGGCAACAACAAATATTGAATTTGGTGAACCACTTAAGTGGAACATGATTGAATAGGATTGATTGATATGAAAATCGGTATTCTAGCTAATGGAAGTGATAAAATAGGTATGGGGCACATTATGAGAATGTCGGCTTTGGGGAAATACTTCAGAGAAAAAGGACACCATGTGACCTTTTTTTCTGAGTATATAGAGGGGATTAAGTATTTAGAAACTTTGAACTTTGATGTTTTATATATATCTATAGAAGATCAATATAAGTCCGTATCACGATTATGCGAAGATGAAAAAATATGTGTGATTCTTGCTGATTATTATGATTTGCCAAAAGATTTTTTTGAAAACTTCTCAGAAAGTATATTGAAAATAACCATGGATGATATTTATAAAGAATACAATAATTGCGATGTGGTAATCAATGGTAATATATTTGCAGATGCTTCGAAATATAATTCGTTCAAGGAAGAAGACTTATGGATAGGAAAAGATTACTTGATATTGAGAGATGAGTTTTACTTAAGTCCAAAGAAGGTATTCGTTCAAGAAATTAGGAGTGTAATGATTACAACGGGTGGAACAGATATATTTGGGTCTATGGAATATCTTATAGATACAGTACTTTTGATAAAGAGTATACAGGAAATAAATGTAATAATAGGTAGTGCGTTTAATAATCGTGATGTTTTGATAGAAAAGTATAAAGGTAATAGTCGTGTAAAACTTCTTGAAAATCAAGTGATGTCAGAGGTGATGATAAAATCAGATGTTGCCATAAGTGCTTCGGGGAGTACTACATACGAACTTCTATGTCTTAATGTTCCTACAGCATCATTTTTAATGATAGATAATCAGAAAGATTTGTATAAATACTTAGTAAACAAGGACCTAGTATATGGTCTTGGTGATGTAGAAGATATTAAATCGGGTAATTTAGAAAACTTAATTAGAGAGTTCCTTAGAAATGAAGTTCTAAGAGAGATATATAGTAATATATTCAAGTATGATATTGGTAACGGAAAATCAAATATTTTGGACAATATTAAGAGATTTAAGAGGAGGTCATAATTTGGAGTTTAAAAAGCGAGATACATTTTTACCATACGGTAGACAATCGATTGATAATGATGATGTAAAAATTGTGTCAAGAGTAATGAGAGGAGATTTTCTAACAACAGGTCCGACAATAAATGCTTTTGAGGAAAAATTATGTGATTATACTGGTGCCAAGTATGCCGTAGCGGTTTCTAATGGAACTGCGGCACTTCATTGTGCAATGTTTGCAGCTGGAGTTGGAAGAGGTGATGAAATAATTACTACTTCTATGACTTTTGCTGCTACTTCTAATGCTGCGTTATACCTTGGTGCGAAACCTGTATTTGTTGATATTTATAAAGATACATATAATATTGATGTTTCAAAAATTGAAGAACGAATTAGTAAAAATACTAAAGCTATTGTACCAGTTCATTTTACAGGTCAACCCTGTGAAATTGATGAAATTTATGAGCTTGCCAGTAAGTATAATTTGAAAGTAATTGAAGATGGTGCCCATGCATTTGGAGCTAGGTATAAGGGTAAAAAGTTGGGAATAAAGTCCGATTTTATGACCTTAAGTTTCCACCCCGTAAAGCATATTACAACTGGTGAAGGAGGAGCAATTCTTACTAATGATGTGAAGGCATATGAAAAAATGAAGTTGTTTAGAAGTCATGGTATTACTAGGGATACAGATATGTTAGAAAATGATGATTCACCTTGGTATTATGAACAGCATGCTTTGGGATATAATTATAGAATGACAGATATTCAAGCTGCTTTAGGAATTTCTCAAGTAGATAAATTGGATAAGTTTCTAAAAGTTAGAAGAGAGCTTTCTGAATATTATAATAAATTGTTTGAGGATAACAAATATGTAGTCAAGCCATACCAGTTAGATTATGTTGAGTCATCATGGCATTTGTATGTTTTAAAACTGGAATTTGAAAAATTAACATGTACTCGAAGAGAATTTTTTGAACAGATGAGAGAACTAAACTTAGGCGTAAATGTACATTATATACCTGTATATTATCATCCGTATTATAAAAAGCTTGGATTTTCTAAAGGTTTATGTAAAAATGCCGAAAATTTATATGAGAACATGATTACATTGCCTTTACATCAAAATATGAAAAAGGAAGATGTTGAGTATGTGGTATCATGTGTTGATTATTTAATAGATAAATATAAAAAATAGTTGTTGGTTAGCCCAATATCTCCAAGCGAGATTAAAGGAGGTTAATATATGAACATATCAAATCAGATGAAAGTAAACTTAGCTAGTCTGAAACAGGCCATTGGCACAAGTGTATTGCAAAAGTCGATGGGAAAAGATCAACAAAGTATGGATATGTTGAAGAAAATGATGGAAAAATCAGTTTCTCCTCATTTGGGAAGTAGTGTTGATCTAAAATTATAAAGCGAATTACTTTCGCTTTATTTTTTTGCTCTAATTTCTATATTTAATTAAAGATTTATGAGATTTTGCCGAAATTCTATATAGATAAAGTGTTGGGAGGTATTGTTATGAGAATTGATTCAAATGCGATGAACCATAATTACAATAAGGTTCAGGTAAAGCACGAGATTCCATCTCAAGACATAGACCCTCAAGTGGTGCAAGACGTAGTTTTGAAGCAGGACAATATGAAGTATGAGGAGAATGTCAGTGAGATAAGCGAAGAGATCCAGAATAAGGCTATTGAAGATGCTAACAAAGCACTAGTTCATTATCACAGGAAGATTGAAAGGGAAGTTCATGAAAAAACTAAAACCATAATGTATAAGGTTATGGATACTGAAACTAATGAAGTTATCAGAGAATTTCCTCCGAAGAAAATCCAGGATATGATTGCTAAGATGTGGGAGTTGGCTGGACTTTTCGTGGACGAGAAGGCATAAGTTAGTTGAATGTAGGTTAGGAGTGGTTTTATGGTAACAAGAGCAACCGGATTAGTTACGGGAATGGATACGGATAAAATAATAGGTGACTTGATGCGTGTCGAAAGACAAAGAAGACTTGATCCTATTACAAAGGACAAGCAGTACAATGAGTGGCAAGCAGAAGCTTATCAAACAGTAAACAAGACAACTGCAAATTCAATTACAGAATTTAAGAAGGCTCTAGGAATTACTACTACAAAATCAAGTAGTAGTTATCTTGCTACGCCAACTACAAATTTTGATTGGTTAAAGACTGCCTCTACATCAAGTTCGGACAATTTAAGTGTTTCGGCAGGTTCTACTGCAATAGACGGGACATACACACTGAAAGTAGATCAGATGGCTGAGAATATTACAAGGACAAGTGTATCTGAATTACCTAAAGTTACCGTATCTGCTCTTGAACACCAGTTTGGTGTGGAAAATGATTTTTCACTTAAGTTAAAAACTAACAATGGTACTACAGATAATGTAAAAACCCTTAACTTTACTAAGGACCAAACTATTGAAGATGTTGTAGCAGCTATTAATAGCGACCCAGATCTTGGGCTTGAAGCAAGCTATGATAAGACAACTGATAAGTTTACCATAAAGACTAAAAGTGGATATTCGGATTTTGAAATTCAAGAAGATAGTGAAAAAATACTAACAACTGATAAATCTAAATTTAAAACAAATCTTGTATTAAATAATGAATATGCAAGTCTTGATAAAACTAGTAGTACTGAGATTTCCCCATCCAATCTTACCGGTCAATTCGGGATAGTAGGAGATTTTTCTTTTACCCTAAAGACAAATAAGACTGATGATGCTGGAAAGACTTTTACATTCAATGAAGATACAAAATTGTCAGAAATAATTGAAACTATAAACAATGCAGACATCGGAGTAGTAGCATCTTACGATTCAAACCTTAACCGTGTATTCTTTGCAACAAAGAATACAGGTGAAGACAACTATTTTGAAGTTACAAATGATACTGCAAATTTCCTTACAGGTAAAAAGGAAACAATATCTTCTTCAGGTGATATAGCAGGTACAACAGGGCAGTCAATTCAAGATAGATTTGGTCTAGTAGACGGAGATTTTGATGCAGAAGGTAATACTACATTAATAATTAAAAGCAATGATTATCCAGACGGAGTAGGAATAAAGATAAACAAGGGTGATTCAGTAGAAGATATAGCAAATATAATAAACACGAATAATGTAGGATTTGAAGTTACTTATGATAGTGGAACTGATACTATTTCCCTTAATAATACAGGTGGAGCGGTAACATTTGTACAGGATGATTTAAATTTATTTGCATCTTCAGATGGTACTGGTACAAAGTTTAATACAAGTATTTCATTAAACGATGAAATAGGAGAAAATTCCAAACTTAATTTAAACATTGAAGTTGATGAAAAATATACTGGTAAAAATGCTAAATTCGATTTTAATGATGCAAAAGGTTTAGAGAGAAGTACTAATAACTTTGAAGTATACGGTATTAATTTACAGGTTAAGGCAACAGGTACATCAACAGTTACAGTAGGAACAGACGTTGATCAGGCTGTTGAAAAAATAAAAGCTGCTATAGAAGAGTATAACAAACTTGTAGGAACCCTTAATGGCCTTACAGGTGAGAAAACATATAGGGATTATAAACCTCTTACTGATGAAGAAAAAGAGGCTATGACAGAGAAACAAATCGAACTTTGGGAAGGTAGAGCTAAAAGTGGTATTTTAAGAAATGATATGCTTCTTGAAAATATGCTTGGGGATATGAGAAATGGTTTTTATGATACAGTTTATGAAGACTATGAAAATAAAACTAAGTTACCTGGATACAGTAGTATATCGCAGATAGGTATTTCTACAGCTGAAAATGCAAGGGACGGAAAACTTGTAGTAGATGATTATCAGCTAAGAAAAGCATTGGAAAATGATTCTGCAGCAGTTATGAAACTACTATTTGCTACACCTGATAAATCGGAACTTAATAGGGATGATAATCAACTTACCAAGGAGCAAAGAGCAGAAAAACATGGGGAAATGGGACTATTTAATAGAATGTTCAACTCCCAAGTTAATGGTATGAAAGAAATGATTTCTAAAGCAGGTCCTGGTGATGATACTGAACTTCTTAAGGATATTAAGTTCAATATCATGGTTGACTATGTAACAACACAGAGTTCTCAGAGTAAGCTTGCTAAAGAAAAAGAAGGCTTAGACTCAAGAATAAAACAACAAAAAGCAATACTTACAATGATTGAAACTAGATACTACAAACAGTACAGTTATATGGAACAACAGATAAATCAAATGAACTCTCAGTATTCATCATTGTTCTCAAACAATAGCGGACAATAGTTAGGAGGATATTATGGCAGTATTAAATCCATACAATTACAAAAGACCTAAGGGTCAAATAAATCTAAAAATAAATATTCCTGGTGTGAAGGAAGTTAAGGTTGAGCAGGTTGAAGTGAAAAGTAAAAAAGTTGAAGTAGCTTCAGGATACAAAGAAAATGAGATTTTGAATGCTAAGCCAGAAGAGCTTACTTTAATGCTTTATGATGGAATCATAAGATTTATTAAGCAGGCTAAAATATTTAATGAAGATAAGAAAATTGAAAAAACAAATAATGCAATAGTCAGGGCTCAAAATATAATTACAGAATTAAGATCTACTCTTGATATGGATTATGAAATTAGTAAGGAGCTAGATCCTCTATACGAATTTATGAATAGAAGATTGCTTGAGGCCAATATTAAGAAAGATAATGCTATGATGGATGAAGTTCTTGATTTAGCAGCTGAGCTTAGGGATACTTGGAAAGAAGCAATGAAGATTGCAAAGAAGGTTTAACCTATGGACGTTAGGTTAAATCTAATAAGGCTTATTGAGCTTTCAGAAGATAAAATCATGTCACTTAAGGCAATACTTGATTTTACTAAAAAAGTTGATTTAACAGGGGATGATGACCTTTATTCAGAAGCTCAAAATATAGTTGAAGCTAGACAAGAACAGATTATAAAAATGATGGATATTGATAATGAATATCTTAAGGTTTTTGAAGAGACTAAAACTTATTTAGGAATAGATGATATAACAGATATTGATAAGATTGAGTATCCTAAGATTGTAGATCTCTATGAAAAAACATATGAAATAATGTCTCTATTAGAAGAAATAAAATTTTTAGATGAGAAGAATATCAAATCAATTAATAAAAAGAATAGTGATATGAATGAAAAAATCAATGTAAACAGAAATGTAAATAAGATAAATAAGTCTTATGGTAATAAGTTTGCTGGGATTAATTCCTATTCATTTGATAAGAAAAAATAAGATATAAAGTAAGTATTCAAAATAAGCATTTAAAAAAGATGCTTATTTTTATTTTTTTGTGTTTATTTCAAAAAAGCAAGGGTAACTATACTATACAAACATAAATCATTAATTTGATTTATCATATATTTTGTTATTGGAAGGAGCTGGATTTATGAACGTAATCGTAAGTGGAAGAAATATTGAGGTAACTAATGCTTTGAAGGAAGCTATGACTATCAAACTGGAAAAGTTTGAAAAATACTTCAGAAGGGACATTGACGCAAAGGCAACTATGAGCGTGACAAAGGGTAGACATACAGTAGAGGTTACGATTCCACTATTCAATGGAGTAATTTTAAGGGCAGAGGAATCTTCCAACGATATGTACGTATCTATAGACCGTGTTGTAGATAAATTATCTGCACAGCTTAGAAAATATAAAACTAAGCTTGAAAAAAGATACCATGCAAATGATACAATCAAATATGAAAGTATTCCTGTACACGAGGAGGAATCACAGGAACTCAAGATTGTAAAAACTAAAAAGTTCCCTGTTAAACCAATGGATCCGGAAGAGGCAGTACTACAAATGGAAATGTTAGGACATGACTTTTTCGTATTTAGAAATGGTGAAACAGACGAAATAAATGTAGTATATCAAAGAAAAGATGGGGAGTACGGTTTAATCGAACCATTTGTATAAAAATAGGACTGGAGATGCAACTTATTGCATCTCCTTTATTTTTTTTGAAAAACAGTTTAAAAATTCTGATAAATATAATAATATTAATATACAGAGTAATATTATCACTAAAAAATAGAAGCTTACTAGGAGGATTGATTATGTATTTTGAAGCAGTAATTCTAGGGATTATTCTTGGACTAATAAGGGGTGGCAGTCTTAAGAAGTTTTCTCTTTTTAATATAAGAGGATGGTTTTTAGTTCTCATTGGTGCAGCCCTAAATTTAGGTGTCTTGATGTTTAAAGGTAAAGACCCAGTTGCAGGTAATGAAAATCTAATACTCTTCGCTTCCCTTCTTGTAGTGGCTCTAATAGTATTAATAAATATAGAGAAAAAAGGATTTTGGGCAATATTTATTGGCATAGCTCTAAATATAACAACAGTAATAATGAACGGATACAAGTCACCCATTTCCCTTAAGGCTTTGAAAAATTCAGGACTTGACGGATTGTATGAAATAGTAGAAGCTGGGAAATCATTTAATTATATGTCCCTTGACCTAGTAGACAATTGGACAAGATTTTTTGGAAAATACATATCAATACCTTTAGGCTACCCATTTCCAAAAGTACTTTCACCAGGAGACATAATGATAACACTGGGCATAGTCCTATTTATCTATGGGGAAATGCTAAGCAATAAATACGAAGGACAAAATATGATAAGATTTTCTTACAATTCTAGAATATAGCAGTCTAAGTGAACGCAAGCTTGCGTTCGCTTTTTTCTTGTTCACACAAAATTCACCATTTGGTAATCTTATTTTAACTATGTAAGGTGACGGGACTATGATATAATTTCATTAGTATAGTACGATAGGGAGTGTAGACACATGGGATTTTTAGAAAAGATATTCGGAAACTTAAATGATAAAGAAATCAAGAAGATTAGTTCTATTGTTGATAGAATAGATTCTTTTGAGGATGGTCTTAAGAAGCTTAGTGATGAAGAACTAAGGGGAAAGACATTTGAATTTAAAAGTAGACTTCAAGCTGGAGAGACTTTAGATGACATTTTACCAGAAGCTTATGCAGTTGTAAGGGAAGCTTCTATCAGAACTTTAGGGATGAGACACTTTAGGGTTCAGATGATTGGTGGTATAGTACTTCATCAAGGTAGAATTGCTGAGATGAAAACAGGTGAAGGTAAAACTTTAGTTGCAACTTTACCAGTATATCTTAACGCACTTTCGGGAAAGGGCGTTCATGTAATTACAGTAAATGATTATCTTGCCAAGTCACAAAAAGAGTGGATGGGCAAGCTTTATGAGTTCCTTGGACTTTCAGTTGGGTGTATAATCCATTCTGTACAGGGAAAAGATAGGGTAGAGGCTTACAAGGCTGATATCACATATGGTACAAACAATGAGTTCGGTTTTGACTACTTAAGGGATAATATGGCGGTATTTAAGGAGAATCTTCTTCAAAGAGATCTTCACTTTGCTATCGTCGATGAGATTGATAGTATCCTTATTGATGAGGCTAGAACACCACTTATTATTTCCGGTGAGGGAGCTAAGTCAACTGAACTTTACAATATAGCTAGTATGTTTGCAAAAACACTTAAAAATGAAGTGGATTATACTGTTGATGAAAAAGCTAAGTCAGTTGTTCTTACAGATGAAAGCGGTGTGGAAAAGGCTGAGAAATTCTTCGGAATTGAAAACCTAAGTGATCCGGAAAATATGGAAGTTTCTCACCACATCAACAATGCCCTTAAGGCAATTGCTACAATGAAAAAGGATATAGACTATGTAGTTAAGGATGGAGAAATTGTTATTGTCGATGAGTTTACTGGACGTTTCATGTTTGGTAGAAGATACTCAAACGGACTTCACCAAGCAATAGAGGCTAAAGAAAACCTTAAGGTTAGAAAAGAGTCTCAAACTCTTGCTACAATAACACTTCAGAACTATTTCAGAATGTACTCAAAGCTAGCAGGTATGACTGGTACAGCTAAGACTGAGGAAGACGAGTTCAGAGAAATCTATGATATGGACGTAGTTGTTATTCCTACTAATAAGCCAGTTGTAAGAAATGACATGCCTGATGCTGTATTTAGTACACTTCAAGGTAAATTCAACATGGTTCTTAAGGATATAATCGAGAAGCATGAAAAGGGACAGCCAGTACTTGTAGGTACTATCTCAATTGAGACTTCAGAGTATCTTGGAGCACTGCTTAAGAGAAATGGTATTAAGCATGAACTTCTAAATGCAAAGCAGCATGAGAGAGAGGCTGAAATCGTAGCACAGGCAGGTAGATACGGGGCTGTTACAATAGCTACAAACATGGCGGGCCGTGGTACGGATATTATCCTTGGTGGTAATCCTGAATTCCTTGCCAAAAGAGATTTAAAGAAAAAGGGTTATGATGATGAAGTTATTGCTAAGGTAGTTTCACCATTGACATATGAAGATCCTGAAATTATAGAAGCTAAAGAATTGTATAATAAAAAATATGATGAGCATAAATTAATTACAGATGAAGAACATGCAAAAGTAATTGCATCAGGTGGTCTTCACATAATTGGTACTGAAAGACATGAGTCTAGAAGAATTGATAATCAGTTAAGGGGTAGATCTGGTCGTCAGGGTGACGTTGGTAGTTCACAGTTCTTTATTTCCCTTGAAGATGATTTAATGAGACTATTCCTTAGCGAGAGAGTAAAAGGTATCGTAGATAGACTGGGTATGGATGATGATACTCCAATCGAAGCAAATATACTTTCTAAATCAATCGAGTCAGCTCAGAAAAGAGTTGAGGGTAGAAACTTCGGAATCAGAAAGCACGTACTTCAGTATGATGATGTAATGAATAAACAAAGAGAGATAATCTATGATGAAAGACAAAAAGTATTATTCGGAGAAGACGTTAAAGGTCATGTTTGGAGTATGCTTGAAATGATTATCGATAGACTTGTGGAAGTTCACACTGCAAACTCTGATTTCCCAGAAGAGTGGGAACTTGATGGACTTAGGGAGTACCTACACAGTATTTTCCTACCAGCAGATGCAAAGCTATATGATGACCTTCAAAACCTTACAAAAGAGGAGCTAAAGGAAAATATTACAGCTATAGCATCAAGAAGATATGAAGAGCAAGAAGAAGCTTTCGGAGCTGAAAGAATGAGAGAAATCGAAAGATATATCCTTCTTAAGGTTGTTGATAGAAAGTGGATTGATCATATAGATGCAATGGCACAGCTTAAGCAAGGTATTGGCTTAAGAGCATTTGGTAATGAAGACCCAGTAAGAGCTTATCAGATGGAAGGTTACGATATGTTTAACGAAATGACTGCATTTATTCAGGAAGATACAGTTAAGTATATTGTAAATGCTACTCTTCAAACTGATGAGACTAAGAGAGAGCAGGCAGCTAAAATTACTGGATTTGGAGGAACTTCATCTTCAGACGGAAGTGTTAAAAAAGAGCCAAGTGTTAGAAAAGAAAAGAAAGTTGGAAGAAATGAGCCATGTCCTTGTGGCAGCGGAAAGAAATATAAAAAATGCTGCGGTAAGGATGCTGAAGCTTAATAATTAGGTGGTGTTACATTGTTATTTTTAGAAAAAGCAGGGCAGGAGCTTAAGGAGCTAAAAATGCCTTTGGAAGATTTGAGGGATTCACTTTGACATTTCTACTTTAGAAGAAAAGGTGTCAGAGTTAGAGTATAAAATGACAGAGGAAGGTTTCTGGAATGACCAGGAACTTTCTTCTAAGATAATGAAGGAAGTAAAAATCATAAAGGATAAGATTCAAAGATATGATGATCTAGTATCAGATTATGATGAAGCCTTAACCCTTCATGAAATGGCAATTGAAGAAAAGGATACAGAATTAATTGAAGATATTAATGAGTTCATTAGAAGTATTTCTTCAACTATTGAAAAAATGAAGCTTGAGTTGCTCTTATCAGGTGAACATGATAAAAATAATTGTATCCTGTCTATACATGCCGGTACAGGCGGTCTAGATGCTCAAGACTGGGCAGAAATGCTCATGAGGATGTATCTTAGATGGGCTGATAAAAACGGCTATTCCACTAAAATTCTTGACCTTATAAGGGATACAGAAGCGGGAATAAAGAGTACATCAATAGCTATAGAAGGAATTAACGCATATGGATTTCTAAAGTCAGAAAAGGGAGTTCATAGGCTAGTAAGAATATCACCATTTGACTCATCTGGAAAAAGACATACATCCTTTGCGTCGATAGATATAATGCCTGAAATAGATGATGATATAGAAGTGGATATCAACCCAAGTGATCTAAAAATAGATACTTACAGAGCATCAGGAGCCGGTGGACAGCACGTAAATAAAACCGATTCAGCAGTAAGAATCACCCATATCCCAACAGGGGTAACAGTTCAGTGTCAAAATGAACGAAGCCAGCATTCCAACAAGGCAACAGCCATGAAAATGCTTATGGGTAAATTATTAGAATTAAAAGAAGCAGAACACAAAGACAAAATAGAAGATCTAATGGGAGACTACAGCCAAATTGCTTGGGGATCTCAAATAAGATCCTACGTATTCAATCCATACAATCTAGTAAAAGACCACAGAACAAACGCAGAAATAGGAAATGTACAGGCTGTAATGGATGGGGATATAGATATGTTTATAGATGAATATCTTAAGGCAAAGATGAAGTAAGAATATCCTTGTTGATTTTTAAAAAATATAGAGCTGCAAGAAGTTTGAGAATATTTAATTACTAGATGAATAAAACTACCACACGATATGAAAAACTCATATTGTGTGGTAGTTTTTTTATTGTAGATCTATGAACAGTTGTTATTTTATCTAAAGAGGTTTTGAAACGGTATATATATCAAATCTGCGATGTGATAGTAGCGGTAACTGAGATCTAACCTTTGTAACAAGTTCTAAATCGATATCAGTTATGATTATATCCTCTAGATGGTTGAGTTGGTGTAAAATTTTTCCCCAAGGGGATACAACCAATGAATGTCCCCATGATGAATATCCAGTGTCTGGATTTCTTGCTGGTGCAACACCTATTGTGTATACTTGGTTATCTAGAGCTCTGGTTCTAAAAAGTATGTCCCAGTGACTAGGTCCTGTAGTCATGTTAAAAGCTGCGGGAACAATAATTATTTTGGCTCCCTGGTCGACCATAATTCGTGAAAGTTCTGGGAATCTAAAATCATAGCAAATACACAGACCGATTTTTCCAAATTCTGTATTAAAAACAGTCGGTTTATATCCTACTGAAAGCACTTCTGATTCTTTAAAATTTTGACCATCTGGAATATTAATATCAAATAAATGCATCTTCCTATGTTTAGCTATTTGTTTTCCATTTCTATCAAAAACATAAGATGTGTTGTAAATATGATTTCCATCACGTTCTGGAACAGAACCTGAAACAAGATAAATGTTATTTTCTGAAGCAATTTTTGATAAAGCTTTCCAAGTGTCTTCTCCTTCATATTCAGCATATTTTTCAAAAACATTAGTTTGATAAGGGCAAATAAACATTTCTGGAAGAATAACCATATCAATTGAGCAACCTTTTATTTTATCGATGATTTGATCAACTCTATTGAGATTTTCTTTTTTATTTAAGGAAACTTCTAGTTGTAAAGCAGCTATTCTCATGTAGCTGTCCTCCTTCTATTTTAATTTTCCTCTACACTTTATTTTTATTTCGTCAAAAACTTGATCTTTTAAAATTATAAAGGCAGATTCGTGTAGATTTACAACTGGGCAAATGTGATTTGGTATTATTTCAACCTTGTCTCCGATGGAAACGGATTTTGAAAAGTCTTTATTATAAATAATTGCATGTTCGTCATAAACGTCATAAATAGTAACTCTGTCGAAGCCTTTAATGACACCGAGTCCTTTAGTGCGACAAAGCCCTTTGTTTCGTGTTTGAGTTGTAAGTCCTTTTGCACCAACGTCAAGAATGACACGTTCGGATGTAGGTTTACTCATAACAGTTGCTAAAACTGTAGCTGCACATCGTGAGTAACTTCCGTATGAATTTCCTTGAGAAGCATCCATGAAAATATAAGTGCCAGGTCTTATTTCAGTAATACCATCTAAAATTTTAAAATTATGCATTAGTGAAGGTGTAGATCCGATGCTGACAGTTTCTATTTCGAAGCCCATATTTTTAGCTAAATTAACAAATTCTAAAGTTCGTTCTTGGCTTTCTATATGAATTTTTTCTACTTCATCTAAATCTTTTGCACCATATGAATGACCATCATGAGAAAAAATACCATTTAGATGAATATGCTTGCATTTTGAAAGAAAATTAAGGAGCTTTATGAATTGATCTTTACTTACTATGCCAGATCTTTCTTCTCCAACTTCTATTTCAATAAGCACAGTGGCTATTGCCTTTGATTTGGAAAAAGTATGTTCAATCATTTTAGCTTGATCGACACTATCTAGCCCGAAGCTTATATTAATAGTTTTACTAAGTTTTGCAACGCGTTCTAATTTTTTAGATCCTACAATTTCATTTGCAATGAAAATATTATTTATACCGTGGCTTGCCATTACTTCAGCTTCACCAACCTTAGCTACTGCAATTCCTTTGGCACCAAGTTCAATTTGTTTGAGAGCTAGTTTAGGCATCTTATGGGTTTTTGTGTGGGGACGTAGTGATACTCTTTGCTTATCTGCATAGATTTGCATATTTATACAGTTGTCAATAAGTCGTTCATAGTTAATGATTAGTGAGGGGGTATCTAAATCAGTAAATTTCATTATTTTTCCTCCTTATAGATTGCTATCGCTTCTATTTCGACAAGACAGCCACCATGAAGTGTATTGCATGGTACTACAACACGAGAAGGTTTATGGTCTCCAAAAAAATCAGCATAAACTTTGTTTATTTCTGGCCAGTAAGAAACAGATGGTGTATATATACGACATTGTATGACATCATCTCTTGTAGAGCCTGAAGCTATGAGTACACGGTCAAGATTTTTTAGGGCTTGTAAAGTCTCATCTTTAATATTGTTTTCTCGTTTTCCAGTTTCAGGATTAACAGATAACTGTCCTGAAATATAGAGCAATCCATTGTAAGCAACTCCAGCTGAGTAATGACCACCGTCTTTTGTGTTGGATTTTATAGAAATTTTTTTCATACTTCTACCTCCTTGGGTATGTTTTTATTAGTTGTATATATACTAAGCAAGATGTGTGCCAAAATATTGTTAGCTGAGAATTTTTTAAAATAAGGGCAGTTCTAGTAGGCTAATTTACTTGTATAATTTGAAATATAAAAATATTGTGAACTGCTTCTAGTTGAAATTTGATGATTGAAAAACACTATGATAAAATGGGTTATAACCATTAATTAATGGTTATAACCCATTAGGAGGTTGTATAATGAAGTATAACTTAAGTATAATTACGAGGTTTTCGTGGAGTAGTGATTTTTTAGAAAAACAACTTAAGTATTTATTTGGTGAGATTTTCAATATTTCATGTCATTCATTAAATACAAAGCCAATAAAACCGATATTTAATGCGGATTTAATACTACTTCATGAACCATCTGCTTTAGTAGAGATGCAAAAGTATATTAAAAGTGATTGTCCTTTGATACTTATGAGAAGAACAATCACTTCTGAAGCATTATCTAAGTTAAATACATTACCTAAGGGTATAAAAGCGGTTGTAGTGAATGCGACGGACTATATGGCTCATGAAACGATGACCAATATTTATCAACTTGGAATTAAGGATATAGAGTTAATCCCTTGGGCGCCAGATAGCAATCACGAATTTCCAGATGTAGACTATGTTCTTACTCATAGAATTTATGAATTTTTACCTGATACAGATAAGCCTACGATAATACTGGGCAGTAGGGTAATAAATGCTGATGTAATTATGGATGTGTTGAGTTATTTTAGTATAGATTTTGCGACAATAAATGAAGTTTTTAATAGATATATATCAATTGTACCGAACTTTTTTAAAGGTGTTCATTCTCTTTTAGAAAATAATCGATTCTTATCAGCACAGTGGAATTTGTTATTTGATAAAATCAATCAGAGTGTTGCAGTGATTTCAGCTGATAATCATATCACATCTTATAATTCACATTTTATGAGACTTGTTGATTTAAGTATTTTCGATAATCAGATTATATCCATCAATGAACTTGTTGAATATAAACCACTGTTTGAATTTTTAAAAACAGAAGGAGAAATTGAAAACGAACTTATAGATGTGTCTGGAAATAAAATGATTATGAGCATTGATTATTTGGATAAGGATAACAAAAATTTAGGTAGAATCATTAGATTAGAAACCTATAGTCAGATTGTTTCTACACATGAAAAAGCGCATAAAAAAATTGTTGGAGAAGGTCATATAGCAAAATATAAATTTAAGGATATAATAGGTGAAAGTCTTATTGTTAAAAATGTAAAGGCATTAGGGAAAAAATTTGCTATATCAGATATGCCTGTTCTAATATATGGCGAAAGTGGAACTGGTAAAGAACTTATGTCTAGTGCTATTCATAATGAATCTATTCGCAAAAGCGCTCCCTTTGTTGCTGTGAATTGTGCAGGTATACCGGATTCCTTACTGGAATCTGAGTTCTTTGGATATGAAGGATCAGCTTTTACAGGTGCAAAAAAATCGGGTTCTATTGGTCTTTTTGAAAAGGCAAGTGGTGGCACCTTATTTTTAGATGAAATATCAGAATTGCCATTTGCTATGCAAGGAAAACTATTAAGGGCTATTCAAGAAAAAGAAATTAGAAAGATTGGTTCAACTCAAACTATTTCAGTGGATGTAAGAATCATAGCCGCTTCAAATAAAAATTTAGAAGATATGATTAAAGATGGTACTTTTAGAAACGATTTATATTATAGATTAAACGTATTTTCATTGCTTCTACCACCTCTAAGAGAGAGGGTTGGAGATATTAAATTATTATGTGATAAATATATGAGAGAGAAAAACAAAAAAGCTTCTCTGGAATTTTATAAATTTGTAGAATCTTATAATTGGCCTGGTAATATACGCGAATTGCAGAATGTTATAGAATACATGAGTGTTGTTTGTGAGGATTTGTTTGAAGTTGAATGTTTACCAGGCTATATAAAGACCAGAGATGTACTTGGTAAGATATTAAACTCTCAAGAAGAAATATTGGATAGATTTCTTGTATTAAGAGCGATTGAAGAGTGTGAAAGCTTAGGTGAAAGTACAGGTCGTAGAAATTTGAAAGTATATATATCAGATACTTATTTTTCGGTGTCAGAAGCAGAGGTTAGAAAGCAACTATTATCTTTAGGGAATGATAAGTATATAATTATAAATAAAGGCCGTGGAGGGAGTTCTTTGACAGAAAAGGGAAGAGAATATTTGGCTAATAATAGAAATCAATAGCGTTATTAATAATATTAAAATTAATTAATTGTTAAAAAAAACTACATGGTGTTAGAAAAGTGGTCTAAATCATGTGGTCGTGTTTTTTAACCAAATTAATAAACGATTAATATTATAGCAACTTCTAAACAGTAAGTTTATGGGAGATGTATGTATATGTAATTGCAAGAATTTTCAGAAAATACTAGAAGGATTTTAAAATTTAATGTAGAATAGACTATATAGAGGGCAATTTGGCCTTATATTATTATTTTTTTACTAGATATAGTGATAATTATTACCCAGGAGGTGTTTCCGATGTACTGTTATTAAGTCATAGGGGATCAAATGAATGTTTATGTGTAAATTTTAGGGGAAAAGAATTTATTGATTTTTAATTACTTAGAAATAAGATTTGATGTATTCTACATAGTTTTTTTATAATAATATCTTTATAAGATATAAAGTAAATATGGGTGTATTGTTTGGAGGATTCCGTAATTGGGGTTCTTTTTGTCTTTTTTGGGGAAGATTAAAAGGAGGAAATTTAATGGGCATTAAAAGTGCTGTGGAGAAAAAGGAAAAAGTTAATGAGAAAAAATTTAAGGTGCCTCATACATATGTAATACTTTTTGCAGTTATTATCATCATGGGTGTTTTGACATATATTATCCCAGCAGGGGAATTTACCAGGGTTGAAGATCCTACTACAGGGCGTATGGTAGTAGATCCAGCATCATTTCATGCAGTAGAGCAAAATCCTACCCATTTTTTTGATTTGTTCAAGTCTATACCGAAAGGTATGAAGGCGGCACAGAGTATAGTGTTCTTTATATTTATTGTAGGTGGTGCTTTTCAAATAATTACAGCTACTGGAGCCATTGAAGCTGGTATTGGAAAGATTGCTCTATCACTAAAGGGGAAGGAAAAGTTAATGATACCTATGTTCCTACTATTATTCTCAGTAGGGGGAGCGACATTTGGAATGGCTGAGGAGGCAATAGTTTTTATTCCAATAGGTATAGCCTTATCAAGGGCCCTTGGATATGATGCGATAGTTGGTCTAAGTATGGTTACTCTAGGAGCTGCATGTGGATTTACATCTGGTTTTATGAATCCATTTACAGTAGGGGTTGCCCAAGGTATTTCAGAACTACCATTATTCTCAGGTATAGTATTTAGGATAGTGATATTAGTGGCTATGCTTTTAACAACAACTATATATATTATGAGATATGGTGAGAAGGTTAAGACTGATCTTAGGAGCAGTGTAGTATATGAACTTGAAAATGAAGAGAAGGATACAATAATTGATTTATCAAACATTCCAAAGATGGAGCCGCAACATAAATATGTTCTATTATCAGTATTAGTCGGTTTTGGATTTATTATATGGGGAGTATTTACTAAAGGATGGTATATTACTGAAATTGGAGCAACCTTTATGGCAATGGGAATTATAGGTGGACTTCTAGGTAGATTTTCACCTTCTAGAATAGCTGAAGAATTTGTAATTGGTGCTAAAGCTATAGTATTTGGAGCCCTTGTTGTAGGTATAGCTAGGGGTATTCTTGTGGTAATGCAGGATGGAAAGATTATTGATTCAATAATCAATGGACTTGCTTCTGGTATTCAAAATTTACCTAAATCAATTTCAGTTTTAGGAATGTATTTCGTACAAATAATCATCAACTTCTTTATTCCATCAGGTAGTGGACAGGCTGCTGCAACAATGCCAATTATGGCACCTCTTGCAGATATAGTGGGGATAAATAGACAGGTAGCAGTAACTGCATATCAATTTGGTGATGGTTTTACAAATTCAATCATACCAACATCAGCAGTACTTATGGCGGGATTATCACTGGCTAAGGTGTCATATGAAAAGTGGGTTAAGTTTTTATGGCCATTGATGCTTGTTTGGATAGGTATAGGAGCAGTTGTTTTAGTTGTTGCAAATGCGATAAATTATGGACCATTTTAGTTAGATCTTAGTGCTTGGGGGTTAGTAGCTAGGATGAATAGTTAAAATCTATTCTCGATTTTAACTATTGAATTCATTTTCAGATTTTGCTTTCTACCACCTGCTAACTACTAAGAACTGACCGAAGGGAGGGAACTGTTATTTATCCTCTTGTAGAAATAGATTTAGGGAAACTTAGAAGAAACACTGAGATTGTTGTTCACAAGTGTATGGAACAAAATATAGATGTAGCAGGGGTAACAAAATGCTTTTGTGGAAACCCTATCATCGCTAGGGAATTTCTTATGGGGGGAGTTAGCTATTTGGCTGACTCCCGCCTTGAGAATTTAAAAAAGCTTAGGATGCTTGATGTACCCAAGATAATGATAAGGCTACCTATGATTAGTGAGATAGAAGAGGTAGTAAAGTATGCAGATATTTCCTTAAATTCTGAACTTGATACAGTTAAAAAAATAGGTCAAGTTGCAAGTTCAATGGATAAGGTTCATGGTATTGTCCTAATGGTGGATTTAGGAGATTTGAGGGAGGGATTTTTTAATAAGGAAGATATTATATCCGCATGTGAAGAGGTCAATTCAATCTCAGGAGTTAAGCTTATGGGCATAGGTACAAATTTATCATGTTATGGTGGAGTTGTTCCTACTTGCGAAAACTTGGGAAGGCTTACAGAGATTAAGGAGAGTATTGAAAACCGTATTGGTAGAAGTCTTGATATTGTTTCAGGTGGTAACTCTTCCAGTTATCAACTTGTTGAAGCCGGTAAAATGCCATGTGGAGTAAACAATCTAAGACTTGGTACTATGCTGCTTTTAGGTCATGATGAAGTTAATGATAAATGGATTAAGGGGACATATCATGATTGTTTTATATTAAAGACAGAGATTGTTGAAATAAAGGACAAACCCTCTAAACCAATAGGGGAAATTGGAAAAGATGCCTTTGGAAATGTACCGGCATTTGAAGATGAAGGAATAATTAAAAGGGCTATTTGTGCAATCGGAAAGCAGGATACGGATATTAAGTGGATGGAGCCCCTTGATAGATCTATTAAAATTTTAGGAGCCTCAAGTGACCACTTAATACTTGATATATCAAAATCTAAAATGGATTATCATGTTGGAAGTATAGTAGAATTCCAGTTGGACTATGTTGCAATACTAAGTGTTATGAATTCTACATATGTCAGAAAGGTAATTAAAAACAGGGATGAAAAGGTGAGAGAAGGATAAGGAGACTTGGGCCTATGCATGATTTGGTGATAAGAAATGGTAAGGTTGTTAACCTTAGAAAAAACACCTTAGAAGATATTGATATAGGGATAAAGAAAGGTAAAATAGTGGATTTAGGTAAAAATATTTCTTCAGGTGTAAAGGAAATTGATGCTAAGGGAAAAATAGTTTCTCCGGGATTTATAGATATACATATGCATGAAGAAAAATTATACAATACCGAATATAAAAATGAGTACGACATATCTAATAAGATGCTTGAGATGGGGGTTACAACTTGTGTAGGGGGCAATTGCGGAAATAACAGAGAAGATCTTAAGGTATTTGTAGATCATATTAGTGAGAATGGTTCCCCTGTAAATTATATGATGTTTATAGGGCACAATTTTTTAAGAAATAAAGTTGGGATTACAGATAGATACAGAGAGGCAAATGAAGAAGAAATACGCCAAATGAATTACCTCATGAATAGTTATTTAGAATATGGTGCCATAGGTGTAAGCTTTGGATTAGAGTATTCCCCAGGGGTTTCCTCTAGGGAGATCTACGGACTTCTTAATAATCCTAATAAGGATATATTATTATCAGCCCATTATAGAACAGATGGATATGGTTCTTATGATGCAATTAGGGAAATGATAGATATTAGTAGACACACTGGCTTTCCTATGGAAATTTCCCACTTAGGCTCCTGT
The DNA here is from genome assembly GCA_025210655.1 of Bacillota bacterium. Classification (GTDB taxonomy): domain Bacteria; phylum Bacillota; class Clostridia; order Peptostreptococcales; family Acidaminobacteraceae; genus JAOARG01. The sequence continues at coordinate 26,264 of JAOARG010000018.1, forward strand.
TCAGCAATGGGACATATGGAAAAGGGTCTTAGAATTATAGAAGATGCAATCAGGGATGGTGTAGATGTATCTGCGGATATATATCCATATGATGCCTTTTCTACTTATATAGGCTCAGCAGTATTTGATGAAGGTTGTTTTGATAGATGGGATAAATCTTATGACAGCATTCTACTTACAGAAGGTCTTTATAGAGGTGTTAGATGTAATCGGGATGTATTTGAAAGGATAAGAAGAGAAAAACCTGAAATGCTTGTAGTTGCATTCGTTATGAATGAAGAAGAGGTAATTGAGGGAATGAAGTCTCCATTTATATATATAGGAAGTGATGGGGTCTTCAATAGGGGACAAGGTCACCCAAGGGGAGCTGGTACATTCCCTAGAGTATTAGGAAAGTACAGTATTAGGGAGAAAAAACTGCTTCTAATTGATGCGCTAAAGAAGATGACCTTAGGACCGGCAAAAAGACTAGGTATTAGTCAAAAAGGAGAAATAGCAGTTGGAAAAGACGGTGATCTGGTTATTTTTGATCCTGAAAATATAATAGACAATGCTTCCTTTGAAGATCCAAACCTATCCCCATCCGGGATAGAATATGTTATAATAGACGGAAAAGTTGCCAAGGATGGAAATGGCATAGTAAACGACAGACTTGGCAGAATTATAAGGGGATAGAAATGGGAGTTTTGACATGTGGATGTTTGCCTAAGATGGCCTAAAGCTACTGTGATCGCGCCTAATTTCTGCTTGGCAGTTAGCCTAATATTGTTTAAGCTACTACTTTCCTTAGGGAAAGCTGATGAGTACTAATTTTTATACTACTCGCGAAGCACTATCCGTGACTGTAAGGAACACTATTCAGCATTTCTAATAGAAATGCAGTACAAAAAAACAATTTTAGGCAAATTGCCAAAGCAAAAATTAGGCGTGCAACGATAGTAACATTAGGCTAGCTTAGGCTACTAATCAGATTGTCAAAACCCCGAAATAAGGGGAGTGTTAACATGAAAAAGAAAGTAAGTAGCATTGTAGATTCAATATTTGAAGAATTAAAAGACTTAAACCAGTACATATTTGAGAATCCTGAACTTGGATTTGATGAGCATAAATCGTCAAAAGCTCATGTTGAACTACTAAAGAAAAAAGGATTTGAAGTAACAGAGAACTTTTTAGGATTTGATACAGGTTTTAAGGCAGAGTATGATAGTGGAAAAGAAGGTCCTGTTATTGCATATATGGCAGAATACGATGCACTACCTGATATAGGACATGGTTGTGGACATAACATTCTTGGTACAGCTTCAACAGGTTCGGGAATAGTTCTTAAGGAAATAGTAGAAGAATTAGGCGGTAAAGTTGTAGTAATGGGTACTCCAGCAGAAGAAACTAGTGGAGCCAAGGTGGAGTATGTTAACAAGGGCGCATTTGATGATGTAGATATTGCCCTAATGGCCCATCCAGCAGATGATCATTATGAAAGTGGATCGTCACTAGCTTTAGAAGCGATAAGATTTACATTCAGAGGACAAACTGCCCACGCAGCAGCAGCACCTACAGAGGGCATCAATGCATTAGACGCATGTATAAATACATTCAACAATATAAATGCATTAAGAGAGCACATCAGACCAGATGCCAGGGTACACGGGGTAATAACAGAAGGGGGAAAAGCTGCCAACATAGTACCTGACTTAGCCATAGCAGATTTCTATGTAAGAGCTACAACTAAAGCCTATTTAGAAGAACTAAGAGAAAAGGTAAAAAATTGTGCCAGAGGAGCAGCACTTGCAGCTGGAGCAGAAATAGAAATAGAAAACTACGAAGCATCATACGATAACATGGTTACAAATAGAAGACTACAGGATATATACAATCAAAAGCTATACGGCTATTCAGAAATAAAGATAAAAAGAGCCAAAGAAAGCTATGGATCCCTAGATGCCGGCAACGTATCCCACGTATGCCCAACAATACATCCATACTTCAAAATAAGCAACGAAAAAGTAGTAGGCCACACAAGAGAATTCGCATCAGCATCAGTAGGCCAAACAGCATTAAATGAAATGAAAAACACAATAGGAGCCCTAGTCCTTACAGCAGTAGAAGTAATCGAAAACGAAGATTTACTTGCAGAGATTAAGAAGGAATTTGAAAATACTCCTAAGTAAGTCTAGGGGGAGCGGCACTTTAGTGCCCATCTAGGGACAGCCTTTGGCTGCATCTAGGGAAAATGTTAGCGTTGCTACATTTCATCTAAGGAAGAGTATAAATACTCTCATCCAATGATATTTTGCATCGGCAAAATTTATGTTTAAATTTATTACAAGACCTTTTAGAAAGTATAAAAGGTCTTGTTTTTATATAGGAGAAATTTGATTATACAAATATGTATTGTATGCTTATAGCATACCAATGTTTAGAGAAAAAAATATATACTAACTATAAATTATAGGAGGTATGTATATGTTTAGATATAGAAAAATTAAAGTATATAGTTTAGCGCAGGATATTATTCTGGAGTGTTATTCAATTGTTGAAATGTTTCCGAATGATGAAAAATATTCATTAAGTAAACAGATAAATAGAGCTGCAGTATCCATTATCTCTAATATAGCTGAAGGCTCAGGTAGATTTAGTGATAAAGATAAAATCCATTTTTTTAATATGTCATATAGCTCTATGCTAGAAATGATGTGTCAAATGGAGTTAGCAGAAAAATTAGGTTATGTTGATGAAAAAAGGTTTAAGAATTTCGAAAGTAAGGTGAAAAATTTGTCGATTAGATTAAGTAATTTCATTAAGAGTATAAAATGAGAAACATAAATTGCCTTAATTTTGGGAAGAGGGTAAATAATATTATACATTGATATTTATATAATAAAAGTTAATAATTATAGATTTTATAAGACCTTTAATAAAAGCAAAAGGGTCTTAGTTCGTTTTTTAATAAACTTTTACGTAAGTAAAATAACAATGGATGGTACGAAGTACTCCTTAGATGCATGAAAAGTTAATTCATGACCTTAGATTCGAACTAAGTGAGCACCTAGATGCTCTGAAAGAGACCTTAGACAATGTATTCACTAATGAAGTGAATACATTTTATTTTTATGATAAAATAAAACTGATGAAAAATAAACGAGGTGAATCTATTGGATTTTATAATTGCTAAAATAGCTGAAGAACTTAAAATTAAAAAGTCACAGGTTAAGTCGACTATTGATTTGATTGATGAGGGGAATACTATACCTTTTATTGCCCGTTATAGAAAAGAGGCTACTGGTAATTTGTCAGATGTAATGCTTAGAGATTTAAGTGATAGGCTTACATATTTAAGAAATCTTGAAAAGAGAAAAGATGAGATTATCAGACTTATTGATGAGCAGGGTAAACTTACTGAAGATCTTAAGGCTGAGATTATGAAGAGTCAGATTCTTGCAGAGCTTGAGGATTTATATAGACCATATAAGCAAAAGAAAAGAACTAGGGCTACGATTGCTAAGGAAAGAGGTCTTGAACCCCTTGCTCTTAAGGTGCTTCTTGGAGAGTGTGATGTAAGAAAGGAAGCTGAAGCCTTTATTGATCCTGAAAAGGATCTTGAAAATATTGAAGATGTAATCAAGGGGGTAATGGATATTATTGCTGAGATTATATCGGACAATCCAGATTATAGAAAGTCTATTAGATATATGACTTACAATAAGGGGAATATTATATCTAAGAAAAATAAAGATGTAGAAAATAGTGTACATGAAATGTATTTTGAGTATGAAGAGGAAATTAGAAAAATTCCTCCCCACAGAATTCTTGCAATGAACAGGGGTGAGAAGGAAGAGGAGCTTAAGATCAAGATAAGTTCTCCTGATGTTGAAATCATAGACATGATTGAAAGGGATATGGTTAAACATCTATCTACCAAAGAAGTTATACAGGATAGTATAAGGGATGCCTATAAGAGACTTATCCAACCTTCAATAGAAAGGGAGATAAGAAATGAACTTACTGCCAAGGCAGAGGAGCAGGCTATCAAGGTGTTTGGATCAAACATCAAAAACCTGCTTATGATGTCTCCTGTAAAGGATACAGTAGTTATGGGATTTGACCCAGCTTATAGAACTGGTTGTAAGATTGCCATAATCAATGAAATGGGAGATCTTTTAGACTATACAACTGTTTATCCTACAAAGCCTGAAAATAAGACTATTGAGAGTAAGAAGATCCTTAAGGGTATGATTGAAAAGCACAAGGTAAACATTATTGCTATTGGAAATGGTACTGCTTCAAGGGAGTCTGAACAATTCGTTGCAGAGATGATAAAGGAAATAGACAGGGAAGTATTCTATACAATAGTAAATGAAGCTGGGGCATCGGTATACTCAGCATCAAAGCTAGCAAATGAAGAATATCCAGAAATAAATGTTTCCATAAGAGGAGCAATATCAATAGCCGGAAGACTTCAAGACCCTATGGCGGAGCTTGTTAAAATAGACCCTAAGAGTATAGGTGTTGGTCAGTATCAGCATGATGTAAATCAGAAGAGGCTGGAAGAAGTGCTTGAGGGTGTAGTTGAGGATACAGTAAATAATGTCGGAGTTGACCTAAATAGGGCATCTGCATCCCTTTTGAAATATATTTCTGGTATTTCAAAGGCTGTAGCAGGAAACATTGTTAAGTATAGAAATGAAAATGGTCCTTTTAAAAGTAGAAGGGAACTATTAAAAGTAGCTAGACTTGGTCCATCAGCATTTACTCAGTGTGCTGGATTCTTAAGAATAGAAAACGGCAAGAATATTCTAGATAATACAGGTGTTCACCCTGAGTCTTATGATGTTGCCAAGAAATTAATAGATAAGCTTGACCTTGATATTCAAGATATCTCAAGCATAAATGAAAAACTTTCAAAAGTATCTTTAGAAAAGCTTGCTGAAGAGCTTGAGGTAGGTAACTTTACACTGGAAGATATTATAAAAGAACTTAAAAAGCCGGGAAGAGACCCAAGAGAAGACATGCCTAAGCCAATTTTCAGGGGAGACGTACTTCAGATAGAAGACCTTGATGAAGATATGATCCTTGATGGAACTGTTAGAAATGTTACTGATTTTGGTGCATTTGTGGATATCGGTCTTAAAAATGACGGACTTGTCCACATATCACAGTTAAGTGATAGATTTGTTAAAAATCCAATGGATATAGTAAAAGTAGGGGATAATGTTAAGGTTAGGGTACTTAGCGTTGATCTTAATAGAAAAAGAGTTTCCCTAAGTATGAAGAAAAAATAGAAAAGAGGATTTAGAATGATATTATTAAAAAATGGTACAGTATATACAATGGAAAATGGGATATTAGAAAATTGTGATATTCAAGTTAAAGATGGAAAAATAGAAAAAATAGGATCAGATTTACCTTCAGTAGAAGCTTATGAAGTTATTGATTGTGAAGGAAAGCTAGTATTCCCAGGATTCATTGATGCCCATACCCATTTAGGAATGTGGGAAGATTCCATAGGATTTGAGGGAGCAGATGGAAATGAAATGACAGATCCAATTACACCTCATCTAAGAGCTATAGATGCTATTAACCCTATGGATAGAAACTTTGATGAAGCCTTAGAAGGTGGAGTTACATCTTGTGCTTCTGGCCCAGGATCTGCCAATATCATTGGTGGAACATTTGCAGCAATCAAGACTGCTGGAAATGTAATCGATAAAATGATAATCAAAAATGATATAGCTATGAAGTGTGCATTTGGAGAAAATCCAAAGAGAATATACAATTCAAAAAACAAGGCTCCTATGACAAGAATGTCAATTGCAGGGGAGTTTAGAGCTACTCTTTACAAGGCTAAGGAGTATATGAATAAAAAAGATAGGGCAAATGGAGATGTGGAAAAGATGCCAGCATTTGATATGAAGCTGGAAGCATTAATTCCAGTACTTAGAAGAGAAATTCCTCTAAAAGCCCATGCCCATAGAGCAGATGATATTATGACTGCAATGAGAATCGCTAAAGAATTTGATACTAAATTGACACTAGAGCATTGTACTGAGGGACATTTAATCTGGGAAGAAATACTTGAAAATAATATGGTAGCAGTTGTGGGTCCAAGTTTTGGAGAAAGATCAAAGTTTGAACTTAAAAACCTTACTTTTGAGACTCCTGGAATACTTGCGAAGAACGGAGTAAAAATAGCTATCATGACAGACCACCCAGTAATTCCTCTACACCACCTTAATCTTATGGCTTCCTTAGCAGTAAAATCCGGACTAGATTATACGGAAGCACTAAAGGCTATTACAATTAATGCAGCTGAAATATTAGAGCTAGATGATAGAATCGGAAGTATTAAAGAAGGAAAAGATGCTGATATAGTTGTATGGGATAATGACCCACTAGATGTACAAAGTAAGGTACTTTATACAATTGTTGATGGAAAAGTGGCTTATAAAGCATAGAGTTTTGAAAAGTAACTCTATGCCTAAGGTAGCCTAAAGCTACTGTGATCGCGCCTAATTTCTGCTATGCAGTGGCCTAAGATTGTATTGTATAGCTTTCCGAAGGAAAGTAAATAAACAACTTTAGGCAAATTGCCAAAGGCAAAAATTAGGCCTGTAACGTCAGTAAGGTTAGGCCATTTTAGGCCACCTAATTTGAGTTAAAATAAGACAATGATTTGCTATAAATATTAAGCATGGAAATACTGAATTTTGCCCCTTGATATTCCCAAAAAATTTGTATAAAATCTATGGGGTGAATAAGGAAATAAAATATAGATATTATGAGGTGCGATATGATTTATGTTGCAAATTCCCTTGTAGATACTGAAAACTTTGGAAAGGTACTAGGGGAAATGTTAGAGGGCGGTATGATAGTATGTCTTACAGGTGATCTTGGAGCTGGGAAAACTACTCTTTCCAAGACTTTAATTGCCAGTCTTGGGGTAACTGAAGACGTAACTAGCCCGACATATACAATAGTAAATGAATATGACAATGATCCTAGGGTATTTCACTTTGACGTTTACAGAATATGTGATATAGATGAGTTTTATGAAATAGGATATGAAGATTACTTTAATCAAAATGCAGTATGTATTATAGAGTGGGCAAACATTGTTGAGGAAGTAATTCCTGAAGATGCCATTTGGATTGATATTAAGTACTGTCAGGGCGACGGATGTAGAGAATTAACAGTAACAGGGAATCAGAAGCTTATAGATTCCTTTGAAAGGAAGTTGTAGGATGAAGGTATTAGGAATAGATACATCCTCAAGTGTTGCTTCAGTTTCTGTGATAGATGGAGATGTAATGGTTGGAGAATTTACAATTAATCACCCAAAGACCCATTCCCAGAAATTAATGCCGCTTATAAAAATGATGATGGATAGCCTTGAAATTCAGTTAAGTGAAATGGATTTGATTGCAGTTTCAAGGGGACCTGGATCTTTTACAGGAGTTAGAATAGGAATGTCTGCTGCAAAAGCATTTTCCCATTCCTTAGAAATTCCTATAGTTTCAGTGTCCACTCTTAAGTCCCTTGCATATAATGATACAAGGGAAGATAGACTTATAGTTCCTATTATGGATGCAAGAAGAAGTGAAACTTATACTTGTATATATGAATACAAAGATGGCTTATTAAGTGAAGCCTCTGAGGAAATGGCTATATCTATTGAAGAGTTAGCTCATATATTGAAAGAAAAAAATAGACCTGTACTTTTTATGGGAGATGGAGTTAAGAAATTCAGAGATTATCTATCAGAAAATCTTGAAAATATCGAGTTTGCTTCTCCTGATAAGATTATGCAAAAGGCTTCTACTGTTGCTATACTTGGAAGAGAAAAGTATGAAACTTCTGGTGAAGACAATTTATTTGATGTGGAGCCAAACTATATAAGAAAATCCCAAGCTGAAAGGGATTACGATAAAAAGCATGGTGTAGAGTAATGAACAATATAAAATTTTCAAGTCTTTCAAGAGAAAATGTTATAGCTGTTCATAGAATAGAAAATGAAATTTTCCCATCACCATGGTCAATGGAGTCCTTTATAGGGGAAATAAACAATGAAGCTGCCAATTATATTGTCATGACTCATGACAATGAGGTAATTGGATACGGTGGAATGTGGAAAGTCCTTGATGAAGGACATATAACAAACATAGCTGTTACTAAGTCTTTTCAAGGAAAAGGCCTTGGTAGGGCTTTGGTGGAAGAAATGATGGATATGGCTGAAAAGCTTGGAATAAAACATGTTACCCTTGAAGTAAGGGTATCCAATGAAAAAGCCATAGGACTATATAAAAAATTAGGATTTGAAATAGCTGGGACTAGAAAAAGATATTATGCCGATAACAATGAAGATGCATATGTTATGTGGGTGTCCCTTTAGAAAAGAGGTTAGAAAATGGGTAAGGACATATATACTCTGGCAATAGAAACATCTTGTGATGAGACTTCCTGTGCCATAATGAAAAATGGTAGAGAAATCATTACCAATCAAATATATTCTCAGATAGATATTCACAAGAAATTTGGTGGAGTTGTACCTGAGGTTGCATCAAGAAATCATGTAAGAAAAATAAGTCTTATTGTTCAAGATGCATTAGATGAGAGTAATATGAAGTTTAAGGATATTGATAATATAGCAGTGACATATGGTCCAGGTCTTGTAGGAGCCCTACTTGTAGGTATGTCCTATGCAAAATCATTGGCATTTGCCCTTGATAAGCCACTGATTCCAGTGAATCATATAGAAGGTCATATATTTGCAAACTTCATAGAGTTTAAAGAATTAGAACCACCATTTTTATGCCTAGTTGTTTCAGGAGGACATACCCACCTTATCCACATGGAAGACTACGGTAAGTATGAGATCTTAGGAAAGACCCGTGACGATGCAGCAGGGGAAGCTTTTGACAAGGTAGCAAGAACAATGGGACTTGGTTATCCAGGAGGTCCATTAATTGATAAACTAGCTAAAAAAGGTGATAAAAATAGCATAGATTTTCCTAGGGCATTCCTAGAAAAAGATAGCCTTGATTTTAGTTTCAGTGGATTAAAATCAGCAGTTCTTAACTATATCAACAATAATAAGCAGAAAAAAGTTGAAATAAATGTAGAAAATGTATCAGCATCATTCCAAGAAGCAGTAGTAGATGTGCTGGTTACAAAAACAATACAGGCAGCAAAACTAAAAAAATGCGACAAAATCATAATCGCAGGAGGAGTAGCAGCCAACTCAGGACTAAGAGCCAAGTTTGAAGAAAATCTAAAGGCTACAGACATAAAAGTAATGTACCCATCCTTAAGACTATGTACAGACAACGCAGCCATGATAGGATGCGCAGGATACTACCAGTCCCTAAGAGGACATTACGGTGATGAGTATTTAAATGCAGTTCCTAACTTGAAGTTGGGGGAATATTATGAGGGCCGTAGTTCGTAGGTCGTAGGTCGTGGTTCGGAAATGCTAAACCCGTTTTATCATATTGATGAGACGGGTTTTTTTGTCTTTTCCTAACTCCGTTTGCTTTAGCAAGCTCACCGCCACAATCACTTGTGATTTTTGGCATGCCTAAGATTGCCTAATACTACTCTGATCGCGCCTAATTCATTGCTTAGCAATTAGCCTAAGGTTGTACTTTAGTTCTATTACCTTTCCTTTTGGAAAGTAATAGAAAAAACAACATTAGGCCAGCTACAAAGTAGTAATTAGGCGCGATCAGAGTATGCTTTAGGCTATCTTAGGCATATAAATGAGCACAAACTCCAGATAAAATCAGTGATACGGGGTCACAGTCTTTCAAGACCCAAGAGTCAAGTGAATCCTTCCGTGAAGTTTTGACCTATGATGGATTTACTTTAACCGTATAAGATATACATATTGCTACTAAAGGTCAAAAAAAAATCAAAACCCTATTTTGCACATGCAAAATAGGGTTTGTTTTTTCGAATCAGACAATCAGACTATCCGGCTACCAGACTATTTTTGCTCCCAATCAGAATATTACCCCAGAAATTATGATTTAAACATAATATTTTATGTAAACCAAAATTATTATTTTTTGTACGTATTTTGTTGAATAATATGTGGATAAAACGGTGGACTATGTGGATAAAATTCAAAATATGCCTATATCAATGTGTGGATTGTTGAAAAAAACTGTTGATAACTTGTGGATTGTGTTGATAAATCCTGTGGAAAAATATTTTGCGGAATTATGTAAATTAATAAAATGAATGATTTGTCTGAAAATTTCAAAAATAGTTCGGGAGCAACAAATGGAATTTGCTTTCAAGTCCCAAATTAAAAAAGTTGATAGTGGTTAGTAGTTAGCGGATAGATGAAAATCCTAATTTCATTTAATTAGGATTTTCATTACTAACTACTATTAGCTAACTACTATCTACTTATTCCATTTGACTAAGTAATTCCTCCCACTCCTCATAAAGCTCTTCAAGTTCACTCTGAAGCTTATCCTGCTTACTGTGGATTTTCCTACTCTTTTCCGGATCTGAGTAGACTTCTTCTTTACACATTTCTTCTTCCAGTGTGTGAATAGTAGTCTCCGTTTCTTTTATAAGTGCTTCAACTTCTTCGTATCTTTTCTTGATTTTCTTTTTCTGATTTCTTTCTTCTCTTTCTCTTTTTCTTTCTTCTTTTATCTGAGTCTTGGTTTTCTCTTTTTCTTGGCTTTCCTCAGGTTGATTTTCTTCGCTTACTTTTTCTAAATAATAATCGTAATTTCCTAGATATTCTTTTATTCCATTAGGAGATAGTTCGAATATTTTATCACATACCCTGTTTACAAAGTATCTGTCGTGGGAGATTATTAGTAATGTTCCATCGTATTCAATAAGTGCATTTTCAAGGACTTCTTTTGATGATATATCAAGATGGTTTGTAGGCTCATCCAGAAGCAAGAAATTGGACTTAGAAAGCATTAATTTAAGAAGGGATAGTTTTCCCTTTTCCCCACCACTAAGGTTCTTTACTAGTTTATATACGTCTTCTCCAAAGAAAAGAAGCTTTGCTAGAAGACTTCTGATATCTCCGTAATCAAGTTTTGGATTTTCTTCTTGAATTTCATCCAAAAGATTATTTAAAGGGTTTAAATTTTCCTGTTCCTGATCATAGTATCCTGGAAGGACGTTGTGTCCGAATTTCAGTTCCCCTTCATACTGATTTATTTGTTCTAAAAGGATTTTAAAAAGTGTTGTTTTACCCACACCATTAGGGCCTATTAATCCTATTTTTTCCCCTTTATAAATGTTTCCTGAAGCATTTTCGAAAATCATTTTGTCACCGTAGCTCATACCGATGTTCTTCATAAATAAAACATCTTGACCACTAGGGTTGCTTGCCTTAAGGCTGATTTTTGCTTCGAAGCTTCTAAATTCAGGCATTTCAATTTCTTCTATCATATCAAGTCTTTTTTCCCTTGATCTTGCTCTTTTAGCTAGTTTCTCAGTGCCTCTTTCCTTGAATTTAGTTATAAGCTCTTTTTGTTTCTTTATTTCCCTTTGTTGTGAATCATATTGTTTTTGAAGATTGCTTATATATTCATCCTTGTAAATAAGGTAATCATCATAGTTGCCATTAAAAGTAAGCATGCTTTTGTTGATAATTTCAATAACCCTGTTTGAAGTTCTGTTAATAAAATATCTATCATGTGAAATTGTAATTACAGTTCCTGGATAGGATATAATAAATTCTTCAAGCCATTTTATAGCATTTAGGTCAAGGTGGTTAGTAGGCTCATCAAGGAAAAGTATGTCCGGCTTCTTTAATAGAAGTAGGGCTATATTAAGTCTTGATCTTTGGCCTCCACTTAAATGTTTGATTTTCTTATCAAGATCAGCTTCTGAGAAGCTTAGTCCGTTAAGAACTCCTTTGATAAGACTCATATAACCATAACCATTTTTATCTTTAAAGTCCTCAAGGTTATGGGAGTACTGATTCATAAGGTTTTCAAATTCCCTAGAGCTGTGATCCTTATGATTTGCAATATCTTCTTCCATTTTCCTAAGTTCTTTTTCCATGTCTATTACATCTTGGAAAATCGGTTTACATGTATCTAGGATGTTTTGGTCCTCGTCAACAGCCTGAACCTGTTCAAGATATCCAATTGTAATATCTTTGGCTAGAAAGATACTACCTTCATCATAGTTAAGGTTGCCGGTAAGGATTTTAAATAGAGTTGTTTTTCCAGATCCGTTGTCACCAATCAGTGCAACTTTATCTCCTTTAGCAATATTTATATTTATATTATTCAGTATCATCTCGTTACCGTAGTATTTTGAGATATCACTGCAGGATAATACTATCACGTCTTTTTACCTCCTGAAAATCTATGTTAAAAAATTAGTATAATATACTTTTATATTCTCTTAAGTATTATATGTTTCTTTTATGACAATTACAAGAATGTTTGATTTATATGAGACTTTGTATATGGTTTATATATAAAAAGTAGCAAAAAGATTGTGAAATTTTTATTAAACTTTATTAAAACTAGTGATTTCAATGATTCTAGCTTTTTTAACAAGTTGACATTAGAAATGACAAATGCTATAATTCATTAGTGTAAGGATATAATTATTATTGGGTATATAAGATTTGGGATGAATCTAAAAACTAAATATTGGTGAGTATTCCACAGGAAAGCATGGAGAGTCAGTTGCATTTATATGGAATTGAAAAAAGTTTGTCCTATTGACAAGGGACTTTACATATCTTCTAAAATAGTAGCGAAACCGGATACATTGCATTAAACAAAAATTAGCAGAAAGTTTTCTTTAGTGGTCTCATTGGTGAGTGGGGGTTAATATGCAAAAGAATAGAATTTCGATGGCTGTTATTAGAAGGCTGCCAAAGTATCATAGATATTTAAAAGAACTTCTGGAGAAAGATGTAAAAAGAATATCTTCTAAGGAATTAAGTGAAATAATAGGTTTCACTGCGTCCCAGATTAGACAAGACCTTAATAATTTTGGTGGTTTTGGACAGCAGGGATACGGCTATAATGTTGAAGAACTTTTCTATGAGATAGGAAAGATTCTGGGTCTAAACAGAACATACAATACTGTAATTATTGGAGCAGGTAACTTAGGTCAGGCTCTTGCAAATTATGTTAGTTTTGAGAAGTTTGGATTTGCCCTTAAGGGACTTTTCGATATTAATCCAAAGATGATAGGATTAAAGATTAGGGATATAGAAATATATGATATGGATGAACTTGAAGAATTTATTATCAAGAATAATATTGAAATAGCATATATCTGTACAAATAGGGAAAGTGCTCAGGTTACTGCTGAAAGAATGATGGATTGTAACATCAAGGCAATATGGAACTTTGCCCCGGTAGATATTAAAGTTAGGGAAGGTGTAGTTGTAGAAAATGTTCACTTAATTGAGAACTTATTTACACTATCATATTTCTTGAACAATAATGAAGAATAAAGTATACTAACCAAGAGTGATTTGCTCTTGGTTTTTTTTTATGAATTTGATATAATTAACTGAGAACAATTATCAAGTTTAGGAAGTAACGGGGTGCTATATGTCTAATTACCATAATCAAATAAACAACATGATTGAAAAAATAGTGAATAGGGTTATTTTATTGGATAAAAAGGGAATAAAGATTAACGGTAAAGGTGAAAGAATTAGTTTCTTTGATCTTTTGATTATGAGATGTATAGATTCGAACAGAAATTATACTATTTCTGATGTTATTAGTGAAATGGAAGTTGATAGGGGAACGGTCTCCAATTACATAAATAGACTTATTGCAATGAAGTATATGAATAAGACTAGAAGTCCTGAGGATAAAAGGATGTTTATATTATCTTTAACAGATGAAGGTGAGAAAGTTCTTGATGAGTTGAAGGACAAAGAGGATGATATCACTAACTTTATTATGGGAGATTTTACAGTCAATGAAAAAAAGGCTTCCCTAAAGTTTATGAGTAGAATAAATCAGACGATGATGCCCAAGCCTATAATTACAAAAAAATAGAAACTGCCCTTATGGGCAGTTTGTTTTTTTATTACTCAGGCTGTGGAGCGTCCACAGGACATACATTTGCACAAGCACCACAATCGATACAAGCGCCACCATCTACAACGTAGATATCATCTCCAGCAGTAATACAGCTAACTGGACACTCAGGTTCGCAAGCGCCACAGCTGATACATGAATCATTTATAACGTAAGCCATTATTGAATCCTCCTTTAAAAATTTTCTTAACTTTTATAGTCAAATTATACCGAAGAAAATATTTTCGGACAACTTAAAAATCCAAAAAATAACGAAAAAAGCCTAATGTATAATGATTATCATTGTATTCTTTTTAGTGGTGTAAAAAAAATTTACAGAGATTTAAAAGATGTACTATTTCAGTACTTTGTTATAAAATATAAGTGACATAAGAAAGAAAAGGTGATTAATATGAAAAAATATGCACTGGTAGGTGTTAGTGGAACAGGTAAAAGTTATAAGGCTATGACTGTTGCAAAAGAAAATGAAATAGAATTTATTATAGATGACGGACTACTTATAAAGGGATCAAAAATTCTTGGAGGAAAGTCTGCCAAAAGACAGCATACCAAGATAACAGCGGTTAAAACAGCTCTGATGTTTGAAAAGGAACATAGGGAAGGATTGATTTCTCTGCTTGATGATTACAATCCTGATAAAATACTCATACTTGGAACTTCAGTGAAGATGGTACAGCGTATATCAAATGCCCTTGAACTAGGAGATATTGATCAGTTCATTTATATTGATGAAGTATCCACTCCAGAAGAGATAAAGAAGGCAAGATACCATAGAAGACATCATGGAAAGCATGTAATTCCTGCTCCAACTCTTGAAGTTAAGAAAGATTTCTCAGGTTATTTTCTTGACACCTTAAACATATTTACTAGAAGAAAAAATAATGAAATAGAAATAACAGAAAAAACTGTAGTAAGACCTACATTTTCATATTTAGGAAAGTATACAATTACAAATAAGGCTATGACACAGCTTGTTGAGTATTCATCAAGGGATGCAGTAGGAATAGATAGTATTCTAAGAATTAGAATAAAAGAAGAAGAAGACGGAATACGCATTAGGCTAGATGTAGCAGTTAAAATGGAAGGGTCAATAGTAGATAACTGTGAAAAGCTTCAAAAGTGTATATATGAAAACGTGGAGACTATGACTCAGATAAATATTCTGGATGTCAATGTGACTGTTAGAAGTATCAAGATGAAGTAAGTATATGAATTCATTTTATAATAGTGTAAGATGAATTTATAAATATAATATTATTAAGAAACATGGTGCTTATTTAATAGGAGAATAGGGAATGGAGTGAAAATCTTCAACGAACCCATCACTGTAATGTGGAGGTGCTGCAAATACCACTGGATTATCCGGGAAGGTGTAGTACTTGTGAAGCGAAGTCAGGAGACCTGCCATTTTTCTTTAGTTTGTCGATGAAGGTAAAGTCCACAATCTCCTTAGGGAGAGTGTGGGCTTTTTTACTATTAATTTAGGGGGAGATTAAATTGTTGACTGAAATTATCAATGGGATAGTAAATAATGATGAAAAAATAAAAAAAGAATCAAGGGAAAGGGTAGACAATCTTATTAAACCCAAGGGAAGCCTTGGGAAAGTAGAAGACCTATTTGTAAAGCTATGCGGAATATATGGAGAAATAGTAAATGATATACCAAAAAAAGCTATAATTATAGCTGCTGGAGATCATAAAGTCGTGGAAGAAGGGGTTGCTACGTCAGATAAAAGCATTACACTTTTTCAGGTAAATAATTTTACCAAGGGACTTACAGGTGTATGTAGTTTGGTAAAAACTTCAGGAGCAGACATATTTGTAGTAGATGTAGGTGTGGATAATGAAATAGACAATCCAAAGGTTATAAGTAGAAAGATTAAATACGGTTCTGACAATATAGCAAAAGGACCTGCCATGACCTATGAAGAGGCCGTAAAATCTATTGAAGTAGGTATAGAAATGGTTTTTGAACGATATAATGAGGGATACAGAATGTTGGGTGTAGGTGAGATGGGTATAGGCAATACTACACCAAGCTCGGCAATAATATCAGTTCTTAGTGGTATTTCACCTGAAAAAACAACAAGTGTAGGGGCTAATCTCCCTTTAGACAAACTGGCTAACAAAGTTGATACGATTAAAAAAGCTATTGAAGTCAATTCCCCTGATTCTAGGGATCCTTTAGACGTATTATCTAAGGTTGGTGGACTTGAGATAGGAACCATGGCGGGTGTTATACTTGGCTGTGCATACAAAAAAATTCCTGTTGTATTAGATGGCTTTATATCTGTTGCAGCTGCAATGATAGCAAAAGGTCTTTGTGAAAAGTCAGTGGCCTATATGATTCCGAGTCATAATTCCAAAGAAAAAGGTGCTATTCTGGGAATGAGGAACTTGGGTCTTGAACCTTACTTTGATTTTGATATGAGATTAGGTGAAGGTACTGGAGCTGCTATAATGTTTAACATTTTAGACTCCGCTATATACATGAATAGTACTATGATTACTTTTGAAGAAGCAGGATTTAGGGTTCTTTAGGTAAATTTAATTAAAATTGATAAAGAAAATGACAAAAACAACGAAAAATATGGTAATTTTCCACAAAGTTTGCTAATATAAATATAAGAATATTAATTAGTAGGCGAAGAAGGTGAGTTCATTGTTAAAGGAAACAGGATTGCTCTTGAAAGAATTTTTAGAAATGGATTTAATGAAATCTTCAAAATTAGTTGTAGGAGAAGAATCACTGGATAATGTCATTACCAATGTCAATGTAATGGTGGATCCAGACATTGTGGATTGGGTAGATGAAGGTGAATTTTTACTTACAACAGGCTATTTTTTCAAGATAACAGATGTCGAAGGACAGATGAAACTAATAAGATCTATTAAAGAAAAAAAATTGTCCGGAATAGGTATTAAGGTTTCTCCATATCTTGAAGAATTAGATGAGAGAGTTATTGAACTAGCTAGAGAACTTGAACTTCCTGTCATAGAACTTGATTACAATGTTGCTTTTACAGATATTATGACTCCGATATTCAGACATATTTTTGAGAAGCAAACATCAATAATAAAAACTGTTGAAAATATTCATAATGATACCATGAATGTTGTGTTAAAGGGTGGAGGAATAAAAGAGATTATAGAAGTGTTAGAAAGATCTCTTTATAACCCTGTAATGGTAATTGATTATCAGTTTGATGATATTATTTATAATGTAAATTCTAAATATCCATACCAGACCTTTGGAGAAGGTATAAGAAAGTACATGAAGGGTCTTTCCAGTAAAAAGGCTACGGTAAAAAAACATGTAGATGAATTTACAATCGAAAATAGAAATGTAAAAAGAGTATTCATACCAATAATAGCAAAGAATAATGTTATGGGTTATATAGTACTCTTTGGATACAATAAAGATATTAGTGATTTTGATATAGTAAATGGTGAGTCGGCTGCAAATACCATTGCCCTTGATTTTCTTAAAAAGCTATCTGTACAAGATGTAGAAAATAAGTACAAAGCAGAATTCTTTGAGGATTTGATATCCTTAGATGAAAAGAGAAAAGAAAAGGCAATAAATAAGGCTGGTTATTATAAATTTACCAGAGAAGGTAATTACAATGTAATTTCTATTCGACTATTAGGTTCGGAAGATGATGATAGCGAAGATTTTAATCAGTTTATTTCCAAGGCCAGATATTTAATAGATTTATCCTGTGTTAAATCACAAAAAAACTATTTGATTTCTGAAATAGGAAAAACCATAAATATCATATTCCAGTGGACCAATAAGGATTTGATTACTAAAGCATATATGGATATTGTCGATACTATAGAAAACATCTTTATAAAGAAGATGAATTTTGAAAACTATCGTTTAGGTATAGGTAGGATATATGATAACATCGATAATGTGTCTAGTAGTTTAGCCGATGCACAAAAGGCAATAGACGCATCCATGACATATATAGATAAGAAGGTAGTAGATTTTGAAACACTGGGAATTTATAAAATCTTCTGTCAGGATAATTTAAAAGAAGAGCTCGTTAAATTCTACCAGGCAACAATAATGCCCCTGGTTGAGTATGATAGAAAAAGGGATACAGAACTAGTTAAATCCCTTGAAATATACTTTAATGTAAACGGAAATCTGAAAAAAATGTCAGAAGAACTGTTTACCCACTATAACACAGTACTATATAGAATAAATAGAATTCAGGAAATAACAAAGCTAAGTCTCAACGATGAGCATGACCGTTTTAATTTACACACGGCTCTTAAAATAATGAAGATATTAAGTCTATAATAGGTGGTGTGCTTATGAGGAAATTTTGTGATAACTGTGGAACTATGTATGAATCCGATAATCCAAGGAAAAATCTATGCGATGAATGCTTGGCAAAGGATAAGGCTGATTACAGATTAGTAAAGGATTTTTTGATGAAATATCCTGGATCTAATATGTTCGAAGTATCAAACCATACTGGTGTAAGCATTAAAAGAATAAAGAAATTCATCGAAGAGGACCGAGTACAGGTTATGGAGGATGAGTAAGAATTTTGGGGCAGTCTTTTTAGACTGCCCTTGTCTAATGCTGTTCTTTTAGAACTGGCGTCTAGTATTCAAGTTGACTTGAATGTCTAGTGAAGATATTCTAATGCATTATCTTCGTCTAGAAGGTTACTTAGTAACCTGACCATGGATGTTTTCCTTTGGGAAAACTTTAATTGAATAAGGGGATATAAGTACACAAGGCTTAGAACCGTAATCTTATTTTATAAGACTACGGTTCTTTTAATGAGGATAAAAAGATTTTCTTATATAATGTAATTTTCCGATTGGAAAATATCCTAGGTCGTGATTACAAAGTAGTCGCATTAGACGATCGATTATGAAAATATATCGGTTACTAGACGATTAAGATAAACTTAATCACTAGACGGGAAAGAAGTGAGCACTAGACAAATCAATTAAATCTACCCTTTTCTCAAAAACCAAAGCAAAAACTTATAAGAATTATATAAAAAGCCTTATAAAGTTCGTATAAAGCCCCTTTTTATATGTATATTTAACAGTGAAAAACGAGAAAATAGAAGGGAAAACGGTTTTTGCAGTTACAATAAATGGAAAACGACTGAAAACTTTGTAGAAAGTACACAATGCTATAAAATGCTCTTTTTTACGATGTTGAATGACTGTAAATGTTGAAAATACTAGAGAGTATACTTTCCTTTAGAATTTGACAGATTTAAAACACGAATATTAATTTCAAAAATCACTTGATTTTTCGCATAATGTTGTAGTAAAATTATAGACACAGAACGAAAACAAAATATTGAAAGTTAATGTTCGTATTTTCAAGGGGGAAAAATTACAATGGAACACAATACTAGATTAGCTCAAAACAGTGGTTTCTTAGAAAGATTCTTTAAATTGTCTGAGCATAATACAGATGTAAAAACTGAAGTTTTAGCAGGTATAACTACATTTATGACTATGGCATACATTTTAGCAGTAAACCCAGATATGATTTCTGCTACGGGTATGGATAAGGGAGCATTATTTACAGCTACAGCTTTATCGGCATTTGTTGCTACTCTTATAATGGGACTTCTTGCAAACCTACCTTTCGCACTTGCACCGGGTATGGGTCTTAATGCATTCTTTACTTTTGCAGTTGTTCTTGGTATGGGTAAGACTTGGCAGTTTGCTCTTACAGCAGTTTTCTTAGAAGGTATTATATTTATTTTACTAACATTCTTAAACGTAAGAGAGGCAATCATCAATTCTATTCCAGCCAATATTAAAAAGGCTATTTCAGTTGGTATAGGTCTATTTATTGCATTTATCGGATTATCTAATTCTGGAATAATCGTTCAAGGTGGAGGAACTATCCTTGAAATGGGTAACGTACTTACACCAGTAGCTTTACTTACTTTACTAGGTGTTGTTATTATCACTGTATTACTTGCACTAAACGTTAAAGGTGCTTTATTTATTGGTATCGTTGCAACTACACTTATTGGTATTCCTATGGGAGTAACTGATGTTTCAAATGCTGGATTCTTCAGTAAACCACCATCGTTATCTCCAATCATGTTCCAATTTGAGTTTGATAAAATATTTACTTTAGATATGTTTGTAGTACTTCTTACTTTCCTATTTGTTGATTTATTTGATACAGTTGGAACACTTGTAGGTGTATGTACTAAGGCAAACATGTTAGACGAAAATGGTAGAGTTCCAAAGGCTAAGCAAGCTTTACTTGCTGATAGTATTGGTACTACTGTAGGAGCATTCCTAGGTACTTCTACTGTTACAACTTATGTTGAGTCTGCATCAGGTGTTACTGAAGGTGGTAGAACTGGACTTACTGCAGTCACAACTGCAATCATGTTCCTTTTAGCACTAATATTATCACCAGTATTCCTTATGATTCCTGGAGCAGCGACTGCGCCAGCACTAATCATTGTTGGTCTGTTCATGATGTCTCCAATTAAAGAGATTGATTTTGAAGATTACACTGAAGCATTACCAGCATTCATCACTATGTTATTTATGCCACTTACTTACTCTATTGCAAATGGAATCTTCTTCGGTATCATTTCTTTCGTAGTTCTTAAGTTACTTACTAAGAAGACAAAAGATGTACCATTATTAACACTAGTACTTGCAATAATGTTCGTAATTAAGATCGTATTTAAGTTCTAATTAAAATTTTGAACCTCATAATACAGGGCTTGTTACTTTATTTCCAAAGTAGCAAGCCTTGATTTTTTTTTGAAATAATGTAATATGGTATAAATCCTTCAAGGAATATGATTTATCTATTCTCCTTGGGTATACATAAAATAATAAATTAAGACTTAATAGGGATTAGGAGTGTTTATATGTCAAATATAAGGGATATAATTAGCGCGGCGCTTGGAAAGAAAAAGGCAAAGTTAGTATTAAAAAACTGTAAGATAATCAATGTATTCACTGAAGAGATTATAGAAGGTGATGTTGCAATTGAAAATGATAAGATAGTGGGAATTGGTGAGTATGAAGGAGAAAAAGAAATAGATTTAAAGGGAAAATATGTTTCTCCAGGTTTTATTGATTGTCATATGCATATAGAGTCATCCATGGTATCTCCTAAGGAGTTTGCAAAGACAATTATTTCAAAGGGTACTACTACAGTAATAGCAGATCCCCATGAAATAGCAAACGTTAAGGGTCTAGATGGTATTAGTTATATACTTGATGAAACTGATGAGGTTGATCTTGATGTTTTCGTTATGCTTCCATCATGTGTTCCAGCAACGGAGTTTGAAAATTCAGGAGCTATTCTAAAGGCTGAAGATTTAGAACAGTTGATTGATCACAAAAGGGTATTGGGACTTGGAGAGATGATGAATTATCCAGGTGTAATAAATCTGAGTGATGATGTAATAGACAAACTTGAAATGTTTAAGGATATGGTAATTGACGGCCATGGTCCAGTTATTTCTGGGAAAGAACTGAATGGATATATTTCTGGAGGTATAAGAACAGAGCATGAATGTACAGATGCTTTAGAAATGCTTGAAAGAATGAGACTGGGAATGTATGTACAGTTAAGGGAAGGTAGTGCTGCAAAGAACCTTCTAGACCTTGTAAAAGGGCTTTCAAAGAGCAATATGTCTAGGGTTGTTTTCTGTACAGATGATAGACACCCGGAAGATATAATCAAAAAAGGACATATAAATAATAATGTTAAGATTGCTGTAAAATCAGGTATACCAGCTATTAATGCCATAAAGATAGCTACCCTTAATGCAGCAGAGTGCTATAGATTTCATGATAGGGGAGCAATAGCTCCGGGATATTTAGCAGATATTTTAGTTTTTGATAATCTATATTCCATAGATGTGGAAATGGTTATAAAGAATGGGGATATAGTATTTGAGGATGGTAAAGTTCTTAATCATTATGAAAGTGGATATGATGAAAGGGTATACAACTCAATGTCTTTTCCTGAGGTTACAAAAGAAAAACTTCAGATTCCAGTTCATTCAGATATTGCCCATGTGATCAAGTTGGTTGAAGGTTCCATAATTACTAAAAATGTAAGTAGAAAGATACATGTCGAAGATGGTCTTTTTACATTCCATGATAAGCTTGACATGCTTAAGGTTGCTGTTGTTGAAAGACACAACAATACAGGTAATGTTGGACTAGGTTTAGTAGAAAACTTTAAACTAAAAGGGGGCGCAATTGCTACTACAGTTGCCCATGATTCCCACAATTTAATTGTTGTAGGTGATAGTGATGAATCTATGCTAGTTGCCATAGATCATCTTAGGAATATAGGCGGTGGAATTGTTGTAGTGAAGGATAAGGAAGTTGTAGGTGACCTATCCTTACCAATTGCAGGTCTTATGTCTGATAAATCAGTTGAGTATGTAAATGAAAGGCTGGAAAAACTAATGGATATAGCCCATGATTTAGGAGTAAATAAGGAGATAGATCCATTTATGACCCTGGCATTTATAGCTCTTCCAGTAATACCTAGTATAAGGATTACAGATAGGGGACTTTTTGATGTGGAAAGTTTTAAATTTATTTCTGTTGAAAAGTAATATTGATATTGACAGCTAAAAAAAATAGGAATATTATAGAGGCAAGAGAATAAAATGTGAGTTATGGTTCTACCTTTTTAGGTAGATTAAAAGGGAATCTGGTTAAAATCCAGAGCGGTCCCGCCACTGTAAAAGGTTGAGAATACAAATCCACTGGCTTTGCTGGGAAGGAGTGTTCTTGTATACCTTGAGTCAGGAGACCTGCCATAATTTAGGCCTTATATTTCACGAGGATGAAATGGGGTTGGTGTTATGAAATTAATTATAACTTCAATCTCGATCGTCTCCCCTGACGATCGATTGTTTTTTGAAGGGAAAAGTGTATTTTATATTTTGCCGCAACAATATATGAAAAGCACTGAAAAATCCTTTCTATAACTCACCTTTATTTTCAAATGAGCGGCAAATCGGGAATGACTTAACCGTTTTGCAGTTACCTGTTGATTAAATTCAATCGGTGATACGCTTACTCTGATACAAATCTTTCCCAAATTTGACTGTGATACTTTATATTAATTAGAAGATTTTTTGAACGGATCCACTTGCCCGATATCCATTTCCCCGGATATCGAAAGGTCGGAGAATTCAAATAGTTAATAATTCTTTAATATAAATAATCACGGTCATTTTTTTTGTATATTGTGATAAAATGATATAAGGGATTTCAGACCAATGAAAAAGTTTAATTTGAAATTCTTATACCTCAATATGTATATTTCTTTCAATAATGAAAATCGACATAATATGGTTAAGAATCAAGGGGGGATATACTTTTTCAAGGTCTTTGGGAATTTCACAAGTATTTTTAGTAAACTGGAGGATGACATGAACAAGATAAGAGAGTATTTGCTGATAACCCTTGGGGTATTTATAGTAGGATTTTCAATTAGTGTATTTTTAATACCAAGTAAGCTGGCTGTAGGTGGAATTACAGGACTTGCAATGGTAATAAATAATATGTTTCCAGTCCTAAGTGTTGCCAAGGTCTTATGGGTTTTAAATATTATACTTTTTATTATAGGATTTATATCGATAGGCAAGCAATTTGGGGCTAAAACAATATATGCAAGTTTTTTGCTCAATGGTGTAATATCAGTTTTTGAAGGTTATTTTAAATTAAAGGAGCCAATAGTAGATGATATTCTTCTTAATCTGGTTTTCGGTATAGTAATAGGTGCCATCGGTTTAGCAGTCCTGTTTTACCAAAATGCATCAACCGGAGGAACCGATATTATAGCCAAGATACTTAATAAATATTTCCATACGGATATAGGAAAGAGTTTATTAATGGCAGATGTAATTGTAACAATACTTGCCATAGGAACATTTGGTATGAGACTTGGACTGTATGCAGTTATAGGTGTAGTAATCAATGGTTATGTAATAGACGGTGTTATAGAGGGTCTTAATAGAAGGATTCAGTTAAATATAGTGTCTAGACGTAATCAAGAAATTATAGATTTTATCCATGATGAACTGGATAGAAGTGCAACCCTTTACAGTGCCCAGGGAGCGTATTCCGGTGACGATATGAAAGTTGTTGTTACAGTAATGAACAAGAGAGAGTATATTAGACTGATTAAGTATATAAAAAGTATTGACCGTGATGCATTTATTACAGTGAGTAATGTTGTAGAAGTGTTGGGAGAAGGGTTTAAGCTTTTTGAATAATATTTTAAATAGCAATAAGGGGTAAAATATGATAAACATAAAAATCAAAAAACAATTGAATATTGATTTTCTTAAGAAGGTAGCAACTGTTTTGCTTCTTATGCATATTGCCCTTACTTTGCATAAAGCCTTTTTATCCCCTGAAAGAATGCTTTTTAGGGAGGGCTTGGTACTTCAGAAAATGAAATATGGTTATTTTTCTAAAGAACTTACAAATCTATGTCCCTTTTCTACCATAGTCAATTATTTTAATAATTATGAAGTTTTTGGATTTAGATATTGGTTTATAAATGTATGGGGGAATATTCTTTTCTTCCTGCCATATGGATTTTTAGGGCCATTAGTATTTGATAAAATAAGAAATAAGTTTGGGATAGTACTTTTTGCACTAGCTATTCCTATGGGGATAGAAGTGTTGCAGGAAATTTTTAGTTTAGGAATATACGATGTAGATGATATTATACTTAATTTTTTCGGCATACTAGTTGGATATGTATTTTTAATATTGTTTCTTAGGAGAATAGAAGATTTTCAGTAGCTACTTCAATTATGGAATTTGAAGATTGACAGGACATATGGAGGTAAGTGATTTGGAAAAAAAGATAATAAAAAGATTTAAAGATTTTGATCCAGTTCATATATTTGAATGTGGTCAATGTTTTAGATGGGTACGTCAAGAAGATGGAAGTTTTACAGGTGTTGCCGGTGGAAAAGTCTTGAATGTAAAAAAAGAAGGAGAAGATATAATCTTCTCCAATACTGATGAAGAAGAATTCCAAAACTTTTGGAGAAATTATTTTGATCTAGATACAGACTACGGGAAGATAAAAGAAGAACTAAGAAAGAATGACTCAGTTATGGACGAGGCGGTTGACTTTGGACAAGGAATAAGAATATTAAAACAAGATCCGTGGGAAATGCTGATATCCTTTATAATAAGTGCAAATAATAGAATACCGATGATTATGAGAGGTGTTAAGCTCCTTAGTGAGAAGTATGGAGAATTTATTTGTGACTTTAGGGGAGAAAAATATTATTCCTTCCCTGCTCCTGAAAAATTTTTATCTGGAGAAATATCAGATATTAGGGTTTCTGGCATAGGTTTTAGGGATAAATATATATATAATACAGCGTCAAAGTTTGTAGATGAAAAAATAGATTTAGATTTACTTAGGAATAAGGACTTTGATGATATGAAAAAAGGACTTATGCAGTTTTCTGGAGTAGGTCCAAAGGTATCCAATTGCATAGCACTTTTTTCCCTTGATGCACTAGATGCATTTCCGGTTGATACATGGGTGAAGAAGGTTATGGAGTATTTTTATTTACATGAAGATACAGACTTAAAAGTTATAGAGGACTTTTCAAGGAAAAAATTTGGAAAACTTTCAGGATATGCACAGCAGTATTTGTTTTATTATGCAAGGGAAAAGAAAATTGGGAAGTGATAAGCATAGTTTTATCAGAGAATCCTAATTAAACATAAAATATAATCTATGGAGAGAACTTATGAATAGAGAAATATTTATCGCAAGACAACCTATATATGATGCATACTTAAATGTATTCGCCTATGAGATTCTATATAGAACAGGTGATAAAAATATGTATGATGGAATAGATGGTGATATGGCTACGTCTAGTGTAATTAGTGATGTATTTTTGACATTTGGAATAAAAAGGATGACAGATTTGAAAAAAGCTTTCATTAATTTCACACCAAATCTACTTATGAATGGTATACCTAGCGATATTTCAAATGAGTTTTTAGTAGTTGAAATTCTTGAAGATGTTATTCCTACTAAGGAAATAATAAATGCGGTAATAGATATAAAAAGTAAAGGATATAAAATTGCACTTGATGATTTTGTTCTTCACAATGTATATGATGAATTAATACAGTATGCGGATATCATAAAAATAGATTATATGGGAACAACAAGTAAGCAAAGAAAAAATATACTTAAAAAACACAAGAAAAAGGGTATTAAGTTTTTAGCAGAAAAAATTGAGACATATGATGAATTTAAAGAAGCAGTAGAAATGGGATTTGAGTATTTTCAAGGGTATTTCTTTTCAAAACCTGTACTTGTTAAGGCCAAAGACATTAGTGAAGTTAGTAGTAATTATGTCGCGATTTTCGATGAACTGGATAAAGAGGAGCCATCATATGAACTAATTGCAGATATATTTAAGAGAGATTTAAATCTTTCGTATAAATTGTTGAGATTAGTTAATTCCCCAGCATTTTATAAGAAAAGCAGAATAGATTCACTGCAAAGTGCTTTGGTTTATCTAGGTTTTAAAGAAATAAGAAAGTGGCTTTCTATACTTATGATCAGAGATATAGGTGGCGGTTATAATGAAATGGTTAGAACGTCCCTTGTAAGGGCAAAAGTAGCTGAAGAGATGGCTCGTAATATGGATATGCGAATGAGAAAATCTGAGTTATTTATGTTGGGACTATTTTCACTACTTGATAAGATAACTGGTAATTCATTAGTTGATATAATGGAGAATATTCCTATAGAGGACGATATAAAAGCCGGAATTCTTGGAAGAGATAATAAGTTTGGAAGACTATTAAAAGCTATAGATGCCTATGAACATGGTGATTGGGAGAGATATGAAGTTTATATAAAAAGTATAAATGCTAAAGGTTGGATGATTCCAGATTATTATTACAAAGCCTTAAGATGGATAAATGAATTTGAAGAAGAAGGTGACAGTGATGAGTGATATAGATGTATGTCAGTGTAATATGATTCACGGAGACATTGTTGATGTTGTTAAAAAAAGCATGCCTGATTCTAATTTAGTTGAAGAGATGGCTGATTTTTTCAAAGTATTTGGAGATCCAACTAGGGTACGTATATTAAGTGCTCTATTGACAGCTGAAATGTGTGTATGTGATATTGCCCATGTCCTAGAAATGAAGCAGTCTGCGATTTCCCATCAACTCAGGCTCCTAAAGAAGAGTAGGCTCGTAAAGAACCGTAGGGATGGAAAAGTAGTGTACTACTCCTTAGATGATGATCATGTCAAAAAGATCATAGAGCTCGGAACAGCCCATATAACCCATAAATAAAAAAACTTAAGAGAAAATAAAAATTTAGCATTGATTTAAGACAGATAATATTTTAAAATTGTATTAGCACTCGGATTTGATGAGTGCTAATACAATTTTTATAGAATCTGGTTATATATAAGAGGAGGATTTGCAATGAAAATAAAACCGCTTGGAAGCAGGGTAGTAATCAAGAAGTTAGAAGCTGTAGAAACAACAAAGAGTGGAATTGTTTTACCGGGACAAGCTAAGGAGCAGCCACAGGTAGCTGAGGTTTTAGCTGTAGGTCCAGGAACAAAAGAAGTAGAGATGGAAGTAGAAGTAGGAAACCATGTAATATTTTCAAAATATTCTGGAACAGAAGTAAAGCATGATGGAGAAGAATTCATCATAGTTGATCAAAAAGACATATTAGCGGTACTAGGATAAGAAATAATATAATCAAGGAGTGAATAATTATGGCAAAAGATATTAAATATTCAGAAGATGCCAGAAGAAAACTTGAAGCTGGTGTTAATAAATTAGCGAATACTGTTAAGGTTACTCTTGGACCAAAGGGTAGAAATGTTATTTTAGATAAGAAATTTGTATCACCACTTATTACAAATGATGGTGTAACTATAGCAAAAGAAATCGAGCTTGAAGACAAGTTTGAAAACATGGGTGCTAGACTAGTTAAGGAAGTTGCTACTAAGACTAATGATGTAGCTGGAGACGGAACTACTACAGCAACAGTTTTAGCTCAGGCAATCATCAGGGAAGGTATGAAAAACGTAGCTGCTGGTGCAAACCCAATGATCCTTAAAAATGGTATTGAAAAGGCAGTTGAGGCATCAGTAAATAAGATTAAAAGCATAAGCAAGGTTATTGATTCTAGAGAAGATATAGCATCAGTTGCATCTGTATCTGCTGCAAATCCAACAATCGGAGAGCTTATCTCTGAAGCAATGGAGAAGGTTGGTAAAGACGGTGTTATTACTGTTGAAGAATCAAAAACAATGGCAACTCAACTAATCGTAGTTGAAGGTATGCAGTTTGACAGAGGATATGTATCACCTTACATGGTTACAGATACAGAAAAAATGGAAGCAAACTTAGACAATCCATATATCCTTATTACAGACAAGAAGATAACAAATATCCAAGAGGTACTTCCTGTACTTGAGCAAATCGTTCAGCAAGGTAAGAAGCTTCTTATTATTGCAGAGGATATTGAGGGTGAAGCCCTTGCTACACTAGTAGTAAATAAATTAAGAGGAACATTTGAGTGTGTTGCTGTTAAGGCACCAGGCTTTGGAGATAGAAGAAAAGCAATGCTTGAAGATATAGCTATCGTAACAGGTGGTACAGTGATTTCAGAAGATCTTGGATTTGATCTTAAGGCTGTTACATTAGATATGCTAGGATCTGCAAGATCAGTTAAGATAGACAAGGAAAACACAACAATCGTTGATGGTGAAGGAAATGAAGTAGCAATCAAGGATAGAGTTAATCAGTTAAAAGTTCAAATTGAAGAAAGTACTTCTGATTTTGACAAAGAAAAACTTCAAGAAAGACTAGCTAAGCTTTCAGGTGGAGTTGCAGTAATCGAAGTAGGTGCTGCTACAGAAGTTGAAATGAAAGAAAAGAAACTTAGAATAGAAGATGCACTAAACGCTACAAGAGCAGCAGTTGCAGAAGGTATTGTACCAGGTGGTGGTACAGCACTTATTTCAGCAATCAAGTCAGTAGAAGAAGTTGTTGAGTCCCTAGATGGTGATGAAAGAACAGGTGCTAAGATCATCAAGAGAGCTCTTGAGGAGCCTTTAAGACAGATTTCTGCAAATGCAGGAGTAGAAGGTTCAATCGTAGTAGACAAGGTCCTAGGCCTTGAAGAAGGATTCGGATTCAATGCATTAACAGGAGTTTATGTAGATATGATCAAAGAAGGAATCGTTGATCCAACAAGAGTTACAAGATCAGCACTTCAAAATGCAGCATCAATATCAGCAATGTTCCTTACTACAGAAGCAGCAGTAACAGACATCGAAAGCGACGAGCCAATGCCTCCAATGGGAGGAATGGGCGGTGGAATGCCGGGAATGATGTAAGTTGGGTAGTGTATTTTTTCCTAGGAAAAAATGGTGGTGTACTCGCCCGACGGGCTTTGTGTTAGTGAGTTTGCATTAGCAAACGGTGGTTAAAAGGAAGAAGAACAGGTGAACCGCACAAGATATTTCTTGTGCTAGGGGAATTCGTTTTGTAATCAAAACTAAGGGGAAGAGGAAGAACTAAAGGTCTTTATAAAGTGATTTT
Organism: Bacillota bacterium; assembly: GCA_025210655.1. Taxonomy (GTDB): domain Bacteria; phylum Bacillota; class Clostridia; order Peptostreptococcales; family Acidaminobacteraceae; genus JAOARG01. The sequence goes on from JAOARG010000018.1 coordinate 55,966, forward strand.
AAAGATACTTGTTTTGCCTTTTCCCCTAATTTTATTTATAAAATTAATTCCCCCAGCACTAACCAAGTCTAGTGCGATTCCCCATTTCCCCTATACCCAATCACCACTTGACCAAGTCAAGTACACCACCATTTTTGCCACCAGCAAAAATACACCACCCAAAAATCATATTTTAAATCTGATTTTTAAGGGTATATAGAAACATATATACATAAAGGAGGCTTATAATGAATAGTTTAAAATGGAACGATGAATTTGAAACGGGAATAGAGAAAATAGATAATCAGCACAAGGAACTTTTTAGAAGAACCCAAATGGCTATAGATAGTCTTCTAAAGGATGATGAGGATGGTATTAGGGATGTACTTATGTTCCTAAATGATTATATAGTAGAACATTTTAATGATGAGGAAGAGTTCCAAAAAGAGATTTCATATCCTAAGTATGATGAACATAAGGCAAAACATGAAAATCTTGTTCATAAGGTAAAGGAACTTATAGAAGAGTTTAAGAAAAGCAAGGATAAAAGTGTTGTTTCAATAACTATAAACACTTTCCTAGTGGATTGGCTTATCAATCATATTAGTCAGGAAGACAAGGGTATAGCAAATTATTATAAAAACTTAACAAAATAGAACTGGCAAATAAATACCTACATTAGACCTGTGAAAAGGCTTTCTGTAGGTATTATTTTGTGTATAGTATACAAAGTTATTTCTTCTATTGTTTTAAATTCTAAAATCGTATTGACAAGGCTATTCATATCTGATACCTTATTATGCAAACAATAAAATATATAGTTAACTCATATAATTTCGATGATATGGTTCGATAGTTTCTACGGAGCTACCTTAAATGGCTCTACTATGGGTATAATTATTTTGTTGGATGCCAATAGGTATCCTGAATATTTCCAATAATTCAAACATAGTAATTGTGCCTACAATTACTATGTTTTTTTGTTTTTGTATTTGAATAATTTATTTTTGATTTGAAGGGAGAATCTTAATGATTAACAAGGTTGCAAAAGAAGGTTTAACGTATGATGACGTATTACTAATTCCACAGAAGTCTGATGTAATGCCTAAGGATGTTAGCATTAAAACAAGACTTACTAACAAGATAAAGTTAAATATTCCAATGATGAGTGCAGGTATGGATACTGTTACTGAATCAAAGATGGCTATAGCTATGGCAAGGGAAGGTGGAATCGGGGTAATCCACAAGAACATGTCGATCCAGGAGCAAGCTCTTGAAGTAGACAAGGTAAAAAGAAGTGAGCACGGAGTTATAGTAGATCCTTTCTATTTAAACCCAGATCATAAGGTTAAAGACGCATTAGAATTAATGGCAAGATATAGAATTTCAGGTGTTCCTATTGTAGATGATAAAAAGAAATTAGTTGGAATCATCACAAACAGAGATATTAGATTTGAAGGAGAGCCAGAGAAATTCATCTCAGAAATAATGACTCAAAACGATCTAGTAACAGCAAATGAAGGAATCACAATGGATGAAGCAGAAGCTATCCTAAGAAAATGGAAGATTGAAAAACTTCCACTAATAGATGACGAAGGTTACTTAAAGGGACTTATTACAATTAAAGATATAGAAAAAGTAATTCTTTATCCAAATAGAGCTACAGATGATAGGGGAAGACTTATCGTAGCAGCTGCAGTTGGACTAAGCAGTGAGCTTATGGACAGAGTAGATGCACTAATTAAAGCTGGAGTAGATGCTTTAGTACTTGATTCAGCACACGGACATAGCCAAAACGTAATCAATGCAGTTAAGAAAATCAAAGATAAATATCCAGAAGCTCAAGTAGTAGCAGGAAATGTTGCAACAGCAGAAGCTACAGTAGAGCTAATCGAAGCTGGAGCAGACGCAATCAAAGTTGGTATCGGACCTGGTTCAATCTGTACTACAAGAGTAGTAGCAGGTATCGGTGTACCTCAGCTTACAGCAGTTTACGACTGTGCAGAGGCAGCTAAGAAATACAATGTACCAGTAATCGCAGATGGAGGAATCAAGTTCTCAGGAGATATTCCAAAGGGAATCGCTGCAGGAGCTGACCTAGTAATGCTTGGTTCATTATTCGCAGGAACAGAAGAATCACCAGGAGAGACAGTAATGTACAAAGGTAGAAGCTTCAAATCATACAGAGGTATGGGTTCTACAGGCGCAATGGAAGCTGGTTCAAAAGATAGATACTTCCAGAACGATGCAAAGAAATTCGTTCCAGAGGGAGTTGAAGGTAGAGTTCCTTACAGAGGAAAAGTTAAGGACATCATCTATCAGCTAATCGGTGGATTAAGAGCTGGTATGGGATACTGTGGAACAGACAGTATTCAAAATCTTAAGGACAATGGCATGTTTGTAAAGATCACAGGAGCAGGACTAATCGAGTCCCATCCACATGACATTACAATCACAGAAGAGCCACCAAACTATAGTAGAAGAGATTAATAATATATATGAGGGTGTATCAAACTTGATGCACCCTTAATATTGTATTTTATGATAAACTTGGGATATAACTAAAAATAATTATTTAGGTATAGGAGGATTTAAATGACTAATAAAGAAATGATCCTTGTTGTTGATTTTGGTGGACAATATAATCAGCTAATAGCAAGAAGAGTCAGAGAAGCAAAAGTATACTGTGAAATAGTACCTTACACAAAGGCACTAGCAGCAGCAAAAGAAAAAAATCCAAAGGGTATAATCTTTACAGGTGGACCAAACAGTGTTTATGAAGAAGGTGCACCAACAATAGAAAAAGAGATATTTGAATTAGGAATTCCAGTACTGGGAATCTGCTACGGAGCACAACTAATGGCTCACCTAAACGGTGGAAAAGTTGCAAGAGCAGACCAAAGAGAGTACGGAAAAATTGACCTTAAAATAGATGGAAACGAAACATTATTCAAAGGAATCGAAGAAACATTCTGTTGGATGTCACACTTTGACTATATAGAAAATCCTCCAGCAGACTTTGAAATAGTAGCACACACAGCAGACTGTCCAGTAGCAGCAATGGAAAACAAAACAAAAGGTCTATACGCAGTACAGTTCCACGCAGAAGTAGAGCATACACCATTCGGAAGACAACTAATCAGAAACTTCCTATTTGAAGTATGTGGACTAGCAGGAAACTGGGATATGGGAGACTTTGCAAAACAAACAATTCAGGAAATTAAAGAGTTAGTAGGAGATAGAAAAGTACTATGTGCCCTTTCAGGTGGAGTAGATTCATCAGTAGCAGCAGTACTAGTACACAAGGCTATCGGAGACAACCTTACATGTATATTTGTAGATCACGGACTTCTAAGAAAAGACGAAGGAGATCAAGTAGAGCAGATATTCGGACAAGAGTTCAGCATGAACCTAATCAGAGTAAACGCACAAGAAAGATTCCTTGGTAAATTAAAAGGAGTATCAGATCCAGAAGAAAAGAGAAAAATCATCGGAGAAGAATTCATCAGAGTATTCGAAGACGAGTCAAAGAAAATCGGTGAAATAGATTACCTAGTACAGGGAACAGTATACCCAGACGTAATCGAGTCAGGAACAGACACAGCAGAAGTAATCAAATCACACCACAACGTAGGTGGATTACCAGATGACATGGAGTTTGGACTAATCGAGCCACTAAGACAATTATTCAAAGACGAAGTAAGAGCAGTAGGCGAGGCCCTAGGAATCCCACACGACCTAGTATGGAGACAACCATTCCCAGGACCAGGACTAGCAATCAGAATACTAGGAGAAATCACAGACGAAGCACTATACCTAGTAAGAGAATCAGATGCAATCCTAAGAGAAGAAATCAAAAACGCAGGCCTAGAAAAAAGCATCTGGCAATACTTCACAGCACTACCAAACATGAAATCAGTAGGAGTAATGGGCGACGAAAGAACATACTCACACGCAATAGGAATCAGAGCCGTAACATCAACAGACGGCATGACATCAGACTGGGCAAGAATCCCATACGAAGTCCTAGACAAGATTTCATCAAGAATAGTAAACGAAGTACACGGAGTAAATAGAATACTTTACGATGTAACATCAAAACCACCATCAACAATCGAGTGGGAGTAGTCGTGAAAGTCAACAGAACTGCATAAAAAAGATAAAGAAATCCCCAATATGAGCTCGCTCACATTGGGGATTTCTTTATCTTTTTTATATAGGGCGCGACCCGCGCCGAAGCAATTTTGCAAAAATTGCGGAGCCGTTCTGTGCTAGATATGTTTTGACAGCTATTGATGACACACTAAAAAGAATTAATATCTAATAATAGGAAGACTTGTAAAACTGCAAATAAAAGAGTATTCTATAAATGGAGAACTCATAAACAGTTTGTGTGAAAATTAAAGGAGGATAGTAAAAAATAACTATTTAGGTCACAGTTGAACAGTAAGACAGGAATATAGTTTGTTATAAGTTGTCAAGAAATTTAAAGGATTGTAGACATAAATATATAAAATATTAGTTTTTACCTTCAACCACAAACTATGATTACTTTTAAAGATTAATAAACTTTATGAAGATACTTATAAGAATTGCGTCTTTGTAGGCTATGATGAAGAAGACAATCCTAAGTTTGCAAGTGTAAGAGGAACCAATACTAAGAAACGATTCAGGATGGATATTGAGAATTCAGATAAGGGGTATCCGTTTTGTCATGAGGGCAAATCAGATACCCTTTGTGTATTTGAAAGTGATATTGATCTGATGAGTTATTTAAGCTTAATAAAGTTACATGGTATAAAGCATTTTCAACATCATTTATTATCAATGGGAGGTACTTCATATATACCAATAGAGAAATATCTAGAAAGAAACCTCAGATCAAAAAGATAACATTATGCCTTTATGCAGATGGCGAAGGACAATTCTTTGCACAAAAGATAAAAGAGAAGTTTGGAGAGGACTATGAGTTGAAATCACATATTCCGAAAGGGAAGGATTTTAATGAAGAACTTGTTGAATCGGTTAGACAGTTAGGTCGAACACAGAAAGTAAGTGATGTTAAAGCTGAAAGCTATGAATTACAATTATTATGAAATAATAAGGTAAAGTATAAGAGATTAGTGTTTAAAATCAGTGTAGATGGATTTTTATGGTAAAATTATATTGGTGCTAGTATTTGGATAACTAAAAGAGTTTTATTAGTTACTCGGAGGATTTATTTAAAGAATCTATATAAACGTCATAGAGGCTATATGTAAAGTCACTTAAAAGAATGAAGTAGGTGAATTAATGATTAATAAAATTGAAATTAAAGAGATTAAAGGTATTGAAAAACAAGAGTATAATTTTAATATTGTACCAAATAAACCTAATATGTTTGTTGCTCCAAATGGATTTGGAAAAAGCTCATTTGCCACAGCATTTGGTTCATTAAAAAGAAAGGGAATATCATTGGAAGAGAATGATATGTTTAATCATTCAATTGATAGTAATCCTAGTATTTCTATAAGTATGTCTAATGGAGGCGTGTTTAAAGCAACGAAAGAGAAAAATGAAATCTCTAAAGAATTTGATATTTGGATTATAAATAGCCAATTGTATCCAAAAGCTTCAACAAAAAATTTTGGATCATTTTCATCAACTAAAGCAGATATTTGTGTAAAACCAATTACAATTTACAAAACAGTACCTAAAAAAATTGATATAGATTATTCTTTTAAAAGAATGAAGTTGAATTATGGAAATTTAGGTAAGTTATTATCCAATGTTAGTACGAATTTTAAAGATACTAATTTTATCACTAAGTTATCAGTTATTGAACCTGATATAAAAAAATTATGGCAAGTTAGTAAAATGAAAAAAATTGATGAATTCATTATTAAATATAGTGGGATAAAAGGGACTTCAAATAATATTTTGAATCAAACATTTGATTATTCAAGTCTAGAGTCAATTGATGAGTATATGACCGTACTAGAATTTGTGAAAAATGTATTTAATAATGAAGAAGTAACGATAAGAGAGCATCTGGATTGTATTCAAATAATTAAAACATTAGAGTTTAATAAGAAAAATTTAAATAAAATATTTAAATACTATTCTTTTAGGCAAATGCGGAATGAGTTAGATGAACAGATAAAGGTAATGAATACTACTTGGAAAAACATCAAGTCTAAGCAAACAAATAATACATTGGTCTTAGAAATGCCACCAGCATCACATATATCTAATGGTGAAAGAGATATAATTTGCTTTGTTGCAAAGTTATATGAAGTAAAGGCTAAGATAACTTCGAAAAGAACATTACTTATAATTGACGAAATTTTTGATTATCTTGATGATGGCAACTTAATTACAGCACAGTATTTTGTGAATCAAATCATTGAGGAATCAAAAAAAGAGGGCCGTAAGTTTTACCCGATTATTCTTACGCATTTAGATCCACAGTACTTTAGAACGTATTCATTTAACATAAAGAATGTTAATTATTTGGATGGTGATAAAAAAAATGTTGATAAATTTAATTTTCATAAGGTACTTAAGAATAGAAATGCAATAGATACCTTGGCAAAGTATTATTTGCATTATCATCCAGATAACTTTACCGAAAATGCTTTGATGAGCTTTGATGTTAAAGATGGAATTGAAGATAAGTTTAAGTTTTATGAAGTTGCAGCTAATGAAGTTAAGAATTTGGTTAATGGGAAGAATTATGATATTGCAATGGTTTGCTCTGGCTTAAGACACCACATTGAAATGAATGTATATAAGTTGCTTGATAATCAATATAAAGAAGAGTTTATTACAATGCATGGGACTAACAATAAACTAGATTTTGCATCTGAAAGAGGCATTATAATACCAGAAGTATATTACATGTTAGGAATAATTTATAATGAAGTTTTACATTTGGATCAACAATCAAAAAAATTGATATCCGTCGGACAAAAGCTCAGAAATCGCACAGTAATTAAAATGATTGATGATGTTATTAGTAACACTGTGGAGCCATCCATTTGTATATCATAATAATATATATAGAAGTTGTTTCACTGGGTACCAAATGCACTCAGTATACTAATCTGAAAGTGTCATTTTATTTGGAAATAGTCATAGCGAAATTAAGTTTGCATAATTATTTTAAAAAAACTGATCTGAGCATATAGCGATATTAGTATTCACTTTGACTTAATTTCAATATCCAATGACCAAAATAAGACCGTAGGGATTTATGAGGGCAAGCTTCCACATTGTCATACAATCTGCTTGATGGGATTCTCCCATACCCTATAAATACTTGGGACTGTGTCCCGAACCCTGAACTTAGTTGTAGATTATTACTTTTCCTATTGAATTAAGGAGATTCTGAAGATGAAATATTCAGAGATAAACAAGATATTAGATAAGTATACGATGTTGTCAAAAATGAATTTATGTATGTATTTATCTCAACAGACAATTAATATAAATGGTTTTGATGGTGTGTGGGAGTTTTCTAATAAATCTACACCTTGGGAAATTGAAGTGTTAGCTTTATTTTCATTATATAGTGAGGATGGATCAGAAACCATAGACCTTGATTCTGTGATTGATATGATTAATGCAATTAGAGAAAATTTCGATAATCAATTAATTGCTCAGAATGATGGTGATATTGCAGAAAAATTTATGATATTAGCATCTGCATTACAGTTTCCTGTTCAAGAGAATAACTATATTAAATTATATAGATGTAAGTTTTTTTATGATTATAAGAGTTCTGAGATTGATATGAAAAAATTATTCTTAGAAATGTTTGGTGTTTCTTATGACGAGGTAATGAAATTTTATATAAGGTTTAATTATTTGCTCACTTTACCGAGAGAGATTAATACATCAGTTTTAAAATTTTCTTTAATTAATAGCAACAGAAGAATTATCAAACATTTTGCAAAATCAATAAATGATTATAAAGACATACAGAATCAGTTTGTATCAAGTATTTATGATTATCAAAAATGTTTTAGGGTTTTTTATCAATTTCCTTTTATATTGGATACCCCTTTGATGTATACTCCTGTACCACATCTACATATAAATACTTTTACTAATTCATTGTTATTTAGATTAACTAATAATGATAATAATGTAAGAAGAAAATTTGGGAAAAATGTTTTAGAGGGTTATTTATTGCACATGTTTGAAGAATATACTCATATAGATGACTTTTGTCCTGAAATAGAGTATAAAAAAAATAAAAGTAAAGCTAAATCTCCAGATTTATTAGCTTATAAAAAAGAATTATGTCTTTTGATTGACTCTAAATCTTTTGTTCCACATCTAAAGCTTAGAGATGTAACAAAAGAAGAAATTGATTATTCAATAAATATAGTTAGTGAAGGATTGGTGAAGCTGTATAAGCAAGTTGCTATTGATAGTAGAGAATTTTATAATCCGTTTAATAGACAGTTTTGTAAAAAAAGTACTTTTGGAATTTTATTGTTGTTAGAAGATAGTTTTATCATTAGGGAAAAAATATATCAAAAGGCGGCAGACGAGCTGGGTTTAAAGGTTAATACTGAGGAATATGATTATTTAAGATCAAATATTGTAATAATGAGTTTATACAATTTGGAGGATATAATTTATCATAATATCGATATTTTCGAATTAATGATTAAACGAAGGGAAGAATCATTTAGATGGAATAATTTCCCGATTGTAGTAGATGATACTGTACGTGAAATAATGGATTCTAGAATAAGTGAAATTGAAAGTACAATAAAAAGAGATTTAAACTGCTTTATAGATGAAATGGTTGGATTTGGTTTCATTCCACGTACCGAATATAGAAGTAAAGAAGGTGATTAAATCGAATAAAACAAAAAGAATTAATCTAAGAGTAACAGAAAAAGACTATGCGAAAATAAGCAAAAAAGCAAAAATGAATATGAGTCAATATGTATCCCTGTCCGCTTTGGACAGGGATTTTGTCATTATTGAAGACCTTTAAGACTTAATTCACCAACTATCAAAGGTTTGTAACAACCTAACACAACTAACAATGCTTGCTCATCAGAACAGACTAAAAGAAATCAACGTAAAAGAGGCTCAAGCCGTGCTAAAGGAGATTTGGAAGTTACTAAATAAAATATCAAAGTAAAGAGCGATAGGTTTACATGAAGTACTACATTTATGATGCAGAAGCAGGTTATGAAGAAATTGAGGATTTAAAGGAAGTTGCTAAAAAGTTTCTTGAAACAGAATATAGTCTAGGTATTTGGTATTTGAATTTACAGAAGGTGCAGCAGTAGATATTATTAATAAACAAAAATATGGTGATAAATTCATTTTGAAAGGATCTGCTGACATCCTAGTAAAATAAACTAATATCCAAAGTCCGCAATACTTGTAGTGTACTTAATATAAGAGTATTCTTAAAGAAGAATGAGCAGTATATCAAGTAAAGGAGAAGACCAATGCAAACAATCCCCCTAACCCCAAAAACAAACATCAAAAACATCCTACAAAACAGCTACCTAATCGACATAAGCCTAGACATAAACAATAACATCTATTTCTTGACCCAACTCAAGAAAAAGCCAGATGAAAGCCTACAATATAATTCTGATAATGTAAGTGATACTTATGAAATATGCCACTTAAAAGAAGCTCAAACTGAACCAATACTTCAAGTGAGCAAAAGAGATTGCGATTATGATTTTCTTAGAATCTTAAATGATGAGATTCTACTAGTTGGAGCAAGATGTACATATCACAGTGAAGATAAGATTGATAAAAATGCAGTAGTAATTGATTATGACGGAAATATAAAAAGAGAATTCACCCTTGGTGATGGTATTCAAGATATAAAAATAGAGAACAATAATAGAATATGGACCAGTTATTTCGATGAAGGTATATACGGAAACAATGGCTGGGATAGACCTATAGGATATTGTGGATTAAGAAGTTGGTCCTTGGATGGAAAAGAAGATTATATCTATAAGGCATCAAACTGTGATTATGCCATAGACGATTGCTATGCCTTAAACATAGACAAGGACAATAATAAGTGGTTTTACTTCTACATGGAATTCTATCTAGGTAAGATATCCAGCGAAAATATAGAGTATTTCTCAATCGACATAGATGGAGGAAATACTATGGCTATATCTGAAAACTACATCCTATCAGACGAAGGATATGGAAACAGAAGTACATTCAGCCTATTAGTTGAGAAAAACAGAAAATACCAGAAAGAACATACATTCAATTTCTCAGATAAAGAATCCGGTGAAGCTCTAGATATTATATCATCATATGCATATGGCGAAAACTTGCTTATCGCAAGCAATAGAAACATCTATATAACTTCAGTAAGTGAGATAAAAGGAACTATTCAAAATTCAGATCTAACATTTTTGAGAAAAATTAAATACAAATTTACAAAAAGTTGCTTTAAACAATAAGCAACTTTTTTAGTGCCTAGAAAAACAAAAAACACCTATTGGGGTCAGGGCTGGACAGTAAGACAGTAATATAACTTTTTATAAATTATCCAGCATTTCAAAGGATTGTAGCCATGAAAACAAACTAAAATGTTTTAGTGTCCTACTGTCCAGCCCTGACCCCGATAGTTACATTAGAAGTTTTATTAAGAAATCTTTATTTTAGATTAAGATTAATTTAGAAAACGACTGTTATTATATTGATAGAGCACATATATTTTATTAAATTAAGGAGGATTTTATGATTAAAAAGAATAAGTTTATGTTGTTATCAGTTGTAGTATATAGTTTGATATCAGGAGTTGGTGGGCTATTAGCAGCTGTAATTTATCAATTGACAGGTATAAGTTATGCATCATATATGTTAATTACTTTATCAATACAATGTTTGTTGGTGATATGGTCGATTTACTGCTATAAGAAAATTGGAAGACAAGGAAAGTTGTTTAATAAGGCGGTGGGGAATAGTATTATTTGGATAACTCCGCATTATATACTGTTGGCAATTGTACTCTTTGATAATATGAAATCTATAGCTACTTTGGATAATACTCAAATTTTGAGTTTAGGAATATACTTCTTTACATCTATATTTATAGCAGTTTCTGAAGAAGTAATGTTCCGAGGAGCTATATTACAGTATGTTTTAGGGCGTGGCAAGAGGAAAGCTGTTTTTTATAGTGCGGCCTTATTTTCGGTGTTTCACTTATCTAATATTCTCATTTCGGGAAATATATTATCAACAGCTTTCCAATTGATATCAACATTCTTCTTTGGTTTGTTCGCATCAGCTATAGTAATTAAACAAAAAACATTGCTTCCGATTCTTATATATCATGCACTTTGGGATTTTACAATGCAAATAACTATTTTTAGTGAATCAAGTTCACTATTATCAACGCTAGGGACTAGTTCAAGTCAGTTATTGAATATAATAATTGCCTTTATATTATTAGGAACATTGGCAAAAAGAAAAAAGAAAGGTGAGTTGATTAATGAGTAGATTAGAATTAAAAGCTTTAGTTGCAGCTTTAATATTTATAATTATTGAAGGTGTCGGAATGTTTACAATGTACCATGTATTTGGTATTTCGTATAGTAGTGATTTTGTAGCTCGAGTACTTATATACACACAGTTTATCTTAGTAATATATGTTTTTGTTGTAAACATTAATATTTTTAAAAATCTAGGGTTCGAGAAACTTAGATTGAATGAAATTAAGTGTTTTTTACCTTTTGCCATATTAGGGATGCTTCTAATTATATCAAGCATTATAAGTGCTGATTGGAAGAGTGATATTGACTACACTCTTTTAATACAAACTGTTATTATGACTTTATTTGTTGGAATAGCTGAAGAAGTTATGTTTAGAGGTATAGTTTTAAAGTCATTTTTGAAGAAAGGTAAAGTTAAAAGGGCTGTTATTATTTCAGCGGTTGCTTTTTCTTTGCTACACTCTGTTAATATACTTGCGGGTGTTAATGTTATAACAATTATTCCACAGCTAGTTTTAACATTGATTTTCGGCTTATCATTCGGATGGATAGCAGTAAAAATAAAAAATATTATCCCTTTAATTATTTTTCACTGGATATGGGATATGTGTGTTATTAGTTCAAAAATTATTGGGAGTAATATAATAGTTTTGAGTACACTTGCTATTATTTTGCAGGTAATTGTTGTTATTCATTTTATGAAGAAAGTAAAAGTTGATGGTGATTCAGAAATAGTGTAGGAAATTATTCATACTTAAATTTAAGTAGTGATTTTGATTTTGTATGCTTTAAATAGCTATAATCGGTTTATTGGAGGAGTTATGAAAAGTAATTTATTAATTGTAGAGGATAATAAGGAAATTGCAGAGATAATTAAGTTACATTTAGAAAGTAGTAATTATTGTGTTGAAGTAGCATATGATGGTTTGGAAGGTTTAAATATATGTAAAGATAAAAACTTTGACTTAGTTATTGTTGATATTATGATGGATGGTCTTGACGGATATAGTTTAATAAAAAATTTAAGATTGTTTTCAGAACTTCCTATAATGATTGTCTCTGCTAAAAATGAAGATAGTGATAAAATTTTGGGTTTAAACATTGGAGCAGATGATTATATTACAAAGCCGTTTAATCCTATGGAGATTGTTGCAAGGGTAAACGCTTTGTTAAGAAGATCAGCTGTTAATAATAAAAATAGCTATATTCTTCAATTCGCGGAGTTAAAAATAGATTGTCTGGAATTAAAGGTTTTTAAGAATAATATAGAGATTGACTTAACGGCTACAGAGTTTAAAATACTAAAGCTCTTTATAGCAAATCCAAATAGAATATTTTCCAAAAAGATGATAGGCAAACATCTTAATCAGATATTTTTTGATAGTGATGAGAATTCTATTACAGTTCATATATCGCATATTAGAGAAAAAATCGGGAAAAATTCTAATGGAAATCAATACATAAAAACTATTAGAGGACTGGGATATCGGATTGAAAATGTTTAGAAAAGAGTATTCATTATTTTCTTATATGCTTAGAAACATGATAATATCTATTTTTTTAATAACGTTAACTTCATTTATGGTAGCCTTGGCATTGGTTAATCTTTTGTTGTTAAAAGAATCAGATTTTGTTCCAACACCATATCGAGATAATGAGGATCTTATTTTGGCTGAAAATTACAGTGACATTAATATAGAAAATTTATTAGGTTCAGGAAGTTACTTTTATGTGCTGAATGATGATTATGAATTAGTTTATATAAGTGATGAGAATAAGAGTACTTATTATCATAAGGATGCATTGCAATTGTTACCATCAGAGAGAAAGGCAAATTCTAGGAATGTGGGTTATTTAAATAAAAAAGGAAATAGGAAGTTTGTAAAGGTAGAATATAATGATAAAGAACTAGAAACTACTCTGATAGATGAAAGAAGAAAGGTTATATTTTCCAATGTTTTGAATGAAGGTATTATTTTGAGTCAAGGGATGTATGAATGCTTTGTAGGAAAAAATGAATTGTTTTTATTAACGAAGAATGATTTTCTTTTAAAGGATGGTTCAAAGAGGCATATTGTATTTTTTAATTATTTAAGTAATTCCGATACTTCAGTTCTTAGAGTTATGGAAATACTATTTATTATACTAGTATGTGTTTTGATAATAATAATATTAGGAAGTAGTATATACTTATATCATCTTAATCGTAAGGTGATTAAACCGATTAAAGTTATATGTGCTGCTATTAAAAATTTTGAAATAAATCATAATACTTATTATATGTCATATAAAGGAATAAGAGAATTTAATGAAATGATAGAGCAATTAGATATACTGTTTAAAAAATTAAGTAGATACGAAGAAGAAAAAAACATGTATATTGCAAGTATTTCACATGATATTAAAACACCATTGAGCGTTATTAAAGGATATAGTTTGTCTTTATATAATGGTCTAGTAAAGCCTGAAAAACATGAGAATATTTTAATGGATATTTCAAGAAAATCTGATGATATAGTAAAAATGATTAATGTATTAGGAGATTATGCACAGTTAAATAGCGGTAAGATGATTTTGAGGACTGAAAAAACAAATATTTCCGAGTTTTTAAGAAATTATATAATCAATTTATATAGTAGCTTAGAATTGAGAGGAGTTACAATTGATGTAGAGATAGAAGATGGTAAGAATTATTGTGATATTGATTCTTTTCAACTAAAAAGAGTATTCAATAATATAATTGAAAATAGTATAAAGTATAATTGTAACGATTTGAAGATATATTTTAATCTTCATTTTACAGAGTGTGGCGAAGTTATTATTAGAGTTGGTGATAATGGTAAGGGGATAATACCTGAAATTAGAGATAGAATATTTGATGCATTTGTTACTGGAAATCAAATAAGAAAACCTGGATTAGGTACAGGATTAGGTATGACCATAGCATATAGAATTGTGAAATTACATGAAGGATCAATAAAGTTATTGGATACACAAAAAAGTAACTGTTCCGTAGAATTTGAGATTTCTTTACCAATAAATAAAATAGAATAAGTTATTTATAAAAAAGTTGGTTTGTTAATAGCCAACTTTTTTGTACCCCTAAACATCAAAACTATTACTAGGGGCAGGTGTGGAGAGCGAGATAGTAAGAATATTATTAAAAACACCCTTGGGGCCAAGCCCCGATATATTGACAAAATATGATCAAAAACCTATGGGAAATTACCAATTATAAATATTGATAAATTAAATATTTCTTTAAAACATTTGTGTTTTCAATGCTTGTGTTTATTCTAAATCAAATACACACTGGAAAAATATTTATCAGGGGTGTCCCCAAAAAGTCAATTTGTCCTGTCCAAGCCCCAAGGGAAGTTTACTTATGAAATATACCACTTAAAAGAAGATCAAGCTGAACCAATACTTCAAGTGAGCAAAAGAGATTGCGATTATGATTTTCTTAGAATCTTAAATGATGAAATTCTACTAGTTGGAGCTAGATGTACATATCACAGTGAAGATAAGATTGATAAAAACGCAGTCATAATTGATTATGACGGAAATATAAAAAGAGAATTCACCCTTGGTGACGGTATTCAAGATATAAAAATAGAGAACAACACTAGAATATGGACAAGTTATTTCGATGAAGGTATATACGGAAACAATGGCTGGGATAGACCAATAGGATATTGCGGATTAAGAAGTTGGTCTTTGGATGGGAAAGAAGATTATATCTATAAGACATCAAACTACGATTATGCCATAGACGATTGCTATGCCTTAAACATAGACAAGGACAACAATAAATGGTTTTACTTCTACATGGAATTCTATTTAGGTAAGATATCAAGCGAAAAAATCGAGTATTTCTCAATCGACATAGATGGAGGAAATACTATAGCTATATCCGAAAATTTCATCCTATCAGACGAAGGCTATGGAAAGCGAAGTACATTCAGCCTATTAGTTGAGAAAAATAAAAAATACCAGAAAGAACATACCTTCAATTTCTCAGATAAAGAATCCAGTCAATCACTAGAGATCATATCATCATACGCATACGGTGAACATTTGCTAATCGCAGCAAATAGAATGATCTACAAGACTTCAGTAAGTAAAATAAAGGCACTTATATAAATAAGAAAACACCTTTGGGGCCAAGCCCCGAAAAATTGACAAAATATGATCAAAAACCTATGAAAAATTACCAATTATCAATATTGATAAATTAAATATTTTTTAAGATATTAGTGTTTTCAATGATTGTGTTGACTCTAAATCAAATACATACTGGAAATATATTTATAAGGGGTGTCCCCAAAAAGTCAATTTATCCTGTCCAAGCCCCCAAGGGGCGGTTATAAAACCCTGACCCCAAAAAGTTATTTAACGTTTACAGATAATGATAGACTTAACACGACACCGATAAGATCTCTAAAAAAGGCTGGATTTGATCCATTTCCAGATGATGCAATGATTGAAACATTAAAAGATAAATAGTTGTCCTGTCCAAGATTCAATGGAGATTTAATTCATACACATAAGACTTATATCTTAATGAAATTTTTCACATATAAATTAAAAAAATGAGTATTTTAGAATATAAGAACTTTACTTTGATGCTTATATTAAATGCTTTATAAGTATGAAAGTACATCTAGGATCTGGCCAGCATTTACAAGACCGTTTTTTTACTTTTGAGGATACAATTTTTCCGATCTGAAATATAGCAATAAAATTATACGATGGCTATACCTACTGAAAATACTTGATTAGAAGATTATAAAATCATTATTAATTTAATAAGTACTGGAAAAAATATTAGTTAGTGAATAGAAAAGGAGTATGGCAAATACTGGGCTGACCCCGATAGGTACTTCTTCAACTGATTTAATATTTAATAGTAATATGAAATAGACTGTAGCATAAGGAAAACAACTTTTGAGGTCAGAAGTGGACAGGAATGTAATTAATAAATTTAGTTAATTTATAGGATTACAGATATTCAAAGAAACTGTAAGTTAATAGTGTCCTAGCATTTATTTTTATGGCTAATATAGTTCAGCTTCTATTTATCAATACTTTTCGTTGCATTTTGCAAAGAAATTTGCAACGAAAAGCGTTGCGTTGCAAATCTAAAAGAGTTTGATATTAAGTATATAAAATAAACGATATGGGTATAGGAGGAAAATAAATGAAAAGCAAATACAAACTATTACTTATTATACTCCTACTAATTTCGTTCTTAGCAGGATACAAGCTTAATAATAAAAGTAATGACCTAATACTTCTAAACAATAAGCTCTTAGAAGCAAATGAAAAAATAGAAAATCTTCAGTCTCAAGTTGATAGTCAAACTTCTTTAATAGAAAATTTGGAAGAGGATAAAAAGGAATTAGGTGAAGTGACTTTAGCTAAGGAAAATGAAGAGCTTGATCGATGGAATTATGAGATCAATTTCATAAATGCTAATCAGGATAGGATGTCATTGACTTACTTTGTTGAGGAAAGTGAGGACAATGCTCAGGTTGTTAATATAATTGGTAATAATTTTACTAAGCATGGTGAAGATTATAGTTCTGAGAGAATAGAGATAAAAGGTACTGGTGAAAATGAATATGTAAAGTTTATCATATTTGGTGATGTATATGATTTTTCATTGTATAGCTTAAATTATTTAGATTCAGATTTTGAAAAGGCTCAGAGGGTATTAAAAAAGAACTTAGGAGACATAAGCAATACTGAAGTAATGGTCGAAACCATCTTGCCAGAAGGGCTCCCCGGTGAACTCATTAGCTGGAAAGATGCTGAAGGCAATTTATATGAAGAATATTTATCTTATGATGGATTGGGTGCAAGTGGAAGGATTAGAATATCTTCCAGATAGTCGAATGACATTACACATAAAAAATCTACAAAATACTATTTATGATCAGAACGGTATTTACAAGACAGATCTTCGAATATAATATTTTAATTTTCTAGTTGAAAAAGTTGAATAATAATCCATAGAAAAAGATTTCCTATTGGGTGGAAAAGCAGTCTCGAGAATCGTGACCAGTCCCCAATAGGTATAAAAATAATGATGGAAACATCCATATGAGTGAGTCACTCACATGGGTGTTTTTATTATTATGATAATGATTTAAGTTGGTAATTTTTAAGTGGACGAATATCTGGAATTCTAAGTACTATGTAGTTTTTGAAACTATACTGTTGTTGTATGTAACTTCATATTGAGTCGTATCTCCAAAAAATGATTTGGATACATAATGGATACATAAAAATAATATAATTTTAAAGTGTGTATCCAAATGAAGAAAAGAAAAAGATAAAAGGAGATTTTTGATGAAGAGAATAATTGCAATATTATTTTGTTTTTCCCTTGTTTTAATTGTAGTTGGATGTGGTGGGGATAATGAAGATAGCGAGTATAGGGCAGAACAAGGTGCAAGAAATGGTAAGATTAGTTCTGAGATTCGGAAACAAGAAGTAGAATTAGTTTTTATTAAATCAAAGGCTAAATCTTTGTATAAAAATGAATCTGGTTACTGGGAAGCTGATTTTGGTAACGGAATTTTACTAATCTATGTTCCTAAGGGACAATTTACCATGGGTAACGAGAAATTATCACCTGAAGTGGCTAAAGAAACTTATCATGCTACACCAGAACATAAGGTGTATTTAGATCATTACTGGATAAGCAAGACACCTACTACAATCGGCCAATTTAGAAAATTTGTAGAAGAGACTGGATATGTGACTGATGTTGAGAAAAAAGGACATGAAGGACCTTATGTATATGATTTTAATATTTCTGCTTTTCAACCTAAGCCAGGTTATTATTGGGACAATGCATTTAAAGATGTTTTAGAAAGATATCCTGAGATTACCATTGACGATAACCATCCTGTAAACTGTGTAAGTTGGAATGATGCTATCGCATATACGCAGTGGTTACAAGAAAAAATCGGATTAAATTTCACTCTACCTACTGAGGCGGAATGGGAGTTTGCTGCTAGGGGGAATGATGGGCGTATTTATCCTTGGGGTAATGAAGAACCTGATGGGAAAAAGGCAAATTATGCTGATGAAACATTTGATAAGTACTTTCCTAATACAGAACAAGCCATTGTACATAAAGGCGTAAATGATGGTTATGCAATCACTTCACCTGTCGGTATATTTAAAGAAGGACAATCACCTATTGGTGCTTTAGATATGGCAGGTAACCTTACTGAATGGGTATATGATTCAGAATATATGTATACGGCTACAGAAAAAATCAATCCTATAGGATTGAATGATGGTATTATAAAAATGCAAAAAGCAGGATTTTGGGCGGGTTCTGCTGGTAGGATTGGTGTTGAAAGAGATGAACTTGTCTTTGGTCATAACATTAGATCTGATGCAAGACAAGGGGATACGATGAATAGTGCCGACGACCATCTAGGATTTAGAATTGGCATATCCTATGTAAATCGTCAAATGGGTAAGCAATAATTATGAATGGAGGAAACATGAAAGAAAAAATTAAATCTATTTCGATTAAAACAAAATTACAAGGAGAGGGGATTACTGTAATATTGCCAATTCCTGCCTTGTTAATTCTAATAACTAGTTATTATGAAACTTCCAAGCATGACTTTATATATTTTTTAATTACAGTGCTGATGGCCCTCATTTTAGGGTGGTCTATAGACTTAATTATAAGATATAAGTGTTATAAGAACACAATCATTAGTTTGGAAAATGAGAATTATGAGGATGTTTTGGTGAGAATGTCTAAATTGCCATTTCTAGATTCTATAATAGTTATAATTAGATGGTGTATTATTGCTAATATATTTGTCGGTTATGGTAATTATATTCAGCATAGAAATGGGGCGGATCTATTGTCTGTAACTCTCCTCTTGACAGCTACTGGTATAGCTTCAGCCTTATTAATTTATTTCACGGTTAATTTAAATGTGACTAGATTTATTAATTTGCCAGAACTGAATTGTTATAGTGGAGAAAAAAGAAAAATTTTTGATATTGATCTCAGTAAAAAAATTGTTATTTCTATGGTAATTTTAATTTGTTATACAATTACTTTGTTTTCTGCATTGATTTATTATGCGGTATCTCAAGATATGAAGATAGTGGAATTAATCAATGGATTTATGATTGTAACATTTGTTTCCTTATCAATGGGGGTATTTATTGCATACGTACTAAACAAATCTATGAATCAGGTTATTAGAACAGTATCATTAATAGTAGAAGAAGTGGCATCGGGTAATTATGTTGTAGATATTGGATATTATACAAAAGATGAATTTGGACATATTATGACTGGTATTTCAAGAATGGTTACTTCAACTAGAAGCTTGTTAAATGATGTTAAAGATAAGACACAAATACTAAAAGACACTTCAAAAATATTAAGAGATACATCAAGTCAGACTTCATTAATTGCAAATGAAGTAGCTGAATCTGTCAGCGGTATTGCTGATGGTGCATTAGACCAGGCTAAAGATACCATGAATGGTGTTAGCCTAATGAAAGAGTTTGATGAGATTGTTCGAAAGAATAGTGAATTGATGGATTTTTTAAATACACTGGTGAATGATGTAAAGAATTTAAAAAATAATGGAATAGAGTCGGTTGATGTTTTAACTAAAACCACTGAAATATCTAATACTTCAAATGAGAAGGTTCGTTCGATTACATTACAAACAAATGAAAATGTATTAAAAATTCAATCTGTTAGTGATATGATTCAATCGATATCAGATCAAACTAATTTATTAGCTCTTAATGCTTCTATAGAAGCTGCAAGAGCAGGGGAAGCTGGTAAGGGATTTGCGGTTGTTGCAGATGAAATTAGAATGTTAGCAGAGCAGTCTAATGAGTTTACTCAAGAAATTGCAGGTATTATTGATGATCTTACAAAAGGTATTGGTCAAGCAATTATTGCTTTAGAGGAAGTGAAAAGATCCAGTGATTCTCAAAATCAATCAGTACAATCTACCAGTGATAATTTTAATGGTATTGCAAAAACTATAACAGATATTGAAAGTGCACTAGAAAAAATTAATGAGTCGGAAGAGGTAATGATTGTACAAAAAGATAACTTACTCAATATTTTTGAAAACTTATCTGCTATATCAGAAGAAAATTCTGCCAGTACCCAGCAAATAGCAGCTTCCTCAGAAGAACAATCATCAGCTATGGAAGAGGTCTCGCAAGCATCTAGTTCACTAGATACATTGGCTACAGAATTATCCAATCAGATTGAAAGATATTCAATATAATCACATAAAATGGTAAAACACTTTTTGTAACACTATTGGGGTCAGACCAGTATTTTCAAGACAGTTTTTTGAATATATAATTTCAATTTTTCCAGTTGAAAAAGGTAAATATAAAACTATAGAATTAGACCATACTATTGGAAATACTTGGTTCTAAACTTATATGACTTGTGCTAAATAAATTGAATGCTGGAAAAAAAATTACCTATTGGGTGGATAAGTAGTCTCGAGAATCGTGGCCTGACCCCAATAGGTAATTTTTGGTTTTTAAAGTGACTACTCAACTGATAAAACCGAACGTTTTTCAAGTTTGGCACATAAACGTTCAGTAAAATTGTTGATAAATTTACCAGCTAATGTATAATATTAATATATCAATCTCTTAAAAAACCGATTGATAATAATAAAAATCGAAGTTAATATTACATATGTTTCTAAAGAGTAACCGATAATTATAAGGAGGAAAAATCAATGAATTTAAGTAAAGAGTTTATTTATGGTATTCCA
>JAOARG010000019.1 GCA_025210655.1 Bacillota bacterium
AAAATTTCAAGAGAAATCGTAAACAGAGTAGAAGGGGTTAATAGAATAGTGTATGATATCACTTCTAAGCCACCTTCAACAATCGAGTGGGAGTAATACATCCACATCAGGATGTTTACTATATATTAAGCTTTCGTAGATCAGAAATCTATGAAAACCTAACCTAAACAACCCAAACAACCTAAACATGAAAAAGGACCTGGTAGAGGTCCTTTTTCTGTTGGGCGAATTTTTAAAATTAATGAATGATTCGACAAATTTGAATCAAAAAAATAAAAAATGTCCCAAATATTGTTTTTTTGTCCCAAAGTGATATAATTAAAATAGGAGGTGAAGAAAATGAAAAAAAAGAATGTTTTAAATTTGATCAAATATTATTCAGAAAAGAATGATATGGCGTTTCGAAATGAAGCTTATGAAATAGCTAGATATTTTGATGAAATTAATAACTATGAACTAGCAGAATATATAATGGGATTACTTTCAAGTACTAACACTTTTTCGCCACAAATAGATGATACAACAAGTCAATATTTTAGAAAAGTGGATACGTCTTCAAAGTCTCTACCATTGCCCGAAGAAATAAAAGATGATATTTTGGGTATTGTAAATGCTGTTGGTCACAACATTGGGGTTAATAAATTTTTACTTCAAGGGCCTCCTGGAACTGGAAAGACTGAATCGGCAAAGCAAATTGCGAGAATTTTAAATAGAGAATTATTTATTGTTGATTTTAATCAACTCATAGATAGCAAACTAGGACAGACAGGGAAGAATATCGCAGAGTTGTTTGATGAAATACGTAATGTTCCTAATCCAGAAAAAGTTGTGGTTTTATTCGATGAGATTGATATTTTAGCTGTTGATAGAATCAATTCAAATGATTTGCGTGAAATGGGAAGAGCTACATCATCAGTACTTAAAGGACTTGATTCGATTAACAATAAAGTTGTACTTATAGCAACAACTAATCTATTTAATGCTTTTGATAAAGCGTTGATTAGGCGATTTGATTCTGTAGTAGATTATGGTAGATATACTAATGAAGATCTAATTGAAATTGCAGAAATTATACTAAATGAGTTTTTACCAAAGTTTAAATCAGCAGGAAGAAATATGAGATTATTTAAAAAGATAATTGCTAATATGGATATTATTCCTTATCCTGGTGATTTGAAAAATATGATAAAAACATCATTGGCATTTAGTAATCCAAATAGTGAGTTTGATTATTTAAAGAGGCTATCTAAGTCGGCACTTGGTGAAATAACGTCTAATGTTATAGCGTTACAAGCTAGGGGGTTTACATTGAGAGAAATGGAGATTCTTACTGGTATATCCAAAACCCAAATTTCAAGAGAAATAAAGGGGGAATCCTAGAATGAATAATTTATTGCAACTCAAAGGACGATTTGAACAAGCAAAGAATACTTCGCAAATTGGTCCTAGTACGCTTCCTGCAAATCAGCATGTGGAAATTGACCGATTGCAAAATTTAATTAATGACTTAATTAGACTTAAACGTTTTTGGGAAAAAGAAAATCTAATACCTGGCGCTTTAGTAAGTGTTTACTATAATAAAGTTGCTGCAAAGAGCAATCGAATTAGAGCTTTGCTAGCTAAAAGTGGTGTTACAGCAAATAGTTCTATAGTAGGCGCTAGGTTCTCTGATGATGAATCACCGAAACACATAATAACACATTATGTTAGTTTGGATTTAATAGATAGATCAATTGACTTACTTCAAAAAAGTGCAAAAATATTAGCTAATGAGTTTGATGGAGTAATATATCATAGTGATGTAGTAAAATTGAACAAAAAAGAGATTGTTTTGAAATCTGAATCTGTAGCAAGAACGGCATTTGTCAATGTTATAGTTGATGCATTTTATGTAATTAAATTTGATATACTCGTAGAACATGAAGAATTTAAAGATGAGTCAATTATTACAATATACAATACCGATATTAAGGCAACTACACTTATGGAAAAGATAGGTATTCATTTACATTATACAAGAGTTATGGATAACACGACTATTTTGTTAAGGCCTGATGAAGTTAAAGCATTGATGGAAAAGGCTCCATATTTAGTTTCAATGGCAGTTACTGATTTGACAAAGCTTGATAGTAGTGATTTTGATTTTGCTGAAGAAGGGACTATAAAAATTCCGAGTCCAACTACTGAGCCAACGATTGGTGTTATAGATACAATGTTTGATGAAAATGTTTATTTTTCAGAATGGGTTGAATTTAATAATATGTTGCCAAGTGAAATTCCATTATCACCAAGTGACTATAATCATGGAACCGCAGTAACTTCAATAATCGTTGATGGACCATCATCAAACCCACAATTAGATGATGGATGTGGCAGGTTTAAAGTAAGACATTTTGGTGTGGCAGCAGGTAATCAATTTAGTTCATTTACTATTTTAAGAAATATAAATGAGATAATAACGAATAATAAAGACATTAAAGTATGGAATTTATCATTGGGTTCTAAGCTTGAAATTAATCCTAATTTTATATCACCAGAAGCTGCAATTTTAGACAAAATTCAATATGAGAATGATGTAATATTTGTAATTGCAGGTACTAACGGTTCTTTAGAAAAAAAATTAAGAATAGGTGCTCCGGCAGATTCGATAAATGCAATTGTTGTGAATTCAGTAAATCGAGAGGGAAAACCAGCATCTTATACAAGAACAGGACCAGTATTATCCTTTTTTACAAAGCCAGATATAAGTTATTATGGAGGAGATACTGGAGAATACATGAGAGTTTGCACACCAACTGGTGAAGCTTTTGTCAGGGGAACTTCTTTTGCTGCTCCATGGATTTCTAGAAAATTATCGTATCTAGTTGATATTCTAGGTATGAATCGCGAGGTAGCAAAAGCATTGTTGATTGATTCTGCAACAGATTGGAATGAAGAAAAAGAGAACCTATTATTGAAAGGGCATGGCGTTGTGCCAATAAAGATTAATGAAATAGTGGAATCTCAAGATGATGAAATTCGATTTGTTTTATATGGTGTTTCAGAGGAATATGATACATATAATTATAACATTCCTGTACCGGTAAAAAACGAAAAACATCCATTTATTGCCAAGGCAACAATGTGCTATTTTCCAGCGTGTTCAAGGAATCAGGGAGTAGACTATACAAATACAGAATTGGATATTCAGTTTGGCAGATTAAAAGACAATAGTATTAAGCCAATAAATAACAACTATCAAAGTGCAGACGTTCAAACTCATACATGGGAATCTGACGCAAGAAAATTCTTTAGAAAATGGGATAACGTAAAACATATTCGAGAGGTTTTAAATCCAAGAGGTCGTGCTAAAAAAGCGTATGATAAAGGAATTTGGGGACTTAGTTTAAAGACAAAAGAACGTTTGGAAAAGAAGTATGGTGTTGGTCTTAAATTTGGTATTATTATCACATTAAAAGCGATTGATGGTGGTAACCATATTGATGAGTTTATCAAGAATTGTGCTATAAGAGGTTGGTTAGTAAATAGAATCGATATTGAACAACGAATTGATATTTATAACTTGGCTGAAGAGGAAATTGAGTTTAGTGAATAAGTAGAAAGTATAAAGAAATATACTGACTAAGGAGGAGAGTTTTGGTATGTACGTGATTTACGAGAGTGTATAATAAGTGGTGCAAACTTCTGAAATAATATTATGAGGAGGGATACACCACTATGTCGTTATTAGATAAAAAAGATTTAAGAAAGTTAATGAAAAAAAGACAGCTTACTGACGTAACAGAACTAAAATAGGGTAATTGTCAAAAAGCATACTTAAGTGCTATAATAGATTTGTACGATAATTCAATGGTTGCGTATAATTTAAGTAAGAGAAACAATAATCCATTAGTAATTAAGAATCTGGATTTAGCGATAGCTAAAAATAGAGGTTTATCGACACTTTTGCATAGCGATAGGGGGTTTCAATATACATCAAATCGCTACAATGAAAAAATGAAAAACTATGGAATGATTCATAGTATGTCAAGGGTAGGAAGATGCTTAGACAACTCAACAATTGAAGGATTCTTTGGAATATGAAAAGTAGAAAAGTATTACTTAAATAAGTATGATACTTATGAAATGCTATAAAAAGACATAGATGACTATATGTATTTTTATAATAATGATAGATTACAGAAACGATTAGGTAAAAGAAGTCCATTAGAAAATAGAAGATTAGTAGCATAACTTAAAAAATTTAGAAACAGGTTTTAGTTATTTAACCTGTCCACCAAATGGGGTTCACATCAAAATATCTATATTTAGGATAGTGATATAATATGATTTTGAACAATGATAATTCGATAATAAGTGAAATGTATCATATTCTTGATGGCAAAATTGAAATATAAAATAATCGTATTTGTGGTAAAAAAATATTATGTTTTAGTAACTAACGAGAAGTTATTTTTAATAAACGGAGAAAAATTATGACTAATTTAGAATTTATTGCATCAATTATTGACACTTTGGCATGGCCTATTGTTGTCCTAATTGTAGTTTTTTTATTTAGAAAACCCTTATCTAAATCATTATTAGGATTATCACGATTTAAATATAATGATTTGGAGTTGAATTTTGGAAGAGAGTTAAATAAAATTGAAGATGCGATCGATAATTCAAAATTGATAGTGGATTCAGAAAGCTACGAAAAGAATAAAATGGATGCTTTGGATATTACTGAAATTAATCCTTTTGCAGCTATAATTGTCGCTTGGATGGAGATTGAGAAAGAAATTGGAAATTTAATTAATAAACTAGCAATTTCGCCGGACTATCCTGGTTATAATTCCTCACTAAAAAATATCAATTTGTTAAAAGAACAGGGTTATATCGATTCGTTAACGTATGAATTAATAAATGATTTAAGACATTTAAGAAACCAAGTTGCGCATAATAAGATTGAGGCAGTGACGTATTTAGAAGCAGTAAAGTATTGCAAACTAGCTAATAAAATATCAAATACACTAAAAAATATAACACGAGAATAATCGTAATATTATAATACAACTGATACATAATATGAACTAGTTTGTTCAATTTGGGAGCAAAATATCCTAATCAAGTGATATTTAATCTGAAGAAGTTTTGGTTATATTAAGTTGTATCTAAGTTTAGGTAAAAAATTTTGTATAATTAAAGACTTGTGGTAGTAAGTCAAGATAAGTTTAAAAGAATCTTGTTATAAAAAAACTTAATTTAGGCATACTTAATAAACCTATGAGTATATAGGCATTTGAAAAGATATGCGCATCGATTAATCAATCGATATTATGCACTCCTTTCAGGTGCATAAAGTTGATGGTTGCGTAGTAGCACATCCACCAAGCGCACAAATTTTCTTGCAGTAAGAACGAGAGCTCTTTTATGTTGATTTTTAGGAACTTCATTGTATTTTTTAAGATAATATTCACGGTAAACAGGTTCATTTCGCATAACAGAGGCGGTAGCTTCGACTAAGTAATAACGAAGATATCGATTACCAGTTTTAGTCATAGAAGTTCGTTGGGATTCATAATTACCTGATTGTTTTCGTTTCCAGTAAAGACCAGCATATTTAGCAATCTTTGATTCATCTTCAAATCGATCGATTTGTCCAAGTTCAGCAAGAATTCCAGCTGCATAAACAGGACCAACTCCTGGGATGCTTAATAGCGATTTAGCATCAGGCAAAGTATCTATAAGTGATTGAATAGATTTATCGATAATTTTGATTTGTTTTTTCGTTGCCTGAATCATATTTGCATAAGAGGCAAGTACAATATCAACGGAATCTTGCATGACTTTTCCTAAACGATAAGAATCACGAATAGCTTTAGAAAGTGATTTAGCCAGTTTAGTGGGATTGCTAAAACGACCACGACCTTTTTCTTGAAGTAGAAAAGCAAGGTCTTCAAGAGGCATATTTGCAATTTCATCAAGACTCAAGGAGTCGGTTAAGAGTTCCATTATTGTAGCGCCAAAGACAGATGTATCGAGTTCTTTGGTCAAGGTATTGCACTTATAATATAGGTTTTCAAGGAAATGTTGTTTCATTTCAGTCAGTTGACAAATGAGTTGATATCTTGAGCGCGTCATACGTTGTAAGGCAAGGTACTGTTCCTCTTTATGAATTGAAACGTTAAAACGGTCAAAACGTAAGAAATCAGCGATACGATAAGCATCAATAGAATCAGTTTTATCTTCATCAAACATCCCTTTAAAGCGTGAGATAATTTTAGGATTTATAACGGAGACTTCAATACCTAAGGCTTTTAATTCTTGATCTTGGGCAAGAAATGAAGCAGGATGAAAACTGTAGACAGAAGTAGATTCCATACCAACGATGATGCGTTCATAGTGTATATGTTTGTGGAATTTTAAAATATAATTTTTGATTTTAGAAGCACCAACAATGGAATTTTCGATACATTCTTCGAGTAAAATCTGGTCTTCAGAATCAAGGAAGCATGTATCAAGTTTTTCGGAACTAACATCAATACCAACAAGTAATTTCATGGACAGGACCTCCTTTCTTTGAAATTTTGGAATGGCTTGGATACTGAAACCTATCCCTAGTTACCGACAGTATGGCAACAACCTCGCATATAAGTATTCTATACTTGTCAAACATAAGCTGCCCGAAGCTACTAACATTCGGTATGGTTGGCAAGAGATACAGCTTGTGAGTTTGGAGTACAGCTGTTGGCTGGGAGACAGTCTTTTAATGTAGTCATGCTACAGGAGCGATAAGCCTATTTCCAGATAGATCCTTATTCCATACTTCTATTATCTAAGAATAGGTTACAATATCCAAGCATTACATAAAAATAACTATAAACCTAAGGGTTTAAATATATTATACGAGGAGAGGTGTGTATGTCAAGTTACATAAATGATGTAATGGATATTATGGATGCTTTGTGTCAACTCACTCAGTCAATGAAGGATTCAACAAGAGCAAATATGCTAGAAAGAATTCCTCATTATGCAGAGTTAATTGCTTCGTTAGAAGAACGAGAAGAGCAATTTTTTAAGGCACTGGACGAGTGTTCTAAGGAACAAAGCCAGTGTATAAGAGATTATATGATGGACTTAAAGGATGTGCAGGAACTTGAGGGTGATTTCTTTTATATGCGTGGGTATAGTGATTGTGTTGTTTTGATGCATAGATTGAATTTATTGAAATAGCTTGCTTGACAGGCTATTTTTATTTTTGGTGTCATGGTATAATATGAAGTCGGTTTATATATAACAAAGTCATGATTAGAGTGAGGGGAAATTGAGATGTTAAATACTAAGATTGATGTAAAAAGAATTGAAATTATAGATGAGTGTTTTGACTCAAATTCTGTAACTTGGATGGAAAAATCTCGAAAAAAGCAATTAATGATTAAGCCTAGAACAAAGTCTGTTGAAGTTACGTTTAGTAATGGGGAAAAGAGAAGATATGGATATGTTGATTCATTAGATAATAATACTGAAGGTTTGGTTAATTTAAATTGCTCTTATATACATAATTTAAATTTAAGTAATACTGATATTCAAATTACTGCTGAGAATAGCTTTATTGTTGGAGGAATTGATTTCACTCAATCATGTATTAGCGGTGATAAGGCAAACTTCAAAAATGCTATTTTCTATAATGGAACAGTTAAATTTAATAATTCAGTCTTTAATTGTGAAAAAGTTATTTTTAATAATGTACGATTTATTAAAAATAATATTAATTTCAATAGCGCAACATTTAATGTTAAAGAAATAAATTTTGAAGAATCAATTATTTTTAGTAAGTATGTAAGTTTTAAAAATGCAAATTTAAATAGTTCTTTTTTGTCATTTAGATCCGTTGATTTTTGTGGCTCAAGGTTAAATTTTGAAAGTGTGAAAGTCACAACTGGAAATATAAATTTCCGTTATTCAACAAATATCGGAAATACGATTAACTTTAGGTGGGCAGAGTTGAATTCAGGTGAAGTTTGTTTTAGAAATATAAATTCACCAACTACAATGATTCGATTTGTTGGCAGTAGTATCAATTCAAGAAAAATTACTTTTGAATCATCAATTTTGGATCAAGTAGTATTTGACTACTGTGAATGTAATTGTTATATTGATTTGAGAGTAAAAAAAACAAGATTGGTTATCCTTGATTCTTGTGTTATCCATAACATTTTGGACTTGAATTTTGTTGATCGAAATTCTGTAACAGGCTTATCAGTTAATAATTCAAAAATACTTGGCCAGATTTATATAGATTGGATGAAGTATAGTGTTAAAGAACTTATTGAAAATGGGAAACTAATTTCCAATAAAAATGATGATTATAACGAACTAAACTTGAGTCTTGAGCAGATTGCAAAACAGTTATTGATGTTAAAAGAGAATTATCAGAGAATAGGTCTATATGATTATGAAGATTTGTGCTATGTGGAGTATAGACGAGTTGAGTCTATTGCTCTAGTTAAAAATACTAAAGACAAAAATATTTTTGCAAAAGTGCTTGGATTATCTAAGTTTCTAGTACAAAAATTTATTTTTGATTTGGTCGGTGGCTATGGAACGAAACCAACTAGTGTGTTTAAGACCATGATAGCAGTATGGCTAGGATTTTCAGCTCTATATTCATTTGAACCACTTCAACTAGATTATGTAGGTGTTAGTTCATCTCTTGACAAGATAAAACCACTTTACTTTAGCGGAATCACTTTTTTAACAATTGGATATGGAGATATAAAACCTTCTAATGATATTACTGCTTTAGTTTCAATTATAGAAGGTTTCATGGGAATTTTTTTGATGTCCTATTTTACCGTATCCTTTGCAAGAAAACTACTTCGTTAGACCTTATTTGAATATCACGTAATATAGCGATTATACAATTATTTGTTAATGCGAAGAGAAAACTAGGTGTGTCATTTTGATTTCAATACCCCAACCAAACCGCAGTCCTCGGAAGGCTTTGCCTTCCTGCGGGCAAGCTTCCACTTTGTTAAACAAAGTTGCTTGCTGGGGATATCCCCAGTCCCCTTAAGATTGGGCGTTGCCCAAACCCACAAATATTTCCTACCATAACTAGACTTCTAGTAAGGTTAAGAATTAAA
>JAOARG010000020.1 GCA_025210655.1 Bacillota bacterium
AGAATATATAAATCAAGTGGATGTATTTGTAGATAATTTTAAGAAGTAAACAAACTAGATTTAATACAATAAATGATGACAATTATACATATTTCATAAGTAAGATCCCCGATATGAGTTTCCTCATATTGGGGATTTTTTTATTATCTAAAAATACTCTAATAAAGATTTAAATTAATTATAGATCTCCAATATTTTCTGAAGGACATTTCAATGAATTGTTGCTGGTTTTCGATAGATTTAATACTCAAATACTTGAATACGCTATTTATGTTTGAGTTAATATCGATAAGTATAAAATCAACGTCTAAATCAACAACTTGCTTATTCTTAATGGCTTTTTTAAGTATTTCTGTGAAAACTGTATAGTTATTAGTTAAGTTAAGTTTTGAGTAGTATGGACTATGATAAAACTGGTCTAAATATTTTAATTTATCTGGATGCTTTAAACCGAAAATTATTTTCGAATTCCAATATTGATATAAAGCATCATAAAATGATAAATTAGGATGAAAGTTAACGAAATGTTTTTCATTTAAATCTTCTTTAATGTTCCAATATAGAGCTTCGAATATTGCATCACGATTCTTAAATGCCGAATATATACCACCGTTTGAAACACCTGACTTTTCAATTATTTTGCTAATTGAAGCCCCTTGAAAACCAGATTCAGTGACCAAAGACAGTGTACTCATTAAAATCTTTTCTCTCATGTCTCCCACATTACACCTCCATAGAGTGATTACTCTTAAAATTATAAAATTATAGTGAAAACATTGCAAGTAAAAGATGTAAAATTATAAAAAAATATTGACAATGTTTATTTTTAGTGATAACCTTATCAACGAATAGAGCGATTGCTCTCGGCGGTGAATGAATCTACTTGTTTTGTCATCAAATAAAACGAAAACGAGAGCATTTCCTCTTGAAAGAGTTTATACTCTTTGTGGAAAGTTGTTTGAAGAAGTTAGTATTTAATATCTGAGAGGAGAAAAATATGAAAAGGACAGTTTTAATTACAGGTACATCATCAGGATTTGGTAAGTTAACTACAAAATTGTTTAGTGAAAATGGTTGGAATGTTATTGCAACAATGCGTAATACTGAAAATGCGGCGGAATTAAAATCACTTGAGAATGTACTAGTTGAGGAATTAGATGTTTGTGATTATGAAGGTGTAAAAAGAGCCATTAAGAATGGTGCTGCAAAATTTGGAAGAATTGATGCTGTGGTAAATAATGCAGGATATGGTACTATGGGATTTTTAGAAGAAACTAGTGAAGAAGATTATATGAATTTGTTTGATACAAATGTATTTGGTCCAGTTCGTGTGATCAAAGCTTCTTTGCCACATTTAAGAAAAAATGGAGGTGTAATCGTTAATGTATCATCAATTGCGGGATTGGTTGGTGCACCAATGATGTCACTATATAGTGCATCTAAGTTTGCTGTTGATGGTTTAACAGAGTCATTAGCATTTGAGTTAAATGAGTTTGATATTAAAGTTAAATCTGTTGCTCCAGGTGGATTCAATACAAACTTCCAATCATCTTCAGTGTTAAGTTTAGGTGAAAGAAAAGAAGATCTTGAAGAGTCGCGTAATGAATATATGAAATTCACTACAGCAAGACGTGAAAAAATGAAAGATCAACCGACAAGTGATCCACAAGATGTTGCAGATCAAATTTATAGATGTGTAACTGAAGAAACACCTTTAAGAAATCCAGTTGGAGCAGATTGTAAGATGCTTTATGGTATGAAAAAAGAAAAATCTGATTTAGAGTTATTTGCTATGATGACACAATTAGCATTACCTCCTAAAAAGTAATCTATTATAATTATAAACTACTTGTTTGCTCAAGATTTAATGTGCAAATTATAGCGTTATAATAAGGAGTCCTATACAAGTAAAATTAGTCGTATAATTACTAACAAGACAAACCATTAATACGTATTAAGAGCAGTGAATAATAATTTGCTGTTCTTAATAGTGCTAATGCGTGTTTAGATTTATTTAACCAACATTCAAGAAAGTGTATCTTTTAATATGATTAGTAGATAGAGACTCGTGTTGGTTGGAAATGTTTTTAATAAACTGAAAGTAAATATATTAAGTATTTTAGGAGGACAAAAATGAGCAATGCACTTTCTAAACCGTTTGATACAAAGGGACTTCTAAAGTTTACAGTACCTAGTGTCATTATGATGGTGTTTATTTCTATATACTTTATGATGGGGAGTATACTAGCTGGACAGTATATCAACGAATATGCCTTGTCTGCTATAAGCGTTGTATTCCCATTCATATCTTTGGCATTAGCAGTATCGATTATGTATTCTACTGGAGCTAATGCAATTATTTCAGCAAACTTAGGTGCAAAAGATATTCAAAAAGCAAAAGAAAACTTTACAACAATCACAATTTTAGCAGGTATAACTGGTATTTGTTTTATGATAATTGCATTATGTTTTACTGAATAGATTATAACTCTTTTAGGTGGAACAGAAAATATTATGCCTTATGCAAAAGTTTATTTAAGAGGGTTTGCTTTTGTATTTCCATTCCGATTTATCAGTATTTTAGCTAATTTTTTCTTTGTAACTGAAGGAAAAGGAATGATAGGAATGGGCAATGCAATAATTAGTGGTAGTTTGAGCATTGTTATCAATTATATACTTATGGCTGTTCTAGGTTGGGGAATTCTTAGTTCTGCTATTGGTATGGGGGTAGCTTATGCAATACCTACAGCAGTTTACTTGATTTACTTTTCTAGAAAGAAAAAGAGGGTGTTACATTTCGTGAAGCCTAAAATACATGAAGGATTTATACTACGCACTTGTACAAATGGTTCTTCTGAAATGGTAACTAACCTTGCTATTGTTGTAGTATCAGCTACAATGAATATCATTATGGGCAATTTTATGGGTGATAATGGGATTGCTGCTGTAAGTGTTATTGTTCAAGTTCAATTTCTATTAAGCTCAATGTATATTGGATATGGTGCTGGTGTTGCACCAATATTTGGTTATGCTTATGGAGAGGACAATAGAAAGCAAATCAAAAATGTCTTTAGAATTTCAACAAAGTTAATTGCTATAAGTTCAGTAATATTAGTTGTCCTCTGTATACTATTTAGAGATTTCATAGTTGGCGCATTTATTAGGGATACAACTAGTCAGTCGTTCTATTTGGCAAGATCAGGATTTAGTATTTTTGCGATTGCTTATTTATTTGTTGGCACAAATATTTTTTCAACGGTATTTTTTACATCAGTGTCAAATGGGAAAATTTCAGCATTAATTTCATTTCTTAGAACCTTTCTATTTATTATGGGAATGCTCTTAGTATTACCACCATTGCTGGGGACTACAGGAGTTTGGCTATCAATACCAATAGCAGAGACTTTGTCGATTGTTACTTCGATTACTTTACTAAATAAATACAGAGGTGTTTATCATTATGGCAGTGATAAAAAAATAATATTAACTTAAATATCAGACAAAAACCCTCTATCGGATTTATGGTGTATACAACTTAAATTGCTTATTTTAGACCAGATGGTATTTTCGTTATTAGAGAATTATAGAATTATGTTTTTTAAAAGTACTTATTGAGGTTAGGTGATTGTAAATGTGAAAGGATCAAATATGAGAGAAAAAGTAGTTTTGGTAACTGGAGCTTCATCAGGAATTGGTTTTGAGACTTGCAAGCAGTTGATAAGTAGAGGTTTTGTTGTTTATGGTGCTGCAAGACGTTTAGAACGTATGAAAGTAATTGAGAAAATGGGTGCCAGAATTTTATATTTGGATGTTACAAATGATAAATCAATTGTCGATTGTATCAACAAGATTATTGATGAAGAAGGTAGAATTGATGTTTTAATTAACAATGCAGGGTATGGTATATTTGGTTCTCTTGAAGATGTCTCTTTAGAAGAGGCACGTAGACAAATGGAAGTGAATGTATTTGGTTTAGCTAGAATAACCCAGATAATCATTCCAAATATGCGAAAACTTAAATCAGGTAGAATAATAAATATAACGTCTATAGGTGGAAAGATTACAACACCTTTTGGTGGCTGGTATCAAGCCTCAAAGTATGCACTAGAATCACTAAGTGATAGCATGCGAATGGACTTGAAGTCATTTGGCATAGACGTTGCGATTATTGAACCAGGTGGTGTTAAGACTGAATGGTCAGATATTATGCTTGATAATTTTATAAATACAACTTCTGAAATTTATATAGATGCAGCAAAGAAGGTAGCTAATGGAACTAGAAAAAGCTATGAAAGTGAGAAAATGTCAAAACCAAGTGACATTGCAAAAACTGTTGTTAGAGCGGTGACTGATAAAAAGGTAAAAACAAGATATGTTTGTGGTCATCAAGCGAAAATGGCATTGTTTATGAGGCGAATCTTATCAGATAAGCTATTCGACAAAGTGGTTTCAAATATGACAAGTTAGAAAACTACCTAACGGAGTATATTTTGTTTAAAGAAATTGTAGATGCATATGATTGGTCATTTTGTCAGATTCAATTGAATTATATAGATAATGAATATCAAGCAGGATTAAAAGGATTAAAGTATGCAAGTGATAAGGAGCTGGGTGTAGTCATAATGGATCAGTTACGAGGTGGAGGTCTTGCAAGCAATATACCTGAAGAAATTGTCAATAGATTCTGTGAAGTTAATCTTGAACATGAACCAGTAGAATGGGCGTTTAAATGACTTATAAATTTGCCTGAATATCAGTCATATCTATTGGGGTCAGACCAGTATTTTCAAGACAGTTTTTTGAATATATTGTTTCAATTTTTCCAGTTGAAAAAGTTAAATAAAAAACTATAGAATTAGACCATACTATTGGAAAGACTCAGTTCTATACTTATATGGCTTGTGTTAAACAAATTGAATGCTGGAAAAAATATTACCTATTGGGTGGAAAAGTAGTCTCGAGAATCGTGGCCTGACCCTAATAGGTAATTTTTGTTTTTTAACTAGCAGTTACTTCTTGCATATTTCCCGGGTCTATGACATTTTTTATCCATCTATATGATTTGAATCTCCTTAAGAGTAGGATAACTTTTATTAGTTCTTCTACGGCAGTAAAGGTAACTACCATATATACCGGTAGATTTAGTAGAAAAGCTGAAATATAAGCTAAGGGAATTCCTATAAGCCATAATGTACTTGTCTGAAGGATTGATCCATATGTGGCATCGCCTCCACCCCTGAGAATGCCGACAATCATTACTAGATTAAAAACTTTAACAGTCATTATTAGAGAATATATATATAGTATATAAGTTGAATATTGTTTAACTTCAGATGATATGTTAAAAAATGAAACAATAGTCTTTGTTGAAGAAAAAAGCATAATCCCCATCAGTATTGACATAATAACTGATAAGATAGAGATTTTTTTAGAAGCATCAATTGCCTTTTCTTCATTACCAGCTCCCACTTCATTACCGATAATTACAACTGCTGCATAGGCTAAACCAAATGCAAAAATCATAAATAGGTTAAGAATTGTAGAGCAAATTTGTATAGCTGCTGCAGCTTTAGTCCCTATTCTCGCATATATTGCAATATATGTTACATTCCCAAGACCCCAACTTGTTTCATTGATTACTATAGGTAGTGTGACCTTAGTCAAGGTTTTTAACATATTATTCGATAAGCCCTTAAAGTCCTTTTTTTCAAGTTTTAATGTTTTTCTTTTGAAAGTTACTGCGTATAAAATGATAGAACATTCAATGATTCTGGCTATAAGTGTTGCTATTGCAGCTCCTTTAGTAGCTAATTGTGGAAAACCAAAGTGTCCGAAAATAAGTACATAGTTTAGGGCCCCGTTGATTAATAAACCTAATATACTAGCATACATAGGTAGTTTTGTATTTCCAATGCTTCTTAATGAAGATGAAAATATAAATGATATAGCTGTAAATATGTAACTAAAAGCTACAATTCTTAAGTATTCACTTCCTAGGTTTTGCACTAATATATCCTTACTAAATAAGGCGATAATTTTGCCTGGGATAATCAGGCCAATAATAGAGAATGCTAGGGAAACGAAAAGCCCCCAAGCTAATGATTTAGCAAGTACCACTCGAATACTATTCGTATCTTTTTTACCCCAAAGTTGAGCAATAAGGACACCGCAGCCACCGGCAATACCTAAAACAAATAATGTGAATAAGAAATAGTATTGATTTGCAATTCCCACCGATGCAAGTTCTGTTTCTCCAATTCTACCTATCATCATTGTATCTAGCATATTCAAAGAGGAAGTTACTAAACTCTGTAACACTATTGGTATGGTTAGATAAAAAAGATTTCGATAGAAAATTTTATTTTCAGTATACTCTTTGATAATATTTTTAGTCATAAAAAACCCCTTTCGATAATAGTTAAATAAGCAAAAATAATCAAAAAAAAACCCTCCACAGTTGAGTTTTTTTCAAGTGGAGGATCAAGGACACTTCAATATTTTAAAAATATTGTAATATTGCTATTCGATTTTTGATTATAAAAATATATTAAGTCAATTTATATAAATTGTCAACAGCTTAATTTGTGTTTGTTTTTAGAATTTATATAAATAATACTTATATAATCAGTAAAGTCTATTTAAGTGACTGTTTCAATAGGTTAAGCCGAACAATTTTGAAGTTTGGTGCATAAACGTTCAGTAAAATTGTTGATAAATTTACCAGCTAATGTATAATGTTAATATATCAATCTCTTAAAAAACCGATTGATAATAATAAAAATCGAAGTTAATATTACATATGTTTCTAAAGAGTAACCGATAATTATAAGGAGGAAAAATCAATGAATTTAAGTAAAGAGTTTATTTATGGTATTCCA
>JAOARG010000021.1 GCA_025210655.1 Bacillota bacterium
GTTCGATTCCCTTCACCCGCTCCATAAAGTGATCCATTAGCTCAGTCGGTAGAGCACCTGACTTTTAATCAGGGTCTCCCGCGTTCGAGTCGCGGATGGATCACCATTTTTTAAAAAACAATGTGTAACATTGTAATATATATAAATCAAAATGGCGGCATAGCCAAGTGGTAAGGCACAGGTCTGCAACACCTTCATCCCCAGTTCGAGTCTGGGTGCCGCCTCCATTTTTATTTTTTGCGCTCTTAGCTCAGCTGGATAGAGTGTCTGACTACGAATCAGAAGGTCGGGGGTTCGAATCCCTCAGGGCGCACCACATTAATTATTAAGGCTAGTTTATCTTTTATGATGAACTAGCCTTGTCTAATGCTCTTTTTTCTGAAAAGTGCGCGTCTAGTGTTCAAATTTTTTGAACGTCTAGTGAAAGACATTGGAAATACTTCAGTCTTTCGTCTAGTATGATACATTTTGTATCATGTCCATGGTTATTTTCCAGGGGAAAATTTTGATTTAAGAATAGATGAAATAAAAATAGAAGATTAATCAATTGAATGATTTAGTCTTCTATTTACTTATGTAAATGTTACTTTTATTTTCACGGTATTGCATTATATATCAGATAATAATAAAACCCAGCTGTTTAGCTGGGTTTTATTTAATCCTAAGGAGCCTAGGACCTGTATATATGCTATAGAATATATTCGATACTTCAAACTTTCAATTCAGAACAAACTTAAAATATATGCAAGTACGTATTAAATTAGTACTTACATCAGGATATACTTTCGTAATCCTCCTTTATAATGAAATGTTGATATGATAAATCACCTCCTTAAATGCACCTAATGTACTAATATAATCTATCCTATTTACTCATTTTTTTGAACATATACAGTCTTTTACATATAATTACATCAATAGAATATATAACATAATATGGAGTTCATATTAAATGAGTAGAGAATAAAGTTGAATTTATAGTATAATAAATATAATTAATAAAAGTAATAGGGAGGATTTATGGAATTATACATAGAAAGACCAATAGAGTGTGTTGAAGAAGATAAACTTAAAAGAGCAGATTTTGCTAAAAATTTAGCAGAAAAAATAAATAATTATGAGTATGAAGATTCTCTTACGTTGGGACTTTTGGGGAGCTGGGGATGTGGTAAAACATCTATTATCAATATGATGTGTGAGAATATTGATGAGAAAAAAGTTGATGTAATAGAATTTAATCCTTGGTACTTTTCAGGAAGAGAGCAGTTGTTATCTGATTTTTTTCAATTATTAAAGAGTGAGATTGGATATGATAATTATGATGGTAAAGAAACACTTTCATCAATTGGAGAAAAACTAAATAAATATTCTAAAATATTAAAGCCTGTCTCATATATCCCTCAATTAGCACCTTTTACTACTATAATAAATAAGATAATCTTAGGTGCACAAGATGTAGGAGATGCATTAAGTGAGTTTGCTAATGATGATAAAATAAATATTGTGAAACTTAAAAAAGAAATTAATGAGGAACTAAAGAAAAGAGAAAAAAAAATAATAGTAGTTATTGATGAAATAGATAGATTAGAAATTGAAGAAGCTAAGCAAATATTTCAAATAGTAAAAGCATTGGGTGATTTTAAGAACATTATATATTTATTATCTTTTGATAAGGAAAAAATAATAGAGAAAATAGAAGATGGAGAAAATTATCTAAATAAGATAATTAATATTCCTGTATATGTACCAAGCATACCTCCTTTTACATTGAGTAGTATATTCGATAAAAGTGTCAGAGAGATATTTTCAGATTCTAAAGATATATATATTAGTGAATGGAGAGAAATATTTAAATTATTATTTAAAGAAGGATTTAAAGATCTTAGGGAGGTGAATAGGTTTTTAAATATACTTAAATTTGAAAAAGGCGCAATAATTAAGGAAGTTAACACACTAGATTATATTGTAATTACATACTTAAAAATATTTTATTTAGATATATACAATTATATAAAGACACACAAAAATCAGTTTATAAAATATGACGTTGAAGCTATAGAAAGAGATTTTGACATAGAATCAGATTTAGACACTAATAAACTATTTGAAGTGCTATTTATGGAAACATCATTTAGGGGAGTTAGAAGATTATCAGATAAGAATAGCTTTGATATATATTTCCAATACTATTTGAGGGATGGTTTATATTCTTTTAGTGATAGGACCAATTTTGGTAATGTGAAATCTAAAGAGGAATGCTCAGAATTATTCAATGCTATTGAAGACAAGTATAGTTTTTTAGAAAATTTATTCGAAATAAGTCAGTCATTTAATAGGACTTCAGCATACCATTTTTTATATGAAATACTTAATTGGGTTAATACCAAAGATGAAAGCGATGAAATAAATAAGTATGATCTGATAAATAATAATTCTAATATTTTTGAAGGAATAACATATACACTTAATTATTTGGATCAGGAACAGTTTGTATCATTAGTTGAAGTATTACAATTGAAAGAAGATTTAAACATTGACTTTGGACTTGATTTACTAAGCTATATTTATAATGATAGGAAAGAAAAAACTGTAAATGAAGCTGTAAAAAATAAGGTTAAAGGTTATTTAGATGAAAATAAGTTCTCAAAAAAAGTTTATAGTAGATTCTCTTCTTTAAGTAAAATGGGAATTGATATAAAGGGCTATTTAGAAAAAGTAACAAATAAAGAAGAAGGATTGTTAGAGTATATTGAAGTGTTACCTTGCGTTATTTATGAAGACTATAGTTTAACCTATGATGATGAAGGTAATATTATAGATGCTGAACCCTATCAAATAGAGAAAGTAATAATAGAAGATATTGAAAGATATATTAGTTATGATGAACTAATTAATAAAATAGATAATTTAAGACCAGAAGTAGTAATAGAAAATACACATATCATATCCTTAGTTAAAAATCCTATTAAGTATGAGGACTTATACGATAGATGAGTTATGAGTTAAACAAATGAGAATAAAAAATATATGTATTCGTAAAAAATAACAAATAAGACAATAATAAGAATTAAGTGGTTAAAAAAAATTTTTTGATAGCGCAAAAGACATATTGGTATTATAGATAAGCAACTTAATTATGATAATATTGTAAATGTGGATAAAATAGCATAAGAAAAATTAAATACAAATCGAAACTAACTTTGATTATAAAAGTAATTATTTTCGGAGGTGTATTATGGAGTTAATATTACAAATGCTAGAAATTGCAGTAGGTAGTGGTTTGATTGTAGCTATATACAATAATTATAGTCAAATTAAATTGCAAAACAAACTTAAACTTACCGAAATTACGGAAAATAAATTCAGAAGTATTCTTATTTTTATGGATATAATGCTTCATCCTGAACAAATTATACATACTTCTGAAATTAATAACCCTATGTTAAAAAGTATAAATATAAATGATTCAGATTCTCTTATTGGGTTTTACAGCAATCTTATCAAAGCAAATAAAGCAAATATTTTTTTATATGCTGATGATAAATTAATACAAGCTGTAGACCGGTTTCTGAATAAACCAAATGAGGAAAACTATATTAGTGTAGCAAAACGAATGAATAGGAATCTATGGAGATAGTAAGATGAAAATTATAACAAAATTTTATTTTATACGGTTATAGCTTAAATCTGCATGACCATCAATAATTGTCAATGTATCCTTATCTAATTTAAATGGTAAGTAGAAGGCATTATTCTTATTATCTCCTTTATACCATATTATTACATCTTCCTGTGCTTCTATTGTGTAGCTTCTCTCGTATCTGGGATCGTAGATTATTTTATGATCTTCTGTAATCATCATGAAGGGTTCTTTTCCTAGTCCCCATTGTCCTATTAATTTTTTGTAGACTTTTGGATTATTTTTAAATGTATCTTTTTTTATGTATTTTGTACTTTCATTATTGTGTGTATTTGTATAATCCATTGTATTTCCATGGATTTTGAATGAAATGATTCTGTCGAATTCGCTTATTCTGATGAATAGTTTATCATCTTCTACTCTGTATTTGTGTTCTTTTCCTGATGAAAATATAATGGTCTTGTCTTTAATTATTAAATCTTTTCCAAATCCATCATAAGCTAACCAGCTTCCTTCTAGTGTTGTATTAGGTGTTTTCGAATTAATAGAAGTAAAAGTAATAAACAGAATTATAATAATAATTCCAATGATACATTTTTTGTTTTTTATATTCATAGTATTCCTCCAAGATTACCTGTCTATAATAGTATAATGGAAAAATATTATCTTTTCCTTAATTTGGATATGTGTTTTTATATAGCTATTTAATTTCTCTAGTAAAATCATAAACAGGTGTATATTCACTTCCTATTGAGTTTCCATATGAATCTTGGCCCATCCATCTTCCTATTTTGAAGCCTTCTTCGTATTGTCCTTCAATAAATGAAACTAAGTTTCCTGATTTGTTGAACTCTTTTTTTATCCAGTGATTGTCTTTCTTTGAATTCTTATAAATACCTGTTTCTACTATTAGATTAGTATTTGGGTAAAGAGCTTCATTATGTTTTGTAGTAACTTTGAAATTACCATTCATTTGTCCAAATTTGAAGTTTCCTTCATATGTCTCTTCAAAAAATGTGCTACCACTTCCATTGTAGGTAATATATATGTGTGTTCCTGATCCATTTATTAATCCATAGTGAAAATTACCTTTGTACTTTCTGGTATCATTATGGATAGAATCCATTTTGTAGTCAATAATAAACTCACCTTGACCATTTAAAAAGTAATCTTTAAATTCCCCAGTTGCTTGGCAATTTACTTTATACTTAGTCCCTAGATCATCTGTATAAGAATAGGAAAATTTAAGGCTTCCCATTCCATTTGGAATATTATTAACCATGCTTCCTGTATACTCTGCATTGTCAAAAATTAGTTGAGCACCTTCCTCTAGTTCTGGTATTAGAGATTTATAAGCTTCAGGTAGCTGAGTCATTACTTTGTTTTCTACTTTGACAACATCAGTAGCTACAAGTGATTGATTTGTTTTTGCAACAAGAGCATCATTTCCTTGTGGATCCCCAGTAGCAAATGTAGCTGAACTTGTACATAGAGCTATACCAAGTGCAAATACTATAATTTTTCTCTTCATTAATTTCACTCCTATTATATGTATTGTTGAAGCAATATGATTTCTACCTCTAGAATAAATTTTAACATTTCTTTATTATATTTACTATGGTTGATTTTGATTTGAGATGAGTAAAACTAATAGTTAACAATCAAGCTTGAGGTTGGATGTTAACTTAATATTGTCTTTTAATCCCTTAGTTTATCGAGGCAGAATGCCTGACAAGCAAATCAGAAGGTTGTGGATTTATTTCATTATGTTGCTCCATATTAATTATTAAGGTCAGTTTATCATTTGATATATCTTGTATCATGTCCGAGATTGTTTTTTAGTAGGAAAAGTTGAGTGAACTTGCAATATAAGCAATTATTAATAAGTTTGTTGGAGGAGATAAATATAGAGCTCCTCAATTAAAGAAATATTGAGGCAATTAGAGAACTCAGACTTTGGTATATTTGTTTTTTCGCCAGATGATGAAGTTACTTTAAGGGGTCAAAAAACTCCTGTAGTCAGAGATAATGTATTATTTGAGCTTGGAATGTTTATTGGAAAACTAGGGTATGGTAGGTCATTTATTGTTAAACCAAGGGATAAGGAACTAAGAATTCCATCCGATATACTTGGTATGACACTAGGTGAATATGAAACTGGTCGAGAAGATAAATCGTGGAACGCAGCAACTGGTCCTGTATGTAACAGAATTAGAGAAAGAATTAGAACTTTAGGAAGAATACGAGAAATTGAAGAAAATACAGAAACGATATCAGAGGTGACTGAAGTAGATGAAAAAACAGGCGAAGAAAAATGGAGCGAAATGTATCGAAAAAATGAATATGAAGAGGATCTTAAGGAATATGATAAATACACAGAAAGTAAGTTGAATATGACCGAAGAAGAGATTCAAAAAAATTATTACGTAAGACTACATATTGAGTATATGATAGATCCTAAAAATTCAGTAGAAGATTACTTAAAGTTAATTAAGAATGGAGATAGTATAGCTTTAGACTGGCTAGTATTTAATTATATGAATGATGGGGTTTATTCAATAGCTTTAAAAATTTGTAAAGAAAATATAGAGTTACTATATACAAAGCATGAGTGTGTTATTAGGTATTATGACTGTTTAAATTATTGTAATAAAGAGGAGGATGCAAAATTAGTATTAAAAGATTTAGAAACTAAATTTGGGAATGAAGTGCCTGTTTTACTTAAGTTACACAAAGAATATAGTAAAGATAGTCGTATGGATATTGCACACGAGTTTCTACATAAGTCTTATTTGTTAGATCCTAAAAATGAAGGGATTCTTTATACTTACGCAAATCATATGTATGAAAATAGTAATAATGATGTTGCTCTATATCTATTTGATAGGTGTTTAGAGATGAATAATGAAAATAGTGATTATCATGGTAAATTAGGAAACGTACTATATAATCACGAATTATATGATCAGGCTATAGCTGAATATCATAAAGCTATTGAGCTAGATAAAGAGAATGCCGGTTGGTTATATGCAAATATTGGCAACATATATAACAATTTAGGTTTGATTTATTTGGGTGAAAAATATTTTAATAAATCTAATGATATTAGACCTAATAGTGAATATACATATAAGAGAATGTCAGAAGTTCAAAGTAAGAAAGAATCCAATAAAAGTAAAAGAAGTGAGATAAAGAGTAATGGTATAAAAATACTGAACTCATATTTTACGGATTAAGAAGTAGGTGAAGAACTTGAATTATGTGACTAATGTACCAATGAATGAATTGGTAGGTATTGTTATTATTAGTATAAGTTTGTTGATGATTATAATTTCAATTTTTAATATCTTGAAAGAAAAACTAATGAAGCTTATAGGTGTAACTTTGATTGTTGGTTTGTCTTTAGTTTCAAATAGC
Source organism: Bacillota bacterium (assembly GCA_025210655.1). GTDB lineage: Bacteria > Bacillota > Clostridia > Peptostreptococcales > Acidaminobacteraceae > JAOARG01. The sequence goes on from JAOARG010000021.1 coordinate 7,058, forward strand.
AATAGTAATTATTTTCTATCAATATTGGTGATTGCTACTTTAATAACAGAACTTGATTTTCTACAAAATATAGCTGCAATTATTAGGAATAGTGATTCCTATTTTAGTTATAAATTTCAATCTCATCAAGAAATAGAAAACAAGATTTTAAAAGAAGCTGAAGAGATATCAGAAGTAATAAAAGAAGATGGTACTGAAGATAGCTTTATGGTGAATGATGACAATAAATATTTAAAGGCAACTCATTTTGGAATACTAGTTGAGGAATTAACAATTAAGTATTTAGAAAGAAAATATAAAAAAGAGATTAAAAGGAACATATTACTTTCTGAAGGTTTTAGAGGGAAACTTGAAGTAGATGGCTTAATGGAAGATAATAAAAAAATAAAATTATTTGAAATTAAAACAAGTAAAAGAGGATTTGTTCCACCAGAAATAGTAAGACGATCTGTCAAAAAGTACTGTGAAAATCTTAATAATGACAGATATAGTGGAAGGAAAATCGAATGTGTAATTGTTTTAGTAGGTGTATATAATGAAAAGCAAATTGATGAACTAAACATGATAATTCTTAATTATAACGATAAATCTGATGTTAAATTTTCATTAGAAATAGTAGATTTTAGAGATATAGGCATGTAAGACAATTACTTAAAGAAATTTCATCGAAATATTATATGAAAAGTATATATAGTTTATTTTCCAAAGAAAAATTCTGACTGAGGATATATTAAATGTAAAGGTTATAAAGTGAAAGAACAATTTATCAAATTACTAGATAGAAATAAGATGAAGAACAATTTTTGGATTTAAGTTGAGAATTTTATGACACAAGCATCTGATGATATTTAAACAGTTATTGTGTTTAAATTTTATAAAAACCTTGAAGTGTATGATTTTTTATTATAAAATAAACATAATAAAACGCATAAACTGTTTAAGAGGAGTTGTGGAAATGAAATTATTGAAAGTTAAAGCTAAAGGCCTTAATTTGTTTTCGAAAGAATTGGAGATAGATTTCTTAGCATTAGACCGTGTTATGAGAGATAATAACGATATGTTATTTGAAATTTCACCAAAAATATATTTGAATAATGTACTTGCCATGATAGGAATAAATGCATCTGGTAAAACGACGACATTAAAAGTTATTTCATTCATACTAAATATGTTAAATAATGAGCCTATAAATAAGATAGAAACAAATGTTATTTTGGATGGTATTTCTAGTGGTGAAGAGATAGATTTTGATGTATATTTTACGGATTCTAGTGATTATATATATAGACTAGAAACTAAGATTAAAGCTGAAAAGGGAATGGGTTCAGATGATGATAAGTATGTCATAGCCAAAGAGAGTTTATGGAGTAAGAAAATAACATCTATTAAAACAAAGAAGAGTATATTTGATTTTACTAATATGGAACCTATTCAAGTAAGAAAAGGTGATGAAGAATTTTTACCTGAAGATATTAGTATTATAATTGCTCTGAATAAGAGAAATAATAGCAGGGTGATGTTCCAAGACCTAATTAATTGGACTAATGTCAATTTGATTAGAATATTGGGTGATTTTCCACAGGAATTGATATCTTTTTTAGATTCAAGTATAGAGTATTTTAAAGTAAACGTTGATGAAGAATTTGAGCAAGATGTAGAACTGAGACTAAAATTTAAAGGTAGGGAAGAAATCGTTATTTACTCGTTAGATAAATTAAATAATTACCTTTCTTCTGGTACTGTAAAGGGCATAAATGTATTTATTAATGCAATGATTGTACTTTCTTCTGGAGGATATTTGATTATAGATGAACTGGAAAATCACTTTAATAAGGAAATTGTTGCTACATTAATAAGGTTTTTCATGAACAAGAAGGTTAATAAAAAGGGAGCCACCATAATATTTACAACTCATTACCCAGAATTACTTGATGAGTTTGAAAGAAAGGATAATATCTATATAATTAGGAATAATGGTGGTATTTATGCAGAGAACTTATCTAATCAATCAATAAGAAATGATGTTAAGAAAAGTGATGCTTATCAGAGTGACTTATTAAAAGGAACCGCTCCAGATTACTATTCTTATATTGGCCTAAATAAAGTATTCAAGAAGTTAGGTGATAGACATGGAGCTTAATAGTATTGTAGCATGTATCTGTGAAGGGAATGCTGAGCAAGCAATTATGGAGTTATTACTTGAGAATAACTTATTAATTTTTAATGAGGATCAATTACTTGATGGAGAAATAATCCGTTGTAGAAATAGCACTAGGTTTGAGAAAAAGTATTTAAACAAAGGATTTAAAGAGAGGATAACAGTACTAAGGGTATTGGATTCAAGAAAAGAGAACTTTAAATTGAGTAAAGCATATCAACATCAAGTAGATCTTATTAATATAATTACTGCTCCGGAAATTGAAATTCTTGTTATACTATGTGAGGGGAAATTAAAGGAATTTAATAAATTAGGTTTAAAACCCAGTGTGTATTGTAAAGCAAAACTTAAAATGAAAGATGTTAAAAGTGCGGAATTTGTGAAAGATTATTTTCAAGATATAGATAAACTTATATTTGCAATAAAAAAGTATAAGCAGTATAAGAAAGTCCCAAAAGGAGAGAAAACACTAGTAGATATTTTGAGTGTGTAATATATAGTTTAAGCAAAGTAATCCTCAATGTGATAACATTGGGGATTTTTTTGGATAATAAGTTTAAAAAGGTATTTTATTATATTGTTTTACCATAGTAAAACTTCATTGATGATTGCAAAGCAATCTCTAATCGATGAAGTAGTGAAATTAGCTTTGTCACTACCCATGAACGAAGTGAATATTATTCACGACGGCAGGAGTACTAATCAGCTTTTCAAAAGGAAAAGCAGCACTTAAAAACAACCTTAGGCTAATTGCAAAGCAAAAATTAGGCGCGGTCAGAGCAGCTTTAGGCTATCTTAGGCATGAAAAATAATATCAAAAAATAGTAATAGGCCCATCAATGACGGGCCTATTTGCGATAATCCAGATAATTTTTATTTGAATATTATAAATTTACGGATAAATAATATTTTTTTGTGGTTTCTCTTAAGAGAATGGAGTATGAATTACCGCATATAAAAAAACTTAAGTTTTTTAACCTTGTTTTGTACTGTTATTATACAGTATACATTACTAGTCAGCAAGTTAAAATTCTAAATATTATGAATTTTTATAAATGCTGTATATCTCTTTACTTACCATGTCACCAAACTCACTTGTAGATACATAGTTTTCTGGTGATAAATCGATTGTCATTATTCCTCTGTCTAGGACATTTTCTACTGCTGTTTCTATAATAGTAGACTCTTTGTCCATGTTGAATGAGTATTTTAACATCATTGCGGCAGATAGGATTGTTCCTACTGGATTGGCAATGTTTTGTCCTGCGATATCTGGTGCTGAACCGTGGATTGGCTCGTAAATTCCTTTGCTATTTTCTCCTAAACTTGCTGATGGAAGCATTCCTATTGATCCTGTGATTACACTGGCTTCATCTGAAAGGATATCTCCAAACATGTTACTTGTCACCATTGTTGTAAACTGTGATGGTTTTCTGATTATCTGCATTGATGCATTGTCTACGTACATGTAATCTACTGTGATATCCTCAGGAATTACTTCTTTTGATATTTTTCTCCATAGCTTTGATGATTCAAGTACATTTGCCTTATCTACTATTGTGATTGTATTGTCTCGTTTTCTAGCTATTTCAGTTGCAGTCTTTAAGATTCTTGAAATTTCATGTTTATGGTATATTTCCATATCGTATGCATAAAGGGAATCTGGACTGTCTATTGTTTTCTTTTCTCCAAAGTATATTCCACCTGTAAGTTCTCTTACTATTGTAAAGTCTATTCCATCACCAATGATTGATTCCTTAAGAGGTGATAGGGAAGAGGTGGACTTAAAAGTTTTTATTGGTCTAAGGTTACAATATGTACCTATATGCTTTCTCATGTTTAGTAGGCCTTTTTCAGGTCTTATGGAAGGGTCAACACCATCCCATTTATCTCCGCCAATTGCTCCTAAAAGGATCGCATCTGCACTTTCACAAGCTCTTTTAGTATCTTCTGGGTATGGCTCTCCTTGTGAGTCGATTGCTGCTCCACCAAAGTCTTTAAAGTTAAAATCAAATTTTGTCTCTGAGTTTTCTGATATTGCATATAGTGCCTTTACTGCTTCTGCTACTATTTCTGGGCCTATTCCGTCACCCTCTAAAACCGTTATATTATATCTACCAGTATTTTTTTGCATAATTTACTAGGCCTCCTTCGTCGAATATCTTTAACATGAACTCAGGATATTTCTGAAATTCATAAGTTTCTTCTTTACTTGTATTTGTAATAATACCTTTTTCTAAATCTACTGAAATCTTATTATTATTTTCAATTGCTGTAGCTGCTTCTGGACATATGATGGCTGGAAGTCCAATATTTACTGAGTTTCTGAAGTATATTCTTGCAAATGATTTTGCAATTACTGCTTTTACTCCACAAGCTTTTATTGAGATTGGTGCATGTTCTCTAGATGAACCACATCCGAAGTTTTCTCCTGCTACAATAAAGTCACCGACCTCAACTCTGTCACTAAATTCTTGATCAATATCTTCCATACAATACTTTGCTAGATGCTCAGGATCAGAAGAGTTAAGGTAACGGGCTGGTATAATTACATCAGTATCTACGTTGTCTTTATATATGTGTACATTATTCATTGTTATCGTCCTTTCGTCTTAAAGTTGTTTTCTTACATCTTTCTTGGATCCATTATTGTGCCAGATATTGCTGATGCTGCTGCTACAGCAGGACTTGAAAGATAAACTTCCGATTCTACGTGTCCCATTCTACCAACAAAGTTTCTATTTGTAGTACATACGGCTCTTTCTCCTTGTGCAAGGATTCCCATATGTCCTCCTAAACAAGGGCCGCATGTTGGAGTACTTACTATTGCTCCAGCATTAATAAAGATTTCAATTAAACCTTCTTTGATAGCATCTAGGTAAACTTTCTGGGTACCAGGGAATACTATAGTTCTTACACCCTCTGCAACTTGTCTATTCTTCATTATTTCTGCTGCTGCCCTAAGGTCACTAATTCTACCATTAGTACAAGAACCGATTACTACCTGATCAATTTTGATTTCAGGAATATCAGCAAATGTTCTTGTGTTTTCAGGAAGGTGAGGGAAGGCTACAGTTGGTTCTAAGGTATTTAAATCTATTTCTACTGTTCTACTATAAACTGCATCAGAGTCTGCTGAGTATTCTTTGAAGTCCCTAGTAGAATGTTCCTTAACATAGTCTATAGTAATATCATCAACTGGGAATATTCCGTTTTTAGCTCCAGCTTCGATAGCCATGTTTGAGATTGTGAATCTATCATCGATTGTTAACTCTTTGATTCCTTCACCAGTAAATTCCAAGGATTTATATAGAGCTCCATCAACTCCTAATATACCAATTAAATGTAGAATTACATCTTTACCAGATACTTGATTTTGTTTTTTACCTGTAATAACTACTTTAATAGCTTCAGGAACTTGTACCCACATCTTACCGTAGGCCATACCAATTCCCATATCTGTACTTCCGATACCAGTAGAGAATGCTCCTAGGGCACCGAATGTACAAGTGTGACTATCTGCTCCGATGATTGTATCACCAGGTACTACTAAACCTTTTTCAGGAAGAAGAACGTGTTCTATACCCATTTGCCCGATTTCAAAGTAGTTTTTGATATTATGGCATTTAGCGAATTCCCTAACTACTTTACACTGCATTGCTGATTGTATGTCCTTGTTAGGAGTGAAGTGATCAGGTACTATAGATATTTTCTCTGTATCAAATACTTCTTTATCCAGTTTTTTAAAGGATTCTATTGCTACAGGAGTAGTGATATCATTTCCTAATACCATATCTAGTTTGATTTCGATAAACTCTCCGCTTTCGATATACTCTTTATTACTATGGGCTGCTAAGATTTTTTGTGTCATTGTCATGGGCTTTTTCATTGTTTCTCCTCCTTATTTAAATGCTTTGTATTTTACTTTGTTTTATAGTTTGAAGTGCTAATTCAACAAGTTCTTTATCAGTTATTTCTTTATTGTTATCCATGTATGTTTTGAAGTTTGTAAAAATAGGTCTTATATCATTCTTAGAGACGGTAATGCCTAGCTCTGTTAACTTCTTGTTGATTGCGTGATGTCCAGAGTGTTTTCCTAAAACAATATTTGATTTTACGATTCCGATTGATTTAGGATCAATAATTTCATAAGTAAGGGAATTATTGATAACTCCGTGCTGATGTATTCCTGATTCGTGTAGGAATGCATTAGATCCAACAATTGCTTTATTGGGTTGTACATTGAAGTTAGTTATTTCAGATACCAATCTAGAACTGTTGATTATTTCTTCAGTTATTATATCTGTATATCCACCGTACTTGTCCTTTCTTGTTTTCATTCCTAATACTATTTCTTCCATAGCAGCGTTACCTGCTCTTTCGCCAATCCCATTGATAGTACATTCAATTTGTCTTGCACCAGCTTTTACAGCTGCTAAAGAGTTAGCTACTGCTAATCCTAAGTCATTATGACAGTGAACTGAAATGTCTGCCTTGTGAATATTAGGAACATTGTTTTTGATGTATGAAATCATATCGTACATTTCATCTGGAGTAATAAAGCCTACTGTATCAGGAACATTTATTGTAGTAGCACCAGCATTTATTGCAGCTGTATATACCTCTACTAAGAAATCCCAATCAGATCTTGATGCATCTTCCGCAGAGAATTCAACGTCATTAACATATGATTTTGCATATTTAACTGCATCTATAGCTCTTTGTAAAACTTCTTGTTTACTCATTTTTAATTTGTACATCATGTGTATATCTGAAGTGGCAATAAAGGTATGTATCCTAGGATTTTTAGCATACTTTACAGCCTCAAAAGCAGTGTCGATATCTTTTACTGTTGCCCTAGCAAGACTTGCTACTGTGGGATTTTTTACGGCTTTAGAGATTTCTTTTACTGAGTTGAAATCTCCCTCAGACACTATTGCAAATCCAGCCTCGATTATATCTACATTTAACATTTCAAGTTGCTTAGCCACCCTTATTTTTTCATTGATTGTCATTGAACATCCTGGTGACTGCTCACCATCCCTTAAAGTTGTGTCGAAAATTTTAATTTTATCCATTATTGTCACTCCTTTCCAAAGTTTTTACAAAAAAAACCCGTCCCTGTGAAGGGACGGGGTATCCGCGGTACCACCCTAATTAATAGTCATTGCTATTCTCTCAATACGTTAACGCCGTTATACGTTATGAACTACTATTATTTCATTCATAAATCTCAGAAGTTAGTACTGATATCTCTATCACAATGGCTCTCACCAACCGCCATTTCTCTGTGCTGATTTGTATATCAGGCTCTTCATCACTGATTTTGGGTATAAAAAAAAGGAACCTACAAGGATTCCACTTTTAGATAAATTGATATTTAAATAAAATGTTATTCTTGCCTTGGGCTTTCATATATATTTTTGCATTCTAAGAGACCAGCGTCTAGTAAGAGTACCAGACCCAGGTTAATGAGTGTATTCAGTTGTAAGTTTGAATTAGTATTATAGTTTTTCATCTTGGTACCCTCCTTTTTAGAATTGTCGCAAAATTTTGAATAATCTTACGTTGTTGAATGAATTATATTACATTATCTTAATAGCTGTCAACAGTTTTTTTGAAAAAAATATTTTGAAATCGTTTTCTTTTGCTTCTACATCCAGAAAACTAGGAAAATAGAATGTTTTTTTTTGAATAAGAATGTGATAAAATTGTATTTATAGAGTGTTAAATTTGGTAAAAAAAGAAAAAATAAATGATAGAAGGTGGAAAATTGTTAAAAATAAAGACAGGAAATTTTTTATTTTTATTAATATATGTGGTTATATTTGCACTGAAAATGTTAGATAGGTTTAAGTATATTACAATGGGAAATTACATTGATTTTATTTTATATGGTCTTTTGTTGATACTTGGTATAGTATTTAGTTTCAAGAATTTGGGATCTGGTAAATCTTTTATTAATATTAGGGGAATGTCCAAAGGTAAGGTTTTTAAAAGTATTTTGCTTGGTTTGTTGATTGGATTTTTATCAGTAGTAGTTATAGATAAATTTTCTTTAGATTCTTCAAGTCTTATTGGAAATTATAAATCTTTAGTCCTTGGAATACCATTTATGATTGTATTCGCACTTGGAAGTGAGATATTTTTCAGGGGATTTTTACTTGGTCTATATAAGACAAAGGATAGATTTTTTGGTGTGATTTTCGCAGCACTTTTATATGGAATCACATTTAATGGACTTGGAAACAGTGTATATTATTTTGTATTGGCAATCTTTTTATCCATGGTTGTTATTTCCTCAAAAAGTATAATTAATAATATAATTATTATGCTTATCAATTTATCAATAATAACTATGTATAATCTGAATGTATTTGATGCCAGAATTGAGAAACTGATTGTTAACTTGTATTCCCTTGGTTTTCTTGCATATATAATAATAGGATTTGCTATATTATTGCTAGTAATTTTAATAGTTTCATACAAGGAAAGGGCAAATGATTATACTAGAATAACTGGTGATGAAGGGTTCTTAGGTAGAAATAAGGAGTCAATTTTAACATGGCACCTATTTGTAGTATTTATACTATTTATTATTGGAAAAGTAGATATTTTTATAAAATAATTATTGAACTATTGCAAAATTATGCAATAGTTCTTTTTTTTTTGCAAAAAAAATATATAGATGATTATTTTGGGTATTAAAGGAATAAGGTGGGGTGTGCTATGGGGAAAAATATAGTGATATTGATAATTATTTTACTTGTAACTAGTTGTGCAAGGGAAAATGAGTACACTTTAAAAGTATTTAATTACATAGATAGATCTGCTGATAGTGTTGAAGAAAAAATACTTGTAGAATTTATAAAAGATAAGATGATGGATGAAAAGGGCGGAATATATACTAATTTAAGTGATTCTTCAAATATATCAGAATTACCATCAGGCCAGGAAATATTGTCAGAGTCTATAGGGCTATATATGCTTTATCTAAGTACATCTAGCAGTAAGGATGATTTTGATCACTACTTTAGATATTTAAATAATCAATTTGTGAGAAATGGTGTTGTTTCTTGGAGGATAAAGGATAGTGAACTTTATTCAAGTACTGGAGCAGTGATTGATGATCTTCGAATAGTGAAGAGTCTTTTCATAGCTAATGACAAATGGAATGACGAGATGTATATTAATTTGATAGAAAAAATATCAGATATTCTTTTGAAAAAGGCTATAAATCAGGGAATGTTAGTAAATGATTATGGTGAAAATGGATCTAGTAGCAGCATTATTAATCTTTCATATTTAGACCTCTACTCTTTAAAAAGATTGGAAAAGATAAATTCTAAGTGGAAAGAAGTCTTTAAAAATGCTGTAGATATCATTGAAAAGGGTAGGATAAATAAGACAGGGAAATTTTATTATATGTACTACGATGTTGTTAGTAAAAAATATTATGGCGACGGAAGAAATATTAGTGTGTTAGATTCCTTTTTAGTGGATTTACATCTCAGTGAAATAGGGATTCTTGATAAAGATAAGCTTGATTGGTTTAATAAAGTTAAGGATACGGATATTTATTCTATTTATGATATACATGTTGAAAAATATAGTTCAGATATTGAATCAACAAGTATATATTCTGTTCTTGTTAGGATATTAAAGTTAAATGCTGTTAATGATATAAGTGTATTGGAAGAAAAAATAAAAAGTTTTCAAATTGTTGAGGGTCAATATTCAGGTGGATTTGGAAATGAAAATGAAATGGAATTTTATTCTTTTGATAACTTGAATGCTTTACTATATTTTGTTGCAAAGGGCGGTGGAAAAAATGAAAAATAAGAATGGTAAATTTATAATTTATTTGTCACTTATATTAATTGAAATATTAGTGATAACATTTTTAATGGAGTTTTATTTAGATGATTTTACACAACTTGACTTTTTAATGTTTAGTATGCTTTTTGTTTTAGTTATAGTTTCTGTTGCTACAAGTTTGGTTTCAGGTTTATTTTTAGGGGCATTTATTGTTATCGTTTATGGATCATATATATTATATAGTAAAATGGCTGGGATTTATGTTTCGGATGCTGTTTATGTATGGATTGTTTTATTACCGGTTACAGCATTTCTAGGGGGACATTTAGGAGAAGAGATAAGGTTTAGTCATCAATCTATGGAAAAGTGTATGGATAAGGATGAGTTAATTACAATAGACAAGCAAAGTGGTCTTGGAAATATTAAGGACTTTTATGGTGATTTAGCTGAAGAAATTGCTAGGGCGAGAAGACATAAGTTTCCTTTGACACTTATGATTGTTGAAATATCATATTTTGATGAACTTAGGACAATATACGCTAGTGATGATATTTCAAAAATAATTAAGACAATGTCAAATATTATTAAAGACTCCCTAAGAAGGGAAGATAAACAATTTAGAATAGAAGATGATAGGTTTTCAGTAGTAATGCCCCACACTGGTGTTGAAGGAGCTGAAGTTGTTAAGAAGAGAATAAAAGAAATGTTAAAAACCATAGTCTTAACTAAGTCAGATAGTATTGAACAATTGAAGTTTGAGATAAAAATTGGATTGAAAGAGTATGATGAGGATGTGAAAAACCAGTTCCATTATAAGGAACTTGTGGTGAAAGAACTTGAGTACGATGTTTAAAAAAATCTTTATAAGTATATTCTTATTATCTTTGATTGTCTTACTATTAGATTTTGACTATGGTAATGAAGTTGAATACTATAATTACGGAAATTTTGATTATGATAAGTCTGCATACTTGGAGAGGTTTGTTAATTCTGTTGAGGATGTAGTGGTATTAAAACCGGACTATTTTGGTAGTGAATCTAAGATATTAGTGTCTCCAGTATTAGATAATGGATTGGTAGAGGAATTGTTAGATAAAAAAGCTTATGCATTAATTATAAATCCCATATATGGTGATTTTTCAGAATCATTAAATTTATCTTATAGCTTAGGTAATTCAAATTATATAGCTTTTTCATATAATGATTCGTTTTTTTACGAAGGTTTTGAAATAGAACATAGTTATTTGATCGGGGATAAGGTGGAGAATATTGCTTATTTATCTGATGGAATAAACAATGTACCTTATGTACAGAAGTATGGAAATATAATAATAATAAGTGATTTCAATATAGGGGAAATATCATCTAAACTATTGGAAAGGCTACTAAATGAGTTTATTTTTGACATCTATAAACCATTTGAATCTATTATTATTTTTGATGTCAGTAATGTGGATTTGATTTCTTGTATGGGAAATTTTGATTACAAATCTGCTTTTACAGTTAGTCCTTTTATTGATAAGGATATTGGTATTTTGAAGAATAATTTTAAATCTTATTATAAGTCGGATTATTTAATAAAAATTGATGGAACTCTTTCACCAAGACAATTTCAAAAGATGGTTGATTTTGGTAGGGAACTGAATAATTTTGGTATTAAGTTTATTGGAGTAATGACAGAAAACCTTCAAATGTCTGAGGAACATGATAACAGTATAGTACCATTATATATAGAAAAGACAGATTTTGAGCTTAATTTATTTGAATATGGTAGGTCAATAAATGATGAAAATATTGTGAAAGTATCAACTTATGAAGAATATCAGGAATGGCTATCTAATAATTACATTTCCTTGATGCTATCGAAGGATAGCAGGATATTTATATTTCCTGATGAAAATTTAAGTGAACTTGATATAGTGAAGATCATTGAGCTTAACAATTCTCTCAATATAGAAAATGGAAATTTTAAAGAATTTGAAATTGATGATTATGACACTATAAATGAAAATTTTGGTCAGTCATATGTCCATGAGTTTGTCTTCAACTTTTCAAGGGTATTGGTGGGTATTCTTGTATTTGTAATAGTAGGATTTCTAATTATAGTATTAGTACTTAGAAATCGTAATATTAACAAATTATTTAGACAGTAGATATTGATTATATAAGGGGTGAGCTATTATGAATCTCTCATTAATAGATATATTATTTTTATATTCTTTGATATCTATATGGTTGTTACTTGTACTTAACATTGTACTGACTTACTTTGGATATCTGTATCAAAATGAATTGAATTCTACTGATATTGATTTAGAAAGGGATATTCGTGATTATCCATTTGTAAGTATTCTTATTCCTGCTCATAATGAAGGAAAGGTTATTGGTCATACTGTTAAGGCGATGCTTGAATTAGATTATCCAAATGATAGATACGAGATAATAGTAATAAATGATAATTCTAATGATAACACTGAATCTGAAATCGAAAAGGTGCTAGATCATTATATAGATAGGGAAATAATAGTAATAAATAATAAGCAAACAACAGGTCCTAAAGGTAAATCTAATGCCCTTAATGTTGGTTTAAAAAGGGCTGTGGGTGAGTTTGTTGTTGTATATGATGCAGACAATACACCTAATAATCAAGCTCTTAAGTATCTAGTATATGGTATAACTAGAAATGGAAAATATGGAGCTGTTATAGGCAAGTTTAGGACTCGGAATAAAGAAAGAAATACTTTGACTAGATTTATCAATATAGAAACCTTGAGTTTTCAGTGGATGGCTCAAGCTGGAAGATGGAAACTTTTTAGGTTGTGTACTATTCCAGGAACAAATTTTATTATTAGAAAAAGTATACTTGAAAAACTGGGTGGTTGGGATGTAAGGGCTATAGCTGAGGATACGGAGATATCCTTTAGGATATATGCCTTAGGATATAAGATTTCATTTATGCCCTTCGCTGTAACCTATGAACAGGAACCAGAGACTTTGAAAGTATGGTTCAAGCAAAGGACAAGATGGGTTTCAGGAAATATCTATGTGATGATAAAATTTATTAGGTATTCTTTAAAAGAAAGACAATTCAATATTTTATTTGACTTATTTTATTTTTTCTCAGTATACATTTTGTTTTTGTCTTCAATAATAGTCTCAGATACTATATTTATATTAGGACTTTTTACTGATGTAAGTGTATCTTTAAATGGGAATTATCTTGTAGTTTGGCTACTTACATACATCATATTTGTCCTTCAAATAACTATTGCCCTTTCAATGGAAAAGGGAGAAGTTAATAATAAAAACCTAAGACTTATTCTGATAATGTACTTTACATACTGTCAATTGTGGTTGATTGTTTCAATAAAAGGTATGTACACTAATATAAAAAGTAGGTTTTTAGGCAAGGAAACTAAATGGTATAAGACAGAAAGATTCTAACACTTTGAATTTTATTAAGGCATAAAATATATGGAGGTGTTTCTATGAAGAAAAATATTATAGTAATGCTGGTTATTTCTTTTATTATTAGTTTCTCATCTTTTGGAGACACTATGTATTCTATTAGTGTGTCTGGTTTTGATAGTGAAGGTGAAATAAAAGAAGCTATAGAATTTATTAAAATGAATAATTGGGAATATAGTCTTGAAAGTGATAAAGATTTAATTATTAAGTTGAGTCCTATGAATAAAGATGAAATTTCAAAAGTACTATATGATTTGAATAAAAACAATTATAGTTATTTGTTAGAGAGTTTTGAAGTTGAAGTGAAAAATCAAAAGGAAAATGATGATATAGACAATGAAGTGAATGAAGAAAAAAGTAATATGAAATCAAAGGAAAAGAAATCATCAAAACAACTTTCATATGAAATTGGAGGATTTGTTAAGAATTTTATGTTTCTTAATGACATTACTATAAAGGGTAATGTAGGATATCATACCCATTTCTTTGTAATTGATGAAAACTGGAAAGCTATTAATAATCCATATCTATTCCTTGATATGACCTATAGTACCGTCTACGAAGAGCTAAATTCTAATGTAAATATACAAGTAAATGGATTTCCTATAGTTAGTTTGAAGTTAGAGAATGATACTAATAGAATAACTCAAAAAATTGACATACCTTTAAAGTATCTTAAGGAAGGCTTTAATAGGGTTGAATTTATTACCTATCATAGGATAAGCGGCAATATATGTGATGATAACATTAACCCTGGTAATTGGATTACCATTAAAGATAATACATTTGTAAATGTTGAATTTCTTGAAAAAAGAGATGAGCTTAATCTAAGTAATTATCCTTATCCCTATTTGAATGATAAGTATGAAAAGGGATTGGAAGATTATATTTTCTATATTCCAAGAAATACAAGGGATAATATCCTAAGTGCCTTTGGTATACTCTCATCGGGTTTTGGAAGATATTATGAGTTTAATAATATAGAAAGCAATGCAGTAATTATAGATGATGCTGATAGTCTCGGGGTGAGGGACAAGAATATTATATTTATAGGATCATATGATGAAGTTAATAGATACTTTCCTAGTATACTTCCTTATGAGAAATCTTTTTATGACAATAATGGCATAATATATGAGTCTATATCTCCATATGATATAGATAAAAATCTATTAATTATTGCTTCAAATAATGATAGATTAATTGAAAATGGAGCTATGATGTTAAATAGTAGTGATTATGTTAAACAGATGGATGATTATATTCAGGTAATAAGTGAAGAGGATAGGGTAATATTTGAAAACAAGGAAATAGATCAGAAACTCAGAATCAATCAATTTGGATATGAGGATATTTTATTAAAAGGTGTAAGAAGGAGTTCGGCAGGTTTTTTAATCGATATACCTAAGAACTGGGAGCTGCTTAGGGGAAGTAAGTTTGTACTTATTGATAGAAACTCAGATTTATTAAATCTAGAGAATTCCAGTATTACTTTGAGTATAAATGGACAGCCAATCGGTAGTAGGAAGATGAAAGGTAAAGACGGAATAGAAAATATGTATGAGTTTGATATTCCCAAAAACTTTTTATTACTTAACCAATTTAATTTAGTAATTGAATACAGTTTGGATGCAGGTAATCGTGATTGTAATGATACTGGTGTAGATGATACCCTTTGGGCAATTATTTCAAATGAATCATATTTTGATTTTAAGATTAAAGAGAAAGAGTTCCATAGCCTAAGGGACTACACAACACCATTTATTAAAAACTTTAAGTTTAATGATATGACATTTGTATTACCAGATAATATTGATGAAGAGTATATTAGACTGGTATTTGATATATCAAGTTATTTAGGAAAGAAAATTAATGATTTCAATGGATATAAGATAGTAAGGGATAAGAATTTTTCAGATTTAGATTATGATTCCAATTTGATCGTAATTGGAACACCGGACAATAATTCTATAGTTAAGGATTTAAATCCTAATTTATATTTAAAATTTAATGATACTTTCACAGATTATGAAGACAATGATAGAATAGTATTATTAGATGATTATAATAATAAAGTATCATCTATACAGATAATAAAATCCATATATAATAGCAGAAAAGATATTTTAGCGGTTACAAGTTTAATAGCAGATAATATTGATTTGACCAATGAATATTTATCTAATCCTGATAAGGTATCACTTTTAAATGGAGAGGTAATGATAATAGGGTCAAATAATTATTCAAGGTCATTTAATTTTAACAAAGATGATTCATCATTGGATGAGGCGCCGGATATTTCTAGAATAGGAACTAACGAAAATGAACTGCTTATGTTGATAGTGATAATGACCACCATGATAATTACACTTATAGTATTAATAGTTGTATATAGCAGAAAAAGAAGACGAGAACAATAAGAAAGTAGGAAAATAGGTCACTAAAAATCGAAACTTATATATTTTGGTGTCTAAGGTGGATGGAGTGATTCAATGATAGATAATATTAAAGAGTTGGAAAAACTAAAAATAGTTAGTAGGTCAAGTCCTCAGATCATTGTTAGAGATGGGGTTGTTGATTATATCAATTCTATGGCTATGGATTTGTTTGGTATTCAAGATGATGAAGTAATACTAGGTAAGAAAATTATTTCTATTTCACCAAGCATACAATTAGATGGGGAAAAGACCATAGAGTATTATGAAAAGATTGTTAATAGAATAAAAGAAGTTGGCGAAAGCTTTTTCAAGTGGGTTATTATTCTTGATTCGGAACCGATTTTTTTAGAAATGCACGGATTAGATATTTCTAAGTATATAAATGATGGAATACTTTTTACCCTTTATGATATTACTATGTGGACAAAATTCACTAGGATGTTTTATGACCAAGGCTTAAATAGCTCTTTTTATGAACATGAAGATATTTTACTGTTGATTGATGGTGATAATGGTGACATTATAGACTGTAATCAGTCTGCTACTAGATTTTATAAATATTCTTATAATCAATTAAAGTCAATGAATATTAAAAAAATCAATACAGATGATGAGGTTAAAATCCAGGAAAAAATTGATGCAGCAAAAATAGAGAAGGATAATCATTTTGTATTTAATCATAGAATCGGTGATGATACGGTTAAAAGAGTCAAAGTTCATAGTAGGCCAATAAGGATTGAGGGCAAAAATTTATTGTGTTCCCTAGTTATTCCTGATTCTTTAAATCTCGAAATAGCAGATACTGAATTTTTGGAATGCTATATAAATAGTGTATCTATTCCTATAGCTGTTACAGATGGTGATGGGAATATATTAGAATGTAATAGTATTTTTAAAAATGTTGTTAAGGATGAAATCGATGACTCTTTAGGTTTAAATCTTGTTGAAGTATTGAGTTTAGATTCAGATTATTATTTTGGTATTGATAAAATTGAGGATTTTGTAAAAAGTAGATTTGGAAAAGTAAGTGTAAAAATAAAAGATATCCATTACAATATAGAAAAATTTTCTGTTGCAGGTCTTGATGGACAGTCAAGGGCATTTATTACCTTTAATGATCAAAGTAAAATTATCGAAATGAGAAAAAAAATTGAGTCTTATGAGAAAATAATGGGAAGTGTTTCTGTTGGACTTGTTATAACGGACAAGGAAAATAAAATAAAATGGGTAAATAAAGGATTTGAAAAAATAACAGGCTATAGTTTTGAAGAGGCTTTGGGAAATGATCCTAATATACTAAAGTCAGATGAGCACAAGGCTGAGTTTTACCAAAGAATGTGGAATAGTATAAATCTAACTGGTCGTTGGTCTGGGGAAATAATTAATAAAAATAAGGCTGGGGAAAACTATATAGAAAATATCAAAATTATTAGATTTATTAATAGTGCAGAAAATGAAGTGAATCACATTGGGATATTCAATGATATCAGTGAAGAAAAAAAGAAGAGCAGGGAAATATGGAATTTATCATATAAGGACAGCCTTACAGGTCTTAATAATAGGAATTATTTTATTGATAGACTGGAGTATGAGCTGAAATTTTCATCAAAATACAATGAAAAAATCGCACTTATACTTGTAGACATTGAGAATTTTAAGAGCATAAACACTGTAATGGGAATAAAATTTGGTGATATGATTCTTAAGAAATTTGCAGAAGTATTAAAAAATAATATACCTTTTAATGGTAGTATATCAAGATTTGACGGTGATGAGTTTATTATACTGATTAGCAATATAATAGATGTACAGCATGTGACGGATTTTATAGATGAACTTAATCACAGTATAAAAAATAATCTACATATAGAAAATAAACCCTTCCATATAGATTACAATATTGGTGTATCACTCTATCCTGATGATGGAGATGATCCATTTGAGTTAGTAAATAAGTGCGAAATAGCTAAAAATAAAGTTAAGTCTTTATTAGGTCAGAATTACATTTTCTATAAGGATACCTTTAAAAGAGAAATAAACAAGAAGCACCACCTTACAAAAAATTTAAAAGAAGCCCTTTTGAAAAAGGAACTGTATATTGTTTTTCAACCTATTGTTGATGTTAAAAACAGTAAGGTACACGGCTTTGAAGTACTTCTAAGATGGAATTCTCAAAACCTTGGAAGAGTTCATCCAGAGGATTTTATAGAAATTGCTGAGTCAAGTGGTGATATAGTTGAGATAGGTTTCTGGATAATGGAAAAATCCTTTGAAGCTCTAAAAGATATTGATCACTCTTGTGATGATAAGAAGAGTAATTTTCTTATGTCAGAAAATATCAAGAACTTGGAAAGTGATGTTATAGATGATAATTTCTTTATTTCAATAAATTTATCCCTCATTCAAATAGAGAATGTTGAATTTATTGAAAGAATAAAGGAGATTGTAGATAAATATCAAATTGATACATCTAGGGTTGAGTTTGAAATAACTGAATCTGTACTTTCTAAAAACTATTTTAGTGTAAAGGACAAGATAGATAAACTTCTTAGTATGGGCTTTAGAATTGCTATAGATGATTTTGGAACAGGATACTCATCATTCTCCCTTGTAAAAATGATGAATATATCTAAAATAAAAATTGATAAATTTTTCCTTCAAGATTTTTTCGAAGATGAAACATATAAAGAAATTTTAGAAACAATAATTTTGATGGGAAAAAACTTGAAGCTTCATACAGTTGTTGAAGGAGTAGAAACAGAAGAACACCTAGAATTTTTGAAATCAACTGATGCAGATTATTATCAAGGATTTTATTACTCCAAACCAAAGGAAATAGGAGAGTTTTTCTTATACTATAATGAAGAGGATAAAAAGGAGATGAAAGATGATGTCTAGTCTAATTGTAGACATCATCTTTTTTTTATAATATAATCGTTATATAAAAGAAAACATAACGTGGTGAAAATTATGAAAATTGTATTTGAAGGAATAGATAATACTAAAAAAAATTATATAATAAATGAGCTTTTGAATGATGACAAAATTGGTGTGTCCGGATTTCACCTTGATAAAATTCAAAAATCTCAGTCTTATAATTCTTACTATATAAAGGGTTTAGGGGATGAGTTTTATGATATATCTAAAGAGGATGATTTGATGGTGGGAAGGATAGATTTTAAAGGTAACATAGTTGCCAATCCAGAGGCTTTTGATTTGTTTGGGGTAAATTCTTTACTTCATAATATACATAAAAAAAATTTATTAATTATGGAATGTGTAAATAATCTAGGGAAAGAAGCTAATATTTTTAAAGAAGTTGCAAATGATATTCTTAATAGTAATAAGTCAGTGATTTTTCTTACGGATAAAATTGATGAATCTATTGTAAAAACAATGAGTTTGAGAAGTGACATTCATTATCTTAATTTTGATTGTGAGGACTACTCTATTATAAAGACCTATATAGAAAAAACTAAGGATGACATTAGGAAGCAATAACTATTACTTATTTTCTATCCAGGTTAGTGTAAAATTATTATGGGTCAAAAAAGGCAAAAAAAAATATAAGTGCAAATCCTATGTTAGAATATAGTCGACTAAAACCAAACAACTAAGGAGATGCACTTATGGAATTAATTATACACGAAATAGCAAATAAAA
>JAOARG010000022.1 GCA_025210655.1 Bacillota bacterium
TGTTGTGCAAAGAATGAAGTACAGCTTTTTGTCTAAAGAAAAATACACTGCAAACTTAATGGCTTATAACCACTTGTTTACAGTGCATTTGATTATTTCTTGAATTGTGGGGTCTTATTTAGTTAATAAACGACTGCCCCTATTTTTCATTTACATATATATAGCCCTTCCCCCTAACAGTATTTAGGGACAATTGAGGGATTTTATTTCGTAAATTACTAATACGAGTCATTATTGTTGATTTATCATGTATATAGGGTTCGTTCCAAATACTTTCATATATTTCTTTATAAGTTAGTGTTTTGTTTTGGTTACTTAAGAAAAAGAAAAGCAGGTCCCTCTCGAGGGGTGACAGATGAATAGTACCATTTGTAACTTCTACTATACTTTTGTCATAAACAAGTATTCCTGAGGAGAATATAACCCTTTTAGGGGTTAGCATTTCTCTTGTTTGTTCTACTCTTCTTAAATGTACTTTTACTCTCATTACTACTTCTGACAGATTAAATGGTTTTTTTATGTAGTCATCTCCACCAAGTTCTAATGCAGAAATCAGACTATCTTCATCATCAAGGCAAGTTATAAATACTATTGGAACCGTAGTAAATTCTCTTATTTCTTTACATAGATCAAAACCATTTTTTTCAGGCATCATAATATCTAGTAAGACTAAATCATAGTCATTGTTTTGGATTTGTTTTTTTGCTAGGCTACTGTCATTTTGAATATCAACATGAAAACCTTCATTATTTAATGCTATTTTGAGTATAGCACTAATGTTTTTATCATCATCTATTATTAGAAGCTTCATCTGTATCCTCCTCTATAGTTTGGCTGAACTCTATTGTAAAAGTTGTTCCTTTTCCAATAGTACTTTGACACTCAATAATACCTTTGTGATTGTTTACTATGGCTTTAGATATTGCAAGACCAAGACCGAAATGATTTTGATCGGAGTTCCTTGATTTATCACTTCTTGAAAATCTATCAAATATATGAGGTAGATCTTTATCAGAAATTCCAATGCCGAAATCAGTGATGGTAATTACTATTATCCTATCTATACTTTTTAAATCTATGATAATCTCTTTGTTATTTTTACTATGCTCAAGGGCATTGTCTATAAGGTTATTAAATAATCGGTACATTTGTTTTTCATTACAAGTTAAATATACATCCTCTTCAATAGTACTTTTTATTCTATCGGTATTATGTGATAATACAGTGTTTTTTAGAATATCACTAATACATTCTATATCCATTGGATAATCCTTATTATTCTCTAAGCCATTAAGAGCAAATAATTCATTTATTAGATTACCTATATATGATATTTTATGATAAATGATATTAATGAATTTATCTTTTTCCTTGTCCTTAATTTGGTGAGTAGCCATTAATTCGGCATATCCTTTTACAACCGTTATAGGGGATCTCAAATCATGGGATATATCCTGTAGAAGTTGTTTTCTAATATTATCTTGTAGAAGTAATTCTGTGTAGGACCTTTCCAATTGCTCTGTTTTTTCTCTTACTAGTTGTTCTAATTTCTCTTCTTGTATTTCAGTAAGATAAAAGCTACTTGAAAACTTAGTAATACTAGCATAAGAAATTACTAAGTAAAATATGGCTTGGCCAAGCACCATATATATGTTGTAAAAATTAGCAGTATTATAAGGGTTGATATTAAGTGTAAGGTAGACATAGTAACTATATGAAAGAATATATATTGTTAAACCGGTAAATATTCTATATGACCATTCAATATTATCAATATATTTTTTCCCTAATACGATCAGTGTGTATACAATTAAGCCAAGTATATATATCAGTGTCATAATATATATTGGATTAGCTATATCATCAAATATAATAATTATTAAAATTACTAATAAAAAAACTAAACAGTTATTTATCATGAATTTTTTTCTATTAGTATATATCCAACCATGTTTGAAGAAAAGTATTACTGTCATGGCACTAAAAAACTGTGAAAATAAAGTTGGAAAGGTACTGAAATAGCTGTTAATTAAGTAAATAGTTCCTTTGACCTTGAAAATAGCCATAGGTTCAAAATGAATTAATATAGCATAAAAATTGAAGAATCCTGCTATTGATAAAGTCAGGTGGTGAATGTATTTCTTGTTTTTTCTAAAAAGACCATAAAGAAAAACAGAGACTGAAAGATAAAAGGTTAAACCAAAGTATTTCAGTGCAAGTCTATGGTTGTTAAAATAGGAAAGTTTGTCGAAATCTCCTATGTATATATTTTTTTCAAATTGACCACTAATAAGTTCATGGTTGGCAATTTCTATTGTCAGATCTATTGTATTTTCATTTACATTTAAAGGAATAAGAATACTGTTTTTTTCTTTAAGGGTACTTTGTCTTGAGCCGCCTACGATTCCAGAAGAAGCTACAAGTTTATTGTTAATATATACTCTGTTTGCAGTATATAATTCTTCTATTAATAAGCCATCAATATCTGAGTTGATATTCTCAATTGTCATGTTTATAGTTGCAGTCCCCTTGGGGTAGCTATATACTCTAATTTGATCTAAGGTCATATGTTTAACTTTATTATTTATACTTTCAATATTTGTTGAGTTTTTTAAGCCATCATATACTTTGAATTCCCCCTCTATAGGTATGAAGTCAGTATTCATATTTTCTATAAGTAAGCTCCCTTTACTAGCTATAGGGAAGTCTTTTATGAAGGATGACAGACTTATATGTATAAAGAGAAATAAACTAAGTACAGTAAGTATTAAAATTATTAGTTGTTTATTTTTAGTATTAATATCCATAACCTCCCTTTGGCAATATTTATACCATTATTATAGCATATAGAAAGTAGATCTTTTCTTTTCTAACTATTTAGTAAGGAAAGAAATATATGATATAATAATTACAGAATAAAGTTGTACGGGGGTTGTTTATTTTGGGTAAGAAAATAAAAAAGATAGATAGCATAAAAGTAGATGTGAAGGCTACAGTTGAATTTGAGGGATTAACAGTTTCGGATGAAGCTCTTGTTGTCGGTGAAGACTATCTTATGGACAAAATATCAGGTGAAGACGCTATTGAGGAGATAAAGAGCAGATATCAGATCGAGTGGTGATTTTATGCCTTATTCTAAATATAATAGAAGGGATTTTGTAAGATCTAAGTATATATACGAGGATGTAGATGTTTTGGTCAATTTCTTAGGGATAAAAGATCAGAAGATTTTGGAACGTTTTGAAGCGGACGTTACTTATCAAAGGCAATTAATGCTTGAAAAAGAAGACTACGTAAAGGGACGATTTTCAAAGAGTCATCTAAAAAACATTCATAAATTTATTTTCCAGGATGTTTATCCTTTTGCTGGGCATTTTCGTACAGAGTCTGTATTTAAAGTAACAAACGGTGTAAGGACAGATTTTTGTAGATCAGAACATATTGTTTCTCAATTAGATGAACTTTTGCAAAACCTTAGAAAGGAAAAGTATTTAAAGGGTTTAAAGTTTGAAAATTATATTGTTAGATTGGCACATTACATGAACGAACTTAATCTTATTCATCCTTTTCCAGAAGGGAATGGTAGATCAATAAGAGAATATATTAGGGAACTTGCCCTAAAGTCTAACTACAAAATTCATTGGTCTAGACTAAATAAGGATGAATTGCTTGATGCTATGATAAGGGCAGCGAATGGTGATTTGATGAGATTGGAAAAGTGTTTGAAAAAGAGTATCATAGATAATTAAGAAAAATTTGAAAAAGGTATTTAAATGGAAGCAAAAAAACAGTATAATCATAAGAGTGAGTAGGAGGGTTTCCCTCCTACTTTAATAATGTATATTTATGATTTTTTTAATATAGAAGGGAGGATAGGTTATTTAAAGGATTTAAGTAACCTAAAATGCAATATGATTAATGTTTCAAATGTCAGTTTAAGATACGGAGACAAAAAGTTATTTGAAGATGTAAATATTAAATTTACTGCCGGTAACTGTTATGGTGTAATTGGTGCCAATGGAGCTGGAAAATCTACTTTTCTAAAAATTCTTTCAGGAGATGTAGAAGCAAATACAGGTGATGTTACAATAACTCCAGGTGAAAGACTAGCAGTACTTAGACAGAATCACTTCGAGTATGATGAGTTTGCAGTTCTTGATACTGTAATTATGGGTCATGATAGATTATATTCAATCATGCAAGAGAAAGATGCATTATATGCAAAAGAGGACTTCTCAGAGGAAGACGGAATAAAAGCTTCTGAATTAGAAGGTGAGTTTGCAGAATTAGATGGTTGGGATGCAGAGACAAATGCTGAAAAACTTCTTATGGGATTAGGTATCACTAAGGATTTACATTATAAGAAGATGTCAGAGCTTGAAGGGGATGAGAAAGTAAAGGTACTTCTTGCTCAATCACTATTTGGTTCTCCTGACATATTACTTCTTGATGAGCCTACCAACCACCTTGACTTTAAAGCAATTAGCTGGTTAGAAGAGTTCCTTATCACTTATGAAAAAACTGTAATCGTTGTATCCCATGATAGACATTTCCTTAATAAGGTTTGTACTCACATGGTTGATATTGATTTTGGTAAGATTAAGATGTTTGTTGGTAACTATGATTTCTGGTATGAGTCAAGTCAGCTAGCTCTTAAACTAATGAAAGATCAAAATAGAAAAGCAGAAGAGAAAATTAAAGAACTACAAAACTTTATCGCAAGATTTAGTTCAAATGCTTCAAAGGCTAAGCAGGCGACATCAAGAAAGAAACTTCTTGATAAGATTAAGATTGAAGATATTCAACCTTCAACAAGAAGATACCCATTTGTTGGCTTTACTCCAGAAAGAGAAGCTGGTAAAGATATTTTATACGTTGATGGTATTTCTAAAACAATAGATGGTGAAAAGGTACTTGATAATGTATCATTCACATTAAACAAAGCTGATAAGGTTATCGTACTTGGAAGAAATGGACTTTCTGCAACTACATTATTTAAAATCCTTATGGGAGAAATGGAGCCAGATGAAGGAACATTCAAGTGGGGAGTAACAACTACTCAAGATTACCTTCCAAAGGATAATGCTGAGTACTTTGAAAATGTTGATTTTAACCTTGTAGAGTGGTTGAGACAATTTTCAGTAGAAAAGAATGAAACATTCATTAGAGGATTTCTTGGAAAAATGCTTTTCTCAGGAGACGAGCCACTAAAGAATGCAGGAGTACTTTCAGGAGGAGAAAAGGTAAGATGTATGTTCTCTAAACTAATGCTTTCAGGGGCAAATGTATTATTACTAGATGAGCCTACAAACCACCTTGATCTAGAGTCAATCCAAGCAGTGAATAATGGACTTACTGCATTCAAAGGAACAATGTTATTCACATCACATGACCATAAGTTTGTGGAAACAATAGCAAATAGAGTAATAGAAATAACACCAAATGGTGTATTCGATAAAGAAATTGATTTTGATGAGTTCCTAGAAGATGAAGAAATTCAGAAGCAGATAGAGGAAATGTATAAGTAGTTCGAGTTTCGTGGGTACCTAGATCGGAGAATTCAAGATCAGCAAATTAATTAATAAGCCACTCAGATTTGATTATTCAGGTTTGAGTGGTTTTTATATTGTAGAGATGTAATTTTTTTGTAAAGTGAAATTGACAATCATTATCATTTGAAGTAGAATTTAATTATACTACTTTGAATGGAGTGATAATATGAAGGATGTATCTGGTCTTAAGGGTGTGCCTGAAACAATGCTTATACCTGTATGGGCAAGGGCACAAGAGACTATGAGAGATGATAGGATGATTGAGGACAGGATTGCTATTGATATTGTAAATAGTGTTGAATATGACTTTTCAATATTTGGTGATAATAAGAATTTTTATAAGACACAAGTAGGTGTTGCTGCAAGGACTAAGATATTAGATAGTATTGCAATAGATTACATAGAAAAAAATCCACATGGTACAATAATCAATATTGGTGCAGGACTTGATACTAGATCAGAGCGTTTATCCCTCGATAATGTAAAGTGGTTCGATTTAGATTTACCAGAAGGAATTGAGATTAGAAAAGAGTTTTTTGAAGAAAATGAGAATCGTAAATTTATATCGGATTCAGTGTTAGATTTAGATTGGATTGATAGTATAGAAGATAGGGAAAATGTATTATTTATTGCTGAAGGTATATTTATGTATTTTGATTTTGAGCAGATAAGAACACTGTTAGTTACACTCGCCAGCTATTTTACAAATTCAGAAATTGTATTTGAAGCAATGGACCCTATTGCTATTGGAAAAGCCAAACACCATGAATCCGTAAAAAAACTTAAGAGTTCTTCAGAATTTAAGTCAGGCTTCAGATCTGGAAAAGAAATAGAAGACTATGATAACAGACTAAACTTTGAAAAAGAATGGTACCACTTTGATTACGGAGGAGCAAGATGGAAAAGTATGAGACTACTATGGCTCATCCCAAGATTTAAAAGAATGATGAAAATAATAAAGATAAAGATAAACTAATCAAAAGAACACTTTCAAAATGAAAGTGTTCTTTTGATTAGTTTATCATCCGAACTGAGCCTAAGATCTCAGCTACATCTGTTGTATTAGGGTCGTTTTGAAGTACTTTAATCCCTTCCGACCAACGACCAGCGAACTACTAACCACGGTCATATAAGTACATACCCATTTATCATCAAAAAGTGACTGACACTGCCTAGAATAATAAATATATGGAATATTTCATGGAATCCCAAATGTTTTGTTTTTAGGAATGGTAATTTAGTTGCATATACCGTTGCCCCTACAGTGTAGAAGATTCCTCCTGCTAATAATAGGATGAAGCCTGGTAGAGCAATGGAATTATATATTGGTACTATGAAGAATATTGCCATCCAACCGAGTATTAGATAAAAAAGTGTATATAACCATCTTGGTGCATTTAACCAGAAAAATTTCATTACTATGCCTATTAATGCAAGACCCCAGATTATTGCTAAAAGAGTATACCCTATCTGTCCTCTTATTGTGTTTAGACAAATAGGTGTGTAAGTACCTGCAATAAGTATGTAAATCATTGAATGATCTATTTTCCTAAGTATTGTATATAGTTTTTCTGAAGAAAAGACCCAGTGATATACAGTTGAAGCAGAGTAGAGTAATATAAGACTTACCCCGAAAATGATTGCTGATACTATTTGAAATGGACTATGATTAATAATTGATTTGTAAAGCATAAATACAAGTCCTACAATGGATAAGATTGCACCTGAAAGGTGTGTAAGTGAATTTATAGGCTCTTTGATATATTTAGTCATGTTAACCCTCCTATCTAGTTATTGAAACTACGTTATACATAAATTATACCACGTGAGGACAAAAAGTAAACAACATAGTTTTAAAAACTACATAATCTTTTTTTCTTAACAATTTTGTAGTATAATAAATTTATAAATTTCTGGGAGGAAAGTATGGAGGATATAAAGAAATTACTTAGTTATGAGATTGTAGATAAAGAAGACATACCAAATTTAGATTTGTATATGGATCAATTATTACTTTTTATTGAAGAGAAAATGAATACATTAAAAAGACATGAAGAAGACAAGACACTTACTAAGACAATGGTAAACAATTATGTTAAAGGAAAAGTTATTTCTTCACCTGTAAAGAAAAAGTATAATAAAAATCAAATTATGAAGTTGATAATGATTTCCCAACTTAAAAACATTCTTCAACTATCAGATTTAAAAGAATTATGTGATAGCACAAATTTGGAAGAGGAAAGTCTTGCAAATTACTATGATTTTTATAGGGATGAGCAGAAGAGAATATATACTGAATTAATGAATTCATCTAAAATTGATATAGATAATAAAGATGAGATAATAAAGTCTATCATCACTCTTTCGGTTGAAGCTGATATTAGGAAAAGGGTTAGTGAGATATTAATTGATAAGTTGTAGGTAGTAGATAGTAGTTAGTGGGTAGTGGGTAAGATAAAGCACGATTTCAGAAATCTTGAAATCGTGCTTTTATTACCCTACCTACTATCTACTAACCACTAACTGTTGCTAAACTATCTTAGTAGTCCATTCTTCACAGTTCCAAACCTCTGTAACAACATCCTGATAGAATTCAGGTTCGTGGCAGATAAGAAGAATTGATCCTTTGTATTCTTTTAAAGCTCTTTTTAATTCATCCTTAGCATCTACATCAAGGTGGTTAGTAGGCTCATCTAGTACTAGGATATTTGTCTCCATATTTATAAGTTTGCAAAGTCTTACCTTTGCTTTTTCACCACCACTTAGTACAACAATTTTACTTTCAATATGTTTAGTAGTAAGACCGCATTTTGCAAGTGCTGCTCTTACTTCATACTGAGTCATTGAAGGAAACTCTTGCCATACTTCATCAATACATGTATTGTAATTGTCTTTTTTGATTTCCTGCTCAAAGTAACCTATATGTTGGTAATCTCCTCTTTCTACTTGTCCAGAGATTGGTTTTATCTCACCTAGTATACTTCTAAGAAGTGTTGTCTTACCAATACCATTTGCACCAACTAAAGCTATTTTTTGTCCTCTTTCCATTTTTAAATTAAGAGGTCTTGATAGGGGCTCATCATATCCGATAACTAAATCCTTTGTTTCGAAAATCAATTTTGCTGAAGTTCTTGCTGCTTTAAAGTTGAACTCTGGCTTTGGTTTTTCCCTATCTAATGCGATAATATCCATTTTATCAAGTTTCTTTTGTCTAGACATTGCCATATTTCTTGTAGCAACCCTAGCCTTGTTTCTTTGAACGAAATCCTTAAGTTCAGCAATTTCTTGCTGTTGCTTCTTGTATGCAGCTTCTACTTGTTTCTTTCTAGCCTCGTAGATACTTCTGAAGTTGTCATAATCTCCGACATATCTATCAAGCTTTTGATTTTCCATATGATAAATAAGGTTAATTACACTGTTAAGGAAGGGAATATCATGGGAAATTAGTATGAAGGCATTTTCATATTCCTGAAGATATCTTTTTAGCCAAACTATATGTTGTTCATCAAGGTAGTTTGTTGGCTCATCAAGCAAAAGTATGTCAGGCTTTTCTAAAAGTAATTTTGCCAATAGAATTTTAGTTCTCTGACCACCACTAAGATCCTGTACATCCTTATCAAGTCCAATATCAACTATACCTAATCCCCTAGCGATTTCCTCAACTTTAGAATCAATCGTATAAAAATCATTGTGGGTAAGAATATCCTGAAGTGTACCTACTTCTTCCATAAGTTTGTTCAGTTCATCTTCACTAACATCACCCATTTTCATGTACATTTGATTAATTTCCTCTTCAATATCAAAAAGATATTGGAAAGCAGTTTTTAATGTATCCCTAACAGAAGTGCCAGCCTTAAGTACTGTATGCTGATCAAGATATCCAACCCTAACTCTTTTTGACCACTCTACATTTCCAAAGTCAGGTTGCAACTTACCAGTTATTATATTCATGAAAGTTGACTTACCTTCACCATTTGCACCGATTAGTCCAATATGCTCTCCTTTTAATAATCTAAAGGATACATCTTCAAATATAGCCCTGTCACCAAAACCATGGCTAAGATTTTTTACATTTAGTATACTCATTTTTTACGTCCTTTCAAAAGTTAATTTATATATGAAACAATTATTATACTAATTAAAAAACACACTTAAATATTATATAATATCAAGGTTAAGATTTAAAGATATTTCCTCATTACAATTATATAAAGACAATGTAAAGAAATCTTTACATTGTTGAAAATACTTGCTTAAAGGGCTATACTATAATAGTAAGATTATTATATAGAATAATAAGAAAAAAATTGGGAGGATACATATGATAAATAAAAGAATTAAATTATTTGCACTGGTTGGAGTTTTATCTTTACTTTTCGGTTGTTCTGGAGCAGAGGCACCAGCAGAAAACAAATCACAGGATGAGGCTCCTAAGGTTGTGGAAGAACCTGTAGCAGAAGAGCCAAAGGAAGAAGTACTTGATCTTAAGGATATGGATAAATTATATGAGTATTATAGTGTAAATGTAATAGAGTATGAAAGAAGTGACTTTGATACAAGGGTTACTATTTCCTATCTAGATGTAACAGATGATGGGATTGAGGAAGCTGTAATGATTGACACATACGGATGGGGAAATCCTATAGCTGTACTTAAAGTAGAAAACAATGAATACAAGGATTTAAGTGATAATATTACAACAGCAAAGTATATGAATGAGTTTTCCCTCCAAGATGGTTTCCTTGTTCTTAAGCAAAAAACAGGTGGCTCAGGAATGGCAGACATGTATATGTCTTTATACAAGTACAATGGTGAAAAGTTAGTAGGAGTATTAAATGGTATATACCTAGAAGGTCATTTTGCTGGACCAGGGGTATTTGTAGAAAGAAAAAGTACTTTTGAAGGACCATTAACTGATTTTGATTATCTTCTTGTGGAAGAAGATATGGAAGCTATGAAAAGAAAGGTAGAGGAATCAAAGCATTATACTTACAATGAGGATAACTTTTCATTTACGATTAAAGATGTAGATCCTCCAGAGATAGAGACAACAATTAAAGAAGAGGTTTATGAAGAGGAGCCAGTTGATTTCACTCCGGGTCAGCTTCTTCAAGGTTATGGAAAAGTAACATATGGTCCAGAAGAGATTGATATGGATGAGTATGTTGCAGTAGCACTACCAATGTATAGTGGAGAGTATAACGATAGACTTGAAGCTCTTGAGTATAACATAGGTACTACAAATAGAAAATCTCTTACAGTAAGTTTCTTTGGAAAATATGAAAATGTTAAAATAGTATACTATGCAGATAATAATGCAGAGGAAGTAATTACTGAAGTAGGAAATATCGAAAACAAGTTGTTAACAGTGAATGGGGATTTTGATAATCCGGAGGCATATGTAAGAATTGAGTGCGATGTAAATGGATCTGATGATAGATGGTCATCATCATTTAATCTAGACCCAACTTATGACGAACACAGTAATATGCAATTATTAGTTGAATAGCTAACATAAAAAGGATTTTGGTAAAAATACCAAGATCCTTTTTATTATTAGGTCCATTGTACTAAATTCAATTATTGGGAAAATAATGTAGATATTTTTGATTAATGTCAGTATAATGATAGATAGTATATTACATGGTATTAATACATATTTTTTAATAAATATTTATCATAGAAATTTTAATAATCAAATCTATTTAGGGGGTAGGATATGAAAAGTTCGAAAAAAGGAATGTCATTGGGATTTAAAATTGTGTCGGTAGCACTGATTTTAATTTTAATTTCTACAGCATCAATTACATTCCTGTCTTTAAAGACAATCGATGAAGAAATGAAAAATCAAATGGGAAGAGATGGGAAGGTAATTGTTTCCCAAATTAAAAATGAGATTGACATTAGTCAAAGTGCTGTTGAAGCTATTGAAGATGAAATTGGAAACAATATTAGGGGCCTTTCAAAGGTGTTTTTAAACTCATCACTTTATTCAAATGATTATGTAACTAATATGTCAGAAGAGATAGAAGTTGCAGAGGTTAATATAGTAGATTCTAATGGAGTAATAGTGTATTCCAATATGGAAGGAAATATTTCTTGGCAGTATCCTACTGATCATAGTGCGTATCCAGTAATTTCGGGAAGCAAATCTGAAATTATTGAAGATATTAGACAAAGTTCTGTTGATGGAAAATACTATAAATACGGAATGTTCAATTTGAATAATGGTTATTTCGTTCAAATTGGAATATCAGCAGATGAAATTGTAAAGCAAGAAGAAAAAATAAGTATACAGCATATTTTAGAAAATGCAGTAGAAGATGAAAATATAGTTTATGCTTTGACAATTAATAAGGATCTATTGATTACAGCTCATAGTAATACAGATAGAGTTGGTGATTCAGTTAGTGATTCTGGAAGTATAGCAGCAGCTCAGGATGCCAAGGAATATGCAGGTACATATTTTTATGAAGCAGGAAATATAAACGTGTATGATGTACTAGTTCCTATGTATAAGGATGGAGAGCATGTTGGAGCTATAAACGTTGGAGTTTCAATGAAATCAGTTGAAGATGCAATTGCAGATATTAAGATAAATGCAATGATTACATCCCTTATTATTGTATTATTTGGATGTGCTATATTAGTATTTGTTGTTAGAAGAATAATTAAACCAATTCAAATGATGGTTGGGAATGCTGAAGAAGTTGCTGATGGAAACTTATCCCAAGAGATAGATATTAAGAGCAGTGATGAGGTTGGTTTATTGGGAAAAGCCTTCAACGCAATGATTGATTCATTAAAAACTTTATTAGGCAATCTGATAGAAAGTAGTTCTGAGGTAAGTGCTTCAAGTCAACAGTTAAGTGCTACTGTAGAAGAATTAAGCGCACAGACACAAAATATAAATTCTAGTGTAGAAGATATTAAGCAGTTAACAGGTAGTACCAATAGCCATTGTGGTGAACTTGGTGGATATAGTGAAGATATTTCTGTAAAAATCTCAGCCCTAACAGACAGAGCTAGTGAAGGAGAAAAATCTATCAATGTATTTATTGAAAAGAGTAAAGAAACAATGGAGAAAATTAAGGACTCTAGAAAAATAGCTAATGATATGTATGAAGAAAGAAATGAACTTGTCCTTCAGGCTATTAAAGAAGGTGAAGTAGTTAAAGAAATTGAAGTGATGGCAGATAGTATTTCACAAATATCTGAACAAACGAATCTACTTGCTTTAAATGCAGCTATTGAAGCAGCAAGAGCAGGAGAACAGGGAAGGGGATTTGCAGTTGTAGCTGAGGAAGTAAGAAAGCTTGCTGAACAATCTACGTCAACTGTTTCAACCATCCAAGAACTTGTAAAACAAGTACAGGGGGCATTTGATAATCTTTCTGAAAATACGAAGAATATTCTTGTTTATATTGATGAGAATGTTACTAATGATTATGAAATGATGGAAAATACAAGTACTCAATATGTCAATGATGTACTTGAAGTAGGAAAAGTAGTGAAAGACTTTAATTTCCTAAGTGTTGATATGAAGAATTCTGTTGATAATATGAATAAGCTTATTTCAAATATTATTTCAGAAATAGGAGATACAGATAATAGTGCCACTGAAATTGCAATTAATACTAATGAAGTAACAATGGCAATGGAAGAACTTGCAAAGTCGGCAGAAAATCAGGCAATAATAGCTCAAACCTTAAATAGTTTAACAGATAGGTTTAAATTATAAAAAAAATGAAAATCCCAGAATTACTGGGATTTTTTTTCTTTTGGGGGATATTCATAATATGAAAAATAATATATAATATTATTATGAAAAAATTATAAAGAGGTGTTGTTTTTGGCTTTAGTAGATGTTGTTAAGTATGACGGTACTCCTGATGTTTTTGCCTGGAAGTACCCAAGTGATGATTTAGGAACATGGACACAATTGATAGTAAATGAATCTCAAGAAGCTGTTCTTTATAAAGGGGGACAAGCACTAGATTTATTTGGAAGTGGTAGACATACATTAACTACTATGAATATTCCAATTTTAAATGGAATAATGAAGCTGCCTTTTGGTGGAGAATCTCCATTTAAGGCAGAGGTATGGTATGTCAACAAAGTAAATTCTCTTGATATTAAGTGGGGGACCCCTTCGCCTATTCAATTACAGGATCCTAAATATAATGTATTTGTTCCACTTAGATCATTTGGTCAGTTTGGAATTCAAATTGAAGATTCAAGAAAATTCTTGGTCAAGTTGGTTGGTACTTTAAAGGAATTTGATAAGGAAAGTATTATCAGATATTTTAGAGGATTATATCTAACAAGGGTTAAGGATTGTATTTCTTCATATTTAGTACATAAGGCAATAAGTGTCCTTGAAATTAACGCTTATTTGGATGAAATATCGGATGAGTTAATGGAAAAAATGGTTCCTGTTCTTGGAGAATACGGAATAAAGTTAGTTAACTTCTATGTTAATGATATTAATGTACCAGAAGACGATCCATCTGTAATTAAGCTTAAAGAAGCTCTTGCTAAGAGAGCTGAGATGGATATAGTTGGTTACAGTTATGCTCAGGAAAGATCATTTGATACCCTTGAAGGAGCTGCCACAAATCAAGGTGCAGCTAATATGGGTATGATGGGTGCTGGAATGGGACTTGGTATTGGAGTTGGAATGGGTGGTGGCTTAGGCCAACAATTTTCAGATATGACTCAAAACATTAATACTAATCAGCAAAATCAAGGAAATCCTGGGAATCAGGGCGCACAAAGTACAGCTGAAATGAAGCTTTGTTCAAATTGTAATAATAGTATAGCAGTTAGTCAGAAATTCTGTGGACACTGTGGATTTGATACTTCAGTACAAAATATTGAAGATAATAGTGAATCAGGTAAAGTTGTGTGCAGTAGTTGTGAAAACGAATATACCAATTCAGTGAAATTCTGTCCTCATTGTGGAAACAAGTATGAACCTTGTCCGGAATGTGGAGCTGATTTAAAAGAGGGAGCTTCAGCTTGTCACTTGTGTGGACATATGTTGCCTAAACCTTGTCCAGGATGTGGTCATAAACTTGATAGTCCAAATGCTAAATTCTGTCCAGAATGTGGTCAGTCTTTGGAGAAAAGGTGTCCTAGTTGCAATGCAAAAATAGAAGGTTCACCAAAATTCTGTTCTGAGTGTGGTAATAATTTAATATAGTCATGGGGTGAGATAATGAAAGGAAGAATTAGTTATACTGAAATTATTGGAGCAACAATTGTAGTACTGACATTAATATTATTTCATCTTGGTGGAGAAAGAGTCTTTATTGACAAATTTTCTATAGCTATGGTAGTTTTTGCAGAAGTCCTTATAGTAGCTTATACAGGAATATTTGCAAAGAAAAAAGGTTTATTTAGCAATTCAGGAGTTATTAGTTTACTTACTATTTATTTAGTTAGTGAAGTAGCACTATATTTTCTAAGAATTTCTTTATTTGAAGATCATATGATGAGAATGATTAGAGTACATTTCATTGTTACAGCTATTGTCGTAGTTCTTGTTATGATATTTTTAGCAGTTGGTAGAAAGCCAGAAGTAGTAAGAAATGATTATCTAATACAGTCTCAAAATAAACTTGAAGTTTATCTAAAAGATGATAGTTTAAGCTCTTATCATAGCTCTCTAAACAAATTGTTTGAAAAGATAAGATATTCAAGCAAGGGAGCCCATAGTGGAAAGGAAGAGCAGGTATTTAACAATATAGTAAAAATGGATGAATTATTAAAGTTTAAAAATGATGAATCTTTAGAAATGATAAATGAGCTAGTAAGTAACAGTTTAGTTCTTGTTTCTGAACACGAAGTAATAGTAAAAAAATAATATCGGAGTGAAAATATGGAGAATAATAAAGGATGCTTATTATCATGGCCAGCAATAGTAGTAGGATTTATACTATTTTGGCCTGTAGGTTTAGCATTATTAATATTTAGATTGAGACAGGATAGAAAACTCTTATTAAATGCAGGAAGACTAATGACATTTGTAGGATATGCACTTGGAGTACTAATAATATTTGGTATTATTGGCACATATCAAAATGGTGACTTAGATGGTGGTACTATCACTGTATTTGTATTTTTAGTATTAGCTGCAGTTGCTCTAGTATTCTTTGGAAGAAAATTCAGAAGAATGGGTTCTGTATTTAAAGAGTATATTGAGTTAATAGTAAATCAAGAAGTAAGAAAAATTGAAATGATATGTGAAAGAACTGGAAAGTCATATACAGAAGTATATAATGACGTAGAAGAAATGATTGAAAAAGGATATTTTAAGAGAGCATATATCAATGATAGACATGAAATTATTTTCGGAATAAAAGAAGGTGAAAAGACTATTCTTGATGAGATTGAGGATATGTTTGATGAACCAGGTAGAGTTTTAGACGAAATGGAAGGAGCAAGTGAAGCTCCAGCACAAAAGAGAATGACTGTAGTAAAATGCAAAGGCTGTGGTGCCAACAATGAAGTTGTGGTTGATAGAGTCAGTGAATGTGAATACTGTGGTTCAAAAATACAAGGATAAACTGACATTAAGATTGCATCATAATTAATTATTAATTGTGATGCACTTTTGTATTAACTAAGTTTTGATTAATATTAAATTGATAGAATAAAATAAAATGAGGTGTATTATGGGTTTTTTTGATATAAAAAGTAAGTGTGTAATATGTGGTAAGCAGTCAAGGTTTAATATGCATAAGTTAAGTGGGGAAGAAGATTTATGTTCAGATTGCTTTGTGCTAACTGGAATGGGTTTGCTAGAAAAAACTGAGCAATATACCGTAGAAGATATAAAGAATAAAATAATTGAAAAAAAGAGAAATGATATAGAAAAAGAAGAGAAAAAGGAAGAAGAAAGACAGATAAAAGAGAAAATTGCAGAAGAAAGAAGAGAAAAAGTGGAGAAATTTACGACTACTTTCTGCGTGAAAGGTAAAATTCATTTTGATGATAATGATAAGAAATGGCTGATTCCTGATGGTTGGATGGGAGGTATAAAGAATCCTTTCATTTATGATTATAGCGACATTTTAGATTATGAAGTAATCAAAGAAGAACACATGGAATATTATGAAGATGAGGAAGACAAAAGTCCAGAGAAAGTGTGTGATCGATTGATTGTGTACTTGTCTGTAAATAGCGCAAAAGTACCTACTAGAAAAATCACATTTATTGATAATGGTATATTAGGTGATATTAAGGTAGATTCTTATTCCTATAGAAGCAAAGTAGATGAAATGAATAAGCTGGTATTTCAAATAAAAAGAGTATTAAAATATAACAAACAAGCCCACTATCAAGCAGTACAAGAGGCTAGGGCAGCCCAAGTTGAAGAACAAGAAGAAGCAGAAGTAGTACAAGTAGTAAATAATGTATCGGCTGCGGACGAAATTATGAAATTTAAAGGTCTTTTGGACGCGGGTATAATTAGTCTTGAAGAGTTTAATGCAAAGAAAGAGCAGTTGTTAGATTTATAAGTATTTCTAATAGTAGTCCCCTTAGAAATGAGTAGGCAATCATTTTAAGGGGACTTTATTAATTATTTATGTCCCTTAAATTCAGCTATTTCCATCTGTTTTGGGTATTTTCATAATCTAAAGAATAGTATATAATATTATGGTGGTAAAAGAGTGTATTTAGCTATTATACAAGAACATTCTTATTATCATAACTTTTGATAGAGTCAAAAAATACTAAAACACAAAATGGAGTTTAATATGAAGAATAATAAAGAATTAATATTTTCTTGGCCAGTAATTGTAATAGCTTTTATAATATTTTGGCCAGTAGGTCTAGGGCTTTTAGTTATGAGAATGAATAGCGACAAGGTCTTGTTACTTCAGTCTGGTCGAGTGCTGTCATTATTTAGTTGGCTTTCGGGATGCTTAGTATTGGTAGGGATAACTGCTAATATTGATGAGGGCTATGATAGTTTTGATATTGGGTTAATTACATTCTTCTTGATTGCTACCATAGTTTTGAACTATTTTGGTAGAAGACTAAAAAGGAAAGGACTTAAATATAAAAAATATATTGATTTGGTGGTAAACAGCGGTATTATGGATATTGAAACACTTTCAAATTTAATGTCTAAACCTTATGAAGAGGTGTACAGTGATATTGAAGAGATGATAGAAAAGGGATACTTCAAAAGAACTTACATAAATGATAAACACCAAATAGTTATTGTTAGTAGTAAGGTTAATGATGTTCCTTTAGACAGTTCATCTTCTAATAGTGATGAAAGAGAAATTAGAAAAGTTGTAGTAAGATGTTCTGCATGTGGTGCTAATAACGAAGTTGGAATTAATAAAGTTTCAGAATGTGAGTACTGTGGTTCAAAAATTCAAGGATAATAACGATAGGCTTGGTGAATTTCTTCATCAAGCCTATTTTCTATTTTTTCTTCTTCTTGTTTTTATTTCCGAACTTCTGAACTTTTCTAAGCTTCTTCATATGAGTTTTATCAAATGATTTCTTAGGTCTATTTTCTTCTTTTTTCTTATGCTCGTGTATAGAAAATTCTATACCGTATCCAATAGTTTTTTCGATTTCTTTAAGGAGATTTTCGTCCCTTGGAGCAACGAAAGTTACTGCTTCTCCATCATTACCCATTCTTCCTGTTCTTCCTATTCTATGGATATATGTTTCTGCATTTTCAGGCATATCATAGTTGTAAATGTGTGATACTCCTGATATATCAAGTCCCCTTGATGCTACATCAGTTGCAATAAGGTATTGGAACTTAATATCCCTGAAAGACTGCATTACTTTTTGTCTTGCACTCTGGGTCATATCTCCATGAAGTTTATTACATAAGTAACCATGTTCAGTCATTTCAGCTTCAAGTTTATCAGCTCTTCTTTTTGTTCTACAGAAAATAATAGCGAGGAAAGGATTAGTTTTATCTAATTCTATAAAGAGTGCTTCTTTTTTCCATCTATCAGTTGCTTTTATTACCCTTTGATTTATTAAATCTAGAGTTTTATCATTTTCCTTTAGTGATATTTCAATAGGCTCATTCATGAATCTATATGATATTTTTTTAACCTTTGAATCAATAGTAGCTGAGAAACAAAGTAATTGTCTCTTCTTATTAGTATGCTTAAGAATAAACTCGATTTCATTCCTAAATCCAATGTATAGCATTTGGTCAGCTTCATCCAGTACAAATTGCTTAACCGTAGATAAATCTACTGTGCCCCTCTTCATATGATCTATTAGTCTACCTGGTGTTGCTATGGCAATATGAATTCCGTTATTCATTTTCTTAATCTGAGCATTGATATCCTGTCCGCCGTATATAGAAAGAACATTGATTTTAGTTCCTTCAGCTAGCTTTTTTGCTTCAGATGTTATTTGTAGTGCAAGTTCCCTAGTAGGTGCTAGTATCAATGCTTGAAGTGATTTATCTTCCGGAGAAAGATTGTTGAAAATTGGAATCAGAAATGATAGTGTCTTTCCAGTTCCCGTTTTAGCCTCTGCAATAATATCTCTTCCATCTAAAATATAAGGTATAGTTTTTCCTTGTATATCTGTAGGAGTCTTTATTCCATTTGATGAAAGATTATCTATTATAAAATTCTTAAGTTTAAAATGTTTAAAACTCATTATCTACCTCTTTTATTATTTTATTTTTAAAACCGATTAAGTATATCATAGAACAGCTAAGTGTTCAAATTTATTCTAAGTAAAGAATAGTAAAGAAGTGTCAACTTGATTGACGGTCGTAAGTAAATAAAATAGAATTATAAATAATGGATGGGGGAAAACAGAATGATGAAAATTGCTTTTGGTAAAATTAGTTTTGGAGAAGAAATCATTAAAGAAAAGCAGTATTGTTATTCGTATAGTAGTAGAAGAGGATTAAAAATAATTAAGGTGATTGAGGGAGAGGTTAAAGTAAATACAATATCAAGGCTTCAAGATGGAAGATTGATTAAAGCGGGGGATCTTGAGTTTGTAAATGTAGATCAATATGTTGAAAAAGTATGTCTTGAATCGCAGTGTAGAGTATTCGTTCTGGATATAGATTACGACTGGTTAAAAGAGAAAGGATATGATATAGAGAAGGTATATCTTTTTAGCTATAGGTCGATAAAATCAGATATATATGATGTACATAAAAAAAATCTCTTTGAAATGATTCAGCATATCTATAGTAAGTATTTATTAAGAGATGAAATATCAGATCTAGATATTGTAGATATTGTTGATTATATGGTTAAACATTTTGACTTTATTAAGTTTGGAGTTGACTATAAGAAAATGAGTAATAGGATAACTTCTAGATATAGGGAAATTTTTTTTAATACTGTGAATGTTGAAGGAAAGTATTATTCAAAAAATCTTAAGTATATAGCTGAAGATATTGGTAAGAATTACTCTTATTTAAGGAAAGATATCAAAAGGAGATATGGTATAAATTACTCAAAACTAAAAAAAGAGCGTATGGTGAGGGTTGCGGCACGCTTGATAGCTGATTCCGACTTGAATCTTAGTGATATTGCACATATGGCAGGATTTTCTGATCATAAGTATTTTATTAAACACTTCCAAGAAGTTTTCAATTGTAAACCTTCAGAGTATAGGAAAATAGTGTATAATAATTGTGTAAAGAAAAGCACTTATGATATGGAGGAATAGTTGTGGAAGAAAAATATATTGAAATATTTAATTATGTTAAGAGTGTTTTAAGTTGCTCAGCACATAATATGGATCATGTACTAAGGGTATATAAAATTTCTTTAGAAATTGCAGAAACTGAAAAAGACGTTGATTTAGATATTCTTGTTCCAAGTGCATTATTACATGATATTGCCAGAGTAAAAGAGAGTGAGGATACAAGCGGAAGCGTTGATCACTCTGTTTTGGGAGCAGAAATGGCAGGAGATTTCTTAAAATCAAAGAATTATAGCGATGAGCAAATTGATAAAATTAAGCACTGTATAAGGGCACATAGATTCAGAACTGGAAATTACCCAGAATCAATTGAAGCAAAAATATTGTTCGATGCAGATAAACTAGATGCTATAGGTGCTATAGGTGTAGCTAGGTGCCTTATGCTATCTGGGCAACATGGTCAAAGATTAACCAATCATGAAAACATGCTGGAATATGAAAAAAACAATATAGTAGAAAATGGCAGAATAAAAGATTTAGCAGAGCATACTCCCATAGTGGAGTATGAAACAAAGCTTAAAAAAATTCCAAGTAAACTATATACAGAAAGTGCAAAGAAAATGAGCAAGGGAAGAATGGAGCTTATGAATAATTTCTTTGAAACTTTGAAAGATGAGATAAAAATTAATATATAATTTTGATGAAGAGAAGGACTAATGTTCTTCTCTTCTTGTTTTACCTCCATGAGAAAAGGGAATAAAACTATTAAGCCGATGAAAAAGTTCACACAGTTGATTCTTTGACACAATATGTTGAGTTACATAATTGATAAGAAGATCTACATTGTGCTATAAGAATTTTAAAAGTTATTTTTTCAGTGGCCTGAGAATTATTAAGAAATTTCTATGGAGGCTAGTGATGAGGAAAAAACTAAAGAATCTTTTGAATATTAATAGATTACAAGATTTGATAGACCATATCTATGCATCATCAGATATTCCAACTGGAATTATTGAGAGAAATGGTGATGTTGTTGCTTCTAGTGGCTTAAACAAATTATGTGAGCAGTACCATAAGAATAATGAGATTACAAATGGATTCTGTCAGGAATGCTTTATGGATATAGAAAGAAATCTTGAAAGTGGAAGTAAATTTCATTTATCAAAATGTAAAAATGGAATGATTGATATAAGTGTTCCCATTCTCATAGATGGAAGCTATGTTGCAACTCTTTTTCAGGGACAATTTTTTGATAAAGAGCCTGATATAAGTAAATACAATGATATTTCTGATACATATGATTTTTCAAAGGAAGAATATTTAGAAGCAGTAAAAAATACAGAAATATGTTGTGAAGAAAAGATTCAAACAGTGATTGATTTTTTAATAGGAATCTCTCAATTTATAAGTGATGTTGCATCATCTAAATATGAGCTGGAAGTTCGTAATCTTGAGCTGTTAAGAAAAAATGAAGAATTGGAAGATACTTTTTTTGATTTAATTTCAGTTGAGGATGAGTTAAAAGAGCGTCTTGAAGAGCTAAAGGAGAAAAGTAGAAAGCTTGAAGAAATGTCCGATAGATATCGTTTGATTTCTGAAGGAACCCATGATGTAATTTGGGATATAAATATTGCTAATAATGATTTATTTGTGTCTGATAAAATGAGTAATATACTTGATGGAGATGTGGAGCTCAGTTCATATAAGGAGTTCTCTAATTTTCTTCACCATGATGATAAGGAGAAGGTAATTAGTAAATTTAGAGATCGAATAAAATCAGGTCAGTATTATGAAGATGAGTTTAGATTAGTGACAAAAAAAGGTGATGTGAAGCATCTTCTTTGTCGTGGTAAGGTACTAAGAGATGAGGATAATAAACCAATAAAAATGGCAGGTTCTATAAAAAATATTACTGAGAAAAGATTGTATGAGGAAAAAATTGAAGAGTTAGCATATACAGACATGTTGACTGGTCTGAAAAACCGCAATAAGTGTACGTTAGATATTGATAAGAATCTTAACGAAGTGAGGGGTAAATTAAAAAAAAATTTATCGGTAATGTATATAGATATCGACGATTTCAAGAATGTCAATGATATTTATGGTCATCCTCTGGGGGATTATATACTGAAAAAGGTATCAAAAAGATTAGAAAAACTAATGGATGAAGGGATGGAGTTGTACCGATTTGGTGGAGATGAGTTTTTGATAAGGATGACAGACTATGAAGATATAGACAGTGTAAGAAAAAAAGCAAGTGAAATTCTCGATAAAATCTCTAAACCATTTAGAGTAAATAAGAAAGAGTTCTTTCTGACTTTATCAATTGGAATTGCCGAATCAAAAAATGGTAAAACAAAGTTTCATAAAATGCTAAAAAAAGCAGACATGGCACTTAATAA
The DNA here is from genome assembly GCA_025210655.1 of Bacillota bacterium. GTDB lineage: Bacteria > Bacillota > Clostridia > Peptostreptococcales > Acidaminobacteraceae > JAOARG01. The sequence continues at coordinate 22,625 of JAOARG010000022.1, forward strand.
GGCTAAAGAAGAAGGGAAAAATAAGTTTAGGATATTTACTAATAAACTTCAAGAGGAGAGCTTTACTAATATATCAATTGAATCTGATTTAAAGAAAGCTATCTCCAACGATGAACTTTTCTTAGTATTCCAACCCAAAATAAATATTAAAGACAATTATGTCGATGGATTTGAGGCTTTAATTAGGTGGAAACATCCTGAGAAGGGTATAGTATATCCAGGAGAATTCATTGATATAGCTGAGAAAAGTGGAACGATAAAGTTGATAGATGAGTGGGTATTTAAAAATATCATTATAAAAACCAATGAACTTGAAAAATCAGGAGTATCCTTTGATTCTATATCCTTTAACGTATCCCCCTCAACACTGTTACACTATTCAACTATTGAAAATATAAAAGCTATATTAAAGGAAAATAATTTCAAACCAAATAAAATAAAGATAGAAATTACAGAGAATGCAATGATTGATTCTATAAATAACGCTAAAGACATATTGAATGTTCTTAAGGAGCTTGGTTTTGCCATATCCCTTGATGATTTTGGAAAAGGCTACTCTTCCTTAAATTATTTAAAAATGCTACCCATAGATGAACTCAAAATAGATAAGGCATTTATAGATGATATAGATTATTCTGATAAGGATATAATAGATTTGATTATAAATCTTGGTCATAGAATGGGACTTAAGATAATTGCTGAAGGAGTAGAGAATTATAGTCAGTATAAATATTTAAAAGATAATAAATGTGATGTTATACAAGGTTATTACTTAGCCAAACCACTGGAATTTGATGAGATAAATCTTTTCTGTGAAGTTTTTCATTAATATTACTTAGTATTTTATAAATTATACATAATTATATAGTAAAATAATAAGTAAAGTATTGATAGGGAGGACAAAATGAAAAAATATTTACTAGTAATAATGGTGTTAGTTGTACTATTAGTTTCAGGATGCCAGAATCAAGGGGATATAAATGAAAGTAGTAGTAATGATAAGCAATCAGAGAATGAAAAAATAGTGGAAAAAAGTGAATTTCTAACATTAGGCGGGAAAGCATTTACTGAAGAAAATGCTAGACTATATGATCCAAGCCTTGGATTTGGTTTTATTGCCCATGAATATTTTGATGATCTAGGTTCTAAGAATAAACTCGCTATGACTAAGCTGTCTGATGATGGAATACTTATTGAATATGTATCTGAGGAAATGATGAATTTTCTTAATGGATTACAAGGTTTGTCAGAAGAGGAGTTATCTAAGAAAATTTTAATGTATGATAACTATGCCATTAATCTATATAGTGTATTTAGAGTAGATCTTGGGAATGGTGATGCTTTATATAATGAGTATGAAGAGGTGTTTTCTAATATAGAAGAATTGAAAGAATATGAAGGGAAAAAATATTATTTAGGATATAATAGCGATTTTTCAGACAAAAATATCTCAGAACAAGAGAGAACTGAGATAGAAAGATTAATTTCTTTAAAAGATGAGTTTATAAGTAATATAGCAATTTATGGAGATAAGCTTGATGATAAGATAGAAGCTGAGAAAAAAGATAGAGAGGCTAATTTTAATCTTGGACAGTTTAATGCAGATACACTAGATGGTAACAAAGTTGATCCATCTTTTATAAAAGAAAATAAATTGACAATGATAAATGTATGGACAACATGGTGCGGGCCATGTGTAAATGAAATGCCAGAACTATCTGTTTTAGCAAAAGAAATGCTTCCTGAGGGGGTAAAAATATTAAGTGTATGTGTAGACGGAAGAGAAGAATTGGAAACAGCTAAGGAGATTATTAAGGACTCCGGAGGTGGTTTTACAGTGATTATTCCTGATGAAATATTGGAAAAGAACTTGATGCCATATGTAGATGCATATCCAACAACACTTTTTGTTGATAGTAATGGTGTGCTTGTAGGCTCGAAAATGGTAGGAGCTCCATACGATGATGTAGCAGAAACCTATTTAAATGAAATAAATATTAGATTGGATATTCTAGATAAGAAATAGGAGCATATTTATGAATAGAAATATAGTAAGATTTATAGTCTTGTTGACTAGTTTTGTATTTATTGCTTTTGGAATGATTAGGGAAGAACATTTACTTGTACTGCAAAAAGCAGTTGCAATATGTCTTGAATGTATTGGGGTGGGATGATGAAACGATTTCTTATTCAACTCCTTAATTCCATTGCTATAAATGGCTATGTGCAAGGTTTTTTAAGAAGCACAATATACAAAGGTGATACAAAAGTTGTTTGCGTACCGGGTTTAAATTGCTACTCTTGTCCGGGAGCTGTTGCTTCATGTCCAATAGGAGCTCTTCAATCAGTTTTGGGAAGCCGTAAGTTCAATTTCTCCTTCTATATATTGGGCTTTATAATGGGCTTTGGAATACTTTTTGCTAGATTAATATGTGGTTTTCTTTGTCCATTTGGTTTCTTACAGGATCTTCTATACAAAGTAAAAGTGAAAAAAATAAATGTAGCAGAAAAAATTGATAAACCTTTAAGGTATTTAAAATACGTTATTTTGCTGCTGTTTGTTATTATTTTTCCACTGATACTTACGAATAAGTATGGATCAGCACCACCATATTTTTGTCAGTATATATGCCCAGTAGGTACCCTTCAAGGGGGAATACCTCTTGTTATTGGTAATGAGTTTTTAAGAAATATGATAGGTTGGCTTTTTTCTTGGAAGATGTTTATTTTATTAATGGTTATCCTTGCATCAACGTTTATATATCGTCCGTTTTGCAAATATCTATGCCCATTAGGTGCTATATATGCCTTATTTAATAAAGTGAGTTTCTATAGATTGAAAGTGAACCATGATACTTGCATTAATTGTATGAGGTGTGAAACTACATGTAAAATGCAAGTAAAAGTCTTACAAAACCCGAACCACGGGGAATGTATTAGATGTGGTGATTGTATAAAAGTGTGCCCAGTAGATGCGATTGAAAGGGAAAAAGTTTTTTCAAAGAATGTTGAAGAAAAAAGTTATATGTAATACTTTAAAGAAAATATATTACGGAGGAAATCTATGATAAGGGGGAAGAAGAATGGAGAAGTTTATTATGTATACTACAAGCACATGACCTCATTGTGTAACTGCTAAGGAGTTCCTTAGAGAAAAGGGAGTAACTTATATCGAAAAAAATGTTAATGAAGACGATGAGGCTAGAAAAGAAATGATTAGCTTAGGTATAAGAGGCGTTCCCGCTTTCAATATTGATGGAGAAATAATTGTAGGATTTGATAAAGAAAGAATTTTGTCAAAGATAGACTTTAATATCACCTCATGTCATAACTGTAATAAGAGGATGAAATATCCTAAAGGAAAAGGCACTTTGCTACTCACATGTCCTAATTGTGGAACTAAGTACAAGGTGAAATCATAAAGTGCTATATAGAAGTGATTAGAGGATTAAAAAACATATAAAAACAGAAATATAAATTGTTTAAAAAATAACGATTTATATTTCTGTTTTTTTGTTTTACAAAGCAATAAAATGTGGTATTATGAATATGTATAGTAAAATATTCTGAAAATTCAAAAAACTAGATACAATTTGATATATCTATTGGAAAAATGACTTTTTTTCAGAAAATATTAAAAAAATGTAACAATTATCTTGACATTATATGCAAATTCTATTATGCTAATAACTGTCATACAAAATTTATGATGAAGGCTTATATACACATTATATTGTGACTAAGCCATAAGCATTTGAATTTACTTATATTCGAAATTGTCGAAAAATTTTGTAAATTAATTCAGAAATATTTTACTTATGTTTCTAAATCCTTTTATTAATCAAAATAAAAGGTATAATGCTAGTTTATCTTAGTATGTAACTCAGTTATTTCAAATGAATTTATATTTGATTGTAATACTGAGATTAGAGAAAAATGTTGCAAGAAAGTGGGGGACAGGTTTCTCGGTTCTGAATATTTTATATTTTCAGAATATTTGGTTTATTGTGTGTTTATTGGCTATGGGGACAATCAAGTAATAATTGGCAAAGTTTTTTTCTGATAAGAAAGACAAGGAATCATAATTTTTTTAAGCCGATTAGTTATTATCATTGATCGTAGTTAATGAACTGTAAGGAAGTTTCAATGTAGTAATTAAGGAGGTATTTATGAAAGAGGAAAGAGGTCAATGGGGTTCGCGTATGGGCTTTATACTTGCTGCGATAGGTTCTGCGGTAGGTTTGGGTAATATTTGGAGATTCCCGTACACAGCATCAAGTAACGGAGGTGGAGCATTCCTGATTCCGTACTTATTCGCACTACTTACTGCAGGTATTCCAATTCTTATTCTTGAGTTTGCTATAGCTCATAAGATTAAGAAATCTGCACCAGGTGTATTTGGAAAAGTTAAAACAAGTTTACAGTCACTAGGATGGGTACAGACATTTATATCTATATCAATCATGGTGTATTACACAGTAATTATCGGTTGGTCAATTAACTTTGCACTGTTCTCATTTGGAGCGAAGTGGGGAGAAGATACAAAGGGATTCTTCTTCGGTGATTTCCTTCACTTAACTGACGGACCTTTCAATATTGGACCTATAAACACAGGTATGCTTATTGCACTTATCGCTGTTTGGGGTATCAACTACCTAGTACTTATGGGTGGAGTTAAAGCTGGTATCGAGAAAGCAAACAAGATTTTTATGCCATTACTAATTGCATGTCTTGTTATTGTAGCAATCAGAGGTATTACACTTCCTGGAGCTGCTCAAGGTCTTGATTATTTCTTCAAGCCTGATTTCTCTAAATTAGGAGATCCAACAGTTTGGTTAGCTGCATATGGACAGATTTTCTATTCACTTAGTATCTGTTTCGGTATCATGATTACTTATGCAAGTTACTTGCCTGAGAAGACAGATATCGTAAATAATGCCTTTATGACTGGTTTTGGTAACTGTTCATTCAGTATCTTAGCTGGTATGACAGTATTCTCAGTACTTGGTTACATGGCTGCTCAGCAGGGTGTTGCAGTATCTGAAGTATCTGCAGGTGGTATCGGACTTGCATTCGTAGTATTCCCTAAGGCAATCAATGCTTTACCAGGAATGAACGGAATTTTCGGAGCTATATTCTTCCTATGTCTGATATTTGCAGGACTTTCTTCATCAATGTCAATCATGGAAGTTGTTGTTTCAAGTGTAAATGATAAGTACAATACTTCTAGAAAGAAGACTTTAACAGTATTAACTATTTTAGGATTCTGTATTTCGCTTATCTTTGTTACAGGTGCTGGACTATATATCCTAGATATCGTAGATCACTTTGTTAACACTTATGCAATTGCTATTTCAGGTTTAATCGAGATTGTTGTATTATCTTACCTAGTTAACTTAGAAGAGTTAAGAGGTTATGCTAATGGAATGTCAGACTTCTCAGTAGGAACATGGTGGAACTTTACTCTTAAGTATTTAACACCAATAATGCTAGCAATCATGTTTGCATTCAACACATTTAATGACTTTACTAAAGGATACGAAGGATATCCAACTAAAGCTCTTATGGTATACGGTGTTGGAACATTAGTATTTATAGTAGTTGGAGCATTAATCTTTACTAGTATTAAAGGTGAAGATAGCTACGAAAAGCTTATTTCTGAAGGAGTTGATCTGTAATGAGTGGAATGGGTATAGTATTCGGTTTAATAGCCGTAGGAATCACATGGGGTGGATTTGGTATTTGTTTATCAATTGCCATGAAAGGTGAAAAATAATTAACTAAATTTCAAAATGGTGTCTTAGAAAATTCTAAGACATCATTTTTTTTTGCTAACCACTAAAATTGTTATTCAATTCACAATAATTGTACTATTTTCTGAGCATGTTAAAAAAATGTAATATTTATCTTGACATTGTTAACAAATTCAATTATCCTATTACTTGTCATGTAAAATGATGAAGCAATATAGACTCACATTTACCTGTGAGAATAGCTAAGAGTGTTGTAATTTGTTCTTTATTCTAAATTGTCACAAAATTTAGTAAATTGACTCAAAAAGGTATTTTTGAAGTTCTTAACTCTATTTATGGGATTTTATAAAAGAGAAAGTAGCAATTTATCTTAGTATGTAACTCAGTGATTAGAAAGTGATATTTACTTTAACAAGCTGAGGGTAAGGAAAAGTGTTTGGAGAAAAGTGAAGAGCAATTTTCCGAGTTTTGAATTATTATTATTTTCAGAACATTTGGTATATTGTATGTTTTTTAACTATAGGGACAGTCAATCTACAATCGAAGATATTTTTATAGCTAATAAAAGGAATTATAATTTTTTATATCGATTTGTAATATTGATCGTAGTTATGAACATGAAAGAAGTTTTAATGTAGTAATTAAGGAGGTAAATTATGAAAGAAGAAAGAGGTCAATGGGGTTCCCGTATGGGCTTTATACTTGCTGCGATAGGTTCTGCTGTAGGTTTAGGTAATATCTGGAGATTCCCGTACACAGCATCAAGTAACGGAGGTGGAGCATTCCTGATTCCGTACTTATTTGCACTACTTACTGCAGGTATTCCAATTCTTATTCTTGAGTTTGCTATAGCTCATAAGATCAAGAAATCTGCTCCAGGTGTATTTGGAAAAGTTAAAAAGGGTTTACAGTCATTAGGATGGGTACAGACATTTATATCTATATCAATCATGGTGTATTACACAGTAATTATCGGTTGGTCAATTAACTTTGCTTTATTCTCATTTGGAGCGAAGTGGGGAGAAGATACAAAGGGATTCTTCTTCGGTGATTTCCTTCACTTAACTGACGGACCTTTCAATATCGGACCTATAAATACTGGTATGCTTATTGCACTTATCGCTGTTTGGGGCATTAACTACCTAGTACTTATGGGTGGAGTTAAAGCTGGTATCGAGAAAGCAAACAAGATTTTCATGCCATTACTAATACTATGTCTTGTTATTGTAGCAATCAGAGGTATTACACTTCCTGGAGCTGCTCAAGGTCTTGATTACTTCTTCAAGCCTGATTTTTCAAAGTTATCAGATCCAACAGTTTGGTTAGCTGCATATGGACAGATTTTCTATTCACTTAGTATCTGTTTCGGTATCATGATTACTTATGCAAGTTACCTTCCTGAGAAAACAGATATAGTAAACAATGCCTTTATGACTGGTTTTGGTAACTGTTCATTCAGTATCTTAGCTGGTATGACAGTATTCTCAGTACTTGGTTACATGGCTGCTCAGCAAGGTGTTGCAGTTTCAGAAGTATCTGCTGGAGGTATCGGTCTTGCATTCGTAGTATTCCCTAAAGCAATCAATGCTTTACCAGGAATGAACGGTGTATTCGGAGCTATATTCTTCCTATGTCTGATATTTGCTGGACTTTCTTCATCAATGTCAATCATGGAAGTTGTTGTTTCAAGTATCAATGATAAGTACAATACTTCTAGAAAGAAAACATTAACTGTTATGACTATTATTGGATTCGTTATTTCTTTAATTTTCGTTACAGGAGCTGGACTATATATCCTAGATATCGTAGACCACTTTGTTAATACTTATGCAATCGCAGTAGCTGGATTAATAGAGATCGTTGCATTATCATACCTAGTTAATTTAGACGAGTTAAGAGGATATGCTAATGGAATGTCTGATTTCTCTGTTGGTAAGTGGTGGATTTTCACACTTAAGTATTTAACACCGATTATGTTAGCAATCATGTTTGCATTCAACACTTACATTGACTTTACTAAAGGATACGAAGGATATCCAACTAAAGCTCTTATGGTATACGGTGTTGGAACATTAGTATTTATCGTTCTTGGAGCACTTGTTTTCACGAACATTAAAGGTGAAGATAGCTACGAGAAGCTTATTTCTGAAGGAGTTGATCTATAATGAGCGGAATGGGTATATTATTCGGTATAATAGCAGTAGGAATTACATGGGGTGGATTTGCGTTCTGTCTATCTATCGCTATGAAGAGTGAATAAAAAATGTAAATGGGGCAGTCGTTTATTAACTAAATAAGACCCCAAAATTCAAGAAATAATCAAATACACTGTAAACAAGTGGTTATAAGCCATTAAGTTTGCAGTGTATTTTTCTTTGAATAAAAAGCTGTACTTCATTTTTTGCACGACAAAAAGACCTACAATTATCAAGGGTATAGACCTCATCGTCTTGTGGCATACAATTTTCATAAAGATAAATTTCAAGTTTTTGTTGCCCTAGGTTAAAAAAATCTATATAATCATTCTTGAACATTGTACTTAGATAATATCATTATCTAGGGGGATTTAGGATAATCTTTTGGTTATCCTTTTTCTTTTTTGCAAAAAAAAAATATGGAGTGCTATCTCCATTTGAATTATCTTTATGAACTTATTCTACGATTAGAGTTTTCCGGTGGGAAAATATCATAGGTCGGATTACATATTTGGCGGATGCTTTTTGCTTCACAAAACCGTAAATATTAATTGAATAGGAACATTTCATTTAATATTTACTAGCGTAACTAGACGCAAGATTATGTAATTGTATATCTTGTACTAGACGTTCAAGTGAAACTTGAATTTTAGACGTGATTTCTCATTGAGAAGAGCATTAGACAGGGGCAGTCTATTTAACGACTGCCCCTTTATTTTTTAAAATCCCATGCAATAAAAATACTAGGAAGATTAGACAGATACAGAAATTTGCCATTATGTAAGTCCCACTTGATAGATTCTAGTGACATAAAGTAAAACTTGTCTATAAGAAAGCTTTGTGTCACATTGAAATGATCAGCAATTTCTTTTATATCAGGATTATTTGAAATGAAGTTCAGTAATCTATTAGTATTTATTAGATAGTTAGTTGCCCATTTTAAGGCTTTATTTTCATACTTGTTATAGCTAATATTTGAAGCTCCTCTTTTTAATTGTCCACCTGCAATGTTTCCAACACAGGTAAAATAATGTCCAAGTTCTTCGCAAATTACACATCTAAGGAGTCTTGAAGATGAAGAAATGTTATTGTTAATAACAATGATAGGATACTCACCATCTTCGTAGTAAACGCCATTAATACTGCTAGGGAGCTTTTCGTAGATAAGCTCTATACCTAACTCATCTATTAGTGAATAAATTTCAGAATCAGTAACCATAAAACCTCCTTGAAAACGAACGCATGTTCGTATAAAATATTATAACATAATACTGGAAAATCTACAAATTAAAAGAGAAAGAAGACTAGGCTTATTTTACCTAGTCTTCTTTTCTTTTTTTAGCTATGAGTCCGTCAATAATCTTTTGAACTGTTTCAATATCATCTTCATTCAACTCTTCAGTAGAGTTGAAAGCAAACTTGACATCATCATAATTTCGTATACTACTCATTCCCATAAGATAATCCATTGATACACCAAAGAAGTCTGCAAACTTTTTAAGTAAATCCTCATCCTTTGGAAATCTATCCCCAGTTTCATAGTATCCTATGACCCTGCCTGATATACCAATTTCTCTTCCAAGTTGTGTTTGGGAAAGATTTTTTTCATCCCTTAAATTTTTTAATCTTTTAGCAAATATCATACACATCCACCTCACTATTAATATAACAAATTGTACGCAAAAAGTAAATATACGAATAAGTTGTTCTTAAAAACTATTGACAGAGAATGAAATGTACGGTATATTCTTACTTAAGAACAATTTGTTCTTGAAGGGAGGCAGTTTTATGTACGATATAGAAATGGATGGTCAGTACCTAGAATCCATAGGCCTTATTGAGAATAGACTAAATATGCTAAAAGTTGAAATGAAGGATAAAGAGTTGCGTTTCGAAGAGACAATGGATATTGATCTATATGAGGAAATAGAAAGGTATAAAAGAAGAATCTCGGTTTTATATGAAATATATTTGGATTTGAAGAAAGTAAGATTAGAGGCAAAGAATTACTATAATAAGGAGTGGTATCGAAGTGAAAAGTATACAGTTAACTCAAGAAAATCAAGATTTAATTTTGCTCCAGTCAGAAGTATGGTGGAGGAATATGTCATCTACAAACTTGAAGGAAAGGAAGAAGATGAAGAGTAAAATGTACTATGCTTTGGAAAACTATCTAACTGATAAGCAAAGAAAAATTATTACTATGTATTACATAGAAGGTAAAAATATGATAGAGATAAGCCAAGTATTAGGCGTTAATAAAAGCTATGTAAGTAGATGTATTAAAACAAGCATTGAGAAAATGAAAAAGAAGATTGCATAGGAAAATTAAAAATAATTTTAAAAAAGTTGAAGTTTTTTTATAAAACATGTCAACTTTTTTAGCTTTTGGCGGTAATAGTGAAGGGGTTATAAATTTTAAGTAACTTGAAAGGAGGTTAAGTTTGAAAGTAAAAAGCATTATTGAAACTATAAAGCAAATACTAGTTGATGGTATTTCAGTAAAATTTGATTCTAATGGAGAATCAGAACTAAGTGGAAAACTTTACTTAAGTAATGGGCAGTTTTATAAAACTGCTATTAATGTAACTAGGGTAAAGGTGAACTTAAACTTTGATCTACAAAATATAACTAGTAGCGGTAATGACCCTGAGATACTTATTGATAAAATCAATGAGATTTTACTTAATAAGTTTTATGTGGATGAGAAAGCACTTTATATCAGTGAAATTGGAATCAGAACTATTGATACTGGATTGACATCAAGTATATCAATAGAATATGAAAATGAAAAAACTAATAATGACAGTAGTGAACTTATTGGTGAAGTAAACTTTAATAATAAACAGGAGGGATAAATATGGGTTTACCAGAAATAAATATTAAATTTGTAAATAAGGCAGGAACACTTATTAAAAGAGGAGAGAGAGGAATTGTAGCTCTTATTCTAAAGGATGAAAAGTCACTAGGATATCACCTACTAAATAGTACTCTTGATATTCCAGAGTTATCTGAGGAAAACAAAGAACAGATTAGATTAGCTTTTGTTGGTGCACAGGGAATTGTAAAAAATGTAAAGCTATTTGTAGTAGAAAAAGCTGCTACATCAGTAAGTACAGCACTGGACTATTTTGAAACTGAAAAGTTTGACTATCTAGCTGTGCCAGAGGCTTCATCAGATATGGAAGCAGAAGTTGTATCTTGGATTAAAGAAATGAGAGATTCAAAGAAAATTAAGGTTAAGGCAGTTTTAGCTGAAAATGTTGCAGATTACGAAGGAATTATCAATTTTGCAACTAGCGGTATTAAGACTAATGATAAGACATTTACTGCTAAGCAGTATTGTTCAAGGATTGCAGGTGTTTTAGCTAGTATGCCACTTACTATTAGTTCTACTTATCAGGTGCTAAATGAAGTAATTGACATTGAACACAAAACTTCAGATGAAATTGCTTCAGCAATTGATGCTGGTAAGTTAGTACTTATGAATGATGGAGAGAAGATCAAAATTGCAAGGGGTGTAACATCTAAGACTACAGTGACATCTGGACATGGAGAAGAACTAAAGAAAATCTCTCTTCTTGATAAGCTAGATATGATTCATAGTGACATTAAGAGAACTATTGAAGACAATTATATTGGAAAGGTATCCAACAAGTATGAGCATAAGGTAGTTTTAATTGCAGCAATAAGAGGTTACCTTACTCAACTTGAAAGTGGTGGTATCTTAGATCCTAATACTTCAGATGTAGGTGTTGATATTGGAGCTCAGGAGATCTTTATTAAGTCTTTAGGAGTAGATACATCAGAAATGGATGAAAAAGACATTAAGGAGTATAACACTAAGGATAAGGTGTTCTTATACGGTAAAATGAAGCCACTTGATGCAATGGAAGAAATCACATTAAACATAGGATTATAAGGAGGAAGAAAATATGAATATGCAAGGAAATAAAGTAATTAACGGATTATATACAGAAATTTGGTTAGATGGAGAATTATTAGCTGAAGCTAAGAAAGTTCAGGCAAAAATCACTTTAAATAAAGAGGATGTTGTAATCCTTGGAAAGGCATCAAAAAGCAAGAAAGTAGTTGGCTGGGAGGGTAAAGGTACAATTACCCTTAATAAAGTTAATTCAAGAATGGCTAAAAAGCTTTTACCTATGATTACATCAGGTAAAGAAGTAAAGTCTGAAATCATCACAATGCTTGCAGATCCAGATAGTTATGGTGCAGAAAGATGCGTGATTGGAGATGTAATATTTGATGATTTAACAATCATTGATGCAGCAGGTGGAGCCCTTACAGATGTAGAATGCCCATTCACATTTGAGTCAGTTCACTATGAGGATATGATTTAGGTTAAATAATATGTAAGTACTTAGTGCAACTTAAAATATAGTAGTCTGGATTAAAGGTGGTACTAAACAACTTTAGGCCACCTTAGGCTACCTTAGGCAATTTTAGGCGACTTTCCAAAAAGAAAGTGATTATTAGGAGGAATAAATATGTCAAATACATTAGATATGCTATTAAAAGCTGATATTAATAAGGTAAAAAGACCAGAGAAGGAAGTTGAAATAACAAGACTTTCAGAAGTTGTAGGTGAGCCTGTAATTTTTAAAATGAGAGCTCTTTCACCTGACGAGGTGGATGAAATTCAAGAAATGGCTATTGATATGAAATCTGGAGATATTGATGTAGGAAAACTAAGGGTACATGGAGTGCTTTATTCAGTTGTAGAACCAGATCTAAAGAACAAAGATCTTCAAAAGCACTTTGATAGTTCATCGCCAAAGGACCTATTAAAAAGTATGCTTTTAGCAGGAGAAATTGATCATTTATGGTCTACATCACAGGAACTTAGTGGATACGGCGATAAGGCAGTAAGAAAGGTAAAAAACTAATAGAAACAGATGGTCAAGTACAAATGATGTATTATTATTGGTCTGAAAAGGGAATAAGACCATCTGTTATCTATAACATGCCTAAGGGTGAAAGAGTAGTTGTAACTGCATTTTTTTTAAAAGAAATGGAAGATAATAAGAAGAAGAGGGATGCTTTTTAGCATCTCTTTTTTTATAAAATTTTAAATAGTCTAGTGTAATGTATGTACATTACGTCTAGTACTTACAATGTTCGTGACTAGTGCAGAGTTGATTAACTCTTGGCGACTAGTACTGATTATTTTAATCAGCGACCAAGGAAATTTTCCTAGGGGAAAATAATTAATAGAAAGAAGGTGAAGTATGGAAAACATTATAGGAAAAGAAGAGATAGATAATCTTAAAGAGGCGGATACACTTCTAAGCTCATTAAGAAATTCATTGGATTCACTCAAAGGTAGGAAAATAAAAATAACTAATGCTCAAGCTAATAGAAGAATTGAGCAAACTAGTGACATGGTAGAACAGCTTGGTAAGGATATTGATAATTTATTGTCTAAAGAGGTAGAACTAAAGACAAATGGTGCTGAAACAAATGTTTTGAAGGTATCAAATATGATGGCTTCAATGAATCAAGATATAGAAAAATCAAGTTCTTTGAATTTAAAAGGAAACTTTAAGGATAGATTAGGAAAGATAAAAGAGTCAACTAAAGAAATGGCTAAAAAAGGTCATCAGATGGTTATCGATATGAAGCTAGGCGACAAAGCTAAGGGAGCATTTGATATAGTCAAAAGTTCGATTAGTAATATTAGAAGTAAAGTTAAAGATTCTAAACAGAATGAGTTAGAAGTATTCACTGGGGACTCTGATGAAAATGTTGAAGAGACAACAGGGATGATAGATAAGTTAAAGAAAATGGCAGGAGACATTATGGTCAGGCTTAATATACAGGATGGTCTTAGAGCTGTTTTTGATAGAGCAAAAGAACTTGACTCCACCTTGGGTGGTAAGTTTGATGCTATAGGCGAAAAGTGGGAAAGTATCAAGTCTTCCTTCATGGACAAAATAGCATTAGGTGTTTCTCCAGAGCTTTCGAAAATGGCAGACTCATTAATGGATATTTTGGCAAATGTGAATTTTGATGGTGTAGGAGAAGCAATTGGCGGTGTTTTGGGAACTGTAGGTCAAAGTATAAATGGTTTGCTAGATCAAATAAAAAGTAATCCTGATGCAATAAAAGGAATGTTTGACACTATTAATTCTGCTGCATCTAGTCTCGGTGGTGCTTTACAAACCGCTTTTCAAATGGCGAAACCACTCCTAGATTTTGTTATTGCCAATCCAGGTTTTGCATTAGGTTTTGCAGGTTCTATATTCGTTGCAGCTAAGTCAGTAGGGTTTTTAGTTACATCAATAAACACTATTAAGAGTGTAATAAAGACCTTTAGAAAGTTGAAAAAGACTTTATCAGCCTTAAAGAAAATTACTGGAGGTGCTATGAAGAAGATGCTTGGTAGCATTAAGGGATTTGCTAAAAATGCTATGGGGGCACTTAAATCATTTTTTACTTTCTTGATGGCTAATCCTATTATACTTGTAATTACAGGGATAATCATTTTAATAATGTTATTATATCAAGCATGGAAAAATAATTGGGGTGGTATGAGGGATATACTAACAAATGTTTGGGATGGTATGATGGCTGGATTTGCCACAGGAGTATCATTCTTTATAAAAGGCATAAATAGCATTATTGATATCATCAACAAAATTCCTGGTATTGAAATATCTAAGATGGAGGAACCTGGATGGGTTAAGGATTCTATTGAAAAAGTCAAAGAAATCAAAAAAGTCAAGGAAGTACAGGACGAAAAGGATGAGCTTCTTAATGAACACTTAGCTATGAAGAATAGATCCAAGATGGAAGAGATACCTAAGGTGGATGAAATTGATAACTCATCTTTTGAAGGTATTGTTGGTGATACTTCAAGTATTGATCCGAGTCAATATGTAGGTGGTGACGAGTCTTTTGATTATGAAAATATAGATACATCATCAATGGGATCAAAGAAAAACCAAGTTAACTACAATGGCACAATAAATATAAATAAACTTGCGGATCAATTTGTTATAAAAGAAGAAGCTGATGTAACTAAGATCATCCAGTCTCTTGTTGACAAATTGACGGAAACAAGGATTAATTTTGCTTAGGGGGTGAATAAATGAATATTATTTTTAAACATGTGGGTGAGACAAGGGTAAGGGAGTTTATTCTCCCTATTCCACCTAAAACTATCGAAGTCAAAACCGGGGTGGATAACCAGATAGTCAACCTACTTAATAAAGGAGAAGTGCTTATAAAAGGCAATAAAAAACTTGATAGTATAACAATCAAGTCATTTTTCCCGGCCCAAGAGTATTCTTACAGAAAAAGTGATTATATAGTACCTTATCAGTTTGTGAGGCTATTTAGAATGTGGCAGTTTGACGATAAAAGACCTATATCTGTGACTTTTGAAGGAACTGATATTAAGGAGCATAGCTTTTTAATTAATAGCTTTTCTTATGGTCATAAGGACAGTACAGGTGATGTATATTTTACCCTTGAACTTGTTGAGTATGTAAGCTTAAACATAAATAAAAGAGATACATCAAAACTTCAAGAGGATAAGATAAATAATCGTGAAAATGGATCTACAGTTTACACAGTAGTAGCTGGTGACACTCTATGGAAAATATCAAAAAGATTTACCGGTAAGGGAGAAAATTGGTCAAGTATTGCTGAGAAAAATGGGATTAAAGACCCTAAGCTTCTCCAAATAGGGACGGTGCTTAAAATATGATAAAAGTATATTTGGTAAAAGATAAGGCACAGTATGATATTAGTGATTATATTGTTAGCCTTAAATGGTCAGGTGATTTAGATGGGGCAGCGAGAAAGATATCTGTTGATTTTCTTCAAAATGATGAAATGAAAGAGCTGGAAATGGATAATGGGGATATGTTAGAAGTAATCCATGATGGTAAATCAATATTTCAGGGATATATATTCTCGCTTGAGATAGAAGGTGGAGGAACTACTGCCAGTTATGTTGCCTATGACGGTCTTATTTACTTAATTAAATCCAAAGGGACATACAATTTTAAAAATATGGCTTCAAGGCAAATTATTGATATTTTATCTGAGAAGTTTGGATTTGAAGTAGGAATCTTACCTAGTATAAATACTAAGTGCTCAAGGATTTTTCAAGATAAAAGTGTATATGAAATAATTAAAGAAGTATACGAAATTGAAGGTAAAAAGAACAATGATAAATATGTAATCGAAATGAATAATGGTGTTTTAGAAATCTTTGAGTATGGGAGAAGATATGTTGAAAACAAATTGGAAGACAATATCAATTTAATTTCACTTAAGTACAGTGAAAGTATTGAGGATATGGTATCAAAAGTAATGGTTTTAGACGACAAGGACAATAAAATAGATGTACTTGTTGATAGTGAACTGACTGATAAATATGGAAGTATTCAAAATGTTTACAAGGAAGAGGATGGTATAGATTATAGATCTGGAGCTAAGGATAAGATGAAGGGCCCAGATAAGGTATATAGTATAGATGCATTAGGAGATATTGGATGTACAACTGGAAAATCAGTATATATCAAGGATAGTACTACTGGTATAACTGGGGAGTTTTATATTAGTGGAGATGAGCATAGTTTCTCTTCAAATAGTCATACAATGAGTCTAAACCTAGTGCTGAAAGAAAAGGAGGATGAAAAGTGAAAAAAGATCCATGCATAAAACTACTGGAAACCATAAGGGCTGAAGGTAGTAAATATAATCCTCCAGAAATAAGGCTTGCTAGGGTGCTTTCGCCCTTACCAAGTCTACAAATATCTATAGGGGATTTAGTTTTAAATAGTGATGATTTATACTTATCTACTTCCTTAATGGAGAGGGAATTTGAGGCAACCTTTATAGGAGATATAAAGGGAAGAATGGATGAAGAAGAAAAGGAAATAAAAGAAAGTATGATGATAGGACAAATAAGTCTAAAGTCGACACTTTCTATAGGGGATTTACTGGTGGTTTATCCATTTAATAATTCTCAAAAATATATTGTAATTGGAAAGGTTGTGAGTTTATAATGTCATTATTTCCAAAAAAGAAGATCGAGAAAAAAGAAATAGAATCAAATTTACCCATGTTCACTGAGTATAAGTGGGATTTTGACAAGGATGAAATAAAACTACTTGATGGTAAAACAGAGATTGTCACAGGTGTGGAAGCCTTAAAAGTTTGGGTTTATAAAACTCTAAAAACTGATAGATATAAATATCTAGGATATAGCTGGAATTATGGAAGTGAGATAGAAGATCTCTTAGGAAAAGTAATGGGACAAGAAAGCATAAATATCCAAGTTGAAAAAAGACTTAGGGATGCACTAATTAATGACTATATTAAAGATTTAGATGAAATGCTTATAGAAAATGTAGGCGATAAGCTAAATATCAGTTTTACCATAGATACGATTTACGGAAGGGGGAGCATAAATGTATAAGCAAATGACAGAGGATTATATTAGAAATAGAATTTTGGAAGGTATAAAAAACGATCTTTCGAAAACAGAAGGTACTCTTACCTATGATAGTGTAGCTCCAGTAGCTATTGAGATTTCAACACTTTACGGTGAACTTGATAGGATATTGACTCAAGGGTATTTACCTACTTCTAGTGGTCAATTTTTAGATCTTAAGGCAGGGGAACACGGTATAGAAAGAAAACAAGGTAATAAATCTAAAGGTATACTAAAAATCCAAGGAGAAACAGGAAGTATAGTTCCAAAGGATACAATGGTTTCAACAAATTCGGGACTTACATTTAAGATTATTGAAGAAGTTGTTGTAGGGATTGAAGGACATGTATTAGCTAGTATTGAAGCTATGGAAATAGGATCAAGATATAATGTTCCATCCAATAGTATAAGAACTATAAATCTTAGTCTTGCAGGGGTTGTCAATGTTTTTAATGAAAATCCAACTGGAGAAGGATACGATATTGAAACAGATGAGCAATTACTTGATAGGCTACTTTTAAAGGTACAAAAGCCAGCAACATCAGGTAACAAATATCACTATCTACAGTGGGCAAAGGAAATTCAAGGTATTGGAGATGCAGTAGTATATCCAAGATGGAATGGTCCCATGTCGGTTAAAATAGTTCTTGTTGATAATAACAATATGCCTGTAGTAAGTGAGAAAGTAGCAGAAGTAAAAAAGCATATTGAGGATTTAAGACCAATTGGAGCAGATGTAACAGTTCTTAGTGCTGCAGGTCTAGAAATGAATATTGAAGCTACAGTAGAACTTGAAGCTGGAGCTGATAAAAAAGTTGTTGAAGATATCTTCAAGGAAAGATTACTAGAATATTTTAAAGGGATAAGCCTTGAAAATGGAAAGGTCTATTACTCAAAAGTTGGTAGTATCTTAATGGGAGTTGAGGGAGTAGTTAACTATCCGTCACTTACTGTAAATGGAGGAAACTCTGATGTAAGTCTTAGTGATGAGCAAGTAGCCATAGTAGGAAGGGTGGTTTTAAATGGATAAGATCAAAGAACTAAAATCATACCTTCCAGAATTTCTAGTATCCCAGGAACCACTAAAAAGTATATACGAGGCCGAGGGGAATATTCTAAATGAACTTTCCCTTTCTTTAGATGATTCATTAAATCAGTACTTTGTAGATACAGCTACATGGGGATTAGAGGCATGGGAAAAGTTTGTTGGTATTCCAACCGATAAAAACAAATCCCTAGATGATAGAAGGGGCCTTATAAAAACAAAACTCATAGGTCAAGGTAAAGTAACTACAAATTATATAGAAGAAATCTTCAGAGCCTATCCAAATGGAGAAGTGGATGTAGTAGAAGATTTTTCAGACAATGTAATAAAGATTCATTTTAAAAGCTTGATAGGTGTGCCAGACAACCTTAACACATTCATCTCATCTTTAGAGGAAGTCTTTCCGTCACACTTACCATATAAATTTCAGTTTCAGTTCCTCACAATAGCAATGGTCGAAGCCATGACATTAGAGGAACTGGAACAACAAACACTAGACAAATTTGAACACTAGGAGGTAGAAGAATGAAAATTAAAATAGTAAACCATAAGCAAGATGAACAGAAACATATGATAGAAATAAGATATGAGCAGGAAACACTGATCAAAAACAGCGTAAACTGCAATGTAACCCTATACAAAGGAGAAACAGAGCATCTATCAGTAGATGAAATCTATACATTGGCATATCACAGAACAAAGTCAGAAATGGAAAGAGTATTCAGAGCAGTACAGTATGAGGAAGAAGAATTAAATCCAATACAGTTCAAAATCATAGAAGCAAAAGCACACAAAATAGAGCTCCAAGGGGATACACATATAGTAAAGGAAAAAAGAAAAAAACAAGAGAATAAATTACAAGCAGTAGTAAAAGACCAGTACAATAAGCATTATAGTACAGGTCTTTTATCATTAGCAGAAAATCAAAAAGGAGTAGAGCTTATAGAGGATAAACTCCACATAAAATCAGATAAAGTCGATCAGATAAAAGTAAAAATGATACACGATGATATAGAAGATGAAGTTGTATTAGGAGTTAATAGAGTACAGTCTTCTAAGGGAATGTTTGCAAGGATTAAGGATAGATTGATTAAATAGAGATGAGGTGGAAGAATGTCAGAGAGGACAAGTAATTTAGGATTATTAAAAAAAGACCCAAGTGCTGAAGGTTCTGATAGATTTAGAATAAAAGAACTATTAAATGACAATTGGGATATTATTGATGAAATAGTTCAAGAAGTGAAACAAGTTACCGAGTCAAACTCAAATCAAAGACATAATCATACTAATAAAGAGATCTTAGATGATATTTCGGTTAGTGACGTCGATTCATGGAATAAAAGTTTTAATAGTTTAAATTACGGACATAAAGTTATAAAATCAGAGAGTTTTAAAATAAGCATAAGTGAAATTAACTCAGTTGTAAATTTGGTTGGAGATGAAAATATAGTAGTTACTATTTCAGCTGATAGTGAGATACCAGTTGGAACACAAATTGCTTTTATTACTCTTAATGATCAAAGTATATCTTTTATTCCTGAAGAGGGATGTATTTTATATAGTAAAGATAATTATAGAAAACTTGATGGGAAATATTCTAGTGCATCATTAATTAAAAATGATGTTAATACTTGGGTTTTAGTAGGAGGATTAAAGGAGTAGGAGGTTGCTATGTTATTAACTTTGGGGAATATATCTAGACGAAATAAGTATTCAGAAATCAAGTGTTCAGATTTCGAGAGTAATGAAATTTTATTAAGCGGAGGCAAAACAAATTTAGGTGGCAGAAGTACATGTTTAGTCAACAATATTAGGTATGAGTATATATTGATAGATGGTGTATATAAAATATTTAGGATAGAGAATCAGGTTATAACTAATATTGTAATCGTACACGAATCAGCAAAAGCTATTACTGGTACAATTGCTTATCATAAAACAAGTAATAAATTACTAGTATCAGTTGATGATGGGATAGATGTTTTTATTAAGAAATTCGATTTGAATCTAGTGTATGAATCTACGGACCATATTTATAAATTAAATAATAGTGAATTAGTTCATCATGTTATGCATATTAGTGATTATAAAGGAACACTGGCGGTTCAAGAGAATAGATCAAATGCATGTGATACTTATCAAATAGAGTTTGATTTAAATAACTCAGGTAAAGTAATAAATGCAGTAGAAATTAGAACAGGGGGCTTTTTATATAAGTCTAACGAAACAATTTCAACTACGATGAATGATGAATTTTGGTATACATCATATATTTCAAAGCACGATAAATTTGCATTGTATTTAACAACAAATAAAAGTACAGATGGTTTTACTAATCACGATGGATATAACTATAAAGTATTAGTACCATCTTCAGTCAATATTAATAGTCCAAGCTATATATATAGAAAAAAACACGGGACTAACGTCGGGCGTTTATTTATTTCTTATACAGATGATATGAATAGATTGAAAGTACTTTATAGTGATGATGGTTTTAAAACTTTCCAGGCTTTAACAGGAAGCAGTATTAGAGCAAACCCTAGTATTACAGAGAATGAAAAGGGAGATATTATCATATTATCAAATGATGTGAATAATATTAGGAAAACTGTCATTAAAAATGGTACAGAAGTTTTATTGGCTGATGAAGTTTTGAGAGCAGGTATAAAACCTAATCTTTCTGAGAATCAACCAACTAATTATTCTGTTAGTGTTTATAATTTTATTTCAGGTGATGAAGTAAAAGTAGGTGGTAAATATCTGTTTAATAAATATTCAAAAAATATTTTATACTATAAGGGATATGAGAATGAAATGTTAACAGGTGGTTTTGCAGAATCGTATTATGGAATGAACTTGAATTATAAGCCAATTATTAATAAAAATAAGAATGATATTACTATAACAGGTATAAATTCGAATATAGATTATCCGTATGGTGGAGTGTCAACTAATTATCCAATAGATTTATCTCAGTACAAAAGAGTATTGATTGAGTGTAGTATTGAAGGTGTAATGGATGAAGAGATTCAAATCATACGATCTCCTATGAAATATAACTACGATGGAAATGATAGACAAATACGATATTTAAAAGATCAAGGTAGAAGTATTGTACATACTCTGGATATCTCAAATTATGATGGAAGTATGTATGTTTTAGTATGGTTGGCAGATTACCAAACTGGGAGGGCTAAAAACACTGAAATGAGAATTACTAAAATTTGGCTAGAATAGATGAGGAGGGAACTATGTCTGGAAGTACAAAATATCTAAATTTAACCATAGTAAATTCAGCGGTAGATAGATATAAATATTTTAATATAGATGAAATGCTTAATAATAACTGGAATAAAATAGACTCATTTTATGGAAAACTAGATGAAGTCAAATTTGAGACAAAGAATTATGGAAATAGAAAGATTGGAAAGAGTAGTTTTAGGATTTCTAAAGAGTATGAGAATACTGTTATATATATGGATAATACAACAGAAGCATTAATCACGGTATCTAATGATTCGAATATTGATAATGATACTCAAATCATTTTAATAGCAAATAGTAGTTCAGAAGTCAAATTCATTACTGATGAAGGCGTTAATCTTCACAGTATAGACAATAAAAGAATGATTAAAGGTCAATTTAGTTCTGTGACTTTAATAAAGTATAGTGATATTGATTGGTATCTTATAGGAGCTTTAAAATAATAGGGAGGATATTATGTTAGGATCAACGGGTTGTATAGCTAACCAGGATGAGTCATTAAGTTTATATGATGATGGTAATGAAAACATATCTATTACAGGTGGATTGATAATAAATAATCAAATTGATTATTTTGGAATTAATGCTACTAGTGATGAATGGATGGTAAAAAAACCATCATATATTGAGGCGTCATGGCTACCAAGAGCAGGTTATGGTGGTTATAAGATGTACATTACTGGTAAGAAACTTATAGATGTTACTGATTATACAAAGTTAAAGGTTCATTTTACAAAAGAATCATCTACGTCAGCAAGTGGAGCTGAACATTTGATTTTATTCTGTGGTAGAGATACTAAAACTATAGTAAATGTTGAAGACAATCAAATTGGTGAAGAGTTTTATGCAGAACTAGATATAGACAATATTAATGGAGAAATTCTTATAGGAGTTGCATTGTATTATTTAGAGGCAAAAATATATAGAATATGGCTAGAGTAATTGCAATATTAGTAATACTAAATGGTTTTCGGATAGGAGGATAATATGACTACAGTCACAGAGAAACTGAAATTATTAAAAAAAGATGTAATTATGGATAAAGATGAAAAATTTAATATTGAGGAAATGCTTAATGATAATTGGGACAAAATTGATGAAAATTCAGTAAAAGTAGAAGATAGAATTACTGAGTTAGAAAATACTAAAGTAAAAAAGGTCACATTCAATATTACTGTTCCGAGTTCAGGTTGGATTGATGAAGGTGAAAATGGATTTTCGAAGACAGTATCTGTTCAAGGAGTATTGGAAATTGATAATCCGGTAGCAGCTGTAATAATGGATGGATTAACGATTGATGAAAAGGAAAACTTAAGAGCTGAATTAGCAAAAATTGTTGATGGAGTAACTTTAAATGGTTCGTTAAAATTTTATGCGAAAGAAATTCCAAGAATTGACCTTCCTATATTGCTCGAGGTGATTAGATAATGGGTTATGTTATATTTAATGAAAAAATTACTAGTGTAGTGGAATATAAAGTAGAAGTGTTGGTTGATATAGAAATAAAAGATATAGCTCAAACTAAAGTAGAAATTGATAATATAATGATTTCTTCAGACGATAAAATAATATTATGTTCTAGTATCATAGGGCCAGGTACAGCGTGCAATATATATGTAAACAATAATGAATCTTATACAAAGTATTATAGTCAGGTTTTTCAATCTACTTTGACAAGTAGTAAGAGTTCTAAACACAATGATTCTAGATTTATTCAACATAGTGGTATGATAAGTTTTTCTCGCACTGATTTAAAGCTGACAAGTGACGGCTATTTCGTTTATAAAAGTAATAATATAAGAAATGCTGGAGATTCAAACATACAGGTCGAAGAATGGTATGGAACAAGTATTTTTAAAATAGACTGTATAAACAAAATGACAATAAGTTCTTCAACGATTAATGGGATGGGTATAGGATCAAGATTTACAGTGTATAAAATCGGAGGTGGAAAATAATGGGTCGATGTTCAATATACGGTTTAAAACAAACCAATTTACTTGGGTATGATTTAGTTGGAGTAATTGATAATATTAAGAATAATTCAGGTGAGATAACATTAACAAATTTTGATTTAAATAAGAATTCTGAATTATTAATTAGAGTTGAACTAGTTAATTCGTTACCTAATCCTTCAGGATTGCACTTATATTATGAAGATGTTTATTCTGACTCTAGTTATTGCGCCCAACTTATACAGTCAGAAAGTTCAAAAATCGTAGCATTCAGATATCAAAAACCTGTGATTTGCTCTATTTCATCTCAGAAAAAGAATATTATTGATATTATAATAAAAATAACTAATTCGGGTGAAGTTGTTGCAATATGTGAAACAGTAAGAGACTGTGGAGATGTTATACGTGGAGTTGAGAAATATTATATTACTTCCACCTTTAAATTAAGTAAATTGAATAAAGTTGTATTACGTTCAACGTTGAGCAATATAGGAAACGGATCAAATATTAGAATATATAAGAGAATGTCACCAACAGTAGCTGAGGTAATTGTTGAAAAAGATGCATCAAAAGTTATTATAGATAACTTAAGTATAAATAATTTGAGTGATTATGTATTAATTAGTGATTGGAAGTACAATGGCACTGATAGTAATGCTCAACTTTTTATGTATATAAATGATAATTATATTAACTCAAAATACTTCTCTCAAAGGTATTATGCTGAAAATAGAAATGTACAGTCTTTAAGGTATAATTTTCCCCTTATTAGTGTTTGCGATAAAAGTAAAAGTACTTTTTCATACTGTACTTTAAATCTTATGAATAATGGTTTGTTAAATTATTACTCGAAGTCTATAAGGAATTATGGTAATCAGGATATGTATTTATATAATATGTATGGACATTCAATATTCAGTACAAATGAAATTACAAAATTAACTATAAGTTCAAGTAGAGAGAATGGCATAAAAGCTGGAAGTCGATTCCAACTAATAAAATTAAAATAGAAAGGATAATAATATGGCAAAAGGAATAAGATACAACGTTAAAACAAAACAAACAGAAGAATATGAGTTTGATTTTGTTCCTCAAGATATAGAAGAGATAAAGGAACCTTCAAAAGATGAAGTTATTGCACAAGGGATGGCTAATATAATGATAGAGAATCAGCTTATGAAAGAAGAAATAAAGGACTTATCAAAAAAATTAGATGAGTTGACGAGAGGAAGTGAATCATAATGACTAAATATGATTTTATAAATCAATTTTATAAGTGGGATTTATATGATGATAATAAGATCCTTGAGTTCTATGATGCAAAGCTTTTAAGTGGAACTCAAGTGAGGAAATTGACTAAAAAAACTATAACAGAATTGAGAAAGAAGTGAGAACCTGAATCAAGTATTGATGATTCAGGTTTTTTATATAATAAAATTAAAAAATCTATTTGAATCACCAAAAAGGAGGTGACCCATGCAACAATGCGCAGACTGTATCCAAGTAAAAAACTTGGATGACAGACTATCAAAATTAGAAAAGAATAATGAGTCCAGAAGTGATGAATTCGAGAAGAGGATCACCGCTTTGGAAAGGAAAACTGATATAGAGCATGAGAGGACATCCATGCTCTTTAAAATGCTCGCAGAAATTAAGGATAGTCTTAAGGTTATTGGGGATAAGCTTGAGAAGTTTAGTGATAAGGAAGTTGATGAATATAAGGCTATTAAGGTAGGTGTGACTATATCTGTTTTATCAGCTATTGCGGGTTTGATTATTGGACGGATTATTTAGATTTGGCTGAAAAGGGGAATCAGGCATAAATACCTTAGGGAAAACTTTTTCTTATGGAAAAGGGGAAGCGGAATAGCATTTAGAACTAAGACCTTCCTTTTCCCCTCTTCCCCTATTTTCCTAAAGGAAAATAATTCCCCTTCAAAGCTAAGCTTTGAAATTCCCTTAAAAAAGCACCTGCTATACGAATTAAAATAAGCAAAGGAGGCAACAAAATGGAAACAAACATAGAAATCCTAAAATTCATTCAACCGGAAATACTAATACTAATACCAGTACTGAGTATTTTAGGTTTAATGATTAAGAAAAATCCTATAATAAATGATTGGGCTATTCCAATCATTTTGTTGCTTTTAGGAATAGTTTTTTCAATCCTAATACTAGCTTTGAAATCTGGATTTACACCTGATGTGATTCTTAATGGATTTTTACAAGGAATTTTAGTAACTGGAATGTCTGTATATGTACATCAGCTTAAGATACAAAGCACAAGGAAGAGGTGATTTTGTGGATATTAAAAAACTAGATATAATTTATGGAATGATCCAAAATAATTATATTGACGGGGTAGCTGTTGCTATTGATATTATAAAGCCTGTAGGAAAAAACAATGTAAGAACTATGAAAAAGATGAAAGAGTGTATTGGTATAACTATTCACAATACAGGAAACCCGAGTAAAACAGCTGACGATGAGATGCATTCCAACTGGATGAAAAGAGTAGAAAGGGAAGATAAGAAGTACGTATCAGCTCATTTCTTTGTCGATGATGATTCTATAACACAAATTATTCCAATAGATGAAGTCGCTTACCATGCTGGCGACGGCCATGGTGATGGAAATTATAAGACAATTGCCATAGAAATCTGTGAAAACGGGGATATGAAAAAGGCAGAAGAAAACGCAATAAGGCTAGCAGCCTCCCTAATAAAAACATATCCCCACCTAAAAATCTATAAACACCAAGATTGGTCAGGGAAATACTGTCCGAGGGCACTGCTTATGGAAAACAGATGGGAATCATTTAAGGATTCAGTCCTTAAAGCAGTTAACCCGGTAAGTGAAATAGAGCCTTACAAACTTGAAGGATTAGATTTTCTTTGGAATGAGAAACTAATCACAGATAAAGAATTATGGCTTAAAAATATTGATAATCCAGTACCAATATGGGCCATAGGATTAATACTAAAAAGGGCAGTCAAATGACTGCCCCGAATCTGATTTTTGACCTGTATCCCAAGTGAATCCTTCCGAAAAGCTATGACCCATAATGGATTTACTTTATCAGTATAAGAAATGCACCTTAGAGCGAAGTCACCCACAAAGGATGCTTTTTGCTAAAGCAAAACTATAAATATTAAATGAATAAAAGCATTTCAATTTAATATTTATTAGCTCACCTGATTTATCCTTCAAGGATTATATCTTTTACGCGAAGTCACCCCATATGAATGTCAGGGCTCTGCTGACAGGATGCGACTTGATTTTAGGTCTTTTAAGTTCTTTGCGACCCAAGTCAAAGTCTGGCCTATCAGGAATACAAAGCTAATATATGGCCTGATTTATCCTGTAAGGATGTATCATTTAATATTATTTATAAATGTCTTCCGACCTACCACCAACGACCAACGACCTACGATCACCTCAATATACCCTAAAACTCCTCTCTCCATAATCAGTAGAAATCATTTCATAAGTAACTCCTAATGAATCAACTATAGTAGTTTTATACTGGATTTCATCAAATTTATCAAGTTCCATCATTTCCTGCATTTCTTCTTGGTCTTTTACTAAGCCTAGCTCAATGAAGTTTAAACTTTTTTCATACTCATATTCTCTGTGTTCTTTTCTTGTAAGAATATCATTTAAAATATCAGCTTCAAAAAAAGTTTTATCATTGTAGATTAGTTCTGTTTTTATGGATACAATATCTCCGTAAAGATTTTTTGTATCTTTCAAAGGTGATCTATCTTCTACTATTAGTTGAATTTGTCCATTTCCCTTTGAACTGAGATGTGGAAAAAATGCCTCTGTTTCAAATCTTTTTCTAAATACATCTGAGAAATCTATATCTTTAATTATTTCTTCTCTAATTAAATCTCCATTCTTACTTGAAAAAATAGCTCTATACTTGTGACCCATAGGAAGGTGTGTACTTGAAAAAACACTTAGGCTATCTAGTTTTCCTAGGTCTATTGATTTTACTACTTCTTGTTTATTATCTAAATCAAGCCATGTTACTGTGTTTTTACTGTCTGGATCTATTGAGGAAACAAAAAAAGACAAATCTACAGTAAATGTTTTATTCTTCATATCAAATGATGAGTAGTCATATGAAGGTTCTTTTATCCAAAGTTTACTTTCTTCTATAGTCTCTATTGAAGAATTGATTTGCCATATAGAGTTTCTTAGATCATCATTCATATTGCGAACAGTGTATTTTATTGAGTTAATATCCTCTTGTGCTCTTTGTAAGTTTTTATGTAATATTACATTTTGAACTAGAAGGAGACCTACAAGTCCTCCAATTAATATATTTTTAGTTTTCAAAATATCTCTCCTCGATTATAAATTTGATTATATAAGTTTATTACAGAAACATTAATAAGTTCTTAAAATTTCTTTAATCCTTTATAGACAAAGAATATTTATTATGATAGAATTTTTACGATATTCAGGTGATATATCAGTTGGTGAGTGTGTGAAAAATGAACATGTTGGGGAATACTACTGGAGGGGAATCACAATGAACGAGACAATAAAAATAATGAGGTATAGAAGATCGATTAGAAGATTTTTACCTGAGCAAATAAAAGATGAAGAGTTACAAGCAATTATAGAATCTGGCCTTTATGCACCAAGTGCACATAATGATCAGCCGTGGCATTTTACAGTATTAAGAGACAAGGCAATGATTGATAAACTAAATATTGACTCAAAGGAAGCTGCTAAGGATTTTCATGACGAATTCGTAAGGAATATGGCTAATAACGAAAAGCTTCATACCCTTTTTGGAGCGCCTCTTGTAATTATTGTATCAGGTAAGGATGATGCAATGATGCCAAGGGATGATTGTGCGGCAGCAACAGAGAATATGCTAATAGCTGCAGAATCAATGGGTATTGGTGCCTGTTGGATTGGCTTTGTAAGATGTTTGTTTGAAAATCATAAAGAAAAAGTTATGGAGGACTACAAGATACCAGAGGGACATACTCCTTACTATGTTGTTTCATTTGGTTATAAGAAGTCAGTTCCTCAAAGAGAAATAGAAAGAAAACCTGGAAGGGTAACATATTTATAAAAATATTAGCACTCTTATTAAATGAGTGCTAAATATCTATTGACATATGAAATGGATAGTCGTAATATTATGTATAGGATATATAATATTACGACTATCCATTTTTATTTAAATATTATTATACGAGGAGTGATATTCATGGGTTTAGAAAAAGGTAGTTTATCAATACACAGTGAAAATATTTTTCCTATAATTAAGAAATGGTTATATTCAGACCATGATATTTTTGTAAGAGAGCTAGTTTCCAATGCATGTGATGCAATAACAAAGGTAAAAAGACTTGATGCATTTGGTGAAGCAAAAATTGACATGACAGATGAGTTCAGAGTTGATGTAATTCTAAATAAGGAAAAGAAAACTCTTAAATTTATAGACAACGGTATAGGAATGACAGATGAAGAAATCAAAAAGTATATTAATCAAATAGCTTTTTCTGGTGCTGAGGATTTCTTGAATACTTATAAAGACAAGGGTGATATTGATCAGATAATTGGACATTTTGGTCTTGGTTTTTATTCAGCATTTATGGTTGCTGACAAAGTAGAGATAAATACCCTTTCATATAAAGAGGGTAGCCAGGCTGTTAAATGGACTTGTGATGGTGGTACAGAATTTGAAATGGAGCCTAGTGATAAGACTACTAGGGGTACAGAAATCACATTGTTCCTTGGAGAAGACGGAACAGAGTTTGAAGGACAATATAAAATCCAAGCAACAATAGAAAAATATTGTTCATTCATGCCTTACTCAGTTTACTTTGATGTAGAAGATAAGGAGCCTAAAAAGGATGAAGAGGGAAACATTGTAGTTGAAGAGCTTAAGCCTTTAAATACAATAGAACCTCTATACGTAAAGTCACCATCAACTATTGAGGATGATGAATACAAGGAATTTTATAGAAAGACATTCAATGATTTCAAGGAGCCGTTATTCTGGATACATTTAAATATGGATTATCCATTCAATCTTAAAGGTATACTATATTTCCCTAAATTCAATAATGAATTCGAAATGACTGAAGGAAAGATTAAGTTATATAATAATCAAGTATTTGTAGCGGATAATATCAAGGAAGTAATTCCTGAGTTCCTTCTATTATTAAAGGGAGTAATTGATTGTCCAGATCTTCCTCTTAATGTATCAAGAAGTTTCCTTCAAAATGATGGTTTTGTAAAGAAGATATCAGATTACATTACTAAGAAGGTTGCAGATAAACTAAATGGTTTATACAGAACAGATAGAGAAAAGTATGAAGGTTTCTGGGATGATATAAGCCCATTTATTAAGTTTGGTTCATTAAAGGACGAGAAGTTCTACGATAAAGTAGATACATCAATACTTTATAAAACGACTAAGGAAGAATTTTTCACTAAAGAAGAGTATTTCGAAAAGTATAAGGATAAAGTAAAAGAAGACATGTATTATGCTACAGATAAAGTGCAGCAAGCACAATATATCAATATGTTAACTGACATCGGAATAGATCCAGTATTATTTGAACACTCAATAGATGCACCGTTTATGTCATTTATTGAATCAAAAGCAGAAAACATGAAGTTCAAGAGAGTAGATTCAGACGTATCTGATTTAATGAAAGATACTGAAGAAATAGATGAAGAACAAAATAAAAAAGATGTAGAGAAACTTACAGAGTCATTCAAGAAAGCATTAAATCTTGAAAATCTTACAATAAAGCTAGAATCACTTAAGAACACGGAAGTACCAGCTATGGTAGTACTAAGTGAAGAAAGCAGAAGAATGAGCGAAATGATGAAAATGTATTCAGCAGGTGGTTTCGATGAAAGTGCATTCCCTACAAATGAGGAGCTAGTACTAAATAGAAACAATAAGTTAGTACAATATACTTTGAAAGAAGAAGCTGATACAGATTTATCTGAACTAATATCAAAGCAGATATATGACTTAGCAATGATAAGTCATAAGCCATTATCACCAGAGGCTATGACGGAGTTTATTAGAAGAAGTAATGAGATAATGACGAAAATGATCTAGGTCGTGTATTTTTCCTGAGGGAAAAATGGTAGTGTACGCGCCCGTTTAGGGCTTGTGGTAGTTAGTTTGCTTTGCAAACGGTGGTTAGGAAATAAGGGTTAGAATTCTAAAGAATTCTAGCCCTTAAATGCTTTTTGCCAACCACCTTTTGCAAAGCAAAATCACCACCACAAGTCACATTTGTGACGCGTACACCACCATTTATACCAAAAAGTATAAATACACCACCCAATAAGTTTTGCAGAACACCAATTCTCTGATATAATAGTGAGAAATATTTGTATTACTATTTGTAGGTTTAATTGGGTATGAAACATACATGGAGTTGATTATGATGAACAATATAAAAACTGTATTATTTGATTTGGATGGAACATTACTTCCTATGAAACATCAGGAATTTATTGATTCTTATTTTTATGAATTAGGAAATTATTTTAGTGATAGGATTGACTCTGATCTACTACTTAAGTATGTTTGGAAGAGTACTAAGAGTATTATTATGAATACTGATTATGTTTTAAATGAAGAGGTTTTTTGGGAGAGTTTTAATGGTCTTGTAGGTAAAGAATATGGTATTGATAGGGAAACTTTCAATAAATTCTATGAGACTGGATTTAAAAATGTACAAAAATCTACAAGAAAGAGTGAAAAAATAATTGAGATAGTGGATCTTCTTAAGGAAAATGGTTATGATATTGTAATTGCAACTAACCCACTTTTCCCTGAGAATGCAGTGCTTGAGAGGATAAAATGGGCTGGTTTAGATTATAGGGACTTCAAACTCATTACTCATCTTGAGAATAGTCACTATTGTAAACCTCAAATTTACTACTATAAAGAAATAGTAGACAAACTTGGTCTTGATACTTCTCAGTGCATGATGGTTGGGAATGATGTTACAGAGGATCTTGTAGCTGGAAAATTAGGTATAAAAACTTGGCTTATTACTGATTGCCTTTTAAACAGAGACAACAGGGAAATAGTAGCTGATAATAGTGGTAGCTATGAGGATTTCTATTTGTATATGAAAAATAATATTGGAAAAACACCTGAGTAAAGAGTTAAAAAGTTTTAGGTGATTTTGTGGAGGTTTATTTATGGTTAATGTAGCATATCTGGGAATGGGTGCAATTGGATGTACTTTCGCTTCTCAGATGAAAAATACGAATTATAATATTCAGGTTATATGTGATGGAGAAAGAAAAGAAAGATATAAGAATAATAAGTTTTCTATAAACGACATAGATTATGTTTTTGATTATAAATCATTAGATGAGTTCGAAGAAAGTCCAGATTTACTTATTATATCTGTAAAGTACCATGATTTAAGGGAAGCTATAAAAGGTATAGATAAAATTATTGATAAGGATACAATAGTTATTTCATTATTAAATGGAATAGATAGTGAAGAGATAATTGCAGAACAAATAGGTGAGGATAATCTACTTTATTCTTTTGTTTACAGTACTGATGCAACTAAGGTTGGTAAAACGTTCTATTATAAGAACAATGGAATAATATTCTTTGGTGAAAAGTCAGGTGAAATTACTGAAAAGGCAAAGAGACTTAAGAAAATCTTTGAGGACAATGACATTAGACATGATATGTCCACAAATATTATTAGGGATATGTGGTTTAAATACATGATAAACATAGGTTTTAATCAACCTTCAGCTGTTCTTGGAGCACCTTATGGAGTATTTAGAAATAATCAAAATATTAGAGAGATTGGTACTAAGGCAATGCTTGAAGTAGTGACTCTAGCAAATAAACTTGGAATAGACCTTTCCATGCAAGATATACAAGATGGTTTTGATGTAGTTGATAATTTTGCAGCTGATGGAAGAACCTCAATGCTTCAAGATGTAAATGCAAAAAGAATAACTGAAATAGATATGTTTGCAGGTAAGTTTTGCGAAATAGCAAAGAAACATGGTGTGCCGTGTCCTGTTAATGAAATGCTTTATCATATGGTTAAGGTTATAGAGTATAAATACTAGAACTTTTGAGGTTGGACAATATGTATGTTCAACCTTAATTTTTTGAAAGGAGGTAAAACATTGGGAAAGCAAGGTACAAGAGAAATAATTAAAAGTTTGTTTCCAGCAATACTATTCATGGTTTTATACAAGAATATTTCTTTTAGAGTAGCATTAATAGTAGCTTTCGCTGTTGGAATTGTGGTATATTCTATGGAATATAAGAAAAACAGAAAACTTACTTCTATGGACAAGCTGGGTATATTTGGTCTTATAACTCAAACTATAATGGCTTTATTTGCTAATAATTCTAAAACATATTTTATTTATCCTTTAATTGAAAATGTGATATTTGCAATAATATTTTTTGGATCACTATTTCTAAAAATGGATGCAGTAACATATATTTCACAGGACTTTACTGAAGGAGAAGCTTTGAAAGAACTGATTCCTTTACATAGAAAGCTTACGACCTTATGGGGTATTTACTACATATTAAAGGCAGTAATAAAAGTGATTGGGCTAATGAGTTGGTCATTTGATACTTTATACTGGGTATCATGGATAACTGGTACTCCAATGTTTATTGTACTTATTTGGGCTAGCTTCCATTATCCAAGAAAAGCATATAAGAATGTAATAATAAAAGATGAGAGAATTGGTTAGGTTCAATTCTCTTGTCTTTTACTATTTTGGTCATAATTCTGCCATATTCAAGGTTTAGTATATAGTTAAGAAATAAAATTTATACTTTTAGGAGGTTGACCTATGCTAGGTATGTATGACATCGCTTATAGAGGTTTTAATGGTATATGTGGTACTAGGGGTTTTTATGGTTTTCACGGAGGTGGAATTATGGGATTAATTTTACTGCTTGTTGTAGCTGTGGTGATATATAAAATGTATAAGTCTAGATCATTTATAGGGCCTAACCCACTAGATGAGTTGAAAATGAAGTATGTTAACGGTGAGTTGACTGAAGAAGAGTACTTGAGAAAAAAAGAAGTTCTTAAGAAGAAGTAGTGAATAAGGAACTGTTGACATAAATCTGTCAACAGTTCCTTATTTGGGGTATAATACAAATATTGAATATGCTGTATAAATTCTATATTTGATGGTAGTTGAATGAAATTTAGTAAGGGAATAAAATTGGAGGTAACCATGTATAATATTTTGATAGTTGAAGATGAAATTGAAATAAGCAAGATTGTATCTAAATATCTTGAAAAGAGTGGTTATAATACTTTTGTTGCCAATGATGGTTTTAAAGGGCTTGAAATATTTAATGTAAATGAAATTCATCTGATTGTTCTTGATATTATGATGCCTGGAATAAATGGGTATGAAGTATTAAGTGAAGTAAGGAAGATATCTGATGTTCCAGTTATTATGCTTACGGCTAAGAATCTTGAGAAAGATAAGCTAAAAGGATTTGATTTAGGTGTTGATGACTATATGATTAAACCTTTTAGTGCAAGGGAATTAGTAAGTAGAATTAAGGTGTTTATAAAAAGGATTTATGGAGAAGAAAAAAGTGTGCTTATATGTAGAGAGTTAAAGCTTGATATAGAAAAGCAAATACTTACTAAAAATGATATGGATATTGAAATCACATCAGCTGAATTCAATATCCTAAAGGTGTTTTTTATGAATAAAGGAAATGTTCTTTCAAGAGAGCAGATTATTGATAGAGCATATGGATATGATTATGATGGTTATATGAGAAGTATAGATAGTGTTATAAAACGAATTAGACAAAAGATTGAAGAGGATACTAAAAGTCCAAAGTACTTAAAAACTAAGTATGGTGCTGGATATATTTTTGGGGATGATTGATTATGACAATAAGAAAACAATGGATAATAATGTTACTGATTATATCATTTATTACTGTAATCCTTAATTCCTTATTCCTTGCTGGGCTTACGAAAAACTTTTACTCAGGTCATATGAATGATCGATATGAGGCCCACAAAGATGAGATTATAGGTTATTTAACAAAAACCCTTGAGAATTATGAAGAAAATAAATATTCTCCAACACAAATGAAGTTGGAGCTGATGAATCATTTGGATGAGCCGATTACAGGAATTAGATTTGTAGATTACAAAAATAGAGTGGATATTTCTGTAGGATTTGTTGAACATATGAATACGCATATGGGGCATCGACATATGAAGAACTGGGGAGAAATGACAGAGAAAAATAAGTTTCTTTTATTTAACAAGGATGAAGAAATTGGCTATCTTGAAATAGAAAAATTTATTTCTGTTAGAAATACTTCAGAAAGTGGAAAATTCTCAAGAGCACTGATGAAAAACACCTTTATCTCCAGCTTTGCTGTAATTATTTTTTCAATAATCATAGGCATTACTATTAGTAGAAAAACCTCAAAAGAATTATCAGAAACCGCAAAATATGCTCAAAGTTTAGACTATAAGAGAACTATTGAGATAAAGGATTCAAAAGTTATTGAAATAAATAATATTAGAAGGAGTTTGAATGAATTAAAGACAAAACTCCAATTTAAGGAAAAAAGTAGAAAGAACCTTATAGATGAGCTTGTTCACCAAACAAGAACTCCACTGACCATAATTAAAACTCATTTGGAGGCAGTGGAGGATGAAGTAATTGATTTAGGAGAAGATGAAATAGATATCTTAAAAAATGAAGTCGAAAATTTAACAACTATAATTTCAAATATAACAAAAATGATTGAAGTATCAGGAGAAAGCAAGGAAATAGTATTTAAGGATTTTGATCTGTCTCAAGCGGTGAATAGGGTATGTATGGGTTTGAAAAATCAATTTAAAAAGAAGAATATTAGTTTTAGAGTAAAGGTAAAAGAAAAGATAGTAATTAATTCTGATGAATATAGAATAAGTCAATCTGTTTATAACATTTTGACAAATGCTTATAAATTTACTGATAATAATGGTCATGTTGATATTAGCTTAAGTAGGGAAGACGGAAAAGCAGTTATATCAATAAAGGACGATGGTATAGGAATGGATAAAAAAGAAAAGAATACTGTGTTTGAAGCATACGTTTCAACAAGAAAAAAAGACAATCAAGGCGAAGGACTTGGTCTCTATATCGTTAAGAAAAACATTGAAGATATAGGTGGAAAAGTAGAAGTGATTTCCGAAATCGATAAAGGATCTGAGTTTAGGATAATATTATAAGTGCCGTAGTTCGTTGGTCGTAGTTGGTAGTTTAGGTGTGATTGTTAACAGCTTTAGGCATTTTTGGCTGAGGAAAGTAATAGCTTACAAAATGTATCGTCAATCAGATAGAGTCTTCTGAGTAAATTGCTGCCATATTTCTGCCACATTTAAATTATAAGATGAAGCCGTTGGATTCTGAAAATTTAGGAAGATTTATATAATAAGTTAAGTTGTTGGGAGGATAAAATGAGGGGAAGAAGAATTGTAGGTTTAAGCCTTGCCTTGACAATTATGGTATCGTCAGCTTTTGGACAGGGCACTGAAGAAATAAATAGTGAGGTTTCTAGTAAGGATGATTTACATACTATTTCATATAGTCTTTACAAGTTTGGAGACCAAAATAAGGATATAATCTATATTCAAAAAGCACTTGATGCGCTTGGTTTTTTCTCAAATTCAGAGTATACTGAGTACTTTGGTTATAAGACTGAGCAAGCCGTAAGGGATTTTCAAGAGGCTAATAATATGGATGTTGACGGTGTTGTAGGTAAAGAAACTATAAAATATTTATATAATAAGGGATTAATTAATGCTGATATTGATAAAATAACTAGATTTATTGGAAATTTAGATTATGATTCATATGAGAATGGTGATAGATCGCCTGATATAAAAGTACTTCAAAAAGCCCTTGCCCAAGAAGTGATTTTTGACTCAGATGAATATACAAACTTTTTTGGAGATGTAACTGAAGATTCTGTAAAGTCTTTTCAGAAAAAATATAATCTCCAGATAGATGGTGTTGTAGGTAAGGGAACAATTGATAAGTTGAAAGAACTGGGCTACATAACAAACAATAATGTTGTATCCCGTGGTGGAAAAATAAACGGAAGATATGGAGAGTATTTAAGTTGGTCAAAGGTGAAAAAGATGGTCAACATGAAGAATACTGTCCTTACAATAGAAGATTTTTATACAGGCAGACGTTTTAAAGTAATGGCTTCGTATGGCTCTAGTCATATTGATATTGAAATGCTTACAGCAAAGGATTCTTCAATCGTGAAGCAGTTATGGGGAGGAAGTTACAGTTGGTCTAGAAGACCTGTTCTTGTTTATATAAATAACCGTGTTATAACAGCATCTATGAATGGTATGCCCCATGCTGGGAGAGAAGATTCCCCAGAAGGTGCTACGGTTTCAAACAGATCAGGTGATTTTGGAAGAGGATACAACTATGATTATATAAAGGGCAATAATATATCTGGAGTGGCATGTCTTCATTTTAAAGACAGTACTCTTCATAAGGCCAATAGAGTAGATCCAGAGCATAAGAAAGCTATAATGACTGCGGCTGGATTGTTATAAATAAATAGTTTAGCATTAAAATGCTAAACAAATCGACTTACATTAAAAAAACAGGATGAATCACCCTGTTTTTTTAATGTAATGAATTCTAAATTATCGTACGATAATTTATTCTTTAGACTTTAAACTTAGAAATTGCTTTAAGAAGTTCTTTTAGACCATCATTAATGTTTTCAGATTGTTGAAGTAGTTCAGCTGCTTGAGTATTTATATTTGTAGTACTTTCAACAATGTTTTGAGTACCTTTAGCAGTTTCTTCTGTAGCAGAGGATACTTCTGAAAGGGACTGAACAACATTTTGAATAGATGCTGTTAATTCTTCGGCTGTAGCGCTATAATCTGAAACCATTTCATTGACGGTCGATGCATCTTCATTGTATGATTCTCCGGTTGAAACCATTGAGTCATAGTCATTGATAACTTGAGTGCTTAGGAATTCAAGCAAATCTTTGGATCTTTGATTAAGATCATTGACCGATGCAACAACAACTTTTGTGATATTTTGAATTTCAGCAACTGCTTCTGTTGAGTTATCAGCAAGTTTACCAATCTCGTCAGCTACTACAGCAAAGCCTCTACCAGCTTCACCAGCTCTTGCAGCCTCAATAGATGCATTAAGTGCAAGTAGGTTGGTTTGGTTAGTAATTTCTAGAATAGTCGCTGCTAAGTTATTAATTTCGTCAACATTTTTAGTTTTTTCTATAGCTTCAAGTAAATGTACTTTTGTTTCTTCGTATATTTCTTCAGCAGTATTTTTAGAATTTATAGCTGTACGGCTTAAATCTTCAGCACGTAGTCTAATTTCATTGGCATTTTTAGCTCCGTCTTGTGCACTCATAGCCATGCCCTCAGATGCTTTATCAATTTCATCTGCGGTTTGACTCATTGCATGGGCTGAAGCTGTTGTTTCTTCCATACTAGCTGCAATTTCCTCAGTGGTTGCAGAAACACTATCTATTTCACTAGTGACATTAGCAAGTTGACCGTGCATCATTGTAAGAGATTCAGAAAAAGCGTCACTTACAGAATTGATAGTATTTATACTATCGACAACTGAATTTCTCATATTGTCTATTGCATATACGAGATCTCCGGTTTCATCTTTAGATTTCAATAGTTTTTCTTTGTTTTCAAGTTCTTTAGAGAAATCACCATCTGATAAATATCCTAAATAAGAAGATGTTGCAACTATCGGTTTAGCAATTTTACTACCTAAAATATATGAGAATATTGCAGAAATGATAATTGCTATTACTCCAAATATAGTAAGATAAGTTAGTTTGCTTGTTATTTCTGCCATTAATATAGCTCTTTTTTCAGCAATTAAAACATCAATATCATCAGTGTAGTTACCTGTTCCTATTACCCAATTATATGGTGCAAAGGAAAGGGAATATCCACGTTTAGGTAAGGCTTCATCGCTACCAGGTTTAGGGAAGTAGTAGTCAGTGTATCCACCATCTGGATCTTGACCAACTTCAATAATATTTTTGATGAGTTCAAAACCGTTAACATCTACTAAGTCTAAACGGTTTTTTCCTTCTATATCATCTCTGCCAAGCATAGCGACATTGTTTCCAGAATAGTCATCTATCCAAAAGTAGCCATCAACACCATACTTAAGTCTTCTTACACCTTCAGCTGCTCTATCCATTGCTTCCGCATTGGTTAATTCACCGTTTAAACTTTTTTGATAGTATGAGTCAATTAGACTCACTGCATTTTGGACCTGCTCCTTGATATTTCTGTCAAAATTGTCCCTCATTATTTTTTCTGTTTCAGTAATAGATGATTGACCAATATTGTTTATAAAATAGAAAGATGCAGAGAATACTATTGCGAATAGTAATAGGGATCCTATCAAGGAGGAAATAAGAATTTTATACTTTAATTTTTTCATATTGCCACCTCCACGTTATATTTATACCCCGTTTATTTAAATAGAAGCTATTTTTCCTACTAATTTCAATGGTTGTTGGTATTAAAGAGTTATTATGTTACTATTATAAGGAGTATATTATGTGGTAGTTATTGGGGGAGAACTATGATAAGTGAGATTCTAAAATCTTTTCTTTTAATTTTCTTTGCAGAAATGGGAGATAAGACTCAAATATTAGCAATGACATTTGC
Source organism: Bacillota bacterium (assembly GCA_025210655.1). GTDB lineage: Bacteria > Bacillota > Clostridia > Peptostreptococcales > Acidaminobacteraceae > JAOARG01. The sequence goes on from JAOARG010000022.1 coordinate 62,061, forward strand.
AACAAGATATAAAATGGGTAATGTTTTGATAGGTATTTTATTAGGCTCAATGCTTAATCATGGTCTAGCTATAGTTTTTGGTAGTTATATGGCCCAGTATATTCCTGTAAGAAGTATGCAGATAGTTGCAGGATTAGCCTTTATATTTTTTGCACTGTGGTCCCTAAGGTATGACGATGATGAAGAGGATGAGACTAGCAAACAAGAATATGGACCAATTATTACAGTTGCATTGGCTTTTTTTATAGGAGAACTTGGAGATAAAACTCAGTTGGCTGCAGTAACATTATCTGTTGATGCAATGTACCCTATGTTTATATTAATAGGTACAGTTTCTGGAATGGTTGTTACAGGACTTTTAGGAATTATTGTTGGAAGAAAGATTGGAGACAAGGTACCAGAGTTATATGTTAAAATGTTATCATATTTAGTATTTATAGTATTTGGCTCAGTTAAGTTGTATAATAGTGTTCCGAAAATTTATTTAAATACTGTAAACATACTAGTATTTTTTGGACTCCTACTTATTATGTCATACATAATTAGTAGATCTTTAGTAAAACATTTGAGAGAAGGCAGAATGACTTTATATGGTGCTACTTCAAAAAGGCTATATGAGTACTATAATAAAATGGAAGAGCAACTTGATATTGTCTGTTTGGGCCCTGAATATTGTCACGGATGTTCGGGGGAAAAGTGTATATTAGGTCAGACTAAGGCTATAGTAAAGTCAGGCCTTGAAGAAAAAGATTTTGTTATAAATGATAAAATAAATATGGATACTGTGAACAAGAATTTTGATAGGGAAAAGTTAGTTGAGACTTTATTAAAAACATTGGATCAACTTGTTGAAAACCCTGAAAATAGAAATCTGAAAAAAATAAAATATAATATTGAGACAATACTATTTACTAGAAGTTATGATTTTGAAAATATAGATCAGTATTTGAGTACAATAAAAATGGAGCAAGAAGAAATATACAATATAATAGTTAGATTCAAAAATCCTTAAGATAATTTTAAGGATTTTTTTTTATAATTTAATTACTAACAGGAGAGGTGACATTATGAGAAAAAAATTTATATTAGGATTAATAGGATGTTCATTGATTTTTGGTGGTTGCCAAAATTCAACGGATATAAATATAGCAAGTAAGAATCAGGAAGAACAGGAATTAAAGGCATATGAAAAGCTATATGAAGCTAAAGACTATTTACAGTTAGTCAAAGATTATAAAATAGAGCCTATCTACTATTTTGAAGACGATTATGGAAGTCTTTTTCAAGAAATTAGGGATTATTATAATAATGAAAATAAGACTGACTTCAGTGTTGAAGAGTTTAAAGAGGAACTATATGTAGATAGTTCAACTATAATTTATGATGTTGATATAAACAATGATGCTGAAAAAGAGCTTGTTTTTGCTTCATTAGGTAGAGGAACTGGACATTTTTCAGGTATAGATTTTGTTTTTAAAATAGTTGAAGAAAATGGAGAGAAAAAACTTAGACAGTTAGAAGTTCCGGAGACAATTTTCGGAGAAGAAGCCATAGCACATTTTATTGATATATTAAATGTGGATGGTGAAATAATAGTAAAACTCACTGATTTTGATAATATAGACACTCTTTATTTATGGAAGGATAATGTAGAAGTAATTTTTACAGAAAAGGATTTTGTGAATAATGATCATCTGGAATTAAGTAATATTGAAGAGGATGAGAGAATAAAAATAGAGTATGATATTAATAATGCCTTAGAAGTCCTTAAAGAAAAAAGTATTGATTATACAGTAAGCGGATATTCTAATGAAGAGATCTTGTTAAGTTATTTCAAAATCATAGACTATGTAGCTAGTAATGAAAAGGAAAAGTTATCAGAGTTGATAGTTTATCCTTTAGTATATTATCCAGAAGGAACAGATGACTTATCTAAGATTTTTACAAAAGAAGAATTTCTTGAACATTATGATGAATTCATTACAGAAAATATAAAGAAGATTTGTCAAGAATCCAAATATGATGAGTTATTCTCAAATTGGAAAGGTAATATGATTGGTGACGGACAAATATGGTTTGGAAAATATATACTGTCAATAAATGACTTTTAATAGCTGTTAACAAATAAAATCTAATTTTTCAATAAAAAGAGTTCATTTGATGAAAATATTATGTTAGATAGATATAAAAAACTTACAGAAATTCCCCAATAACTGAATAATTTTTCTTCTTTTAGGTAATAATAAAGTATGGTGTATCATATTAATTGGATTTGGAGGAGAATATGGAGTTTAAAATACTTAAGAAAAGAAGTTTTAAAGTTTTGGGAAGATCTATTTCAGTGTTTGATGAAAATATTAGCTTTGATGAGAAACACCAATTTTGGAAAAAGTGTGAATCATACCATCTATTTGATAGACTTAAGACTATGCCAGCATGTTTAAATCCCAACAATCTGATGAGTATAGACATAAAAGATGAAGAAATGAATAATTTAGATTATTTGGTAGGGGTAGAGGTGTCTAATTTTAATTTTGTTCCCATGGATATGGTGGTGAAGGAAATTCCTGAAAATGATTATGCAAGGTTTAAAATTGATAATGGTTTAGATGGTGTCTTAAAATTTTGGAATCAATTAGAGAATGATGAATTGGAATTAGGTGATTACAGGATTAAAGAAGGTTTATCCTTTGAACTTCGGGATTTGAATGAATATGAATCATATGAGAATGGCAGTGTAAAAATATATATACCTGTAGAAAAAAATTAAAAAGAAATTTAACATGTGTTATTATATTAATGATACATGTTATTTTTATTTTAAGGAGAAGTATATATGAATTTTACAGTAATAGATTTTGAAACAGCCAATAGTAAAAGGGCTAGTGCATGTGCCCTTGGAATAGTTAAGGTAGTAAATGGTGAAATTGTAGATAAGAAATCATGGTTGATCAAGCCCCATGATATGAAGTTCAATGGGATGAATATAGGAATTCATGGAATAAGGCCTGAGGATGTTAAAGATTGCCATGAGTTTGATTATTTATATGAGACCGAGTTTAAAAAATATATTGAGAATCAGTTAATAGTTGCCCATAATGCAAGTTTTGATATGAGTGTACTTAGAAAATCTTTAGATCACTACGGCATAGAGTACCCAGAATTTGATTATTTATGTACAGTAAAACTAAGTAAAAGGGTATGGCCTGAACTAATGAATCATAAATTGAATACAGTTTCAGATTTTTTAGGTTTTGATTTCAAACATCATGATGCACTGGATGATTGTTTAGCATCAGCAAATATAATGATTAATGCATGTAATAAGGAAGAGGAAAATTGTCCTGTTAAGTTATCTGAGAAATTTAATATTAGAAAGGGCAATGTATATCCTGGTGGATACAATTCCTGTAGTTCAAAATAATATAATTAGGCGGGTGAGGAAATGAAAAAAATTGTTTGTACATTATTGATAATTATTTTATCAGTAGCTAATATTGGATTTTCAGAATGTACAAAACATTACTATGTTTCCCAAGATGGAAATGATAAGAATCCTGGAACAATTGAAAAGCCTTTTAGAAGTATAAATGTAGGAGTTTCCAATCTAATGCCCGGTGATCAGTTAAATATTATGGGTGGAATATATTATGAAATGCTAGAAATAAAAAATAGTGGTACTAAAAATAGCCCTATTGTAATCAAAAACTACATGGATGAAGATGTAATTATTGATGGAAGTAAGAATTCTATTTCAGATGATAGTTCCCTCATTAGCATAAAGGATGTATCAAATATTGAAATATCAGGATTAGTTCTAAGAAATCTTTCTTCAAAAAATGAAGTTGTTCCATCTGCTATATTTATTTCAGGAAGTTCAAAAAATATAACAATTGCCAACAATAATATCTATGGGATTAGTAATCTTGGAAAAGCTGAAGAAAGAAATGCCCATGGTATAGCAATTTATGGTGATGATGAAGAAACAATTAGTAATATTAAGATTGCAAACAATAAAATTCATGATAATATTCTTGGAAGTAGTGAAGCCTTAGTTGTAAATGGTAATGTAAAGGAATTTTATCTGATTGAAAACGAAGTTTTCAACAATGATAATATAGGTATAGATATTATAGCCCATGAAAAAGTTTGTCCTATTAGTAAACTTGATATACCTAGGCTTGGGCAAGTTAAAGAAAATATTGTCTATAATAATAGAACTGATAATAATCCGTCGTATTATGGTGATAAATCATGTGCAGGAATATATATTGATGGTGCAATTGATAATCTAATCGAAAATAACAGGGTTTACTATAACAATTTTGGAATCGAAATCGGTGTAGAGAATCAAGGTCATGATGTCTATGGAAATACAGTATCAGGTAATAGTATATATTATAACGACATCGCAGGTTTTCTTATAGGTGGTTATGAAAAAAAGTTAGGATATGCCAGAGATAACAAGATTGTTGGTAATTTAATATACAATAATCAACTTATATCAAAAGATGGTGGAGAAATAATTCTTCATAAATCAAAAGAAAATATCTTTAGAGATAATAAAATAAGTAAAAAAGACGAAGACAAAACTAAGCATATAGAATACTGGATAGAAGAAAAATATGCTAAGGATAATGTATTTATAAATAACCAATGGAAGTAATTTAATATATTTGAGATTGGAGATAGCTATTAAAAAAGAAATTTGATTTAAAATATAAAGTTAGAATATTGTTTAAATAAAGTACTATAATTTTTAAGTATTAGCCAAGTTTTTTACAAGTAATGGAATAATCAGTTGTAAGATCTAAAAGGTTTTAAAAGCTGTTTGACCATTTCTTGATAATATCTTGGCTATTCTTATGCAGAAAAATATAATTATTGATTTCCGATTTTGAAAGATAAATTGTGGTAAGTTACTCCGAAGTGACTTAGGTTCATTTTCTCATTGTAAGAATGATATAAATCGTTTATAATTATTCTTGTGGGCATTGTTAACTTGATACAAATATATGTACAAAATATTACATTAAAGTAATATTTGAGACTGAATGTAAAAAGGAGACTAGGGAATGAAACTAAAAGGAAAACTTATTACAGTATTTTTAGTAGTGATTGTAATACCGATTGTAGTTTTAGGATTTTTATCCTTCACAAAATCATCAGAAATAATTAAAGATGAGACACAAAATATTTCATCGATATTAGTTGATGAAATAGAAAGGTCCATAAATAATCAATTTGATACATATTCAAAATCAATAGGATATCTTGCCAAGGATGATATTCTTGCTTCAAGTGATTTTGAAAATGAAGAGTATGAAAATATGGTATCAAATATTTTAGAGAAGTATATTGAATCATATAGTGGTGCAGATTATGCATACATAGGTTTTGAAAATCAGGAATTTATAGTGTATCCATTTGCAGATGTAAGCTTTAACCCTAAAGAAAGGGTATGGTATAAAGAAGCTGTAGATTCTAGGGGAACTATTTGGACATCGCCTTATACTGATGATGCTACAAAGAAAACTGTGATTACGGCAGCAACACCAGTATATGAAAATGATAAGCTAATAGGTGTGATAGGTATTGACTTTAATATTACAGATTTAAGAAAAACTTTGTTGGGGATCAAAGTTGGTAATACCGGTAGTTTAATACTTACTGACAATGATAATACAGTTATTGTCCATGAGGATGAAGAACTGATAGGTAAGAAAATTATTAATGAAGAAATTCTAGAAAACATAAATAAAAGTGGTGACGGTAGATTTGAATATAGTAACGACGGAGTTGAAAAATTTGCTGTTTATGAGACTTTAGACAGTCTAGGATGGAAAGTTATTGTTAATATGAATTTGTCTGAGATAAGTTCTAAGGCAGCTCCTATGAGCTATTTAGTGTCCATTGTAGGAATAATATCTGCCATCGTTGCTTTAATTATTGCAATAGGATTTTCTAATAGTCTTCTGAGAAAAATTAGAAAGTTAACAGAGGTTATGAATAAATCGAAAACAGGGAATTTAAAAGGACGATTCTCTTACAAAGGAAAAGATGAGATAAATGAATTAGGTAGTGACTATAATGATATGATAAAAAGTATTTCTATCTTGATTGCTAATACCAAGGTGGTCATTCAAGAAATATTTGAATCCTCTGAAGAGTTAAAGGAAAATTCAAAAAGTGCTTCTAGTTCTTCTGAGGAAATGGCTGTATCTGTAGATGATATAGCAGGTGGAGCAAGCATGCAAGCAGAGGGAGCAGAAGTCTGTATGACAATAGCCTCAAACTTGGAAAAAGAGATGGATAAAATAGATAGAGTGAGAATATCCATGATCGAAGATTCCCAGAGTACAAGTGGTGTTAATGAAAAAGGTCAAGACTTGGTAATGGAGCTAAAGAATAAAAACGATTTGAACTCAATGGGAATTGAAACAATTAATAAAGCGGTAACAGAGCTTGATCAGAATTCAAAAGATATAGAATCAATTTTGGGTGTTATAGAATCAATATCAGAGCAAACAAGTCTATTGGCACTGAATGCTTCCATAGAGGCTGCAAGAGCTGGAGAACATGGAAGAGGATTTGGTGTAGTTGCTGAAGAAATCAGAAAACTTGCAGATCAGTCCAATAAGGCAACTAAAGAAATTAAGGATATAGTTTATGGGATAAGTGAAAAAAGTGGAAAAGCAATAAATATTATGGAGGATGTAAACTTAAGAAATACAGATCAAAATACAGCTGTTGAGAATGTAATGGAGGCATTTAAAGAAATTGCAGATGCTGTGAATCATATGGCAGGGCAAATAGAAAATATGGACCAAGGACTAAGTGAAGTAGGTAAAATAAGAGTAGAATTAATAAATAATATCCAGAATATAGCCTCAGTCTCACAACAAACATCAGCTTCAGTTCAACAAATAAATGCATCAGCAGAGGAACAAACGGGAATAATTGATGGAGTATCCCTATCAGCAACTAAGCTAAATGAGATAAGCTTAGAGCTTGAAAAGGAGATAAATAAATTTAGTTTGTAGTAATAGAGAGCTCGGATAAAATCCGAGCTCTCAGAGTGTAGACAAAGTCAACACTCTCGTTAAGCAATATATTGATAATCTCAATATATGTGAAGCAGGTGCATTCGCACCGTTAAGCATCTATTTCTATAGACGTTAAGCAGCGTTTTTTAAACGCGTACAAGGAAACCTTGCTACGCAAGCTAGAGTTTTAAAGCTTGTAATAGCAAGGTTTTTAAGTTCTTTCTTATAGAAGTATTTCCCCTTTGGGAAATTACCTTGTACGTAATTCGAAGAATTACTGCTTAACAATGAATTGATTAATTCATCGCTTCACAGGAATAAAATGACCGCTTAACGTTATGATTCGTCATAATGCTCAACCAGACTGTAGTTTGTCTGCAGTCTTAGAGCTCGGATAAAATCCGAGCTCTTTTTACACCCCTGTCAAAGGTTCTCCACCATTTAGTACGCTTATTATGTTCCTAGCAGCTAAGTCTGCCATAGCTGTTCTTGTCTCTGTAGAGCTACTTCCTATATGGGGAAGTAGGACTACATTGTCCATTTTTATTAAATCAATCGGAACTAAGGGTTCATTTTCATATACATCGAGTCCTGCACCAAAAATCTTTTTTTCCTTGAGGATTTTAACAAGTGCCTCTTCTTTGATAACGGCTCCTCTTGAGGTATTGATTAATATTGCATTATTTTTCATAAGGGACATGTTATCATAATTAATCAGATGATGGGTAGATGAAGTCAAAGGAACGTGTACAGAAACAAAATCAGAGTTTGCCATAAGAGTGTTTAAATCAACATATTCCGCATCATATTCATTTTCAAAATCAATATCACGTTTTCTATTGTAATAGAGTATTTTCATATTATATCCTACTGACTTTTGTGCGAATTTCTTGCCAATTCTTCCAGCTCCAACAATTCCTAAAGTCTTATTATGTATATCTTGACCTGCCATGAAATCGAAGGAGAACTTTTGCCATTTTCCATCTCTCAGATATTTATCAGCTTCTACAATTCTTCTTGCAACAGTGATAAGAAGTGCCCAAGCTGTTTCAGCAGTAGTATCGGAAAGGACATCCGGAGTATTTGAAATAGCTATGCCTTTTTCTTTAGCATAGTTTACATCAATATTATTGTAGCCGACTGCATAATTTGCAATAATTTTAACATTCGACAATGTATCAATAACTTCTTTATCTATTTTATTAGAGAACATAGATAAAATTCCATCGTAATTGTTAAATGATGACAAAATCTCATCTCGTGACAAATCTTGTCCGCTTGTATTTATATCAACTTCAAAGTGCTTTCTTAAAAGTTTTAGAGTGCTTTTAGGTATTAGGTCAGTTACTAGTATTTTCTTCAATGTCATCACCTCAAGATAATGATAACATAAGAGATTTAATATCAAAAGGTTAATTTAAAGTAAAGATTGCATAATCATTAATAATAGCTTATAATTTATTATGTTATTTAAAAATACATATCATTTTGTTTGGTATCTATTAACAAATAGCATGGCGAATATTCAGAAAAATATGACATTAATAGGGGGAGTCATAATGAAGTTAAGAGAGAAACTTATATTAGTTTTCTTGCTAGTAATAATTGTTCCACTTACAGCCCTGGGAGTATTATCCTATTCAAAGGCAGCTGATATTATCAAGGTTGAAACCGAGGGGATTTCTGATACTTTGGTAGAAGAAATAGAAGGTGCTATCGAAAAGCAATTTGAAGTATACACTAAGTCTATTGATTATTTAGATGAAAATAAGATAATTTCAAGTTATGATAGGGAAGATATTGACTATGATCAAAAAGTTTCAGATACTTTAGGGACATATACTGATACATATAATGATGTAATTCATGCATATATGGGATATGAAAGCAAAAAGTTCATTGTATATCCATTTGTTGATGTAGGAAATGACTTTGACCCAACATCAAGACCATGGTATAAAGATGCAGTTAATAAAAAAGGTATTATATGGACCTCACCTTATGTTGATGATGCAACTAAGGAGATGGTAATAAGTGCAGCATCCCCAATATATACTGAAGAGGGAGTTCTTCTTGGGGTATTAGGTATTGATATTAATATATCTAATTTAAGGGAGAGTATACTTGATGTTAAAATTGGTGAAACAGGTCACCTTACTATTTTTGATAGTGAGAACAATTTTGTGGTAGAGCAAAATGAAGAACTTGTAGGGACCAAATTAAGTAATGAAGAAATTATTTCTAACCTAAATAAAGATAATAGCAAGTTTAAATTTCAATATGAAGGAAATGAGAAACTGGGAATATACAAAAGTATAAAAAGTTTAAACTGGAAACTTCTTGCTACTATTGATATGGGAGAAATCAATTCTAAAGCTAGACCTTTAAGCAATTTAGTTATTGTTGTAGGGGCGATAGGATTACTTATATCATTAATAATTGCATATTTTTTCTCGAAGCTACTGATTAGGAAGATAAGAAGACTTACTGATGTAATCGAAACATCAAAATCTGGAGATCTTACTAGTAGATTTTCATATAGCGGAAAAGATGAGATAAATACTTTAGGTAATGATTTTAATGATATGCTAGATAGTATTACAGGACTACTTAACAACACAAAAACTGTTGTAGATGAAATGTATAAGTCTTCAGATGTATTAGATCAAAACTCAGATGTAGCATCAGCGGCTGCTGAAGAAACTTCTGCTTCAATTGATGAAATTGCCTCAGGAGCATCATCACAAGCAAATGATGTAGAAAACTGTTTAATGATTGCATCTAGATTAGATGAAGAGTTTGAAACAATCCTTGATATTAGCAGTAAAATGCATGAGGATTCAGACGAAACAGATAGGATTAATAAGGAAGGCTTAAGTATAGTAGAAGAGTTATCAGTAAAAAATAACTTGAATACTGTAGGAATAGAGAAAATCAATGATGCAATAAAAGATTTGGATAAAAATTCTGTAAATATCCAGTCTATATTAGCAACAATTGAATCTATCTCTGATCAAACAAGTCTTTTAGCCTTAAATGCTTCTATAGAGGCAGCAAGAGCAGGAGAACATGGAAGAGGTTTTGGTGTTGTTGCTGAAGAAATCAGAAAGTTAGCTGAGGAGTCTAACTTAGCTACGCAGAATATCAAAGTAATTATTGATGGAATAAAAGGTATGAGCAGTAATGCAATGGTATTGATGGATGAAGTTAATGGCAGAAACAAGGATCAGAATCAAGCTGTTGAAAAAGTAATGACAGTATTTGATAAGATAGGATCTTCTATAGTTGAGACAAATACTCAAATCGATGCTATGAATTCTGAGGTATCAAGAATAGAAAACATTAAGCTAGAATTATTAAGAAACATTGAGAATATATCTTCTGTTTCACAGCAAACAGCTGCTTCAATCCAACAAGTTAACGCTTCAGTGGAAGAACAAACAGCTGCTATAAATGAAGTTTCAGAGTCATCCAGTAAGCTAGCAGAAATATCAAGTAAACTTGATAATGAAATAAATAAGTTTAAAATATAAAATTATATATTTAATATTAAATGGTAAATTGAAAAGGATTATGGCTTATAAAGAATAATCACTAAAAATTTACCATTTTTTTATTCTGTATAGGATATTATTAATATATAAGGGTATATATTTAGATTAAGTAGGTGATGAAATGGGAGGACGATTGTTTAATAGATATTATTTTATATTGTTCAAAAGCATCGTTGTTATGATACTAATTGCTTTTTCTATCCTGTTTTATAATACTTTATCCAATATTAATAATGAAAAACTAGAAAGCTTTTATAATCTAATTATCGAAGATAAAACAAACTACTCAAGGAGTGTTATAAAAAGGACAATACAGGGAGTTGAAATGGAACGGGAGATAGTGAAATCCCAACAAGTCAAAGAAGTAAATGAGGTTGTAGAATTATTAAGGGAATATATTAATATACATAGAAATGTAGATCTTTCTACTGATCCACTTTTTCAAAGTTATATGGAGAAAAAGAATTATTGTAATGTAATTGTGTTTAAAAATAAAGATATATTTTACAATTCCTGTGATGCAGATAGTATCAATCATATAGTTGATGAGGATTACATACTAGTAAAAAATACTTGGACAGTTGATGGAGATTCTTATGATAGTTTTGTTTTTGTAGATAAAAAGATTATTGATGATATTGTTAAAGAAAGACTTATAAAGAGAATTAGAAACTCAGTATTATTAGATGGTGAAAGGATTTTTGTAAATAAAGTTCATAGATCTAAAAATGAAATACAAAAGCTAGAAGTTATAGTAAATCCTTTGGACTCAAGTAAAGAAGGAGATTTTATTTTCTTAGATGAAGTGGATTCAATCGGTAAATTTTATAGAGTCGATGAAGTTGTTCAGATTGCTGAAATTGGTGAGGCAATATATGATATAAAAACAATGGATGAAAAAAGTGGAGATTCAGAACATAAGTATATAGTGTCTAAGCTATATAGTGTCTATGACTGGATTATTTCAGTTTCGTTTAGTACTGATGAAATTGATCAAAAAATAGAAAAAGAGCGAAAAAACTTAAACTTAATGAGGGGAAAAGAAGTATTTCTATTTATAGCAATAATAGTTGCACTGATTGGCTTAGTATATATTATGGCTTCAATTATCGAATTAAGGGATAGGGTTAAAAAGGAAAATACAAGATTAATAGAAGCTGGGAAAGTTATAGGTAATGAATTAATAGTAATGAGGGATAAGGCAAATTTGGACCCCCTTACTAATTTATATAATAGACGTGCCATTGAAGAAAAATTTATGTCATTTATGAAAAAAAATCAGTTTGTAGATTATTCAGTACTGATGTGTGACATAGATAATTTCAAGGATATTAATGATGCTCAGGGCCACGATGTTGGGGACTGTGTCCTTAGGAGAGTAGCTTCTACAATTACTGAAACATTAAGAAAAGAAGATGTTGTATCAAGGTGGGGCGGAGATGAATTTCTTGTAATATTGTTTGATTCAGATAAGCATACTTCAATGATAGTTGCAGAAAAAATTAAGAAGGCTGTTGAAGGAATTGTTATTGACTGTGAAGATTTTGAAACAACATTAACTATATCAATTGGTATCGCAAAGTCATATTCAGGACTTAGCTATCAAGAAGTAATATCTTTGGCAGATGTTGCCTTATACAAGAGTAAGAATGCAGGGAAGAATTGCATCACTTATAATGAAAGCTAAAATAATAAGGGATAGTCGTATAAAATCGACTATCCCTTAACTCTTATTCTTTTCTAAAAGATACTTCTCTTAAAATAGCATTTTCATTTCTTTCCTGTACTTTTCTTATAGACCATTCATTTTGGAATAGTAATACTGGATGCTCGTCAGCATCTTCAACAATCATAGTATCCATAGTAATAGAGAAATTCTTAGGATCAAAGTTATCCATTTCAACCCATCTTACATGTCTGAATGGAAGTCTTTCCATTACGATATCAACATTGTACTCGTTTTTAAGTCTATATTCTAATACTTCAAACTGAAGTACACCAACAACACCTATTATAAGCTCTTCCATACCTATATTAGGTCTTTTATATACCTGAATAGTTCCTTCTTCAGATAGCTGATCTATACCTTTAAGGAATTGCTTTCTCTTCATAGAGTTTTTTGCTACTACTTTAGCAAAATGCTCAGGTGCAAACATTGGAATACCTTCATACTTAAGTCCCTTATTTTTCTGACTAAGAGTATCACCAATTTTAAATATACCAGGATCATGTAGACCAATAATATCACCAGGGTATGCGTGACTTACAAATTCCCTATCCTTAGCAAGGAATTGCTGTGGTTGAGCAAGTCTTATTTTTTTACCCTCTTGCACGTGGTGAACTTGCATACCTTTTTCGAGTTTACCAGAGCAGATTCTTAGGAAAGCAATTCTATCCCTATGTGTAGGATTCATATTTGCCTGAATTTTGAATACAAAACCAGTAAAATCATCGTTTTCAGGATTGATAGTTCCTTCATTACTATTTCTAGGAGTAGGCGGTGTAGTAATTTCAAGGAATGACTCCAAGAAAGGTTCAACACCAAAGTTAGTTAATGCACTACCAAAGAAAACTGGAGTAAGTTCTCCTGAAAGAATCTGATCAAGTGAGAAATCATCGCCGGCACCATCAAGAAGATCAATCTCATCAATGATTTGCTGCTGCATATCTTCTCCGATAATCTCAGCAAACTTAGGATCAGTAATATCTCCTGTAATTGTTTTAGCAATTGACTGGCCATGATTACTATCATCAAACAATTCAACTTGCTTTTTCAATCTATTATATACACCCCTAAATTCTTTTCCTGATCCAATTGGCCAGTTAACAGGGTATGAGTTTATTCCAAGAACATCTTCAAGTTCCTCCATAAGTTCGAAAGGATCTTTACCTGAACGGTCAAGCTTATTTACAAATGTGAAGATAGGAATTCCTCTCATTTTACATACTTTAAATAGTTTTTTAGTTTGGTCCTCAACACCTTTAGCGCAGTCAATAACCATTACTGCATTATCAGCAGCAGTAAGAGTTCTGTAAGTATCCTCAGAGAAATCCTGGTGACCAGGTGTATCAAGAATATTTACACAGTAACCATCATAGTTAAATTGAAGTACACTTGATGTAACAGAAATACCCCTTTGTTTTTCGATTTCCATCCAGTCAGAAACAGCATGTTTTTCGCTTCTTCTAGATTTAACTGAACCAGCAGATCTGATAGCTCCTCCATATAGAAGTAACTTTTCAGTAAGGGTAGTCTTACCAGCATCAGGGTGAGAAATTATTGCGAAGGTTCTTCTACGGCGAACCTCGTCTAAAAAGTTTCCTTGTGTCATGATTTCATCTTCCTTTATATATTAATTTAATAAATTTGTATATCCAACTAGTAAAGTTTATAATGGGAAGGGACAGATGTCAAATATCTTTTTAATAAAAGATGAAAATGGGTAAGATGTAGTTGAAAGTTATAATAGGAGGTACTCATTGTGAAGACTATAATGGTCTATAAATCAAATAGTGGATATGTAAAAAAATATGCGGATATGATTTCTTCAGAACTAAAATGTGATATACGAGAAGGATCAAAAGTAAGTCTAGACCAGCTGAAAAACTATGATATTATAATTTTTGGCGGTGGACTTTATGCAGTAGGTATAAATGGTATAAAACTGTTAAAGAACAATATAGATTCTTTGGTTGATAAAAAAATAGTCGTATTTGCAAGTGGTGCGTCACCGTTTAGGGAAGAAGTATACGATGAAGTGATTAATAAAAACTTTACATTAGAACAACAAGAATTAATAAAATTCTTCTATCTAAGAGGAGGCTTTGATTTTAAAAAACTTAAACTGAGACATAAAGTTGTTATGAAGGGAATGAAGATGCACCTTTCAAAGAAGGATGAGTTAACTGAGGATGAAGCAGGAATGTTAGCTGCTTTTGATAAGCCTGTTGATTTTACATCAAAAGAAAATGCTCAAGAGTTAATTGATTATGTGAAAAGTATAAGGGGATTTTAATATGAAAATAGGGCTAGTTAGGCATTTCAAAGTAGATTGTCCACATAAGGGGCTATATAGCGGCGAACAATTTGATAAATGGTCCTATGAATATGATTATTCAGAAGTATTTAAAAAGAAGGTGGACTTGAAAGGTATTGATTGGGAAACATGTTACTCAAGTGATCTTAAGAGGGCTATAGAAACTGCTCAGTATGCCTATGGCGGAGAAATCACAATGTCACCATTATTAAGGGAAGTTCCAGCAAATAAGTTCACCAATAAAAATATCAAATTACCAGTAGACTTATGGCTGTTGATGGCGAGACAGTCATGGAAAAAATCTTCAAGCTTCCAAAAAGAGACTTATCAAGATACTATAAATAGGATAGATGAGATTTTTACTGAAATAATAAAGAGCAATAGAAATACCCTTGTATTTTGTCATGGTTTTCTTATTTTGCAGATAAGAAAATATCTATTATCTAAGGGATTCAAAGGTAATCGAATAATAAAAGCACAGAATGGAAAAATGTATTTGTTTGAGAAGGAGTAATATATAGATGAAAAAAGATCAGATATTTAACATAGCCTTAATACTTCTAATAGTTTTATTTGGTATAATTATTTCCAACGGAACACCAGCTAATGACATAATAATAATTGATAGAATTATGTTAAGTACAGGACTTAAACCGTGGAGTGGGGAGTTTAGGGGATTTCATTATGCAGCGTTAGTTCAGATAGCAGTATTTATATTTACATATTATATAATCAAATCAAGGGGAAAGTTGGTGTCTGAAAAAATTGATAGACATCCATTAGCATCTATGTTTGTACTTTGCTTTGTGGTATCAAGATTATATTTTAGTGTACAAAATATGTTTATATAGGGAGGATAATAATGAAGACAAAGGTAGCTTTTGTTTGTGTCCATAATTCTTGTAGAAGCCAAATGGCAGAAGGGTGGGCAAAGCATTTAGGTAGTGACGTAATAGAAGCATATTCAGCAGGAACTGAGAATTATCCAGAGGTTAAACCTCTTGCAGTAAAGGTCATGGAAGAAGCAGGAGTAGATATGTCAGAGCATAAACCCAAGCTTCTTACAGATATCCCAGAAGAAGTAGATATACTAATCACAATGGGGTGCAATGTCGTGTGTCCATTTGTACCATGTAAGCACTCAGAAGACTGGGGCTTAGAAGACCCATCAGGTGGACCTATAGAAGGTTTCAGAGAAACAAGAGATATCATTAAAGAAAAAGTAAAAGCACTTATTGAGCAGTTAAGAGCTGATAAGTAAGAAAATGAATAGTGTATTTTGAAGCCCTCGTTTTTAGCGAGGGCTTTTTTGTGGAATTGACCCGATCCAACTGCTTTTCTCCG
Source organism: Bacillota bacterium (assembly GCA_025210655.1). Classification (GTDB taxonomy): domain Bacteria; phylum Bacillota; class Clostridia; order Peptostreptococcales; family Acidaminobacteraceae; genus JAOARG01. The sequence continues at coordinate 78,042 of JAOARG010000022.1, forward strand.
CATAGAGATGACCTAGCAACAAAGTAGTTTAACCAATTTAGTACCGCAGTTAGTTGGTCGTAGGTGGTAGTTCAGAAGACCTTTAAGTTCCAATGAAATTTTTCTAACGAAAAGATACTTTATATAAGACCGTAATACTTTTAATGATAAAGTAAATCAATTTGTGGTCAATATTATACGGAAGGATTCACTTGCTATGAGTGTCGTAAACTGAAGACCCGAGTCAACTGCTTTTCTCCGCAAAGAGAGGACCCACCAACAAAGTAGTTTAACCACAAAGAGAAGTTCTTATCCTGTTAAATTAAATCGAAAGTACCGCAGTTAGTTGGTCGTAGGTGGTAGTTCGGAAGAGCTTTAAGTTCTGATGAAATTTTTCTAATGAAAATATACTTTATATTAGACCATAATACTTTTAATGATAAAGTAAATTCATATGGGGTCAATACTATACGGAAGAATTCACTTGATATGAATGTCATAAAAATGCTTTCTGCTGAAGCAAAACCGTAAAATAATTCAGAATTAAAGCATTTCTAAATAAGAGAACTGAAGGATGCTTTTTGCTGAAGCAAAACCGATAAATAATTCAGAATTAAAGCATTTCTAAATAAGAGAACTGAAGAATGCTTTTTGCTGAAGCAAAACCGATAAGTAATTCAGAATTAAAGCATTTCTGAATAAGAGAACTGAAGGATGCTTTTTGCTGAAGCAAAACCGATAAATAATTCAGAATTAAAGCATTTCTGAATAGGAGAACTAAAGAATGCTTTTTGCTGAAGCAAAACCGATAAATAATTTAGAATTAAAGCATTTCTAAATTATTTATCTAGCTTAGTTAAGTTTTCTTTGCAAATGTATTTTTGGTGTGTTTTTTTGCTATAATTTAATCATAATAAATAGGGAGGTATATATATGAAGAAGAGAGCTATATTATCTATAGGTATGGCATCAGCTGTTCTTATGGGGAGTTTTGCTATGGCTGGGGAAACTGGTATTAGTACTATTACTGAAGCTGTGAATGTTAGTCTTGAAGAGTCGGTAATGGGAATTAAATATTTAGCAGATGATTTTAGTGATTTGAATTATGATGGATGGACTAGTTATTTTGGTAAGTGGAGTACGGATAATGGTGATATATATGTAAGTAATTCTCCAGAATCTTTGATTATTAATGATCAGGAAATTTTTTCGGATTTCTATATGGAGAGTACAGTAATATCATATAATAGTTACAGTCCTTCCAAAGTAGGGTTTGTTTTTAGAGCCGATAATATAAATAAAAACAAGTATAAATATGATGGATATTACGTGAGTACGGATTTACATAATATGAAATTAGAATTTGGAAAGTTTAGTAAGGGAAAGTCAGTTGTTATTGGGACTAAAGTTTTGCCTGATAATGCAAAGTACGGTATCTTTTTAGGTGTTCAGGCGATTGGTGATAAATTCGTATTTTCTATAAATCATGAGGATTTTGCTACTTTTACTGATTCTACTTATAAGTTAGGTAAAATAGGCCTTGTCAGTGAGATGGCTCAGGCAGATTTTGATAGAGTTTTTGCATATGAAATTAAGGACAATGTAATACCAAGTAAAGCAGAAATCAATGCTTTAAAGTATATAAAAGATAATTCGAAAAAAGGCTTTTTAAAAGTCCTTGAGCTAAATCAAAAACTTGGTCCTACAGATAGACTAGCTATTAATGACCAGGAACTTATAGCCTTTACAAATAAACTTGTAGAAGGGGTAGAGGGTGACTATAATAAGGCTCAGACTATATATAAATGGGTTATAGAAAATATATACTATGATAATGACTCTTACACTAGAAAAAAAGTATTATATTACTCACCTAAGGATGTGTATACTGAAAAATTTACAAGTTGTAATGGTTATTCAAATCTTCTTGCTACTATGCTTAATATTCAGGGTATACCTACAATACTTGTAGAAGGTCCAACGGATTATGGTAAATCATACGAGTATAAAGGTAGTCATGTATGGAATGAGGCATATATTGACGGAAGATGGGTAATTATGGACTCAACATGGGATTCCTATAATAGATATGAAAATAGTGAATTCCATCCTATGAATAAAATGTTCCTAGATTATTTTGATCCATCAATTGAGGAGTTTAGCAAAGATCATAAAATAAATAGTTATTTCATTATGACACCTAAATAAAACATAGGAGTGATAGTATGAATAAAAAAGGTTATTGGATTATTATTTTGTCGGTAATTGTTACAGCTATACTTGCTTATATAGAAGTATCTAGTTACTATAGCGACGGGTATCTAAGGATATCATTAATAAGTGGATCAGTAGCCTTTTCTTTGTTTTTTTGGGTGTTTTCCATATCTTCCAGAATGAATTATTTAGAAAAATATATTGCTCCTATAGATAAACTATATTTTGTACATAAACTCTTATCAGGATTATGTATTTTTTCATTAATAATTCATGGAAATATGATGGAACGTTATAAAGGGGAAGGAACTTCACTTGTAGCCCAGGGAGGTAGAGTGAGTTTAATCATGTTTGTTATATTTACTCTTTTTTCTCTAATAGGACTTTATATAGTAAGGAAAAACAATAATTTAGCTTATGAGTTATGGAAAAACATCCACCGATTTATGTTGTTGCCATTCCTTATCGGAACATATCATACATTAAATAATGGATATATTAAAATATTAAGTTTATCATTATATGGTATATGGATGAGCATACTAATATTTGGCGGGATTATTCTTGCTGTTTATTCTTCAATATTATATGACATAATTGGATTTAGAAAAAAAGTTAAGATTTTAAATGTTATAAGACTAAATAGAGATATAGTTGAAATTACTATGGAAAAGCCCTTTGATAAAATTAAAGAGGGTCAGTTTGCTTTTTTTAAGTTTTATGGAGAGAAAATAAAAAGTGAAGCCCATCCATTTACTATTAGTGAAATTGGATTAAGTCATATTAAAATCGCTGTTAAGGCTTCAGGAGATTTTACGAAAATATTATATGACAATATAAGCACGGATTATTTAGCTTCTATTAATGGCCCTTATGGTGCCTTTGATTATACTAAAAAATCAAGAAAACAGTTATGGATTGCCGGTGGAATAGGAGTAACACCTTTTATGTCTTTTATATCATCAAGTGTAGCAGAAAATTATAATATTAAATTATATTACGTTTATAAAAATAATGATGATAGTGTTTACAAAAATGATATAATGGAAAAGGTAGGTTCAAATATAGATTACCATCCTGTTTCCACTAAAGACAGTGGTAGGCCTGATTTTTCCAGAATTATTTCTGAATATGAGCCAGAGGATATATTCATATGTGGGCCTGTAAAAATGAGAGAGAGTATAATTAATAGTGCCAGAGAAAAGGGATTTTCTAAAAAATCTGTTCATTATGAGAAGTTTTACTTTTAGCATATATATAAATATGGGAAATAAGTAAAAAACATTTTATGCTCTGGAAGTTATACCCATTAAAAACTAAGGTGATATAATAAATGTAATATTGTAGTAATATTAGTGAGTGGATGTTTACGTTTTATTAATATTTTTATAATAAAATATTTATAATAGTTGTATATACTTTGTTTCATATGGTTGTATAAAATATATAATAGAGGAGAATGACATGAAATTATTTAAATATTTAGGATTAGGACTAGTTACTGTAGTATTATCATTGGGACTTATTGGATGTGGAGCTAAGACAGATGAAGGTGCAAAAGTAGTTGAGGAAGGCACAGCAGTTGAAGCAAGCGCATCTGAAACTAGTGAAGCTAATGAGTCAAAGGAAAAAGATATGACAGTTGTTGCCAAAGTTGGTGATACAGAGTTATACCAACATCAAATAGATTCTCAAATGGATTATTTCAAAAATATGATTACCATGCAGTACGGAGAAGACTTCTTAAAAGACGATAGTGCTAAGGCAATCTTAGAGCAGCAAAAAGCATCTTTCTTAAAAGGAATTATTGATGAAGAAGTTTTATACCAGTTAAGTGTTAAATCAGGATTTGAGACAGCTGATGAAGATGTTGAGACTGAGATAGCTAAAATAAAAGAAAATTATGAAAACGACGAAAAATTTGAGGAAGCTCTAAAGGCTAATAATTTAGATTTAGAAACACTTAAGAGTAATATTAAAAGAGGTTTATCTTTGAATAAAGTAGTTAATGACATTGTTAAGGATGTTACAGTAGATGCTAATGAAGTAAAAGCTTACTATGATGATAATATCAAGTCATATACTGAGGGACCTGGTGCGGAGATGTATCATATCTTAGTTGCTACTGAAGAAGAAGCTAAAAAAGTTAAAGAAGAGTATGATAATGGAGCTAAATTTGAAGATTTAGCTGCTAAATATGGAACTGATGGTACGAAGGATGTAGGTGGATCATTAGGATTTGTAACTTATGATTATGCTAACTTCGATAAAGACTTCTTAGCTGGAGCTAAGACTTTAAAAGAAGGTGAAGTATCTGATCCAGTAAAAACTCAGTTTGGATTCCACATTATCAAGGTTACTGATATTAGAAATGAAGATAAAGTAACTCCTTTTGAAGATGTAAAAGCTACTATTGAATCTCAATTACTGTCAATAGCTAAAGAGTCTAAGTTAAATGGAGAGATTGAAAAGTTTAAAGAAGATGTAAAAGTTGAGATTATGAATTAAAGATTATATAATAGTGTCATAGCATAGCTATGGCACTATTTTTCTGTTTTGAAGATAATATAATGTTTTTTTAAAGGATGTGAATAAATGGTTTTAGATGTATTGGTGAAAATAGCTAGGGAGTTAAATAGTAAAAATATAAAATGGGTTGTTGGATCGTCTATAGTAATGAATCATTTTAATTTAGTTGATAAGATGAATGATGTTGATATAATTGTATCAAGGGAAGATATACATAAGGCAGATGAAGTACTTAAGCAGATGGGTGTTATGAGACCATTGGAAATTGATCCAGGTATATATACGACAGAGGTATTTCATGAATATGTAGTTGATGGAATTGACGTAGATATGATGTGTGGCTTTGGCATTAGCCATGAAGAGGGAATATATGAGTATGAGTTAAATAATGATAGCTATGTAGATAGTTTTAATTTAGATGGAGAAAAAATATATTATTCATCACTTGAGGATTGGTATGTATTGTATCAACTGATAGGTGGAAGAGAAGTTAAGGTGAATAAAATTGAAGACTATCTCATGAATGAAGATTGTAATGTCTCGAAACTCAGTAATATACTCAAAAAATCACTACCTATAAGTATAGCTAATAGAGTAGAACAATTATTAATAAAGAAAAAATAAAAAAAGACTTGCATTCTTATATGATTATATAGTAATATGACTATAGAGAAATTAAACAAGGAGTGATTAATATGTTTACATGGCTCGATAATCTTGTAAGAATACTACTAGAAAGTGTGTTCAATTTAAGCGTAGAGTCTGCAGTTGGTTCTAGTGTCCACTTCTTTATTTATGATACTATTAAAATTTTAATTATGTTAAGTATAATGATTTTCCTAATATCATATGTAAGAAGTTTCTTCCCACCAGAGAAAACAAAGAAAATTCTTGAAAGATTTGGTGGTATAAGTGGTAACATAATGGCGTCTCTATTAGGAATAGTTACACCATTTTGTTCTTGTTCGTCAGTTCCACTTTTTATCGGTTTTATTGAAGCAGGTATCCCTCTAGGGGTAACATTCTCATTTCTTATTACATCACCAATAGTAAATGAAGCTGCATTTGCAATATTACTAGCTTCATTTGGATGGAAAATAGCAGGACTTTATGTGTTAACAGGTGTCGCTGTAGGTGTTGTAGGTGGAATTGTGATAGGAATGCTTAAAATGGAAGATGAAGTAGAAGGTTATGTCTACGAAATTAAAATGGGTGAAAGTTTTATTGAAGAACTAAATCATAAGCAAAGAATGGATTTTGCTATCCAAAATGTCAAAGACATAATTAAAAGAATTTGGTTATTTTTACTAATTGGTATTGGTATAGGAGCTCTTATCCATGGATGGGCACCATCTGAGTTGCTTGCAAAATATGCTGGAGGAAATAATCCTTTAGCTGTTATAGTAGCTGTAATAGGTGGTATACCACTATATTCTAATGCACTTGGAACTATTCCAATAGCAGAAGCCCTAATTAATAAAGGTGTTGGTATTGGAACAGCCCTAGCATTTATGATGGCAGTAACTGCACTATCATTCCCAGAAATGGTACTTTTAAGAAAAGTAATCAAGCCAAAATTAATTGGATCATTTGTAACAATTGCAGGAATAGCAATAATATTAGTTGGTTATTTATTTAATGGTGTAGCCCATTTATTAATATAATAATATCTAAGGAGGAATTATAATGATAATTAAAATTTTAGGTGGCGGATGTGCAAACTGTGATAAGTTAGAAGCGAACGCAAGAGAAGCAGTAGAAGCAATGGGTAAAGAAGCAACTTTTGAGAAAGTTAAGGACTTTGGAGCGATTATGGGATACGGAGTTATGAAGACACCAGCCCTAGTAATTGACGAAGAAGTTAAAGTAAGTGGAAGAGTAGCTTCTGTAGACGATATTAAGAAGTTTTTATAATAATAATATATAAATGCTGAAAATCAATTTTGATTTTCAGCATTTTTTATTTTACTTAGTCTATCCTTTGTTATATACTTGATTAGGCAATAAACTATGGAGGTAAACAAATGGATAAAATAATTAAGTTAAATGATGAAATAGAGCTGGATATTGTAGATTTAGGTGATGCTGGTGAAGGTATTGGTAAATATGAAAACTTTGCAGTTTTTGTTGAAGATACTGTACCGGGGGATAAGGTTCTTGTAAAGATTACAAAGGCAAAGAAAAGTTTTGCAAAGGGGCAAGTAATCAAGCTAATAAAAGAATCTGAATTAAGACAGGATGCACCATGCAAGTATTTTGAAGACTGTGGTGGATGTCAAATTCAAAATATAAAGTACGAGAATCAATTGAAACTTAAAGAAAACAAAGTTTCTAATATAATAAAAAGGATTGGTGGATTTACAGGTGTTGAAATCAATCCAATAATCGGAATGGAAAACAGCTTTAGATATAGAAATAAAGGAGCATTTGTTGTTTCAAAAATTGATGGAAAAGTTGTAATTGGTTTATATAAAAAGAAAAGTCATGAAGTAATTCCAGTAGATGATTGTCTAATTCAAGATGAGAAAGTTAAAGACATACTTGAAGGGGTTAAGAAGCATATCATTAAGTTTGACGTAAAGGTATACAATAGAAAAAATAACAGTGGTTTAGTAAGAAATGTAGTAGTAAGAAAATCTGAGGCTACTGGGGAATATATGGTCATTATAGTTACAAACGGATCAAAACTTCCTATGAGTAAGGTTCTTGCTAAGACTTTAGTAGAAGGAAATGACAAAATAGTTTCTGTATATCAGAATATTAATAAAAAACATTCTTCAGAAATATTAGGTGAAGACAGTAAGTTATTATTTGGTCAAGAGAAGATAATCGATGAAATCGATGGACTAAAATTTGAAATTTCACCTTTATCTTTCTATCAAGTTAATTCAGTACAGACAGAGAAACTTTATAAGAAAGCACTTGAATACTGTAATTTATCTAGAGAAGAATTAGTGATAGATTTATACAGTGGAATAGGTACAATATCACTACTATTAGCAAGGGAAGCTAAAGAAGTAATAGGTATAGAGTCTGTTAAGCCAGCTGTAGTTGATGCAAGACAAAATGCAAAAATCAATAATATTGAAAATGCTAGATTTATGAGAGCAAAAGCTGAAGATAAGCTTCCGGAGCTTGTTAAAGACGGCTTTAAGCCTGAAGTGATTGTACTTGATCCACCAAGGGTTGGATGTGATAAGAAAGTACTTGATGCAATATTAGAAGTAAAACCAGAGAAAATAGTTTATGTATCCTGTAAGCCATCAACACTAGCTAGGGATCTAAAAATTCTTTGTGAATCAGGTGAATATACACTCGAAGAAGTTACACCTGTTGATATGTTTGGGCATAGTGCACATGTTGAGACTGTAGTAAAGTTAATAAAAGCTTAAAAAAATATTATTCAGCAAGCTTATAGAGTTTTTACTTTAAGCTTGCTTATTTTTATATTTAATTCAAAAATAGTAAGATTCTTTAAAGCATATTCAATTACAATAATCAGTTTAGGTGAAGATACTAAGTTGTTCAAAGATAAAAAGGTATCACCAGGTTGCACACCATGGTATTTACCTGATTTTATTAGTATTGAAGCGGATAAAAGAGGCCTTTGATTAAATCATAAGGCTTTCTTAAATTCAGTGATTGCAAACAGCTTATTAAGGATATTAAATAAGTATAGTATTAGATTAGTTGTATTCAACACAGGTGGTGATAAGGATGAGATTAATGGATAAAGATAAAAGATTTACTGTAGCTATTATTATAATAGCTTTTTTAGTTTTTGTAACAGGATATTTTTATTTTACTGGTATAGGTTTAAAGATGGAAAGGGTTGAAGAGTATTCATCTGAAAAGAATGAAGAAATCAAGGTTGTTATAGATAGACTAACTAAAGAAGCATTGGCTCTAGCTACATTATTTTCAGAAAATCATGATGTAATAGAAGCTTATAAGATGGATAAAAATGGTGATACATATTTATATGAAAAGATGAATCCTATAATAGAAACTTTACAAAATCGATTAGGGATAGAAACAATAAAAGTGCATTTTCATAAACCACCTGCAATGAGTTTTCTAAGAGTGTGGCATGGGAAACACGGTGATAATTTAGATGATTTTAGACATACTATTTTAAAAGTATATGAAACTGGAGAAGCACTTACAGGTATAGAGCTTGGGAGAGGTGGATTCGCCTTTAGGGGGATATCACCAATTTATGATGAAAATGAGTATTTAGGTTCAGTTGAAGTGTTTTTTGAGCCTAAAGATTTAGAAGAGAGAATTGTTTCCACCAGACATGAAACACTTATTTTTGCCATTCCCAATGAGGTTCAAGAGGAATTATTTTTCGAAACAACGTCAGATGAGTATGGTCATATTGAGATGGAGGGATATCGTCTGTACTCTTCAAAGGATATATTCTATCATAATCATCCTGATTTAGTTGTTTGGGAGAAGTTAAAAGAATCATCAGTGTCCAAAAAATCAATTATACAGCATATTGAGGATCATACGATATCATATATACCATTATATGATTACTCAGGCTCATGGATAGGTAATATTATACTTTTTGTAGAAAACACAGTATCTCCTTCTCAAAATATTGTAAATTACCTTTTGTTATTTTTTTCTATGATTTTAGCCATTTCCTTAGTATATTTTATGAACAGAGAAATTTCAGAAAAAGAGAAAATTGAATCGGATCAATTGATTGTTATTGATGAGCTAAATAAAGTAAAAACAGAGTTGGAACAGTTGTCTATAAGAGATCCACTGACGTCTCTATTAAATAGAAGAGGTATTGAGGTATATTTAGAGGATAACTACAATAGATTTCTTAGATATGGAGTAGAGTTTTCTGTTATTCTTTGTGATCTTGATAAATTTAAGGTAATAAACGACCAGTTTGGTCACGATATCGGTGATAAAGCCCTAATTCATGTGTCGGAAATATTAGAGGCTTGCCTTCGTAAAGTTGATGTGGTAGGACGATGGGGTGGAGATGAGTTTATAATTGTAGTTGAAAATAGTTCTGAATGCAACGTAAGTATTATGTCAGAAAAAATTAGGGAAGAGGTCAATAGCAAGACACTTAATATTGATGATAGAAGTATTAGAATTTCTATAACACTTGGAATTGCTAAAATTAAGGAGAATATGAGCATATCCAAACTAATTAGTAATGCAGATGAAGCTTTATTAAAAGGTAAGGAAAGTGGTGGAAATAAAATTGTTGAAAAGGAGTAAATAATTTTTTGTCTTAGGAAAATTTAAGAAATCATTAATCATCTCTTAATAGTTGCTATGATATAATAATTATGTAATTATAATACTAAAAAAGGGGATGTAAAAATGAAGTATGAAATTATTGGAAACAATTTTCCGGCAGTAAAATGTACATTTGACAGTGCAGGAGAGTCGATGTATACACAGTCTGGAGCAATGGCTTGGATGAGTAATGGTATCAAGATGGACTCAAATATGAAAGGTGGATTAGGTAAATCCATAGGTAGATTATTTGCTGGAGAATCACTATTTATGGCTACATATACTGCTGAAGTACCAAACTCACATATATCATTTGCATCAACAGTTCCTGGTGATTTAGTGGCTATAGATATTGGTGAAACCGGTGGTATGATTTGTCAAAAAGACGCATTCTTATGCGCCGAACCAACTGTTGAGTTGAAAGTAGCATTTACTAAAAAATTCAGCGCTGGATTATTCGGTGGTGAAGGTTTTATACTACAAGATATCAGTGGTAGAGGGATGGTATTTTTAGAACTTGGTGGAAATAAGATAGAGCAAGTATTAGAGCCAGGTGAAGTATTAAAAGTTGATACTGGTAATGTAGTTGCATTTGAAAAAAGTGTAAGCTATGAAATCGAAACAGTAAAGGGTATAAAAAATATCTTCTTTGGTGGTGAAGGATTATTCCTTACAAAGCTTACTGGACCGGGAAGAGTAATATTACAAACTAGAAACTTTAATGAATTAGTAGGTAAGATTGCGAGTAGGTTGCCTTCGAAATAAAATTGATTAAAAGATGGACAAAAAGTCCATCTTTTATTATTTTAAAGTATCCCTACTTCCTCACCATTAAGAACTTTATTAATATTTCTCATAGAGCACATTTTTCCACACATAGAGCAAGAATTTTCATCTTCTGGTATAGAAGATGCTCTATATTCTTTCGCTTTTTCTGGATCTAGGGAAAGCTCAAACATTCTATTCCAATCAAGATTTTTTCTAGCTTCACTCATTTCATAATCCCAAGTATGAGCATTAGGGATCTTTTTACACAAGTCTCCAGCATGTGCAGCAATTTTAGATGCCATTATACCTTCTTTCATGTCATCTATAGTTGGTAGTCTAAGATGTTCGGCAGGTGTCACGTAGCATAGAAAATCAGCTCCAGATGCTGCTGCAATTGCTCCACCAATAGCTCCTGTTATGTGGTCATATCCTGGTGCAACGTCTGTTACTATTGGACCTAGTACATAGAAAGGAGCACCATGGCAAAGTTTCTTCTCAAGGATCATGTTCATTTTCACTTCATCAAGTTTCATATGACCAGGACCTTCGATAATTACCTGTACATTTTTCTCCCAAGCACGTTTAGTGAGTTCGCCCAAGGTAATCAATTCTTCTATTTGACTAGCATCTGTAGAATCAGCTATACAACCAGGTCTACAGGCATCACCAAGACTCAGGGTAACATCATGGGCTTCACATATATCTAGAAGTTCATCATAATATTCATAGAATGGATTTTCAGCATCATGTAGTTTCATCCATGCGTACATTAGGGAACCCCCTCTGGATACTATATTAGTAAGTCTCTTATTGTCATCAAATCTCTTGGCAGTTTGCTTATTCATACCAACGTGAATAGTAACGAAATCGACACCTTCTAAAGCATGCTTTTCAACTACTTTAAGAAAATCTTCTGCTTTTATATCCTTAAGCTCTTTTTCATAAAAACCAAGAGCATCATATACAGGAACAGTACCAATCATTGCTGGGCTCATGTCAACGAGTCTCTTTCTAAATTCTTCAGTTTTACCGTAATTACTAAGATCCATAATTGCTTCAGCCTTAAGTTCAATAGCTGTTTTAGCTTTTTCAAGTTCAGCTTCTATATCATAAGCATCCTTTGATATTCCAAGATTTACATTTATTTTAGTTCTAAGTCCTTCCCCTACAGCTTCTGGCTCTAGATTACTATGGTGAATATTTGCTGGGAGGGCAATAGTTCCCTTTGCGATCCTCTCCATTAAGACTTTTTCATCCATAGATTCTTTTCTTGCTACTTTTTTCATTTCAGGTGTAAGTATACCTTTTCTAGCAGCATCCATTTGTGTAGTGTAATTTCTCATAAGTAAATCCTCCTTGAAATTTTATAATATTCTTTTGTATTTTAAGTTAAAGCATTTCTTGCAAAGTTTTGAAGATGAAGCAATAGTGTCTAATTCATCTGTTTCAATAAATCCTATAAAATCAACACCAAGAGAGATTTTTATCTCTTCTATGGACTTCTTGTGAGCTATTAATTCTTCGTGACTTTTTGTATCAATACCTAGATAGCAATGGGAGGTGATTGGTGGTGAAGCTAATAAAAAATATACTTTTTTCGCCCCGCATTTTTTTAGTGATTCAATCATATGTTTGGCAGTATTTCCCCTAACTAGAGAATCATCAATTAAAACTACATTTTTCCCTGAAACATTGTATTCAAGGACATTGAGTTTTAGTTGCACTCTCTTCTTTCTCAAATTGGACTCTGGTTCGATGAAGCTTCTGCCCATATAATGATTTTTTACAAACCCTTCTACATATGGTATATTAGATTCTTTTGAGTATCCCATAGCTGCAGGTATCCCCGAATCAGGTGCTCCAATTACAATATCAGCATCACTGAAGTTATATTTTTTTGAAAGTAGGATTCCTGATTTATAACGAAACTCATGTACACATGTATCGTATATTTGGCTATCAGCCCTAGAAAAATAGATATATTCAAATGCACATAGTTCTTCATTGCACTGATGGTTGAATTGTTTGTAACTATGAATTCCAGAAGAATCTATTTCAATTATTTCGCCAGGTTCAACCATCCTTATCACATTGCCACCCATAGTTTTTATTGCACAGCTTTCAGAAGATAAAATCCATAATTCTTCATCGTATTTATTTTTTATGTAGCCAAGGAGTAAAGGTCTTATGCCCTTTGGATCCCTCATACCTATTAACTTCTCTTTTGTCATAAGGACAAAAGCATATGAACCCTCTAATTTGTAACGGAAGGATTCAAATATAGAAATCATATCCTCAGCTTGTCCCTTTTCAAGAAATTTAACTGCTTCTAGTGTGTCAACTTCATTACTGTTATTAACTCTTAAGTGACCATTGTGAGCAAGGGCAAAGTTGCGTTCAGTACTTAGCATAGGTCCAAGAGAAGCTGCCTTTAAGTCATTTGAAGTACTATAACGTAGATGACCTATAGCAATATTACCGTAAGGATTGAAGTCTGAACTAAATAGATTTGTAGATAACCCTAGTTTATGTTTTGACATGAATGAACTTCCATCAGTCCAGCACGCTCCAGCTCCTTCTTGTCCCCTATGCTGAAGTGATTGAAGACCATCATATAAGTAATCACTTAAATTGGCAGTTTTTTTTGAATATATACCAAGGACTCCGCAGTATTCCTCCATTTTGTCACTTGATCTATACATTTGACCAAGATCTCTTTATAATTTCTATGAATGATGAATTTTTAAGAATAACAAATGCAATAAGAGATCCCCCTAATGTACTTACTAAGAATGGGATTAGGAAAAAGAAAGCTGTGGCTGAACTACCCATGAAATACTTAGCAATAGGGAAAGCAAGTAATCCTCCAATAATACCAGTGCCTATAACTTCTCCTATACAGGCTAGTTCTTGTTTTTTAAATTTAGAGTATAAGATACCAGCAAGTAAAGCTCCAATCATACTTCCAGGGAAAGCAAGTAATGAACCAGTTCCCATAATATTTCTTAGTAGAGAGATAATAAAAGCATTACTTACAGCATAAATAGGCCCTAGAATGACTGCCGATAAAACATTTATGGTGTGTTGAAGTGGAAAACAGCGGGAAACGCCAATAGGTATTACAATTAGATGCCCAAGTAGAGTACCAAGTGCAATAAATAGTGAAGATAGTGTTAACTTACGGATATTCATAAAAAAATCGCCTCCTAGATTAATATAGATATGAATCTACCAGACGAATGATTTTGTATGTGTTAATCTTATTTAGAGACGCGGTAATAACAAAAAAACGCAATCCCAAAATAAGGAATTGCGCGAATAAACACAACAATACAACTTCCCTACGCTGGCATGATCCAGATCAGGTTAAGGGTCAAAAAATAAGTTCTTAATCTCAGCCGCCCATTATGCGACACCCCTAGCTTGAATATGAGAATAATCTCATAAGCTATTAAATTTTCTACATCAGTGTAACATTTTTAAAAATTAAAAGCAATAGCCAATTTTCATTTTGTCAGACAAGAGTGGACTTTAATCATAGAAATTATTTAAAAATATTGTGGACAAATCGATAGATATCATAACGTATCAATTAGGATGTAAGGAAGACTTGAAAATAGTTTGTGGTAATGGTAATATATAGAAGATGGATTAAGAATTTTGCGTTTTTATATCGAGGATAATTGTCGAAAAATAAAATTTCTTGTAAAGTAATATTAAATTAGGAGTGATTTTGTGAAACGTAAAATAATATTTGGTGTTGTAATTTTTGTACTTTTAATAACTATTATTGGAGCATTAGGTGGTGAGGATACAAAGGCTGAATCATCAGATGTAGCTTCAGTAGAGCAAACAAATGATGAAGCTAAAACACCAGAAGTAGAAAAAACTGAGGAAGTAAAAGAGCCAGAAAAGCCAAAAGTACCTAGGGAATATGCTGCTGCATTAAGAAAAGCTGAGACTTATTCTGAATCAATGGCAATGTCAAAAAAAGCTATTCATGATCAATTGACATCTGAATATGGTGAAAACTTCCCAGAAGAAGCTGCTCAATATGCAATGGATAACCTTGAGGCTGATTGGAATGATAATGCTTTGAGAAAAGCAGCGACTTATTCTGATTCAATGCATATGTCTAAAATTGGTGTTTACGACCAATTAATTTCTGAGTATGGCGAACAGTTTACAGAGGAACAGGCACAATACGCAGTAGATAATTTAGAAGCTAATTATAAAGAGAATGCATTAAAGAAAGCTGAATCATATGCAAATAACATGGATATGTCTAACTCTGCTATATATGACCAATTAATTTCTGAGTATGGAGAAAAATTCACCAAAGAAGAAGCACAATATGCAGTGGATAACTTGAAATAAGTAACTTATTGGTTAGTTTCCTTCGATTATATAATCGAGTAAATTAGTTTAACAAGTATTTGTTTTGATGTAATTGTCATAATCGATATTTTAAAATTCCCATCAACTATAAATTCATAATAATACTTACATAAGTTTTTGAATCCCCTAATGAATAGGGGATTTTTATTTTTAAGAAGAAAATACATATTGTCCCATTTTTTAATCAAGTTGTATAAAATAAATATCTTTCTAGAAGAAACTTCTTGATATATAATATAGATATCATTTTTAAATGTGAACATTAATCTATTGTTTAAATTTAGGAGGCAATAATGTTTGGAAAAGAAGATAATACTTTCAATGAACTACGTGAGAACTCAATAAATAAATGGCTTCAAGATATGTCAAGTCATGGTGATATAGAAGTTCGTGGGGGAACGAGAGTTACGATAGAGTATATTGAAGATCTAAAGAGAAAGATTACAGCTCTAGAAGAGAAAAATGCATTGAAAGATAGATATTTAAAAAAAATGAAACTTGATAAAGTGAAGTAAAGTGAGAAACACTAAATCTTTTATAAAATGATTTAGTGTTTTTTTATGTGATAAAAACACATAAACACCTAATGAGAATCTATATCAATTAACTTCTTTTGGGAGTATACTTACATTAACAAAAGAAAAACAAAGGGAGTGATGAAATGATTGGTCAACAACTATTTATGAGTACAGTTTTTATTGCAGGTTTTCTTTCCTTCTTTGCACCATGTACATTTCCACTTATTCCAGTTTATATAGGTATGCTTACTGATAAAGATGGAAAAGGTAGATGGACACCAATAGCAAAAACAATGCTATTTGTTGGAGGTCTTTCAACAAGTTTCTTGATTCTTGGTTTTGGAGCAGGGGCATTGGGAAGTGTAATAAATGGTAGAGTATTTATCACAGTAGCTGGATTTATTGTTATATTGTTAGGATTACATCAAATGGGAGTATTCCATTTTAAAGGTCTTGGCAAATATAAGACACTTAAGTTTAATAGAACAAAGAAAGGTGATTATCTAAGTACCTATCTACTGGGTATAAGTTTTAGCTTTGGATGGACACCATGTGTTGGACCTGTTTTAGGAGCAGTTTTAGTTTTATCTGCAGGTGGCGGACAACCATTATATGGAGTTTGGATGATGATGATATATGCATTAGGCTTAGCTATTCCATTTCTAATTATGGCATTATTATCTAAAGTTTTATTAGAACGTTTTGAAAGACTTGAAAAGCATTTGCCAAAGATTAAAAAGTTTGGTGGAGCTATGATAGTACTAATGGGAATTTTACTCATGACTGAAAATATTATGGTATTCACAAGATTTTTTGAAAACTTGCTTTAAGAATATAGGTGCTTAAGAGTAAATATTTTAAATTGTAAGCATAGAAAGGGGTATTAATATGAATAAAAAAATACTAGGTATTTTCTTAGTAGTGTTAGTGATAGGCGGTGTTATGGCTGCTACAAGATTTACTAATTCAGTTGATGATAATCATATGAATGATGAAGCTAGTAAAGATGAAATGATGGTAACAAGTGAAAATGAAGAAAAGAAAATGGATAAAAGTCAAGAAATGATGACAGAGGAAGTCATGGAAAAAGATACTGAGAAAGATATGATGGAAAAGGAAGTTCCTGTAATGAATGAAGGTCCAATGGCACCAGATTTTTCACTAGTTGATTTAGATGGTAACACTGTTAATCTCAAGGATTTAAAAGGGGAAAAAGTTTATCTTAAGTTTTGGGCTTCATGGTGCCCAATCTGTTTATCAGGTTTAGAAGAAATTGACACATTATCTGGCGAAGAAACAGGTTTTAGGGTATTAACAATCGTAGCACCTGGATATAATGGTGAAAAAAATGAAGAAGACTTTAAAGAATGGTTCAAATCAAGAGATGCTGAAAATATGACAGTACTTTTAGATAGCAAAGGAAGTATTACTAAGACATATGGAGTAAGGGGATATCCAACTTCAGTATTTATAGGTAGTGATGGAGTTGTGGTAGGTCAATTTCCTGGACATATAGGAAGTGAACAAATAAAAGAAATCTTTAAGGAAATAAAATAGGATATAAATCTACTTAAAAAAGAGAGGTGACATTATGAAAAGTGTATGGATAGTATTTTTAGTAGTGGGTGTTTTAGTAGGCCTATACACTTACAAGGTCAGTGCATCAGAGAGAGTGATATATAATAATGAATTCTTAAATGAGAAGATGATGGAATCAGAAAATATGAATTCGGAGGTAACAGGTATGAAAGGATCTGTTGTTAGGGGTAACTTAGCACTTCCCGATAATCCTAATAAAGATTTAATCTTTGATAAAGATAAGTTAGAAGACTTATATCTAGCTGGAGGTTGCTTCTGGGGATTAGAAGCATATATGACAAGGGTTTATGGAGTATATGATGTTACATCAGGCTATGCAAATGGTGATACAGAAAATCCTAGTTATGAAGATTTGATTTATAGAAATTCAGGTCATGCTGAGACAGTTCATATAAAATATGACCCAGAAAGAGTGGATATGGAAACTTTACTAGCTTACTACTTAAAAGTTGTAGATCCAACTAGTTTAAATAATCAAGGTAATGATAGGGGTACGCAGTACAGAACAGGTATCTACTATACAGATGAAAGTCAAGTAGCTAGAATTGAAAAAGTACTTTCTGAGGAACAAAGTAAATATGATAAAGCGATAGTAATAGAAGTTGAAAAACTTGAGCATTATTATCTAGCTGAAGAATATCACCAAGATTATTTAGAGAAAAATCCTAATGGATATTGTCATATTGATTTAAATGAGGTAAAAGAAACTTTAATTGATCCTAGTGATTATACTAAGCCGTCAGAAGAAAGTATTAAATCTATGCTTACTGATTTACAGTTTAGGGTTACTCAGGAGGATGGAACGGAACCTTCTTTTAATAATAAGTATTGGGACAATAAAAAAGCGGGTATATACGTTGATATAGTAACAGGTGAACCTCTATTTTCATCTAAAGACAAGTACAAGTCAGGTACAGGTTGGCCAAGTTTTGTTAAACCAATTTCTGAAGATGTAGTAACCTTAAGAAAAGATTTCAAACTTTTTAGTCCAAGGGTTGAAGTTAGATCAAGAGTAGGAGATAGTCACCTTGGCCATGTATTTGAAGATGGTCCAAGTGATAGGGGAGGATTAAGATATTGTATGAATTCAGCATCTATGAAATTTATAGCACTTGAAGAAATGGATGAAATGGGATACGGACATTTGAAACACTTAGTTGAATAATAAATAAGATGGGTGATTATATGTATAAATTATTAATTGTTGATGATGAGCCTTTAGTTCGACGGGGGATAAAATCCCTCGTCGATTTTGATACTTTAAATATTGGTGAGATAGAAGAGGCTGTAAATGGGGAAGATGCCTTAAATAAGTTCTTAGAAAATCCTCCAGATATAGTGCTGGCAGATATTAATATGCCCAAAATGGATGGACTTAGCTTTTCTGAAAAAGCGAAAAAAGCAAATCCTTCTGTTAAAATAGCACTTATTACAGGTTATGATTATTTTGATTACGCACTACAGGCAATAAAAATCGGAGTAGATGATTACATACTCAAACCAGTATCAAAAAGCGACGTACATGAAGTGCTGCAAAAGCTTATTGATAAAATTAAGGATAGTGGAACACAAAAAGAAATACAAAAAACGCTAAACACATTGTTAAGTGAAGAACAATTAGGTACAGAGGATACTTATAAAGAAGTAATTCAGGAGATACTAGACAAAGAGATATCCAATAGCGAGTTTTCACTTAAAATGTTAAGCGATGCACTTGGATATAGCAGCGGTTATCTAAGTGGACTATTTAAAAAATTATATGGTACAACCTTTAAAGAGTATTTAATTAAACAACGTATGGAGAAGGCAAAGCTTATGCTCCTTACAACAGACCTTAAAAATTACGAGATAGCTGAGTCTATAGGAATAAATGATGTGAATTATTTTAGTGCCAGATTTAAGAAAGTAGTTGGAGAATCACCTAAGCAGTACAAGGAGAGGGTGAGGAAGGCTGATGATAAATAATAAAAAAATATTTAAAACATTGAAATTTCAAATTGCCCTATACTTTTTTATTGCAAGTATATTACTGATTTTTTTAGTTGGTATGATTGCCTATTATAGTACATCTTCGATAATATTAGAAAATCAACTAAATCATACTAAATCCTCAGTAGAGCAAAGTGGGCAATATATTGAAGTTTACTTAAAAAAGTTAAAAGCTCAGGCTGATGTTATAGCCAAGGATAGCAGTACAGTTGATTATTTACTAACCGGTGATGTAGATTCAAAGAATCATACCAGTGAGCTTATTCATAATACTCTGACTACCGATACAGCATTGGAATCAGTAATAATTGTCGGAAAGAATGGTAGTATATTATCTAATGAGAAGGGCTTGGATATGTCAGTTTCAAGTGACATGATGAAGGAAAAATGGTATGTAAATGCTATTAACAGTGAAATGCCAGTTCTTACTTCTGCTAGGCAGCAGACCTTTACAATGGATAAGGATACATGGGTAATATCTATAAGCCAAGAAATAAAACAGGGAGATGAAAATATAGGTGTTCTTCTTATGGACATTAGATATCAGGTAATTGAAGATTATCTGGTGAATATGAGTCTTGGACAAGATGGATATGCATTTATCATTAATGATCATATGGATGTAGTTTATCATCCAGATGTGTCATATTTTGAAGATATTGAGAAAAGGGATGACCTTGAAAACATTTACGGAAAATCCTTCGGATATGATAAAGAAATGGATATGCTTACCCATAAGTACAAAATAAATGGTTCCGATTGGACACTGATTGGTCTTTCATCCCTTGATGAACTTAAAATAGTTAGAAGACAACTTATAGAAATCTTAGTACTTGCCAGTATGCTTATAGGTGTAATTGTTATTGGTTCAAGTTGGTTTATTGCTACAAGAATTTCAAGACCTATAAAAAGATTAGAAGAAGCCATGAATAGTTTTGACGAAGAAATGAAGCCCTTTATATCAGATAAGAAGGATTGTAATGAAGTGGTAGGTTTAGGGCATCATTATAATTCTATGATTGATACAATAAAAAATCTTATGTTAGAAATTAAAGAAAATGAGACTTATTTAAGAAATTATGAAATAAATGCACTTCATAGTCAGATAAATCCCCACTTTCTTTACAATACACTTGATACAATAGTATGGATGGCGGAGTTTAACGATAGTGAAAAAGTTATAGCAGTAACTAAATCCTTAGCACAATTTTTTAGACTTTCCTTAAGTAAAGGAAAAGAAAAAATAACACTAAAAGAAGAACTTGAGCATGTAAGGCAGTATTTATTTATACAAAAACAAAGATACGATGATCAGCTCAATTATGAAATATTAGCCGATGAAGATATAGAAGAAATGGAAGTACCTAAAATAATACTCCAACCAATTGTAGAAAATGCCCTATATCACGGCATAAGAGAAAAGGGAGAAGCTGGTCATATCCAGATAGAAACAAAATCAGAAGATGAAGAGGTTCAAATCATAATATCAGATGATGGAGTAGGGTTTGATGTAAATGAACCAAAAAAAGAAAAAGTAAAATTAGGTGGAGTAGGAATAACAAATGTAAATCAAAGACTAAAACTATACTATGGTGATAAGTACGGAGTAAAAATTGACTCTCAAATAGGAAAGGGCACTGTTGTAATATTGACCCTACCAAAAGAAAAAATCTGAATAATACTCCTTAACAGTCGTGAGTAGTGTTCGCTTTGCTCTTGGGTAGTGCTGAAGATGCGTTCCTACTTCAGCGAGTAGAGATTGCTTGGCAATCAGCATGGTTAGTTCACATACGTAAACTTTAATTTTAAAAAGTTCTTATTTAAATCATTTTACGTTGGTAAAATTTCATTGCTGATTGATTTATCAATCTCTACTCACAAAAGCAAGTATTAGATTTTGTACTACCCGCGGAGCACTCTCAGTGAATGTAATGAGCACTATTCAACTTTTCTTCAGAAAAGTATCCAAGGAAATTTTCCTTTCGGAAAGATACTTTATATAAGGAATATTTAAAAACTTTTGTTTCGTGGGAGATGTTTAGTTACATATAGATTGCAAAGCTATTGTATATATGATAATATATGTGCTTGGTAGGATATAGAGAAAAAATTAGAAATTTATGGATATAAAAGCGTGAAGTATGTATAGGCTATATTGTAGTCTTAGATGTTACTTGCATTTTTATATCTTTTTTCTTATAAAAAAGAAGGCAGGTAATTATGAAATTTAATCATTATAAATTAGGCAGTGATATACTTAAGGCATTGGATGTTTTGGGATATAATAAAGCTACGGATGTTCAAGAAAAGGTCATTCCTTTGGTCTTGGATGGAAGGGATGTTATTGTAAAATCTCAGACAGGAAGTGGTAAAACAGCTTCATTTGCTATTCCGATAGGTGAGAGTATTGAGTGGGATGAAAATAAACCCCAAGCACTTATTTTAACACCCACTAGGGAACTTGCAATCCAAGTAAAAGAAGAACTTTTTAATATAGGTAGATATAAAAGAATTAAGGTTAACTGTGTATATGGAAAGTCGCCTATAAGAAAGCAAATTCGACAGTTAAGTGAAAAAACTCACGCTGTTGTTGCAACACCAGGAAGGCTTTTAGATCATATCGATAGAGGAACTATAGATCTTTCGAAAATCAAATTTCTGGTTCTTGATGAAGCTGATGAAATGTTGAACATGGGATTTTTAGAGGATGTCAATACTATTATTAGCAAACTTCCTAAAAATAGAATCACTATGTTACTTTCAGCGACTATGTCTAAGGCAATTCAAGATATTTGTGATAAAAATATGAATAGTCCTGAATACGTAGATGTGGTTAATGAGAATGATAACAGAGAAAAAATAGCGCAAGAAGTCTATCAAGTAAATAATAATCAGAAAAAGCAGCTGTTAAAAGATATAGCAGTTATTTTTAATCCAGACAGTTGTATTATATTTTGTAATACTAAATTAAAAGTTGAAGAAGTATATAAGGATTTTAAAAAATTAACTTATCATTGCAATAGAATACATGGTGGAATGGAACAAGATGAAAGAATAAAGGTTATGAATAATTTTAAAAAAGGACATTATAGATATCTTATTGCAACAGATGTAGCTGCTAGGGGCATAGATGTTGATAATGTATCCTTAGTGGTAAATTATGATTTTCCTTTAGATAAAGAAAATTATGTCCATAGAATAGGTAGAACAGGAAGAAAGAACAACTCCGGAAATGCAGTATCTTTCATTAATGAAAGGGAAATTAAATACATTAATGAAATAGAGGATAGTTTTGATTATAAAATGACTTATAAAGACTATCCTTGTGAAGATTTAGTATCATCCTTAAAAGATAAATTCGAAGAAAAAATGAACTTAAAACCAAAGTATAAGGAAACTAAAAACGATAAACTAAATAAAAATATTCTTAAGCTTCATATAAATGCGGGTAAAAAAACTAAAATGAGAACAGTAGATATTGTAGGAACACTTTGTAATATAGATGGAATGTCTTCAGAAGACATTGGAATAATAAATGTATATGATATATCAACATATGTAGAAATCTTAAATGGTAAAGGTGAAATGGTATTAGACGTACTTCAAAGTAAAACAATAAAGGGTAGAATTAGAAAAGTTAGTCGTGCTGGATTTGATAGGGGATAGATAATAATTGGGGTCAGATACAATAATAAATCAATCTGATTTTGACGGAGAAGTGTATTTAGGGAAAGCGGAAAATAAGGGTATAAAATCAACAAATCCCATAGAACTTAGAGGAATTGTTGATTTTTATTTTTTTGCTCATATTGATTTGAAAAATTCATGATAGGGTCAGAAGTCAATCAGCTCATTTTCGAGTTTATCTTAAAAGTTAATTCTTAGAAATAAATTAAAGGAAATTGTAATAAAATAGGCTAAAAATTTCGAACCATTATTTTACAGTAAATCCTGCGGAATATAGAAATACAGCCGTGTAGAGATAAATGCAAAGAAATTCAAAAGAAAATAAAACACTTAATAAGAATCTGTGAATGTGTTGAAAATACACATTTTTTGAGGTACAATGGTCATGAAGAATGTCCATTTTAGGATGGTTAAACAAGAACATGAGATGTATTGAAATAGAAATTAAGAAGAATAGCAGGTGGAGATACTTATACGTTAAACAAGAACATGAGATGTATTGAAATCACCTTAGAAGCTTCTCGCCTTTGTTGTTTTTTTCAAGTTAAACAAGAACATGAGATGTATTGAAATATTGGTTCTTGAGATATGAACTCAAACTCATATTCGTTAAACAAGAACATGAGATGTATTGAAATTCATATTAGCACCCTCCAATTAACAATATTCTAATTGTTAAACAAGAACATGAGATGTATTGAAATATAGTCTGATGTAACATATACCTCGGTTCCTAATTTTGTTAAACAAGAACATGAGATGTATTGAAATGGAATGAAGAACAAGAAAATGAAAAAATATTAATTAGTTAAACAAGAACATGAGATGTATTGAAATAAATAAAAAACAATAAACTCTCTCATAGCTACCTCCGTTAAACAAGAACATGAGATGTATTGAAATTTATTATAAATACCGAAAATTTTTGGCTGTCTTTTGGTTAAACAAGAACATGAGATGTATTGAAATGCTAATTTGTAGTAAAGCCTTACTGAATGAGATGGGTTAAACAAGAACATGAGATGTATTGAAATTTTTCTTGGCACATATCAATTACCTTTTGTTGCTCGGGTTAAACAAGAACATGAGATGTATTGAAATGGCTTGTATATCGCACCTTGTTCGGGTTCTCTAAGGTTAAACAAGAACATGAGATGTATTGAAATTGTCTAGCATCTTCATTGCGTACTCTTGCATCTTTGGTTAAACAAGAACATGAGATGTATTGAAATTCTGTCTAAGAATATCCCAGTATTCTTTCGGTTCAAAGTTAAACAAGAACATGAGATGTATTGAAATCAAAATAAGAACACCTGAAGAATGTGCCCATATACTGTTAAACAAGAACATGAGATGTATTGAAATGCTATTATTTTGTCAAGGTCTGCATCTGGAATGTCAGTTAAACAAGAACATGAGATGTATTGAAATTAATTAACAAGGGTAAATCATACTTTCGATATAAGTTAAACAAGAACATGAGATGTATTGAAATCATTAACATTTACATCACTTTGAATATCTAACTTTGGTTAAACAAGAACATGAGATGTATTGAAATGATACTGCTCTTATTAGTCCTATTTCTTCCTTTATAGTTAAACAAGAACATTAGATGTATTGAAATTGGTAAAAGAGATGATATCTCTGGAGACGAAATATAGTTAAACAAGAACATGAGATGTATTGAAATAGAATACCAAAGGCCATGTTTATTTGGAAGTGTAGTTAAACAAGAACATGAGATGTATTGAAATGAAGGTCCGAGGCTTAATGTCGTTATAACATCATTAGTTAAACAAGAACATTAGATGTATTGAAATTACTTGCAATTTGTTCTTTCATTGTTTGGTTTTCTAGTTAAACAAGAACATGAAATGTACTAAAATAAATCAAAAGTATTGTTAACCAAGCAGCTAAGCTACTTAGGTAACGTGGTAAGAACAATAGTTTATTTATGTGTATCCAAAATGGTATTAATTATGATATAGTACTATTAACAGTAAGAATCACTGATGCACCTGTAATATGATAGTGTTTTAATTTGATATTCAATAAATTTTAAGAAAACTGTATAGAAGGTATGATTAAACTAATCCTTATAACATAAAATGTTGTGGGGATTTTTTGCTTTTTTTTTGGAGGTGAGGAAGATAAGTAAAAATTATAAAATTGGTAAAATGATTGAGTATTTAAAGGTGCATGATATTGTTTCTAGAGAAGAACTTGCTTTATATTTATGTAGTAATAAGAAGACTATATCAGGATACGTAGGGGATATAAATTCCAGTGGGATGTACTTCATTGATTCTATTAGTGGTCCTAATGGAGGATATAGGCTGAACAAAAAGAATTTAGGCAAAGAATTGTATTTTGATGCCAGTGAAATAAATAGTTTGATGATTGCAAATAAAATCATTAGAGAAGAATGTTCAGAGATTTATCCAGAATTTGATAGTTTGTGTGCCAAGATTGGTAAGTTTAATTATTTAAATGATAGCCTTGAGGAATCTATAATTATAAAGTCTTTTAAAAGTATTTCTGATGATTATGAAACTAGAAAAAAACAAGAAAAGATTGATACGGCAATTATAAATCAGTGCAAAATCTATATATATGAGTACAAAAGAATTAATAAAAGAGAAAGAGAATCAGAGAAGAGAGTAATACATCCTTATGCAGTTATTAATTATAGGTCATCTTTATATTTGGTTGGCTTTTGTGAATTGAGAAAAGATCTAAGATTTTTTAAGCTAGATAGATTAAAAAAATTTAAAGTTAGTGAAGAGAAATTTGTTAAAGATATTGATTATACTAATGAAGATTTGTTGAAATCTTGTATTGGAATTCACAGGGGAAAGAGTTTTGAACTTAAGCTGATTGTCAGATTTCCATTTGATGAAATTATTAGCGAAAAGATATGGACTGATGATCAGGTTATAAATAGATTGGATGATGACTCTATTGAGTTTATAGGGACTATGGAAGGAGAAGAAGAGATAATTACTTGGCTTTTATCTATGAAAGATAAAGTAGATATTATATCACCTAAGTATATAAAGGATGAATATGGAAAAGTTTTAGGAAATATTTTAGAAAATTATAATAAGACCCGAAATCGGTAACTTATTATGTTTAAAATATCATTAAATCAAAAGAAATGATTTAAAAAATAGAAAGGAGGAAAGAAATGAAGTATTTTGAAATTAGTAATACTGTGTATTTAAAAAAGGATATTTCCTCTTTAGGAATACACAATAACTTATCACGATTAATTAATTATTCTATGAAAAAAAGAGAATATTTAAAAAGTCTTCATGCTGAGAAGAATATCAAAATGTATTGTTTTGATTATCTGTATCCTAGAGAGGAAGATAGGATATACAAAAAAGGTAGGGTATATGTTTTTAGATTAAGAACCCCAATTAAGAAGATTGCAGAAGAAATGTCCAGGGCTATTTCTATTACCGAAAATGATGATATAAAGGTTTTAGGCTCTAACATGATGGTGAAAAGGTACACTCCAAGGTTGCAGTTATACACTGCAACGCCGATTATTTGTACATTAGGTAAGAAAAACTGGACTATAGAAGATGGTATGGATTTATTAGAAGAAAAAATTGAAAAAAACCTTGTATCTAAATATAGACTATTTTACGAAGAAGAGCCTGAGAAGACATCGGATTTTATTAGTTATATTGAAAAAAAGAACAAGAAGAACTTAGTACTTGATTATAAAGATGGGAAACTATTAGGCAATAAGATTCAGCTTGAGTTTAACACTGATGATACATCAGTGAAAATGTCATATCTTTCTTATACTACAGGTCTTCTTGAAAAATCGTCAAGTCTAGGGACTGGATTTTGTATTTAGGGAGGTGAACAAATGATAGAAAATTTGATAGAAAGTTTTAAGACTGCATATAAAATCAAGGGTGATGACTTGATTGTAGGTAGCTATAAACTTGACCAAGGTCTATATATCAAAGTCGACCAAAGTGGTGATGTTGAGACCTTAGTTGTGACAAAGGATGTAGAAACTTCTGACATATATGATTGGTTTGCTAAAAGAGATATGGTTTCGAAGTATTTTAATTCAAACAAGTGCATACCGAGTGATTTATTTGATAAAGTTAAAAACAAAAAAATAAATAGCAAAAGAATAAGTAGCAATAATTATTTGAGTATTTTTATTAAGAAAGATACTTTTTTAGGTCCTAATAAAATCATGAGGAAGGACGAAATCATAGAAATAACTGATAACTATTATGATTATTTAAGTTCAGAAAAACTTAATTCTGATGAAGTATTAATATTATTATCAATGGATTTTGATGAAGAAAAGTATATGTTTTGTAAAAATTACTTTAAAAATAATTATGATAATATTTTTAAAATAATAAAAGAAAAAGAAGATCAGTTTAATAATTATGTAAAGATTTTCTTTGACTTTGATTTTGAAATCTATGAAAGGGAAAGTAACAGGTATTATTATCATAAGGTATTTAATACAGATGATCATAAAGTGTTATTAGAAAATCAAGTGTACGGAGTATCTAACTTTAACATGGGGTTAAATGCAAAAAAACCTTTTTTAGAACACAAAACCATGAAAAACAATATTCCCTATAGAGTTTCTATGGAAGATGCAATGATTGCTTATAAATATAGTCTTTTTTTGAAATCTCAAGGATATGGAAATAGACTACAAAGGTACGATGAAACTTTTGAAAAACCATTGTCAAGGGATTTTAGTAATGATGATTGCAATTATATGAACTTGTCACAAAAAAATGGTGAAGTTGAAATTATCGATTACGATATAATACCTGCTTTTTCAGATGAAATAGATATTGTATATAAAAACCACCTAGAATATTCTGAGAAAATTGATGATATATCAAAAGTTGTTACTTATTCAGAGTTTCAAAGAAAATCAGTTAAGGCTTTAGAACAAGCACTTGATAAAAAGTTTTTTAATGGAAATCTTATAAGAAATTATAAAACTGAGCCTAGAGATATATCGGATAAGTATTTATCGAAAGGTTTAATCAATTACTTAGTATTATCTAGGGATTTGATTTTTGACTTTTCTAAAAAAGGTATACATGAAAATATCAAGATTTTAAATGATAATTATAGTAGGAATATAGTTTTAGAAGTGTTGATCGATAAAAGTGTAAGTGCTAAAAGAGCAGCAAAAGCTGCTGCTGATGCATTTAACTTGTACTATTCCATTATGGATTATTGTAAGGGAGGTATAATGATGGGGAAAATTAAGGAAATAAAATTATCTATACTTGATAAAGTTGACGGTGAGCTTTTAGAAGATTTCGAAAACATAGGAGAGTATTCTTTTGCAGCGGGTCAAATTACTAGGTATTTGTTTTCGAAGTCAGAAGCGAGTAAAAAGACACATGATATGGTTGAACCCTTCTTGACTAGAGATTCTGTTAAACAGATTAATGAAGAACTCTTATATTGGTTCAAAAGGTATTCGCACGGAGTAAACATGAATGATAAAAGATTCAATAAGATGTATTCTATGGTTCTTGGTTACGATAATGAAGCAGTAAAAGATAATGATATGTTTTTAGCAGGTTATCTAGCTGATAATTTAATGTATACAAAGAGGGAGGAGAAGTTAAATGAAAAATAATAGAGTTTATGGGCTTTTAGGTATTGGTGGAGAAATGTCAAATTGGAATGCAGATTTTACTGGTAGACCAAAAACTACATCAAAGGGAAGAATTTTTGGTAGTGATAAGGCCATTAAATATCCAATGAAGGTTAAATGGGTAAATGAAGATGAAAAAGTATTATATATAAAGTCTTATAAAGAAGAAAAAAATGCTATTTCACCTAAAGCTTTAGGTGAAA
>JAOARG010000023.1 GCA_025210655.1 Bacillota bacterium
AGGATAGACCGGCTTTGGTCAATCCTTTAAATTATTATCTAAGAAATGTTGGAATATAAGTTGTAGAGCCGTATACGAGACCCGTATGTACGGTTCAATGAGAGGGAAATAATTCTTAGCAATTATTTCTCTACTCTATTATTTATTTACTTGCTTCAAGGTGATTGTTTAAATCACTTAATAGTTTATCTACATCTATACCATGTACATTAGCAGCTTGCTCAATTGACTCCATGCTAGCGCTTGGACAACCAAGGCATCCCATGCCATGAGACATTAAAATTGTAGCAAGACTTCTATCTACTTGTAATACTTCAACTATTTTCATATCTTTTGTAATTTTCATATTGACCTCCTAATGTTTATACAATTGAATTAAGTAATAATTCACATATATATTATTTATACCATAAATACATATAAAGTAAAACAAGAAAATTTAGAAATACTTAATAATATTATTATATGACGGGTTTTTACTAGGGAAAAATTGGGTAATTGGACTTTAGGAGGTATTAGAATGATATATTTTTTACAGTCAAGTTCAACGGATCCGTATTTGAACCTAAGCATTGAGGAATACCTTATGGAAAATATGGAGTCAGATGATTTTATATTTTTCCTTTGGCAGAATGAAAACACTGTTGTAATTGGAAGAAACCAAAATATTTGGTCAGAAGTTAATAGAAAGAAGCTTTTCTCAGAAAAAGGATCATTAGCAAGACGGATATCAGGTGGTGGGGCAGTATATCACGATTTAGGAAATTTGAATTTTTCTTTTATAGGTGATGATAGTAGATATTCAGTAAAGAGACAATTGCAATTTATTTTAGATGTACTTAAAAAATATGGTGTTGAGGGTGAATTTATTGGAAGAAATGATTTAGTAGTAGAAGGAAGAAAATTTTCTGGTAATGCCTTTTATAAGAAAAAGAATATAAATCTTCATCATGGAACTTTGCTAGTGAATGTTGATATGGAAAAATTGGATAGATATTTAAATGTAGATTTAGAAAAACTTAAAAGTAAGTCAGTAAAATCGGTGAAATCAAGGGTTGTGAACTTATGCGAACTCAATGAGAAAATTAGTGTCGACGGTGTAAAAAAAGAATTGAAAAGACACTTCTTTCTGATGAATAAAAATGTTTCAGAGTTAGATTTTAAAAAGATTGCCAGTTCTAATAATGTTAAAAACTTAGTTGAGCGCTCTAAATCAGATGAATGGATTTTTGGTGAAAATCCAAACTTTGATATTTCATTTAGAAGTAGATATTCATGGGGGGATATAGAGGTCAATTTTGTTATAGAAAATAAAATTGTTAGGAAGTGTAAGGTGTATTCAGACTCTTTATTACCAGATCTTATAAATCGGGTACAGGAGTTGATGATAGATGTTGAATATGATAAAAATTCCCTGGTTAATTCACTTAATCCTGTTGATGATCAAGTAATTGTAAGGGATATTCAAAATTTAATTAAATCAAAGAATATTTAATTTAAGGAGGTATTGTTTTGATATTAGAAAGTTATAATCCACTGAAAGATGAAATGTTTCAATTGATTGATGATGAAGGAAAGGTTATTAATGAAAAAGATTTTCCTAAGATTGAAAAGGAAGAGATGCTTGACCTATTTAAAACTATGATTAAATCAAGGATTATCGACACAAAGGCCCTTCAATATCAAAGACAAGGAAGAATGTTGACTTATGCTCCAAATCTTGGCCAAGAGGCCACTCAAGTAGGAAGTATATCAGCTACATCTAAAAGTGACTGGGTTGCACCTGCATTTAGGGAACTTGGGGTATGGCTTCATAGGGATACTCCTCTTTATAGCATATTTTTATATTGGTATGGAAATGAGTTAGGAAGTAAAACACCGGAGGATGTTAAAATACTTCCAGTATCGATACCTATCGCTTCCCAGTGCCAACATGCTACCGGTTTAGCATATTCAATAAAATTTAAAAAAGAAGATAATGTTGTAATTACTTATTTAGGAGATGGTGGAACATCTCAAGGGGATTTTCATGAGGCTATGAATTTTGCAGCAGCTAAAAAGCTTCCTGTTATATTTGTTATTCAAAATAATCAGTATGCAATAAGTGTTCCAAGAAAAAAACAATCTAACTCTAGAACCTTAGCTCAAAAGGCATTGGCTTATGACATGCCAGGGATCCTTGTAGATGGAAATGATATTTTTGCTATGAGAAAAATTACTGACGAGGCTGTAAAGAGAGCTAAAAAAGGTGATGGTCCAACCCTTATTGAGGCATATACATATAGATTGGGTGCCCATACAACCGCTGATGATCCAACTGTTTATAGGGATGATGAAGAGGTAGAAAAGTGGAAAAAGAAAGATCCTATAGATAGAATGAGAAAATATTTAAACAGAGAAGGATTATTTTCTGAAGAGGAAGAAAAACAGTTTAGGCTAGAATTTGAAAAATACGTAGGTGAAGAGTTTAAAAAGGTTGAAAACAGTGAGGAAGTAAAACTAGAAGATGTTTTCAAGTATACCTTTAGAGATATGACTAAGAATTTAAGAGAGCAATATGAAGACAGATTAGAGTTTACGGGGGTGAAATAAATGTTGTTGAATTTGATAGAGGCTATTACAAATGGAATCGATGTTGAGATGGAGAAAAATAATAATATAGTTGTTTTTGGAGAAGATGTTGGTTATGAAGGGGGAGTATTTAGGGCTACTGTAGGACTTCAAAAAAAATATGGAGAGGAAAGATGTTTTGATAGTGTACTTGCAGAGTCATCCATAGTTGGAAGTGCAATAGGTATGGCTATAAATGGTCTTGTACCAATAGCTGAAATCCAGTTTTCAGGATTTGTTTTTCCAGGTTACAATCAGCTTGTTGCCCATGGGGCAAGGATGAGAAATAGAACTAGGGGTAAATATTCTTGTCCGATGGTAATACGTATGCCTTATGGTGGGGGAGTAAGGGCTTTGGAACATCATTCTGAGAGCCTTGAAACACTTATAGGACATATTCCTGGTTTAAAGCTTGTAATTCCATCTACCCCTTATGATGCAAAGGGTCTTCTTATCTCGGCTATAAATGACCCGGATCCTGTTGTTTTCATGGAACCAAAAAAAATATATAGGGCATTCAAACAGGAAGTTCCAGAAGGATCTTACTCTATACCTTTAGGTAAAGCTAAAATAGTTGAAGAGGGAAAAGACATAACTATAGTATCCTGGGGAGCTATGATTTGGGAAGTATTAAAAGCTAGGGAAGAACTAGTGAAGGAAGGTTATTCTGTTGAAGTAATTGATTTAAGGACTATATCCCCAATTGATACTGAGACAATTATTGAATCTGTTAAAAAGACAGGTAGATTTGTAGTCGTTCATGAGGCAGTTAAGTCATTTGGACCTGGAGCAGAATTAATGGCTTTAGTAAATGAAAAAGCCTTCTTATATCTTGAGGCTCCTCCTACAAGGATTACTTCCTATGATATTACTATGCCTCTTCCTAAGGGCGAGCATTATAACATCCCAGATGTTAAATATATTCTAAATAAAGTTAAAAAAGT
This sequence comes from Bacillota bacterium, assembly GCA_025210655.1. GTDB lineage: Bacteria > Bacillota > Clostridia > Peptostreptococcales > Acidaminobacteraceae > JAOARG01. The sequence goes on from JAOARG010000023.1 coordinate 3,555, forward strand.
CTTGGAATTTTAGGAGTTGATGAATATGTTTGAAGTGAAGTTTGCAGATATAGGTGAAGGAATTCACGAGGGTATATTGTATAAGTGGTCTGTAGATATTGGTGAGGATATTGAAGAGGGGCAGACACTTTATCTTATAGAAACTGATAAGGTTACTGCGGAAATACCATCTCCGATTGATGGCAAGGTACATAATTTAATGTTCGAAATTGGAGATAAAATAAATGTTGGTGATACAGTCCTTACTATTGACGATGGCAATTCAGGGGAAAGTTTTGAGGAAGAAAAAAAAGAAAGCACAAATGTAAAGGAAAAGGGTAGTACTTCTGTTGTTGGTGAAATAGAGGTGTCATCAAAGGTTATAAAATCTTCTTCTGAAAAAGAGTCCGTAAAATCAGAATCAAGACCTACCTTGGCTACACCTGTAGCTAGAAAGATGGCTAAAGATCTAGGGATTGACATTAAAATGGTTAAGGGTACAGGTACAAATGGCAGGGTTATGAAAGATGATATAAGAAAATATCACGAGGAAATAAATAGTTCTAATGTGAAAAGTGAAAGTAAGGAAAGTAATGCTGTCACTAGGATAGAAAATAAGGCTGAAGGTGATAAGGTTATTCATATGTCAGAAATCCGAAAAGCTATTTCTAGAAATATGGAAATGTCCAAGAAAAATATTCCACATGCTGGAGCATTTGATGAGATTGATGTAACTAGACTTCAAGAATATAGAAAAAAAATTGCACAGGTTCAGGAAGAGTACGGGGTAAAGATTACCTACTTACCTTATATTATCAAAGCTATTGTGAATGGGATAAAGAAAAATCCGATAATTAATAGTAGATTGGATCAGGAGAAGCAAGATATAATTTTAAAACATGATATTAATATAGGTATAGCTGTTGATACAAAAAAAGGATTAGTAGTACCTGTTATTAGTGATGCTGAAAAAAAATCAATATTAGAGCTTGCTAAAGAAATCGAAGCACTTACTTTAAAAGCTAGAGAAGGAAAACTTTCTATTGAGGATATTTCCCATGGAACATTTTCGGTTACTAACTATGGGAGTATAGGAACATCTTTTGGTATGCCTATAATTAAATATCCAGAGGTAGCTATTCTTGGGATTGGCAGAATAGAGGAAAAAGTTAGAGTAATCGATGGAAAAATAGTTCCTAGGACAATACTTCCTGTATCAATGGCTTTTGATCATAGGGTCATTGATGGTGCAGATGCTGGAAGATTTATGAATGAAATTAAAGCTTTGCTAGAAAATCCAGATAAATTATTACTAAACTAAGGTGTGGTGGTATAGATGGAACAATATGATGTTGTAATTATAGGCGGGGGACCTGGAGGATATGTAGCTGCAATAAAGTCTGCCCAGTCAGGGTTAAGAACTGCTTTGGTTGAGAAACATAAATTGGGTGGAGTTTGTTTGAATTACGGATGCATTCCTACGAAAACAATGTTAAAGACAGCTAAGTTGTATCAAGAAATATTAAACTCTGATGAATTTGGTATTGATATTTCTTCAAAGGAAAGCATTAAAGTTGATTGGACAAAATTAATGAAAAGAAAAGATAAGGTTGTATCTACCCTTGTATCAGGGGTTAAATCCTTATTAAGTAAGAATAAGGTAGATGTATATATAGGAACTGGTGTAAGTAAGCCTTCTAAAATCATAGATGTAGATGGTATAGAAATAGGATATGACAATCTGATTCTAGCCACGGGATCTAGAAATAGAATACCTGAAATAAGGGGGATAATGAAGTCTATTGAAGATGGGCACATTATCGATAGTACTGGTGCTGTAAGTTTAGAGTTCTTACCAGAGAGTCTCACTATTTTAGGAGGAGGGGTAATATCAGTAGAATTTGCAACCCTTTTTGCATCCCTAGGTACAAAAGTTACTATACTTCAGAGATCAAAAGAACTTCTGAAAAAGTTGGATTTTGATGTAAGAAAACTTATTATGGATGATTTGAATGAGAAGGGTATAGTTCTAAAAACGGGAGTTAGTATTGAAGAACTTGAAGGAAAAAAAGTTAAATATAAAGAAGATGGAGTTTTTCAAGAAATATCATCGGATAAAATTTTGCTTAGTCTAGGAAGAATGCCTAATGTTGAAGGCTTTGAGAACTTAGGAATTGATTATTCTCCTAAGGGTGTTGTTACAAATGAAAAAATGGAGACTAGTGTAAAGAATGTTTATGCCATTGGAGACATGAACGGAACATTTATGCTAGCACATGTAGCATCCCATGAAGGAATAATAGCTATTGAAAATATATTAGGTAAAGATGAAAAAGTTGATTATGATAAGATACCGAACTGTATATATTCATTTCCAGAAGTAGGTACAGTGGGATACACAGAAGATGAATTGATGGAAAAAAACATGGATTACATTGTTAGTAAGTTTCCTTTAACTGCTAATGGTAAAGCCCTTGCAGAAGGAGAAGCGAAGGGATTCGTGAAAATTCTTGCAGATAAGAAGTACGGAGAAATCTTGGGTGTACATATTGTAGCTGCCCATGGTACGGATATGATTGCTGAAGCGGTAGCATCAATGGAACTTGAAGGGACTATTTATGAACTGTCTAAGACGGTGCATCCACATCCTACCTTGTCAGAAATTGTAATGGAGGCTGCCCACGGTGCAGTCGACAAACCTATTCATATTTATAAAGCTTAGTTTAAGGGGCAGTCGTTTATTAACTAAATAAGACCCCACAATTCAAGAAATAATCAAATGCACTGTAAACAAGTGGTTATAAGCCATTAAGTTTGCAGTGTATTTTTCTTTAGACAAAAAGCTGTACTTCATTCTTTGCACAACA
>JAOARG010000024.1 GCA_025210655.1 Bacillota bacterium
ATTTTATTTGCTATTTCGTGTATAATTAATTCCATAAGTGCATCTCCTTAGTTGTTTGGTTTTAGTCGACTATATTCTAACATAGGATTTGCACTTATATTTTTTTTTGCCTTTTTTGACCCATAATAATTTTACACTAACTATTGATATACCTCTGAGGCTAATTCCTTCAATTTACCTTCATCAATAATAATATATGAGCCTTCAATCTTTCCCAAAATTTCTTTCTCACATAAGTTTTGAAGGGTTCTTAATAAATGTCTATAGCTTGTTCCAAGAAGCTCTGATATTTCTGTAAGATTTCCCTTAAATACTAATTGTCCATCCTCTTGCTTTTTCCTCTCCGCTGTAGCCATAATATAACTAGAAAGTCTGTTTTCTAAAGGAAATAACAAATTAATAGAGCTATTATTGGAACTTTGCATAAGTTTATCTCCTAAAGACATACAAACAAATCTAAGAAATTTAGGATCATCATAAAATTTCTCCCATAAGACTTGTAATGGTATTCCTACACAATATGTATCTTCAACCACTTGAACATTTGTATTTGCAACGATATCATTAATAAATTCCAAATCCCCAAATATCTTAAAAGGTTCATAAAATGTAAGCAGTAAGCTTTTTCCATTACTTGTAGGTACATAAACCTTTGCTTTTCCACTTACTTGAAATAAAAAAGTATCAAGTTTATCACCATACTTTACTATATAATCATTCTTTCTATAGTAATAAAGTTTTAAATAAGGTCTAATATCATTACTAAACAAATCAAGAATATTATACTTTTCAATCATATTATCTAGAATTTTATTATTATCAATCGTCTTCATACTCTTCCTCCTATCTATTTGATTATAGTATGACATATGTCATATATACTTTCAAGTTCACCATGTTAACATTTAAATATAAGGAGGTGGCAACATGAATTATTTTTTATCAGTTATTTCAGGTACTTTAATTTCTATTATGGTTCTTTGTAATGGTACTTTATCAAGATTCATAGGAAATTCAGGGTCATCTGTTATCATACATATAGTTGGCCTTATTACAATGATTCTTGTTTTAATAATTTCAAAAAAGAAAGTATTCTTTGATAAAAGTATTCCTTTGTACTTATATAGTGCAGGTGCAATAGGTGTAGTTACAGTTATATTTAACAATATTAGCTTTTCAAAACTAGGAATCTCTATCCCCCTCGCCCTTGGTCTACTCGGTCAATCACTTGCATCAATAATCATAGATCATTACGGAATAATGGGAATGAAAAAAACAAGATTTAATAGCAAGAAGCTAATTGGTCTTTCAATAATTAGTTTAGGTGTTATCGTAATGATGTTTTAGAAAGGAGATTCAAATGTTATTGTTTTATATATTGATTTCAATTTTTTCAGGTGTTTCAATAGTTGTGGCAAGAACAGTTAACTCAAATCTTGCTGGCAAACTTGGTTTGCTAGAGGGAACATTTTATAACTTTTTAACAGGTCTCATGCTTTCAATTGTTCTTTTATTAATAAACTGGAATAATGAAATCATAAGCCAGCTAATAAATTCACAAATTCCCCCATGGGCTTACTTTGGTGGATTGTTTGGAATAGGAATCGTTCTATTATCCAATTATGTAATTCCTAGGGTTTCAGCCTTTTATGTCACAATTTTAGTTTTTCTAGGTCAATTATTAATAGGATACGTTATAGATTACTTTACCATGGGAACAGTATCCATGACTAAACTGCTTGGCGGACTTCTTGTACTAATAGGTATGTCTTATAACTTATATGTTGATAGTGCACCAGAAAGCAAAAAAAGACCATCCGAAAGGATGGTCTAAGCTCTATCTATTCTTTAATTGTTCCTATTCCCAAAAATCCAGGTCCAGTATGTACTACCTGTACTGTACTTAAGTTGCCTATAAATTCTACATAACCCTTATTAATTTTTTGACCATACTCCTTTAAGGCATCATGTACTTTCATAGCCTCTTCATGGGCACGACCTTCCATTACAAACACTTTTCTATTTTCATCTAGCATTTCTTTTCCTATATCAATAAATCTTTTTAAGGATTTCTTTCTGCCCCTAACTTTTTCATAAGTAAAGTACTTTCCATCCTCATCTATAGATACTATTGGCTTAATATTTAATATCTCACCTACTGTACCTGCTACTTTTCCAATTCGTCCACCTTTAATAATGTATTCTAAGGTTCCAAATACAAAGAATATTCTTATTCTATCTTTTATAGAAGCAAGTTTCTCTACAATATTCTCAAACTTAAGGCCTTCCTTAACCATCTTGCCGATTTCCTCCATGAGAATACCTTCTCCTATGGATATTGATTTACTATCAAATATAAAAGAATTTATCTTATCAGAATACTCCTCACTAACCATACTCATAGCTTGATGCATACCTGATAAACCGCTTGAAAGTGTTACTGCAATAACATGGGTAAAACCTTCAGACACTAATCTATCATATAAATCATGTATATCGTTTAGGGATGGAAAGGATGTTGTAGGAATTTCTTCATCTAAATGATCATAAACATAATTCTCATCTATATCTATTCCATCTCTATATTCCCTATCTTCATATATTATTCTATAAGGTAAAACATATATACCGAATTCATCAACAGTACCTTTCCTAAAATTTGCAGCGCTATCTCCGACTATAGCTATCTTTTCCATATAATCTTCCTCTCTAAATTTTCATTAGAAAATTTATATTATCACTTGTCCTTAAGGTAATTATACAAGTTATAGCTACTGTATTAAAGCTTTTTTTCACCCTTAGGTACTAAAATTTCAAAAACAGTTCCAGCATTGTTTTTAATAAATTTTTCTCCAAACTCTTCTTCTACAATCTTCATTACCTTCAAACCTGTACAATGTGACAAAGCAATAAATCTTAAATCTAATGACTTTAAATAATCAATAGTATCATTTATTCTTAATATACTGCTTCTAGATAAATGACTGCCACCTATAACACCTATTATTTTCTTAGCAGTCCTTTTCATAATATTTTCCAATATATTAGCTAATCCAATATGACTACAGCCTACAAAAACAACTAAACCATCTTCACTATCAATAGCTAGGGCTATTTCATTACTGAAATCATCAATAATGAACTTCTCGTCTTTTTTGACAATATATTTATCAGAGCTTTTTTCAAAATCATTATATTTCTCAAAGCCAGAAAATAAATATACACCATCATATAAGGGAAATACCTCCTTATCAATTTGAATATATCTCCCATTTATACTTATTAAATCTTCTTCGTTAAAAGCGCTTCCTATATGTAATACTTCTTTGCCTTCAACTTTTTTATACTTAGGATTAAAATATTCATTACTTAAATAAATACTTGGCTTATTTTCAATTGACTTTAATATAGGAATAAGTCCTCCAGTATGATCAAAATGTCCATGACTAATTACAATTGAGTCTACATCTTCAAAATCCACTCCTAATTTATCTGCATTATCCATCAATTTATCACTTTGTCCTGTATCCAATAAAATTTTCTTGTCTTCCCATTCAATTAGTATAGATAAACCAAGTTCACAATGTAGATTATCCTTTTCAGAATTGTTTTCTATTATAGTAGTTATTCTCATCTCATTCCTCCTTAATCTACATAAAAAAACAAGTGATACTATAAATATATAATACCACTTATTTTAAATATAAATTATTATTCAATTATTACATTAAATCTGCTTGAAATCTACTTGGAAGTAACATATCTCCTATCTTTATGGATACTTCACTGTGCTTCTCTTCATATTCACCATTTAAATTAAGTACTTCTGTAGCTTCTTCATCTACTAATACTGTAAGTTCTTTTAATCTATTTGTTGATCTTCTATACATTGCCCAACCTAGACTATCTATTCTAGGTTTTACAAAGTATCTTTCAATAACAACTTTGAAAAATGCAAATACAACAGCAAATAATAAACTTATATATGTTGAATGTATCATTTCAGCACCCGAATGGCTAATGTGGGATAATCCAAGTACAAGAAGAATTGATATGATTATTTCTAGAAAAGTAATGATACTATATACGTGTCTAAAAATTCTTGAATATCTCTTTGCCTTCTTAATTTCTTTTTTTCCAAGCTTTTGAAGACCTTTAAATTTTGTATCCATGTTTTTCTTCTTTCCACATAGGAAACATTTATTCTTTAATTTTTTATCAATTACCTTTTCATTGAATATATCCATTTTTTCCTGTGCATTTTCGAATGCCCATTCAATATTATATTGATGTCTATCATCATAAATTTCATCAATTTCATTGAAAAAGCTGTTAATTTCATTTAATCTTAGTTCCACGATATTTCCCCCTCGTTAATTGTTAGTTAGATTCTACCTAATCATTCTTTCTAGAAAAAAGTACTTCCTATGACAATTCTATTGTTATAATATCTCTAATCATATTTATCAAGTACTTTGTTTACATATTTTATAATTTCATAAATACTTCAACTATCTTAGCAACATCATCATCTGATAATCTTTCTTCAAGCTGAGTAGCCAAGAAATCAACTGTAAGCTTTTCTATGTTTGCAATATTAAGACCTTTATCTGAAAGTTTAATGTACTGAATTCTTTTATCATGTACACAACCTTCTTTATATACAAGATCCATTTTTTGAAACTTCTTTATCATTTCAGTAACACTTGGTTTAGATAAACTAAGCTGCTCTGCAATTTCACTAATAGTGCTACCCTCTTCTTTATTTAGCATCTTAATATATTTTATTTGCTTGAAAGACAACTCCTCAAGTTCTAACTTATCAATAAGCTGAAAATGACAAGAACTCTTTAAAGAAAACAATCTTGAGATACTCTCTACTATGTCTTTTTTCATATATACCTCCAAACTATTTAGTTAGGACCTACCTAAATATAACACAGGAAAATAATCCTTGTCAAGAACAAAATCAAATTCTTTTAAGAAAGGATTTGATGGTCCCGTGCAGCGGGATTGTTTAACCTGTCCGAAGGAAATTATAAATATAATTTCCTAGTCAAGAACAAAATCAAATTATTTTTAAGAACAGATTTGATGGATTATTTTTCATTTTTATATATGGAAATTTATTTCATAGCAATATTCAAGTTTTCTATAATAGTCTAGCTCAATAAAATCAGTAGGCTTAATTTCTGTTTCCTCTTTATCAAATATCTCTATCTCACAATATTTAAGCATCTTATAAACAAACTGAGAGCAAAACATCATATTGGGCTTTAATGATTTCTTCGTAACTAAACCTAATATATTATATGCACTTCCCTCTGCATTTATTGCTTTTACTTTCTCTATCATACGCTCTTTTTGCGCTTTTGTAATTTTAACCCTATATACTATAACCGATGAATCTTCACTCTTATTAAAATACTCCACCATTTCTCTATTAAGGCCTGGTGGATATATATTTTCTCCACCATTATAGCTAATAATCGTCTTTAGATTCCTATCAAATGATAAGGAGGTATGATTATATTGTTTTTTAGTGAAGACTGAAATCACATCACTTGCTGCACTACCTGTATTTGATATTACTATATAAACATGCTCATCATCAAGACTAGCATAAGCATCATGGAAATACTCATCTGTAAGACTGCCCATATTAACATATTTTCTATATCCGTGTCTTGGCAAGTCTTGAACTATTTCTTTAAAATTTCCATAGTTTAACCTTCCCCTAACCTCACCTATAGACTGCATTTTATTATCTAATGAACTAAGTTTGGATTTGATATCTTCAAAACTAACTACATTTATATCTTCTATAGAAGGCATATAAAATTCTTTATCATTGTTTGCAGTAAAACTCTTTTCAATATAAAAAGGTATGAATAAAATTCCCAAGGCCATCATTCTATGAAGTAAGCGACTCCAAAACTCATAGCTATGACCGAAAATACTTTTATCAGTAACTATCTCTACAGGGATAGTATTGATTTCATAATATATATATAATTGAAAGAAAAATACTACAATGTAAAGTGTTATCAAAAAGGATTTATGCCTTTTCTTACTTCTAATACCTAAAGCTCTTATAACCATAATGAATAATATAAAAGCAGATACACCTATATGTAGAGAATAATCTTCAAAAATTATCAAACTCACTATACCAGAAATTATTGCTAAAAGCTTAACTACTTCGTACTGTATTTTGTTTAGCACAATATCCACTCCTATAAATTTGTTATTCTTATTTTATCAGATATTTTGTTTATTTATAATATTTTCTTCATTATTTACCCTATAAGTTGGGTATACTATATCCTAGCTTATTTAATTACACATTTATTTTATCAATTATTAATATTTTTTAATAATTTGACTTCTAAATGTAATCTCTATATAATTAAATAATTATAAAACATTTTGAACTTATATTTTATAGTAAAGGGGACAGTTATATGATTAAAAGAAAATTTGGGTTTTGGACTACTGTTGCCATGGTTATTGGAATAGTAATCGGTTCTGGAGTATTTTTTAAGGCCGATAATGTTCTATTAGCTTCTGGCGGAAGCGTAAAGACAGCGTTACTGGCGTGGGTGGTCGGTGCGATGTCAATGATATTTGGTGCATTATTCTTTGCGGATTGCTCAATAAGATTTGAAAAGTCAAACGGAATTGTTGATTATTCAGAAAGTTTAATTTCCAACAGATTTGCATATTTGATTGGATGGTTTAATGGAGTAATTTACTATCCCGCTCTTACAGCAGTACTTGCATGGGTTTCAGCAAACTATACTGCTGCATTATTTGGAAAAGAAGGAAACTTCGTTTGGATTATGTCGGTAATATACATGGTAGCAGTTTACTTACTTAACTACTATGCTCCTATATTATCAGGTAAATTCCAGGTTACTTCAACTGCTATAAAATTAGTTCCACTGATTTTAATTGCAGTAGTGGGAATTTTTAAAGGTATGTCAAACGGCTTACTAATGTCTAACCTTGGAGCTGTAACTTCAGATGTTGCAGGTGGTCATGGATTCGCAGCTGCAGTACTTGCTACAGCATTTGCATATGAAGGTTGGATAATAGCAACAACAATTAATAGTGAAATTAAAGATTCGAAAAAGACTTTACCAAAAGCTCTTACTTTCGGAACACTTACAATAATGTTAATTTACATCACTTATTTCCTTGGTATAGTTGGAATTATTCCAGCTGATGCAATTCTTGAGCAAGGTGATAATGCTGTAAAGGCTGCTGCAACTTCTGTATTTGGAAGTCTAGGAGCATCTGTATTAACTACATTTATAGTAATTTCATGCTTAGGAACACTTAACGGACTTACTCTTGGTGGTTCAAGAGCCTTCTATTCACTAGCAATTAGAGGCCAAGGTGTTAACCCTAAGGCTATGGCAAAGATTAGTGAAAAATCTAATATACCAACAAATTCAGCTATGTTCTTCTTCTGTTTCGTTTCATTATACTTAGGTATCTGGTATATGAACTTTGCAGGTATGTTCCCAGGTGGAATGTTTATTGATATTTCTGAATTACCAATAGCAATGATTTATGGTATATATATCATTCTATATATTGCTTATATGAACAAAATGAAAGATGTGTCTTTCACAAAAAGATTTGTTATTCCAGTTTTAGCTCTTATAGGAGCTGGAATAGTTGTATACGGTGGTCTTTCTAAACCATCAGTAATGGTTGATTTAGGTATCTCTATAGTAGTATTCCTTTCAGGAGTACCATTCTATAGAAAAGACGCTGTAGAATAAAAAAGCTATTTTTATTAGCCTTTTTAGCCTAGTCGTACTTTTTACTCGCCAAGCCATTCACATGGTTCATTCGACAAGCCAGAAGGCATCATTATGCTTCTGAGCTCAGTCCTTTGCTTTGCAAACTCGTACATTGAAATTTTACTAGGGTAAAATCACAATTTAATTAAAATCTAAAAGACCTTCTAGTAATTAACTCTAGAAGGTCTTTTTTAAAATAAGATTTCTTCACAATTTTATTTTTTCCCTATTACTATCAGCTGTGTACATGGTAAAATACCATTTTCTGAGTACATTGTCTTAATTTCATCAGCTTTTTTTACATATTTACTATAATCCTCATGACCTGCTATCTTCTCAACAGTCTTATCTATTTTGTCTATTTTCTTGATAAGCTTCTTATTGAACTCATCAGATTCCATGTAAGAGAAGTGATTAAATACCATAAAGCCACTTTCCTTCACCATTTCTATTATTTCGGATTCTTTATATGTATGATAATGCTCCTTGCCTAGTATTTGATCTATTTCAGCTGACATATGGTGAAGTTCAAGGTGTGTTAGCTGCTGAAGATTTTGATTGTTACTATACATTTCATTTATTATTATATGTCCATCTTTCTTAAGTACCCTCTTCATTTCAGCCATTAAAGCACTTGAATCTTTTAAATGGTGAAGGGTATTTGATAGGCATACCGTATCAAATGAATTATCTTGAAATTCAAGCCCTTCACCATCCATATGGATGAACTTTATATCATCCCCATTATCTTTATTTTTTAGGATTACTGCCTCGTCATTGTCAATCCCAAGCAATTCTTCATAATCAATAGCACTCTCTTTTAACTTCAGTAGAAATTCCCCATTTCTAGTACCTATATCAAGGCACTTGCCCAAAGAAAAGTTTTTAAGCTCTCGTTTAAAAGTCTCCACATTTTTTCCTCCTCTGTTATAAACATCTACATTATAACAGACATTAAGTTACTAATGTATAGGAAGATATAATGTTCTTATTTTTGTGCAAACCATTTTTTAAATGTATCAGTAATCCTTATTAATTCCTCCTCTTTGATTATATATGGAGGCATTGTATACATAAAATTTAGGAAGGGTCTATTCCAAATCCCATTTTCATAAGCAAATTCACTAAAACCTTCAAAAACCTTATTATCATATACTTCAATACAAGCGCAAGCTCCCATGATCCTTACATCTTTTATATGCTCAGACTTTAAATCCTTAAGTTCCTCATTTAATATTCTTTCAATTTTTTCTATCTTAGCCATATAATCTTCCCTTATGAAAATTTCAAGGCTCTTAAGGGAAATAGCACAAGCAAGAGCGTTGCCCATAAATGTTGGCCCATGCATTAAAGCATGTTCAGGATCATCAGAATAAAAACCATCATATATTTTCCTTGATGCCACAGTTGCTGCATGACCAACATAGCCACCAGTAAGTGCTTTTCCAAGAACGATTATATCTGGCTTAACCAAGTCACTTACAAACATGTTCCCGGTTCTACCAAATCCAGTTGCAACCTCATCAAATATAAATATTACATCATATTGGTCACAAAGAACCCTGGCCTCTTCAAGAAACTTAACATCGTACATTTTCATACCAGCTGCTCCTTGTAATAGTGGCTCAACAATAAATGCTGCTATCTTATCATGTCTTTTCTCAAACACTTCTTCTAACTCTTTTATATCTACTGCAATATGATGAATTCCTTCTTTTTCTGGAAAGGCCTTATGGTAATCAGGATCATCTCCAATGGCCATAGCTTTAAAAGTATCACCATGATAAGCTTCTTTTAATGCTACTATTTCCTTTTTCTCTTCCATTCCCTTATTATTAAAATACTGTATAGCCATTTTTAGAGATACTTCTACAGCTACACTTCCTGAATCTGAATAAAATACATAATCCAAATCCCCCGGTAATACTTCCCTCAATTTGTCAGCAAGATTTTGAGCAGGATCATGGGTAAGTCCACCAAGCATTACATGGGAAAACTTATCAATTTGCTTTTTTGCAGCCTCATTTATCTCTTCATTACTATAACCATGTATAGAACTCCACCAAGAAGAAATTGAATCAATCATTTTTTTCTCAGGAGTATGTATATAAACACCCTTTGCATCAATAACCTTATATGGATTTTTCATTTTTTTCATTTGAACGTATGGATACCAAATCATAGTTACACTCTCCTAATTCATTAATATATAAAAATGATATTATAAACTCTCAACATTGTCAACCTTGCCGATTTTTTGGTTAACCATCTGGTTTTTAGGTGGTTTTTTTAAGCTTTTGGCTTAAAATGGTGGTGTACTCGACCGTTATACGGTCTTGTGGTAGTGAGTTTGATAAATCAAACGGTGGTTGGGAAAATACAAAAGGACTGTTTCATAATTCCTTATGAAACAGTCCTAAAATTTCTTCCTAACCGCCTAACCACCGTTTTTCAAAATGAAAAACTCACCACCTACTTATCAATTTCCTTCTCTTCCTTATGAAAAGTTTTTATCATATATACATACTTTTCCTTTAACATCTGAAAACCAAGTTTTTTATAAAACTCTATAGCACCAGTATTCATAGTTGGAACTTCAAGCTGTATATACTCAATATTCATTTTCTCGAAGTATTCATAACACTTTGAAATAAGTTCCATTCCAACTTTAGTTTTTCTGTACTTTTTCGCAACAAAAATTAACTTAAGATAACCTACATTATTATTCTTTATATATGCCAAAGCACTACCCACAACCCTATTTTCATCATAGGCATTGAAAATAATAGCTCCATCTTTTCTCTTAAACTCATCAATATCCATCTTATTCATTTTATAAAAGAAAATTTTGTTTTGGAAATCTAAAAATCTATTTATCTCATACTCATCGTTTAACTCGGACTCTTTGATTCTTATACCTGAATCCTCAGATATAAAATTATAATTTTCAGGAATTCTCCTTTGTACTACAACTACAGAGCTTTTTTCATCAAGACCTTTTTTCTCAAAATAATCAATTCTACTTATATCGTCTATAGCACAACTAGTACATATTCTACCTGATATTTCGTCTAGTTCTCTTAATATGTTCCTTATTTTTGTAATGATCTTATCGAAAAGCATATCCATAATTATCGATTTCAAATCATTTTCGTATACTTCTATATCAAAAAAAATGTTCAAGGGAACGTTTCCTGATACGTCATAATTGAATACTGGGTTCAGCATACCTCTTCCAATAACACATCCGTCATCATCTTTCAATTCAAAAACATTCTCTTTAATAAATCCCTTATAATTTTCCTTAGCAATCTCTATGTACATTTCCATATTATCAACTCTCTTTATGCCTTATTTCCTAATGAAAGGGTTTGCTTGAAGTTGATACCCGCTTTTTGATATGCTAAACAGAAAAAAGCAAAAAAAATCGGTAAAACCGATTTTTTTAAAAATATATTATAAATTTTCAAATAAAACTGTTGATAAGTATCTCTCCCCATAAGAAGGAATGATAACAACAATCTTCTTACCTTTTCCTAACTCAAGAGATTTCTTTCTTGCTGCTGTTATTACAGCTCCCGATGATATTCCTACCAAAATTCCCTCTTCTGTAGCCATCTTACGTGCCATATCTAGGGCATCTTCATCTTTAACTTTGATAATTTCATCAATAAGATCCACATCAAGATTCTCAGGTATAAATCCAGCACCAATTCCTTGTATCTTATGGGGCCCAGCGCCCTCACCAGAAATTACTGCCGAGGTATCCGGTTCTACTGCTATAATTTTAGCATTTGATCCAAGTTTCTTAATTCCCCTTGCAGTTCCAGATAGGGTTCCACCAGTACCAACACCAGCAATAAATGCATCAAAATCCACACCCATATCATCAATAATTTCAACGGCAGTAGTTTTTTCATGTATTTCAGGATTACTTGGATTATCAAATTGTGATGGCATATAATAATTGTCATTTTCTTTTAAAATACGTTCAGCCTCATCAATTGCACCCTTCATTCCTTTACTTCCATCTGTAAGAATGAGTTCAGCCCCAAAAGCTTTTAATAATTTTCTTCTTTCTATACTCATTGTATCTGGCATTACAAGAATAACTTTGTAACCTTTATTTGCTCCTACCATCGCTAGTCCAATACCTGTGTTTCCACTAGTAGGCTCAATAATTATAGTATCTTTATTAATCTTATTTTCTTTCTCCGCTTTTTCTATCATGTTAAGTGCAATTCTATCCTTAACACTGCTTCCCGGATTATAAAATTCCAATTTAGCATATATGTCAGCTCCATTCTCAGGAACTAACCTATTCAACTTAACAATTGGTGTTTGTCCAATTAATTCTAATACACTGTTCTTTATCATAATTACACTCCTTCTTAATTTATTTAAATACATCTTCGTTTTAATTCCTAGTATTTGAGTCGGTTTATATGATTATACACCTTTTTTATAATTATTTCAACACTTTTTTATTTCCTTTGTTTTTCAACATTTCCATCAATTTTCGACATAAAAAAACACTCAGATTTTATATCCGAGTGTTTTGCTTGGTTATCCCAATTGTACAAGTACACAATTGTTATAAACTATTTTAATGTCTTCACTTTTCGCCTTTGCCAAAACTTCCAAATCAAATGTATGTGGCTGGAACCACATATACTCTACCTCAGCTTCAACACAATCATCTATTACCATCATAGATCTTTTTGGCGATACTACTACATCAACACAATCAACTTTTTTGGGAATATCGGATACTTTACTGTAACACTTATCTCCATCAACTTGGTCATAAACTGGGTTTACTGGATATACTTCATAACCCCTACTTTTTAATTTCTTATATATTTTATAACCAAACTTTGACTGATTGTCTGTTGCTCCTACTACTGCCCATACTTTTCTGGACAACATATTATCAATCAATTCTTTCATAGTTTAACCTCCATACTCTACAATTTGACCATCCATTAAAGTGATATATTCTTCCTTAATAATATATATATCCCCATTAGAGTTAGTTAAATCTATAATTTTTGATTTTAGCTCTTCAAATTCTCCCTTTTCACAGTAAACTATCATTTCAACCTTATCTGTAAAATTAGTCCCACCATCAATATAGTGACTATTTAAAAGGAAATTATTCACCTTACCATGAAGTGTATAGTCAAGACTGATACTGCATTTGTCAAATAATTTCTTTTCTACTATTTTTGATACTTGTAGAGTTTCCTTTGCTGATGATGTATATGCCCTCACTAAACCACCGGTTCCTAGTTTTATACCTCCAAAGTATCTAGTTATAACCATTGCTATATTTGTGATACCTTCTTTCTTAAGCATTTCTAAGACCGGTAAACCTGCTGTGCCTGAAGGTTCTCCATCATCACTATACTTTTGTATATTGAATTTTTCTCCTAAAAGATATACAGGCACATTATGTGTAGCATTTCTATGGAGCTTTTTTATACTATTAATAAATTCATTTGCCTCTTCTTCATTAGATACCGGTTTACAATATCCAATAAATTTTGATTTTTCAATTATTATTTCAGATTCTCCGTACTCAAATACTGTTTTAAAAGTGCTCATATTACCATCTCCTATTGCAAATTACTCTACTATATATTTATTGTATCTATTGTAGTTTTCTTCATCAACTTCAACTTCAATTAGTGTTCCTTCTCCTGTATGTTCTGTATTAAGAATTGTAAAATTTTTCATCAAGTTATTTACGATTTGTCCTTGATCATATGGTATTAAAAACTTGCATTTAATATAATCATTAAATATGTTTCCTCTAATATCTTCAACAAGCTTCTCTATATCACTTTCTTCAAGTGCAGAAATATATAAACCTGTAGATCTATTTAGAAAATCTTCATCTTCAACAAGATCTATCTTATTATAGCAAACAGTATATGGTATATCCTTTATTCCAAACTCATCTAAAACGTCCCTAGTAACTTTAACCTGCATATCCAAGTGTGCATCTGAAGAATCCACTACATGTATTAAATAATCTGCTTCTCTTATTTCCTCAAGGGTAGCCTTAAAAGCTTCTACAAGTGAATGTGGTAATTCACTGACAAATCCAATAGTATCTATTAATATAAAACTCTTATTGTCTGGAAGTTCAACTTTTCTATGATAGGTATCAAGAGTAGCAAATAACATATCCTTCTCAAAAACTTGCTTATCCTCATTATCCCCCATATATTTTTGAAGAACCCTGTTCATAATAGTTGATTTTCCAGCATTAGTATAACCAACTAAAGCAACAATAGGAATTCTATTTTTAACCCTTTTACTTCTTTGTGTTTCCCTTTGTTTTTTTATTTCCTTCAATTCATTTTTTATATCAGTTATTTTTTCTTTTATCTTTCTTCTATCAAGCTCCAGTTTCTGCTCACCAGGTCCCCTTGTACCAATACCAGCTCCAAGCCTTGACATAGAACTATTTATACCTACTAGTCTTGGCAGTCTATATCTTAGTTGAGCAAGTTCCACTTGTAACTTTGCATCTCTTGTTTTTGCCCTTGTGGCAAAAATATCTAAAATCAAAGCTGTTCTATCTATTACCTTTAAATCTAAGGCATCTTCTAAGTTTCTAATTTGGGAACCACTTAATTCATTATTGAATATTACTGTATTTGCTTCTAGATTATCAGCAAACATTTTAACCTCTTCAACCTTACCCTTACCTATATAATAGGTAGCTTCTATTTTTTCCTTATTCTGTACAATTGAATACAATACTTCTGCACCAGCCGCATTTGCCAGTTCTTTTAACTCATCCATAGATTTATCTATATCATATATATTTTTACTTGTTCCAACACCAACTAGTATGGCCTTTTGTATTATTTTATCATCTGTATTTTGCATATTATTCTCTCCTTATAACTAACTTTAAAACAAGTTGCTATCAATATTTTATCACATTATCATGTCTACAATATTAAAATTTTATTATAATCTTTCTTTATAATAATAATCCAAGTTCAAATATGTTATAATAATATTTGATTTTTAGTTATATTAATCAGGAGGAATAAAATGAGCAATTCTACAGAAAATAAAGATACATCACAAAAACGACAAAAGTCTCGTAAAAAATCTAAAAAATCTGGTATATCCTTTGGGATAATTAAGTTCATAATTGCTGCAGTATTAACTGTTACTTTTACAGTAATGGGTTTTGTATGTACATACGTTAAGCCTAGCTTTGAAAATATCCCAAGAATAAACACTGGAAATATTAATTCTTTACTATCACAAAACTCCGTAATTCTTGATGAAAACGGAAATTTGATTGAGACTATACAAAGTTCCGGACTTAGAACTATTGTAGAATATGACGACATTGATCAGGATATCAAAAATGCTTTTTTAGCTATCGAGGATAAAACTTTCTTCGAACACCAAGGCTTCAACTACATTAGACTAGTTGGATCAGTGGTTCAAAGTGTTCAATCCGGTGGTAAAATCAAGGGTACTTCTACACTAACTCAACAGTTAGCCAGAAACCTCTACTTACCTGATAGCAAGAGTATTAGATCTATGACCAGAAAACTTCAAGAAGCATACTATACAGTAGAGCTAGAAAAAAGCCTTTCCAAAGAAGAAATATTTGCTGCATACTTAAATACGATTTTCTTAGGAGCTAATTCCAACGGAATTCAAGCTGCAGCTGAAACATACTTTTCAAAAGATGCAAGTGAACTTGATTATATTGAAGCTGCTATGTTAGCTGGTATTCCTGCTTATCCAAGGGGCTATGCACCTTTAAAGACTAAGAATAAAGCTGATGTTACAGATGAGGACATAGTTATTGATGATAGCGGTTCAGTATATACTGTTGTTTTTAATCCTTCTTGTGTAAAAAGATATCAAGTAGTATTAAAAATGATGTATCAAGATAACTTCATTACTAAAGATCAGTACGAAAGTGCTAAAAACTTAGATTTAACTACAAAACTTAAACCTGGACGTGCAAATAAAGGAAATATTACTTCTTATTTCTCAGACATGGTTCAAAATGACGTAATTGATGTTCTAACAAAAGAACTTGGCTATACAACGGAAGAAGCCAAAGACATGCTTTATAAAAGCGGACTAAAAATCTATTCAACTATTGACATCAACATGCAAAGAAAATTAGAAAATGCATTTAATAATGTAAACTTCAATGACTTTTATGGTGAATCCACTTATGCTGCTGTTAAAAAATTTCAAAGAAACAACAAACTTGGCGCAGACGGTGTTATCGGAAAGTCAACTTTTCTAAAATTAGAAGAACTTGGTGTAGTTGATTCCGACGCATTCGAAAAAAACACATATAGAAAAGGTGATACTCACCCAGATATATTAGTAATTAAAAAGGCCCTTAGCGACCTAGGGTATTTTAACAGTAACCCTTATATTCCTAAGGTAACAATAACTTTAGATAGCAACAAAAATATTCTATCTAAAAACAGAAGCAAACTATTATTATATAATTATGATTTTATAGTTAATGACAAGAAACAATTTATCATACCAAAGAGTGATTATAAGTTTGATGCTAGTGGAAATTTAGTTTTATTAAGAAATAAAAGATTGAATTTTTACTCCCATTACAAAAATGACAAACTGGATTATATTCAGGTAACCATTAAGGATAGCTACAAATATGATTCAGAAACTTCTGATGTAATAAAGAAGTCCAGCACAGTATATCAGGTCTCTGACCTTCTAAAATTCACTGGACGAGATGTTAATATTGATCACAACTTCAAATCATTTGATAAAGATAAAAACCTTGTTATCGATAAGGAGTTCATAAATAGCAATCCTAAATTCTTCAATAGTGACGGCAATGGAAACTTACTAATTGATAACAATAACTATACTATCGATAGCAAAGGTACAGTTCAGCCACAGGCTGCAATGGTAATCCTTGATTATCGTACTGGTCATCTTAAGGCAATAGTCGGCGGACGAAATGTTTATGGACAAAAAATCTATAATAGAGCAAATAATCCAAGACAGCCAGGATCATCTATTAAACCTATTGGAGTATATCTACCAGCTATTGACTCTAGACAGTATACTGCTGCTACAGTTATTGATGATTCACCAATGTATCTTGATGAAAATAAAAATAAGAGATGGCCGTACAACTGGTATGAATATAGGGAATTTAAATATTGGGGACTTATGACCCTTAGGGAAGGTATTCAATGGTCAAATAATGTAATAACAGTAAAACTTGCAGATATGCTTGGAGTTGATACTTGTATAGAATACTTGAAAAAACTTGGTGTATCTACCATAGTTGAGACAGGACCAGTTAACGATATCAACCTTTCTGCAGTTTCACTAGGTGGTATGTCAAAGGGTATCTCACCTATGGAGATGACAGAAGCATACGGAGTCCTTGCTAATGAAGGTGTAAAAAGTAAAACAATGACCTTTACTAAAATTACCGATAATTTTGGTAAGGTTATATATGAAAATAAAGCCAATAAAGAAAAACTTTTCGACAAAGAAGTTGCATATATTATGACAGACATTATGGAGTATGGTGCAAAATATGGTCTTGCTAAAACAGCTCAAATTAGACCAAACAATGCTGGTATACCTGTAGCTGGAAAGACTGGTACCACTTCTAATAAATATGATGCATGGTTTGTTGGATATACACCGTATTATGTATCAGCAGTTTGGTTTGGAAATGATATTCAAATTCCTCTTTCTGACGGTTCCAGTGCAGCAGCAAAATTCTGGAGTAAAGTTATGAAAGATATCCATACTGGATATGAAGACAAAAAATTTGTAAGACCAGAGGGTATAATTAATCTTAATGTAGATTCTAAATCAGGTAAGCTTCCTACTGAATTATCTTATCTAGATCCAAGAGGTTCAACTGTTATTAATGAAGTATTCATTAAAGGTACTGAACCAACTGAAGAAGATGATGTCCACGTAGAAGTTGAAGTTTGCGCAGAAAGCGGAAAACTTGCAAACCTTGAATATTGTCCTCCGACTCTTATAGAGAAAAGAGTATTTATTCAAAGACCTGAACCATATATTCCAGAAGAAAATCATGGAATCATATTAAAAGATGGTCAATATGATGTTCCGACTGAATTCTGTGATATTCATAATGGAGAAAATTTAACTATTGCTCCTACAGAAAACAGCATTGACTATAGCGCACTTCCTACAACTGTAAAAATGCTTGATGGAAGTAAAGTAACACAAAAAGATGTTCCAGTGGTTCTAACAAATGGTGTAGAATATCTAATACCAAGAGGAACAAAAGTACTACAAAATAATGTCCTAAGTTTACCAGATGGTTCAGTTTTATATCCTAAAGATATACTTAACTATGGTATCTTAGCAAATGAATTAAATTAATAAGTTAATGGTTATTAGGATAACTTTATTTAAAATAAAAAACGTATTTTGCAAAATGCAAAATACGTTTTTTTATTTCATTTATTAACTACCATCTACTAACAACTACCCACTAAACTATAATTCATCCATATTAAATACAAATGTCTCCATATTCTCAATAGCATCATCAATTAGAGCTTCTTGATCCAGCACTGAGACTGATTCTTCTATATCAGCTACTTTTGGTCTAGTAACTACCTTATCCGGTAGGAACACTGTACAGCAGTCTTCAAATGGTAATATTGATGTTTCAAATGTACCTATATCTTTTGCAATCTTGATAATATCATTCTTATCAAAAGCAAGAAGCGGTCTGAATATTGGCAATGTAACACTTGAGTTAGTTACATTTAACCCTTCTATTGTCTGAGATGCAACCTGAGCAATATTCTCTCCTGTAATCAGTCCTTGACTGCCCTTATCTAAAGCTATTTTTTCTGCTATTTGCATCATAAATCTTCTAGATATAATAGTCATCTCATCACTTGGACAATTCTCTGCAACAGCTCTTTGAATATTCAAAAGATTTACTGAGTATACTTTTATTCTTCCTGTATATTTTGTAAGAAGTCTTGCAAGATCATAAACCTTTTCTTGTGCTCTTTCAGAAGTAAATGGGAATGAATGATAGTGAACCGCTTCAATTTCTACCCCACGTTTAGCCATCATAAATCCAGCAACAGGACTATCTATACCACCAGAAAGTAACAACATAGCTTTTCCTGATGTTCCATATGGAAGACCGCCACGACAGTCTATTTCCCTACTGAATACATAAGCATCTTTTCTTATTTCAACCTTCACAATCACATCAGGATTATTTACATCAACACTTAATTCATCAAAAGTTTGATTGATATAACCACCTATAATTCTTGAAACTTCAGGTGATTTAAACTTAAATGCTTTATTAGGTCTATTAGTTTCAACTTTAAAGGTCTTTATGTTTCTTTCACTCAACATATCCTTAACTGCTAAATCAGCAATTTTCTTAATTTCATCAAGCTCAAGTTCATCAGCCTTATATCCAACATATAAACCTACAATACCAAATACATTTGTTAAATCTGATATTATATCATCTAAATTATACTCATGACACTCAACAAATATTCTCCCGTATTCTACTGATAATTTAAAGTCCTCATGTTTTCTAAGTGCAATTTTGATGTTCTTTACTAATCTATTTACGAAATAATTTCTGTTTTTACCCTTAAGGGCTAACTCCCCAAATCTAAGTACTACCTGTCTGTTCATCATTATCTCCTTTTTATTATACTGTCTAAAAAATCCACAGCTTTCTTAATTTCTTCAACGGCGTAATCTACTTGCTCTAGAGTATTCTCGTGTCCGAAGCTAAACCTTATAGCTCCTTCCTTATCTTCATCCGATATTCCCATTTCATGAAGTATTCTTGAATACTTTTTATCTTTAGAAGAACAAGCAGAACCTGTTGAACCATATATATCCTTTGTTTCAAGCTGATGAATTAATACCTCTCCCCTTAATCCTACAAAAGTAACATTTAGTATATGTGATACATATTCATCTGATATTTCACTGTTAAACTTTATTTTTTCTCCAAGCTCTTCACTTAATTTATTATAGAAATAATCCCTTACTCTTCTGATACTTTTAACTTTGTCATTTGATAGCTTAGATGCTGCTATACCAAGACCAATTACACCAGGAACATTTTCTGTACCAGGCCTTATACCATCTTCCTGGGAACCTCCATAAAGAAGTGGAAGTATATCACTAGTATTCTTTACATATAATACACCAGTTCCCTTAGGTCCATTTATCTTATGTCCACTAACTGTATATGCATCTATAGCAAGTTTTTTTAGATTATAGCTATAGTTTTCAGAATCAGATAAAGAAAGTTTACCAAAAGCCTGTACTCCGTCGCTGTGTACTTTTATTGAGGGATTATATTCCCTACATATTTTTACTATTTCTTCTACTTTTTGAATAGAACCTACTTCATTATTAACATGCATTATAGATACTAAAAAGGTATCCTCTCTCAAAGACTCTTTAAGTTCTTGCAAACTTATTCTACCAGTCTCATCAACCTCTAAATAGGTAGCATCAAAGCCATGCTTCTCCTCTAAATACTTTACAGTATTGTAAACTGCCGGATGCTCTATTACTGAAGTAATTATATGATTATACTTTTTCCTATTAACCTTATTAGCTAAACCCTGTATATAAAGATTATTCCCTTCAGTACCACCTGAAGTAAACACTATACTTTTTTGATCAACTTTAAATATATTAGAAAATGTCTTTCTAGATTCTTTGACTCTTTTCTCTGCCCTAACTCCCATACTATTTATAGAAGAAGGATTCCCATAATTATCAGTCATCATTTCTATCATTGCTTCAACAACATCACTGTCAACTTTTGTTGTTGCACTATTATCAAAATAAGCGATCATTCAAATCTCTCCTTTTTCCTTAAATATTTTATATCATACCCATATCTTTGTAAAGAAATTAAAAGCTCTTCAAAGAAATAACTTGTTTATATTTCATATAATTAATGTATAATACTTAATGGGAGGGATGAACTTGAATAAACCTAGAATAGCAATAATATTTACTGGTGGTACTATATCAATGAAAATAGATCCCAAAATTGCTGCAGCAATACCTGCGCTTTCAAGCAATGAAATACTTTCAATGGTAACAAATGTAGATAAATTTGCAGATTGTGAAATAATTGATTTTGGTAGACTTCCTGGACCGCATATGACTCCAGACAAAATGATGGACCTTTCTAATCTTGTCAAAGAAACCTTAAGAAGAGATGATATTACAGGGATAGTAATTACCCATGGTACTGACACCCTAGAAGAAACAGCATATCTTCTAGATTTAAATATAGAAAGTAGTAAACCTATAATTATGGTTGCTGCTATGAGAAATGGTTCAGAACTAGGATATGATGGCCCAAGCAATCTTTCTGGTGCCATTTGTACAGCGGTTTCACCTTTATCAAAAGATAAAGGAACTCTTATTGTACTAAACAACGCTGTAAATAGTGCTAGGGAAACAACAAAATCCCATACACTTAGTTTAGATACATTTAAGTCCATGGAATTTGGCCCATTAGGAATAGTTGATAATGATGAAGTAGTATACTATAGAAATATAGTCAAACATCAACACATAGAAACTGATGAAATCGAAAGAAATGTACACCTTATCAAAACCTATGCTGGAATTACTCCAGATATAATTAACTACCACATAGAAAAAGGTACTAAAGGTCTTGTAATAGAAGGAATGGGAAGAGGAAATGTACCACCTGATTTTAGCAAAGCTTTAATAGAAGCAATAAATAAAGGAATTATCGTAATAATGGTTTCAAGATGCCCTATGGGAAGAGTTCTTGACACTTATGGGTATGAAGGCGGAGGAAAAAAACTAAGAGAAGCCGGTGTAATTTTCGGTGGAAACCTTAACGGCCAAAAGGCTCTAATCAAATTAATGCTTACACTTACAGTAACTAAAGATTCTTTGGAGATTAAGAAAATCTTTGAGAAAGATTTTTATAAGTAAAATTTAAACTAGCTGACGATAATCGTCAGCTAGTTCTTATATAAAGTCCACTATATTCAATTTATATTCACTATACAAATCAATAAATTCATCACCACTTTTAACCATTGGTCTAAACTTATCATATTTATTCCTGTATACTATCTTACCTTTTCTCCCGTCACTTAATAAAACCTTGTGCCCTAAATAGTTTCCAGTATACATATTTGTAAATACATCTACAACTTTAGGATCAAGTCCACCACCATATGACATCTTATTTAAACTTTCCAAAGTAGAAAATGGTGAGTTTTCACCTTTACTCGACTTTGTAGTCATCCTATCATATTCATCAGCAACTGCTAATATCCTAGAATATATGTTAATATCATTACCTTTTACTCCCCTAGGGAATCCAGAGCCATCTATTCTTTCATGATGATTTAATATACCAAATATTACTTCATTCTCAAAAGAATAGACACTTTTAACCTTCTCACACGAGTGGAATGGATGCTTAGGCTCATCCTCAACACCTATAACTGGTCTACCTAAAATATCCTTAGCTGAACATGTAAAGCCCACATCGTGAAAAAGTCCTGTTAATACTAGATTTCGCTTTTCCCTATTACTCATCTTAAGTAATTTTCCAATTATAAATGAAATTATAGAAACGTTTACACAATGTCTATGAACGTCAAAATCTTCTGATCTAATGAGCTTAATTATTTCTACAAAACTCTTTTCTTTTTCAAGAGCACTTATTAAATCATTGGCTGTTTTTTCAATAGCATCCTTACTAGAACTATCTAAATTACTAGCATAACTTGAATACTTATTAATAATGTCATAATAATTATCTTTAAAGGAGTCAAAGTATTTTTGTCTCTCCGCTTCAATAATTGAATCTTCTGCTTCATCATTATTTTCAGATTTATCTATCAAATCCTTTTCTTCAGCTATACTTATCATAAGAAGATCAAGCTTTTTTATCTTTTCAATATCCTCATCCTTAACAACATGATGTTTATTAAAGACAGTAACATTAAAGTTATTTAATAAATCTTCTCCTAAAATCATACCGGACTTAATGTCTTCTATAAATACGTGCTTCATAATGTCCCCCTAAAAATAGTTGTATTAAAATTATATAATTCTGATACTTTAAATAATATAGATAATTTAGACTATTTTATTCAAACAAGTATCTGTTTAAGCACTT
The DNA here is from genome assembly GCA_025210655.1 of Bacillota bacterium. Lineage (GTDB taxonomy): Bacteria > Bacillota > Clostridia > Peptostreptococcales > Acidaminobacteraceae > JAOARG01. Next base: position 23,047 of record JAOARG010000024.1, read on the forward strand.
TTTAAGCAAAATCTTCTATATTAATATCATAATTTGTAAACAAATCAACAAAGCCATCACCAATTTTCACTAATGGTCTTAATTTATCATATTTATTTAAATATACTATTTTTCCTTTTCTCCCATCGCTAAGGACTACTTCCTGCCCCACATAATTCGATGTAATCATTTCAATGAATTTTTTACATACCTTTGGATCAAGGGTCTCAAATGATAATCCATTAAGATTTTCTAAAACAAAAAATGGAGACATTTTGTCAGCAAATACCCTTTTACTAGTCATTGCATCATAAGTATCAGCAACAGCAATTATTCTTGAATAAATATTTATCTTTTCACCTGCCAAAGATCTAGGATATCCACTACCATCCATTCTTTCATGATGATCTAAGATACCAATAACCACTTTATCACTAAAATCACCATGCTTCTTTATATATTCACAGGACAAATAAGAATGTTTCTTAACCTCTAAATACTCTTCTTCTGTTAATTTACCATCCTTTTGAATAATTGTCTGATCAATTTTTATTTTACCTATATCATGGAATATACCAGCTATCATGATGTTTTTAAGATCTTCCCCCCTATATCCTAAAGCATTCCCTAAAACATATGATATAATCCCAACATTAATTGAGTGGGTAACAATATATTCCTCATCAGCATTCAAAATTTTAAGTATGTCTACAAAACTTTTTTCAGCTGAAATGCTAGTAATAAGAGGGTTAACTAAAACATCCGTCTCTAGTTTAGTCAGGTCAGAATCTTTCTTCACTTTTAATATTATATCTTTGAATTTAAATAGACTGTTTAAGTATGAATCCTTTAGTGTTTGTAATTCTTTTTGTCTTTTTTCTTCTACTATCTGAGACCTATCTTCAGAAAAAGTAACAGTTTCTTTGACTTTTTCTATTACTTTTTTCTTAGGTTTTTCAGGAACTACTTCTTTCTTTTCAGAAACCTTTACCATTAAGTAATTCAATTTTACAATCGATTCAATATCTTTTTCATCAAGTATATGATCCTTAAGGAATACTATACTATTAAATTCATTAAGCAGATCTTCCCCTAAGACCATGCCTTTTTCTAAATCTTCAACAAATACATACTTCATCGTTCACACCACCTATGTATATATATTTTACTATATTTAAACTAGCATTTCCATTTATTTAAAAAAATTTACTTAAGCTTTATTTTTTAATATACTAGAAGAGAAATCATTGGAGGTGATTGTCATTATAAAGATAAATACTAATTTTGAGCTAATAAAAAAGGACTACCAAATATTTAATCATGTAAATATGGATGATATATTAATATTCGATATAGAAACTACAGGATTTTCCAGACAAAGCACTAAGGTAATGCTTATAGGATATGTAGAAATGTCCCAGGGTATAGGTAAACTCTCACAACTCTTTTGTAACTCATTGTCAGAGGAAAAAGAGATTTTAATAGATTTTATGAATACCATAAAAAACTATACCTACTTCATGACATACAATGGGTATGCATTCGATATTCCTTATTTAAATGCACGTTACAAAGCAAACGGAATCGATTTTACCATAGATAAGAGTCGCAACATTGATATGCTAAAATTCACCAGAAAACATATTAATGAATTACAACTAGATAATTACAAGCTGAAATCAGTAGAAAAGTTACTTGGTATACACAGAAGTGATGAAATAAGTGGTAAAGAAAGTATTGATTTATATTTTTCATACTTAAAGAGTCATGACAAATTATTACTTGATAAAATATTACTTCACAATTATGACGATATTAAAAATATGTATCCCCTACTTGGTCTAACGGACTTAGTATCAAGAGAAAAGCTTGAAACTTTTCTTCCAAAACTTATTTACTTCAATAATTGCAATATGGTTGTATCTTCATATCTAATAAAAGATTACTTATTTATAAATCTAAATTCAATTGAAGAAATCGAGGATATTATAATCGAAGAATTTGAATATAGTATAAGTATTCACAACAAAGTAGTTGAAATGAAATTACCACTTATAAATATAAGATTAAACGACAAGGACTTACACTTTATTGATATTGAGAAATTGTCAAATATAAAATTCAACAATCTTAGCAATGAAGATAAAATGAAATTGTTAATTGCTTTAGATAATAATATTATTCCACAAGCAATAATGAATGTAGAACAGTTTATCTTGAATTAATATCCTAGTCTTATAAAAGTACAAAAAAAAACAGGCTGCACAAAATGCAGCCTTAATTTATTATTTAAACTATTTTACGATTAAGTTTAAAGCATGATCAAGATCAGCTATAATATCATCAGCAGCTTCTAAACCAACTGATAATCTTACTAAGCCGTCGCTAATTCCTGCCTCTGCTCTTTCCTCAGGCGTATATGGTGAATGTGTCATTGAAGCTGGGTGCTGGATTAATGTCTCAGCATCACCTAAACTTACTGCTAATAATGCTAGGTGTACGTTGTTCATTACAACTCTACCTTCATCTACTCCACCCTTAAGTTCAAATGCAATCATTGCACCAGGCATGTGCATTTGCTTCTTAGCTAAGTCATATTGCTCAAAGCTCTTAAGTCCTGGGTAGTAAACTTTTTCTACTGCAGCATGTCCCTCAAGGAACTCAGCAACAGCCATTGCGTTTTCACAGTGTCTTTGCATTCTGATTTCAAGAGTCTTCATACCTCTTAAGATTAAATATGCATCGTCCGCACTAAGTACAGCACCAGTCATATCCTTAACACCTACTAATCTTACTTCAGTAACAAAATCAGCTTTACCAGCAACGAATCCGGCAATAACATCACCATGTCCATTTAGGTATTTTGTAGCTGAGTGAAGTACTACATCAGCACCATGCTTAAGTGGTGTTTGGATGTATGGAGTAGCAAAAGTGTTATCAACGAATACTAAACAGTTCTCAACTGAGTGAGCTATTTCAGAAACAGCTTCTAAGTCAGTGATCTTTAGAGTAGGGTTCGCTGGAGTCTCAAGATAAACAACTCTTGTGTTAGGTCTCATAGCAGCCTTTACAGCATCTAAATCAGCAACATCAACAAAAGTTACATCAATACCGAATCTTGTTAAACCATGGTTTAATAATGCAAATGTACAACCGTAAAGAGTATCAGAAGCAACTACGTGATCTCCTGCTTTTAAAGCTGTCCATAATGCTGAAGAAATTGCACCGATCCCTGATGCAGTTGAAAGTGCAGCCTCAGCACCCTCTAAAATAGCAACTTTTTCTTCAACTTGTGCATTAGTTGGGTTAGCAAGTCTACTGTAAATGTATCCTTCTTCTTCTAAAGCAAAACGTTTTCCACCTTGCTCAGCTGAATCGAAGATAAATGTAGACGTTCTGTAAATTGGTGTAGCTAGAGCACCGAATTCTTTCTCACGTACATAGCCCCCGTGAATAGTCTTAGTTCCAAAACCTTTACTTTCCAAATAATCTCTGTTCATAATTTTCCTCTCCTTTTCATTATACTTTGATTTTTTGACCCGTCCCCTATTACAACTTGTAAATTGAGCCATTATATAAAATCACTCCAGTATAAATCCATATACATACATATTAAAAAGTAGATATACGATTCTTTGGAAAATATCCTGCACAATTATTATAACAGAAAAACGTTTGCTGTAAACACTTTTTTTATAAGTATACATTAAAAATATTTAATATTATCATTATTTCTTTCTATATAGGGATATATAGATTAGTATTGAATAAATATGAGTTTTGTGCATATGCCATAAACACACTTTTAACTAGACAGTCTAAGGACTCACTATTTTCGCATCTAGGGATTCGCTTGTGACTCACATCTAGGGCACAAATCTATTGGATATTCGATTTGTCATCTAGCAATTGTCCATGGAAACTTTCCATACGGAAAGATACTTATGTTAATACTTAATTTCTTTAGCATTTAATTTATAATAATGTTGTTTTACCTTAGTAAAACATATCCTTGGATGTTGATAAAATATCAACCCTAGATGAAATGTATCGTAGATAACATTCGCCCTAGATGTGAGCTATTGCGAATCCCTAGATGCTACAAAGTAGCCCTAGACTTTTTATTTTTAAAAGCAAAAAATAAAAAAGTACTCACATAAATGTAAGTACCAATTTGGTGCCCAGAGGCGGAATCGAACCACCGACACGGGGATTTTCAGTCCCCTGCTCTACCGACTGAGCTATCTGGGCATATCTTTTATTTACTTTTGAAGACTTACACAATGGTGGGCCTTCAGGGACTCGAACCCCGGACCGTCCGGTTATGAGCCGGGCGCTCTAACCAGCTGAGCTAAAGGCCCTAAATTAATGGTCGGGGTGGCAGGATTTGAACCCGCGACCCTTTGGTCCCAAACCAAATGCGCTACCAAACTGCGCTACACCCCGAAACTCACTATGTAAATA
>JAOARG010000025.1 GCA_025210655.1 Bacillota bacterium
GGGCTACACCTGTTCCCATACCGAACACAGAAGTTAAGCCTCTTAGCGCCGATGGTACTTGGCGGGCAGCTGCCTGGGAGAGTAGGTCGTTGCTTGTTATATTTTCAAATTATCAAAGTAAGTTGTACGTAGATTTTAATTTTATAAAGAAAATCTAGTGACTATAGCAAGAGGGCTACACCTGTTCCCATACCGAACACAGAAGTTAAGCCTCTTAGCGCCGATGGTACTTGGCGGGCAGCTGCCTGGGAGAGTAGGTCGTTGCTAGTTTTTATAATTCCTTATCTCAATTTGAGGTAAGGAATTTTTTAATTTCTAGAAAAATGTTTTATAATTACTGTTAGACTGGATAAGTTAATTATACTGTGGATAAGAATGATTTTTTTTGGAAATCTCCACAGCTAACAAAAAAATAACTTTGGGACTTGAAATCATGCTCATTTGTCTAATGCTTACAAGATTGTGATGGCTTATTGACATATGAGATATATTGAAAAGTATTAATTTAAGTAGTTTAAGGGGATATTGGGGAAAGGTCATAAAATATAAATATCCATAAATTTAAATGAATTTTGTTGTTCCTATCCAAAGTTTATTTTGTGTCTCTGAACTTATTTACTTAAAAAAATCTCAATGATACAATATATAGTGTTAAAGGGTTTTGTAAAACACTATATTTAGTTAAGTGAGGGATTTTAATGGATATCAAAGTAATTAAGAGAGATGCTACTTTAGTAGAGTTCAAAAAGGAAAAGATTGTAAGGGCTATTGAAAATGCCATGTTAGAGACTGAAAAAGGAATTGACATAGAGGTAAGTAATTTTATTGCAAATAAGATAGAGGAAATATTAGGACTTAGAACTAATCCTTCTGATGTTGAAGAGATTCAGGATCTGGTGGAAAATTATCTTATGGATAGTATTAGAAAGGATGCCGCTAAAAAATACATAATTTATAGGGCAGAGCAAGATAAGTATAGAACTACTAGTAAAAAGGATAATAGAATGCTTGGGGATGATTTTATAAGCAGATATAAACATCAACCAAGTCCTATGGCTCAGCTAGGTAATTTTGTTTACTATAGAACTTATTCTAGGTGGTTACAGGATCAAAAAAGAAGGGAATATTGGTGGGAGACTGCCAGAAGGGCGGTTGAATATAACTGTTCCCTTATTCCTACTTCGAAGAAGGAAGCTCAGGAATTATTCGATAATATTTTTAATCTAAGACAGTTTCTATCTGGAAGAACTTTTTGGGTTGGAAATACACCTGTAGCAAAGAATTATCCTATGGCCAATTTCAATTGTTCCTTCCAAATTATAAATGATTTTGAGTCTTTTAGAGATGTGTTTTATCTGTTGATGGTTGGTTCAGGGGTTGGAATTCGGATACTTAGAAGTGATGTAGCGACACTTCCAAAGGTTAGAACGGACTTTGAACTTATCCATAAGGATTATACAGCTACAGCAAAGCAGGATCGTGAGGATAGTACATCACTTGAATTTTTCCACAATAATACTGTTAAAATTACTGTTGGCGATAGTAAGGAAGGTTGGGTGCAGTCTTTAGATTTCTTCTTCAGACTTTTACATTCTAATGAGTATAGAAATATAAAAACTGTTATAGTGAATTATGATCATGTAAGACCTAGGGGTGAAAAACTTATGACCTTTGGTGGAACTGCAAGTGGTCATGATAGCCTAAAGAATATGTTTGAGAAGATCGGCAGGGTAATAAAGAAGGCCGGAATGATGACTGATGAAAAGAAAATAAAGCTAAGACCAATTGATTGTTTAGATATAGCAAATATAATTGGTGAAAATGTTGTTGTTGGTGGTGTTAGAAGAACTGCTGAAATAGTTTTAGTGGATTCAGATGATCTAGAGGCTATAGATGCAAAAACTAATCTATACAAGCAAGTTGATGGAAAATGGGAAGTTGATAAGGAGATTATTCATAGACAGATGAGTAATAACTCTATATATTATGAAGATAGACCTACAAGGGAAAGATTACACTGGCAAATAGAAAGAATGAGATATTCAGGAGAACCTGGATGGGTTAATTCTGTTGCAGGAAATAAAAGAAGACCTAATTTTAATGGTGTAAATCCATGTGGTGAAATACTTCTTGATAGTAAGGGTTTATGTAATCTTACTACTGTAAATGTATTGGCTTTTGTAGACGAAAATGGAAATCTTAATCAAGATGGACTTTTAAGGGCTCAAAGATTATCAGCTAGAGCTGGATATAGAATGACATGTGTAGATCTTGAACTAAGTAAATGGGATCATGTGCAAAAGAGGGATAGACTTATTGGTTGTTCATTAACTGGATGGCAAGACATGATTAATGCCACTGGAATGAATAAGGAGGAAGAAATTTCTTTATTACAATCAATGAGAAAAGTTGCTAATGATGCAGCTAAAGAAATTGCTGAGGAAATAGGAGAGGAAGCACCTTTACTTGTTACAACAGTTAAACCAGAGGGAACTTTATCACTTTTACCTACTGTATCAAGTGGTGTTCATTATTCCCATTCTCCTTACTACATTAGAAGAATAAGAATAAGTGCAAATGATCCACTGACTAAGGTTTGTGAGGAATTAGGATATCCTGTATTCCCTGAAGTTGGTCAAGATCCTGAAACTTGTGCAACAAAGGTTGTGGAATTCCCTGTAAAGGCACCTGATGGAAGAACTAAATATGATGTCAGTGCTATTGAGCAACTTGAGAACTATCAAATGTTTATGGAGCACTATGTTGATCACAACTGTTCTATTACTATTCATGTTAGGGATCATGAATGGGAAGAAGTTGAGCAGTGGGTATGGGATCATTGGGATGATGTTATGGCAGTGTCCTTCCTTTCTCTAGATGATAGTTTCTATGAGCTTTTACCTTATGAATCTATTGAAGAAGATGAGTATAATAAGAGGGTAGATGAAATGAAGAAGTTTATTCCTTCACTTATTAGTAAATATGAAAAAGAGGAAACAGAATTTGATATTGGGGATGATGGCTGTGAAAATGGTGTTTGTCCGATAAGATAATGGGTACCGCATCTGAAAAGATGCGGTTTTCATTTTTTTTCTAAAAATTTATGAAATATAGAAGGATTTCGATAAAAAAAATAGAATATTATAAATTATGAGAAAATTCATATAACTTACTTATTGAAGGAGGCCAAGATATGAAAGATTATAAAGTTGATAAAATAAGAAACGTTGCATTATTAGGACACGGTGGCAGCGGAAAAACAACATTGGTCGAGGCTATGCTTTATTCTTTAGATTATACTAATAGAGTCGGTAAGGTTCAGGAAGGAAATACGGTATCGGATTTTGACAAGGAAGAAATCGCTAGAAAATTTTCTATTGGTACTTCTGTCGTTCCACTTGAGTGGCATGATTCAAAATATAATATACTAGATACTCCGGGATACTTTGATTTTATCGGTGAGGTTTTTGGTAGTTTGAGAATAGCAGGGGGAGCTGTCATCTTGGTAGACGCAACTTCAGGGATTCAAGTAGGTACAGAAAAGGCATGGAAATTTACTGAAAAGAGAAACATGCCGAAGATAATCTATATTAATAAGATGGACAAGGAAAACGTTAACTATATCGAGTTAATTAGGGAGTTGAAAGAAAAGTTTGGTAAAAAAGTTGCACCTTTCTGTATTCCAATGGGTGAGGGACTTGATTTCCATGGTTTTGTAAACGTAGTAGATTTGATAGGTAGGGAATATGATGGAAAGTCTTGTAAGGATGTTCCTATTCCTGAGGATATGCAGCAAAAGGTAAATCCTGTTAGGGATATGCTTATTGAGTCAGTAGCAGAAAGTAATGAAGAACTTCTTGAAAAATATTTTGAGGGTGAAGAGTTCACTATCGATGAAATTCATGACGGATTAAGAAAGGGTGTATTGAATGGTGATATTGTACCAGTTTTAGTTGGATCAGCTGAAAAGGGTGTAGGTATCCATACTCTTCTTAATATGATGTATGAATATCTTCCGACTCCTTATGACATGCACAAAGATGGTTATCATGGAGTTCATCCTGATACTGGAGTTGAGGAGATTAGAGAGGTAAGTCCTGAGGCACCTTTCTCAGCATTTGTCTTTAAGACTATGGTGGATTCATTCATAGGAAAGATTTCTCTTTTCAAGGTGTATTCAGGTAGAATAAGGAAAGACCAAGAAATCCTTATAGGTAATAAGGGTGAGGTAGAAAAAGTAGGAAGCATATTTATGCTAAGGGGTAAAAATCAAATAGAGGCAGATCATATTGAGACTGGAGATATTGGAGCTATAGCTAAGCTTGCTAAGGTTGAAACTGGTGATACTATTTGTGATATTAACTATCCTGTAATGTATGATGGTATCAAGTTCCCTAAACCTTGTCTTTATAAAGCTATAGAGCCTGCTTCGAAGGGTGATGAAGAAAAAATTTCAAGTGCTTTACACAGACTAGTTGAAGAAGATCCTACATTTATTATAGAAAGAAATAAAGAGACTAAACAACTTTTACTTGGTGGACAGGGTGTAATGCAAATATCAGTAATTACAAATAAGCTAAGTAATATATTTGGAGTTTCAGTTGATATTATAGAGCAAAAGATACCTTACAGAGAGACTATAAAAGGTTCCGCTACTGTACAGGGTAAACATAAGAAACAAAGTGGTGGTTCTGGCCAGTATGGAGATGTTCATATTAAGTTTGAACATTGTCCTGATGAATTCTTATTTGAAGAAAAGATATTTGGTGGATCGGTTCCAAAACAGTATATACCAGCTGTTGAAAAGGGTCTTAAGGATTGTTTACACAAGGGTGTACTTGCAGGGTATCCTGTAGTAAACCTTAAAGCGACTTTACTTGATGGATCTTATCATCCAGTTGATTCCAATGAAATGGCATTTAAGATGGCAGCAAGCATAGCCTTTAAGAAGGGTATGGAGCAAGCAAAGCCTGTTCTTTTAGAGCCAATAATGAAAATGGAGATTGTGATACCTGATGAGTACATGGGTGACATTATGGGAGATATGAATAAGCGAAGAGGTAGGATTCTTGGTATGGAGCCTGATGAAAAAGGATTCCAGAAGGTTCTTGCTGAAGCACCTCAAGCTGAACTTTTCACATATGCCACTGATTTAAGATCCATGACACAGGCAAGGGGATTTTTCAATATTGACTTCTTAAGATATGAAGAAGTTCCAATGCAGCTGGCAGTAAAAATAGTAGAAGAGATAAAAAGTGATAAACACTAAAAAATAAAAATAGGATGTCCCAGAGGGGCATCCTATTCTTTTACTTTTCTTTTAACTAGAAGATAACTTAAAAGTATTATTATTGCTGATACTATAAATAGAATATAGTTTATTCCATTAAGTATTACATATACAATCAGATTGTTCATTGTATGTAGTAGTAGTGGCATAAGGAAATTATCAGTTTTAAGGTATAAAATTGAAGATATAATTCCAAAAATTATTCCCGAAACCATTTGAACAGGATTAAGATGGGATATTCCAAAAAAGATTGAGGTTGCAAGAATACATATAGGAATATTATATCTTTTGCTTAATCCTTTAAATAAAAAACCCCTAAAAAACAGTTCTTCCTTTATTGGTGTAATCAGGGTAAATATAATGAGATAATACATGTTGTTGAAATATACTGTTTCTTTCGAGGGCCCCAGGTCTAGATCTACAAATAATAAGATTTTGTTGGATACCCATATTATAAATGGTATGTATATAAGAAGAATAAGTAGTATAAATACTAAATTTTGAAGTTTAATTTTTTTAACTTTAAAGGTTACCTTATATATTTTCATTAACTTAATCGTAAAATATAGAATTGCTAAAAATGATATAATTTCGTAAATGAATTTAATATTTTCTATGGATATAGTCGATAAAGTTTTAGAAAAGAAAAATAAGGAATTATATAGTATACTATCAATAAGTAGATATAAAATTGGGAAAAGCAAGGATGATGATAGTTTTAAGTTATAGTTTCTTATGGTAGACACCTTCTTTTATTTTATTATATATAATATTTTAATATTCTTTTGCAAGTATTACAATTGTAAATGAGTATGAGAAGTGAAGCTTTAAAGCTAAGAAATTATTTGAATGGAGAGACTCATTATTAAGTTTTGCCTGGGAGGTATTATGATGCTGTGTGATAAGTGTAAGATAAATAAATCAACAATACATATAAAGAAAACCGTTGATGGAAATAATGTGGATATATATTTGTGTAATCAGTGTGCTATGAAAAATGGTAATAAGATTAATATAAATGAATTAATAAATGACGAATTTTTAAATGATATCATTTCTTCAGTAAGTAAGTCCCCGCTTCAGGTTTCATATATTGCGACAACTGAATGTAGTAACTGTGGGACCTCTTATGGTAAGTATAAGGGCAGTGGTAAGTTTGGTTGTGAAAAATGTTATGGAGTTTTTCAGAATAAATTAGAACCTTTTCTAAAAAGTTATCATAAGGGTACAAGTCATGTTGGAAGAATACCTGGTGGTTTTGAAGAGGATATGTTGATAGTAAAGGAAATAAAAAGACTTAAGGAAAGAATGAATGAGGCAGTTAACAGTGAAGATTTTGAAGATGCTGCAGTTTTTAGGGATAAAATAAAAGAACTTCAAGGCAATATGAAAAACAGGGGGAAATAGGATGAGGATTTCTGAACTGGATAAGATGATAATCGATAGAAAGATAATCGTGAAGAGGAATATAAAGGAGTATAATTTTGTTACAAGTTTAAGTAAGGAAGACAGTATAGAAATCATTGAAAAAATTAAGGGAATAGTGGAAAGGCATGATATTTTTAGTGGTGGAAAGTATATGAATTTAAATACTTTAGATGAATATATGTCTAATGAGCTTAGGGAGAAGGGAATTTTAGATCATCCTGAGGAGAGGGAAGAAATCTATTCTGCTTTATTTATGTGGGATGGATTTTATATGCTTATTAATTATACTGAGCACATAGAGATATATGTAACTGATAGTGAGAAAAGTTTTGAAGAATTATATCTTCAAATTGCTAAAATAGAGGATATTTTAGAATCGGAGTTGGAACTTGCTTTTGATGAAAAGTATGGTTACCTTACAACGGCTCCTGAAAATATAGGTACGGGACTTACAGGACAGATAACATTTCATCTACCTACAATGGTCATGTCTGGTGGTATGGATAAAATATATCATGCTGCAAGTCAGATTGGTATGGATATGTCACCCTTGTATGAGAAGGAGAATACTAGAAACTATAGATTTAGGCTAAAAAACATTTATACTTTAGGGGCAAGCGAACATGAAATATTAGACTCGTTAAAAAGTGTGTCTTATCAAATTCTCAGTAAGGAGCTTGAGCTAAGGGATAAGTTACTTGGTGAAAAAAGAATTAATATTGAAGATAGGGTCTATAGGGCACTGGGAATACTTAAAAATTGTAGGATTATAGGTTATACAGAAGCATATGAAAATTTAGATGATATGAGATTTGGAATAGAAAGTGGATTAATTGATTGTAGTCTTAGGAAAATAGATAGAATAATTGATGATATAGGGAATTATACTATTTTTAATAATACTGATGCTGAAAAATTAGAAGAGATTGATGTGAAGAGGGCTTCACTAATCAGAAAAGAATTGGAGGATTATCAATGATAGATAAATTTACCGATAACGCCAAGAAGGTATTGAATGTAGCCCTTCATGAAGTTGGGAAATTAAATCATAATTATATAGGAACTGAACATATACTCATGGGACTGATTAAAGATGGTAAGGGTGTTGCTGGTAAGGTCCTTAGAAATAAACATTTTTCAGTTGCTGAAACGAGATCTATGATTGTAAATCTAGTTGGTAAGGGTGATGAAAAGGTTGAGATTCAAGGTTATACACCTAGGGCAAAAAAACTTCTTGAACTAGCATATATGGAGTCTGCAAGATATAGAAAAGAAAAAATTGATACCCAACATCTTCTATTAGGAATGACTAAATTAAAAGGTTCTATAGGGCAAATAATCTTAGAGAAAAAAGATTTAGATTACAATAAAGTATATAGTGAGATAAAGAGGATAGAGAAAGGGCAGGATAAGTCTGTTCAAGTTGATGAAAATAAGGAAAAGGGATACATAGAAGAGTTTGGTATGGATATGGTTAAAAAAGCCAAGGAAGACTATTATGATCCTGTTATTGGACGTGAAAAAGAGATAAAGAGAATAATACAAACTCTTTGTAGGAGAACTAAGAATAATCCCATCCTTATTGGTGAGGCTGGAGTAGGAAAAACTGCAATAATTGAAGCTTTGGCACAGAAAATTGTTTTAGGGGATGTTCCAGAATATCTTAAAAATAAGAAAATTGTTAGTTTAGAAATGGGTGTCCTTGTTGCTGGCTCAAAATTTAGGGGGGAGTTTGAAAAAAGACTTACTGGAATACTTGACGAAATCAAGGGAAGTAATGACATAATTCTCTTTATAGATGAGATACACACTATTACAAAAGCTGGTGGATCAGAGGGAGCTGTTGATGCATCAAATATTTTGAAACCCAGCTTAAGTAGAGGAGAAATACAGGTAATTGGATCTACTACCTTTGATGAGTATAAAAAATATATTGAAAAGGATAAGAGTTTACTAAGGAGATTTCAGCCTGTAAGTGTTGAGGAACCGGATCCGACACTTAGCAAACTGATTCTTCAAGGGATTAAGGAAAAGTATGAAAGTTTTCATAATATAGATATAAGTGAGGAAGCTATTAATGGAGCGGTTGACCTAAGTGTAAGGTATGTAAATGACAGAAATTTACCAGATAAGGCTATAGACTTACTTGATGAAGCCTGTTCTAGAAAAAGGTTGATACTTAATAATGGAGATGAGGAAGTAAAGGTTTTAGAGAAAAAACTCGCAATGGTTGTTGAAAATAAAAGGGAGGCAGTTCTTAGACAAAACTTTGAGAATGCAGCTAAACTAAGGGATGTAGAAAAGGAAGTACTTCAGGAATTAGAAGACCTAAAGGTGAAGAACAAAGTTCGTAGTGATAAGGATAATGAAATTGGATACGATGATATCGCTATGGTTATTTCTGAGTGGAAAGGGATACCTGTTAATAAACTTAGCCATGATGATTTGCTTAGATTAAGGGGGATTGAGGATAGATTGGAAAGCCGTGTGAAAGGACAGATAGAAGCGGTTAAGCAACTTTCAAGAGCTATTAAAAAATCCTTTGTGGGACTTAGAAATAAAAGTAGACCGATTGGTACTTTTCTGTTTTTAGGACCATCTGGTGTAGGTAAAACCCATTTATCCAATGCTTTAGGTGAATTTATCTTTGGGTCTAGTGATGAGATAATAAGATATGATATGTCTGAGTTTATGGAGAAGCATTCCATATCAAAATTGATTGGATCTCCTCCAGGATATGTTGGATATGACGAAGGTGGGAACCTTACTGAAAGGGTTAAAAATAAACCTTACTCAATAATTCTATTTGATGAAATAGAGAAGGCTCACCCGGATATTTTAAATATATTACTTCAAATTACCGATGAAGGTAGACTGAGGGACTCTTTTGGAAGACTTATTGATTTTAAGAATACCATAATTATTATGACCTCCAATATAGGTCTTGATACTATAAGGGATACTAAATCAATGGGATTCGTAAGTGAGGGAAAATCTTCAACTTCAGATTCAGATAAGAAAATAATTCTTAAGGAACTTAAGAAAACTTTAAAGGTTGAACTTCTTAATAGAATTGATGAAATTATAGTATTTAAGAGACTTAGTAAGGATGACTTGAAAGAAATTGCATCTATGGAGTTGGAAAATCTAAGGGAAAGACTTTGTGAGTTTGAAATTGATATAAGCTTTGATAAGAATATTTATGAAAATGTAATCCTATCTGATTATGAAGATGAGACAGGGGCTAGATTTATAAAGAGAATAATTGAAAGGGAAATAGAAGACCTTGTAGTTGAAGGAATCATTTCTGGAGAAATAAATCAGGGGAATAAAATCGCACTTGTATATGATAATGGTATTGTAATAATAAAGGAGAATGAAGTTGAAGAAGAAGAAGACTAATTTTTTATGTCAGAATTGTGGATATGTTTCACTAAAATGGTTAGGTAAATGTCCTGACTGCGGATCATGGTCCTCCTTTGTAGAAGAAGTAATTAAGGATGATAATAGAAGAACTATGTCATCAGGAAATGGAATTAACAAACCAGTTTCCATTGTTGATTTAAAAATAGACAAGGAAGATAGGTTTGGTACAGGTATTGGAGAACTTGATCAGGTTCTTGGTGGTGGTATTGTAAGGGGCTCCATGGTACTTATTGGTGGTGATCCCGGTATTGGAAAATCCACTTTGCTTTTACAGTCTGCCAATATGTTATCTTGTAGAAAAAACAAAGTGCTTTATGTGTCTGGTGAGGAGTCCTTAAAACAAACTAAATTGAGGGCTGAAAGACTTGGAGCAAACAGCGAATCACTTTTAATAATGTCAGAAAATAATATAGAGATCATTATAAAAAGTGTTGAGGAAATAAATCCTGACGTACTTGTTGTTGATTCTATTCAAACGGTATTTGATCCTGAAATATCATCAGCACCAGGCTCGGTTTCACAGATAAGGGAGATTACATCTTCACTTATGAAAATAGCTAAGGGAAAAAACATTGCCACATTTATTATCGGTCATGTTACTAAAAGTGGAAATATTGCAGGACCTAAAGTATTAGAGCATATGGTTGATACAGTTCTATATTTTGAAGGAGAAAATCACAATGTTTATAGAATTTTAAGGGCTGTTAAAAATAGATTTGGTTCTACAAATGAACTAGGTATTTTTGAAATGAGAAGTGCTGGATTATTTGGAGTGGATAATCCCTCAGAGGTTTTCTTATCTGATAGTGTACAGGTTGAACCAGGATCTATTATTATACCAACCATTGAAGGATCTAGAACTGTTTTAGTAGAAATACAGTCATTAGTTACTACAAGTAATTTTGGTAATCCTAGAAGAATGGCCAATGGACTAGACCAAAACAGGGTGATAATGCTTATGGCTGTTTTAGAAAAGCGTTTTGGTTATCATGTTCAAGACTGTGACGCCTATGTAAATGTTGTTGGAGGTTTAAAGATTACAGAACCTGCAATTGATTTAGGTGTAATCGCATCAATCGCATCAAGTTTTAAGAATAAATCTGTAAATAAAGATGTAATTTTATTTGGAGAAGTTGGCTTAACTGGAGAAGTAAGAAGGGTTAATAGTGTAGACAGAAGAATAAATGAAGCAAAAAGAATGGGATTTAAAAAATGTATTATCCCAAAAGAAAATCTAATAGGTTATGAGAATGAAAAAGAAATAGAAGTAATAGGTGTTAGGACTATTGAGCAGGCATTTGAGGAAATCTTTTAATAAAAATAGCTGTACCCTTTGGGGTACAGCCAATTTTCTAGTATAAAGAAAATTTACCAAGTGTAGAAAGTTTCTTATATTCTTTTAAGTATATGTCATACATGTTTATATCCAGGGCATTACTTAGTGCTGCGATATAAAATAGGTTAGAACCAATTTCTGCCTCTATTTTTTCCTTGCATGTTTGACAAAGCTCACCTTCGATATGATTATGCTTGAAGTTCTTTATTTCATCGTATGTAATATCCTCAGGTATAATATCCTTATCTGCATTGATTTTTATGCAACCGCAGCTTGTTATAGCTTTTATAACTGCACGATTTGTCTTAGCAGAAGTTTGTTGAAGCTTTGAAATTATGTCTAGGATACTTACATGTCTGATTAGAACCTCGTCAACTTTTTCTTGAAATTCATCGATTATAATATCTTTCATAATTTATCCTCCTGAATTCTACCTTTTCTAGGGTTATTATATGATAATTCTATCATAGTAATGTGTGAAAAAATAGAATATTCTGACTGAAAAACAAAATAATAAGGAAGAAAAAAAATAATATTGACAATTAGATAGGTATATGGTAAAATTTTAAAATTTGACTTATTTTTGGCCCTGTTATATAATAGATTTATACATGGGAAAACTGTGGGTATTTTGAAGTCTTTGAAAAACTGTTTAAGGATTTGTTTATTATAGATTCATATTACCGATTCATTTTCCACAATTGAAGAGGGAGGTTAGTTATGTTTAACGTCGGAGATAAAGTTGCTTACCCTATGCATGGGGCAGGAATTATAGAAAGAATAGAGGATAAGGAAATTCTAGGTGAAGTTAGAAAGTATTTTATCCTAAAGCTCCCTTTAAAGAAGATGGATGTTATGATACCTGTTGAAAATGCTGAAAAGCTTGGACTTAGGTACATAGTTGATATGGATACGGTGAATAAGGTGATGGAGATTTTTTCCCAGGAAATTTCGGATATGTCTGAAAACTGGAATAGAAGATATAGAAATAACCTTGAAAAAATTAAAAGTGGTGATATTCTTGAAGTAGCTATGGTTGTAAAAGACCTTATTATTATGGATATCACAAAGGGACTTTCAACTGGAGAAAAGAAGATGCTTGTTAATACTAAGCAGATTCTTGTTAGTGAGGTTGTCTTAGTGTTAGATTCTACTGAAGAAGAAATTGAAAAAAGGATTAAAGATTCTTTAAAGATTGATAAATAAATAATTTGACAAGATTTTAGTGTGGATTTAATAATCCGCACTTTTTTTCTTTTTCTTATGTTAAATTTCTTTTACAATCTATTGAAAAACAAATGTTTAGGGTATAATGGAATAGTATTGTTTGTGTTTTACTATGAAAAGGAGGTGAAATGATGAGTAAAGTAGTAAACAGAGTTTTAAGATTTGTTGTTATGTTTATTGGAGGTTTCCTAGGTGTGGTAATAATGTCATTATTAGAGCCAGTACTTAAGAGTGGTACTGTACCAGGAATTCCAAAGGTTACTGATAGTCAGATGTTGGTGGTGTACGCTGTAATTGGACTTATATTTGCTCTTATTTTTTATATTTTGACACCGTCGATCGTAAGACGAGTAAAGAAGTTTGCAAGCTATATTGAATTTGAACTGCAAAAGGTCCCTACGAGTAAGATTATTGCTGGAACTATAGGACTTATAGTTAGTCTTTCTTTAGCGTATCTTGTAAGTGGATTGTTTAAGATATTACCTATACCTTTCTTAGGTCCAGTATTGACGATTATTGCATACATAGTATTAGGTTATTTAGGAATAAGTGTTGCAACTAAGAATATGGGGGACTTTGGAAAGCTTCCTGATATAGTTAGGAAGATGCAGGTAAGTAATCAGGAAAGTAAGATGGAACCTTGTGTATCAGAGGCAAAACCCAAAATTCTTGATACAAGTGTTATCATTGATGGAAGAATTGCGGATATATGTAGGGCTGGATTTATAGAAGGAACAATAATAGTTACTGAATTTGTTCTGGAAGAATTACGTCATATATCTGATTCCTCAGATTCTCTAAAGAGAAATAGGGGAAGAAGAGGTCTTGATATACTTAATGTTATTCAAAAGGAACTGGATGTTGAAGTTAAGATTGTAGATACTGATTTTGAAGATGTTAGTGAAGTGGATATCAAACTACTTAAACTAGCTCAAAAAATTGATGGTATAGTACTTACTAATGATTATAATTTAAATAAGGTAGCTGAATTACAAAGAGTACCTGTATTGAATATTAACGAACTTGCAAATGCAGTAAAACCTATAGTAATGCCAGGAGAAGAGATGAAAGTTCAGATTATCAAGGAAGGTAAAGAACAAAAACAGGGAATTGCCTATCTTGATGATGGAACAATGATAGTAGTTGAAGACGGAAGAAATAGAATCGGAGAAGAATTCGATGTTATTGTTACAAGTGTTCTTCAAACTGCAGCAGGTAGAATGATATTTGCTAAGAGTAAGAGATAAAAAGACGCATAGCGTCTTTTTTTTTTGCTTAGCAGTAGCGGTGCTACTAGCCTAGGACAAAGTTTTTCTACAAACTTTATTAGCCCAGCAATAACATTAATATATTGTTTTTAGCCTAGCGGATTTCTTAGAAATCTTGTTCAAGGATATTTCTCCTGCGAGAAATTATTTGAAATGCTTAAATTTTGTTTTTCCTTATGGGAAAAACTTCATTGAACTAGTTACAAAGTAACTGCTGGACTTGCTATTACAAAGTAACTAGCAGCTGGGCGAAAGAATGGAATGAATGGCTGGGCGAGTACCTAGGGTACGTCTAGGCACCATATACACATGTATTTTGCTCGTTTATAATATTTTAATAATTATAAGATATGATTGTTCTGAAAATAAAGATTGTTTTGAGGTGGAGAGATGAAAAAGCTAGGGTCGAGTATACTTCTATTCCTTGTTATTGTTCTTGGAGTAGGTCTTGGGTTTGGACAAGATGTAACAATGGATCTGAAAATGGGTGTAGATGGTATTTTTAAGAATAATTCATTCACAGATATGAAAATATCGGTGAAAAATTCATCTGCTGATATTAGTGGTAAAATCAAGGTAGGATTCAATGATTACAGTGAACAAACGAGATTTAAAATATTTTATAGTACAGATGTAGAACTTCCTTCTGCTTCTGAAAAAGAAATCATTGTTACTGTACCAGTTGATTTTGAAAGTTTTATGAGCACATTTAAGAAAGCTACTATTATTATTGAAGATGATAATGGTAAGGAGCTTAATAGGATAGTAAAGAAAGTAAATGGATTTAAGGAAGCAAATGAAACTTTGGTGGGAATATTTACTGATCAGAAAGAGGCTGTTAATAGGTTTTCTATTGTAAATAGTAATGGGAGAAGTAGAACTCTGTCTTTTGCAGATTTCACAAGTGAAATGCCGGAGTCCCTATTAACTTTTAGTAGTTTTGAAGGTGTTTTTATTTCAAATTATAATACTTCACTATTTACTGAGAAAGAAGTAAAGGATATAGATACTTATGTAAATAATGGTGGAACATTAGTAGTATTTTTGGATCAGGATTATCCGAGGACATTATCTGGTTTAAGTACAATTATTGATATTAATCCCCAGGATATTAATGGAGAAAATATTTATAAAGTAAATGATAGTTCATTTATTTATAGTAAAGGAATTTACTCAAAGAAGCATGGTAATGGGAAAATAGTCTTGGTTGAGAAAGCTTTAGATTCTTTCAAGACACAAGGTGAAAAAAATGAATTAATAGGGAAGATATTTGAGGAGCATAATGACTTCCAAAATAGAAATATATATGAAAGATTAAGATATAGATTAAGGGAGGCAATTACATCTATACCGATGAAAAGTTTTCCGAAGACATCTACAATTTTTATGGTACTAATAGGATTTTCTTTATCCGTTGGTTTTGTTAATTACTTTGTCCTTAAAAAACTGGATAAAAGGGACTTTGGATGGATTACAATATTAGTCATTATATTAATTTTTTCATCTGCCATAAGTATGTGGGCAGGTGGGAATAAATTTAGAAAAGCTGTAGTAAATAATGTTAACTTTATTGCCCTTGAAGATGGTGTTATAAGAGATTGGAAAGGTTATATGGGGGTAGTGAATAATACTGCTAAGCATTTAAAAGTAAAAGCCAACAGTAATTTTTATCCTACAAATGAAATTAAGAACATAGAATATGATTCACCACAGGATGAGTATGAAGTTGAGTTAGGATTTGAGCCAGATGGAAATTATATTGATTACAATTTCACTCATATCTGGGATCAAAAAATAATCGGATATCATATAAAAGGCAAAAATGAAATGGGTATATTCGGGGAACTTGTTTATACAGATTCGGGTGTTAGCTTAAGAATTGTAAATAATACTGATGAAGATTACGAACACGTTGTCTTTGAGAAGAATGGACAATATGCTTATTTAGCTAGTATAGAAAAAAATAGTAATAGAGAGTTTAAGCTTAATACTTTAACTTATGATGACAGATATAATGTCTATGATAGAAATGTGACAGAGGATAGCGGAGAAATGTTTAATAATAGAATTTGTAGTGAACTTCTTAGATCATATGAAAGTATAAGGTCAGGGGATGGAAATACAAGTAGGATTATTGGATTTACAAGGGAAAGTTTTGTTGGTGATGTTGAAGTAAATGGTGATACAGATCTTACTAGAACAAATAGAAATATTGTAGTTTCAAATCTAAAGTATGTACTTCCAAAGAAAGGTGACGTTGTAATTCCATCATCAATGAATCCGGTTGAAGTAGTAAGCTTTGGTAAAAATATAGAACTTGATCCTTATGATGGAGCTCTTTATCTTAATGGAGAAGAAGGGGAAGTAATATTTAGACTTATTGTCAGGGATGATGTAGAGCCAGAAAAAATAGAAATAGATATGGTAGATTATAATAATTTGAAATATAGTATTTATGACCTTGAAAAAGACTCTTATGTTGGTGTTGGAAATCATGCTTCATTGTCTGGAGAGGATTTTAAAAAATACTTAGATGGTGGAAGTATAATGATTAAGTGTACATTAAAAGACGATGTAGGATTTGAAAGGGAAGACTACCCTAGCTTTGTTCTGAAAGGGAGTGTTAAATAATGATCGTAGTAGATAAGCTAAATAAAATGTATGGAAACTTCCAAGCTGTAGATGACCTTTCATTTAGAATAGATAAGGGAGATATTTTCGGTTTTGTTGGTCATAATGGGGCCGGTAAAACAACTACTATGAAAATAATAAGTACCCTTATGAAACCTACATCAGGTAGTGTCCTTGTAGATGGTGTAGATATATCGAAAAGTTATAGGGACATTAGAAAATCAATTGGATATATGCCAGATTTTTTTGGAGTATATGATGATTTGAGAGTTGAAGAATATATGGATTTTTACGGAAGTGTAAATGGATTATCAAAAAATGAAATTATCACTTCTAGCAATGATTTATTGGAACTTGTTGATCTAGTAGATAAGAAAAGAGCATATGTAAATGATCTTTCAAGGGGAATGAAACAAAGGCTTTGTTTAGCAAGGAGTCTTATCCATGATCCAAAGGTTTTACTTCTTGATGAGCCGGCATCTGGTCTTGATCCAAGGGCAAGAATACAGATGAAAGGAATTCTTAAGGAGCTACGAAATATGGGTAAAACCATAATTATTAGCTCTCATATACTTACAGAACTTTCAGAAGTGTGTAATAGTGTAGGGATTATTGATGGGGGCAAGATGGTTGCCTTTGGTAAAATGCAGGATGTAATAAACGATATAAATGGATTCTCTAAAATGAGGCTTGAAGTAATAGGTAGTCCTGATAAAGGTGTGAATCTGATACGTGAACATGATTCCGTAAAGGATATATCCATTATAGATAATGTAGTTGAGTTTTCAATTAATGGTGATGAGTTAGAAATAAGTAATATATTAAAAAGACTTGTAAAGAATGAGATAGAAGTCCTAACTTATTCTAAGATAGAAGGAAATTTAGAGGACGTTTATATGAAAATCACTAAGGAGGTGGGGGAGGATGATTAATCCAGTACTAAAAAAAGAGTTGAAGCAAAAGATGAGAACTTGGAAAACCCCATTTCTAATAAGCTTCTATTGTCTAGTGTTAATGGGTTTTTTAGGGATAATGTTTTTAAGTATTATGGAAGGCATTAGATATAATTCAGGTATAAACCCTCAAATAATTATGACAATGTTTATAGGTATGGTTATTTTTCAATTCGGAGTAATTATGTTTATAATTCCAGCTACAACAGCTGGATCCATAACCAGTGAAAAGCAAAGAAGGACATTTGATCTTCTTTTATGTACGAAAATGAGGCCTATATCAATAATACTTGGTAAGTTATCGGCTTCCTTAATAACGGTAATTATGTTGATATTTATATCTATGCCATTTTTCTCGGTAATATCAATGTTTGGTTCCATATCTATTTGGAATTTGCTGATACTTTTTGCATATTTGGTTTTTGTAGCAATATTCATTGGGACCTTAGGCATACTAAACTCTACTATATTTAAAAAGACCCTAACATCATTAATAGTAACTTATTTACAAGTGATAGCCATTGTGTTCGGTACCTTTATTCTTGCGGGTGTAGGTAAAATAATTGAGAGTGTATATGATACTGATATATTTTATATATGGTTCAGTAAACTCCTATATATAAATCCATTCATAGGTTTAAATGCTCTACAAATGAAGTTTATGGGGCAAAATACTGATGTTAATAAAATGCTATTAGATTATGCAAGTAAGAATCCCTTATATCCATTTTGGATTAATATTGGAATTTTAGTAGCCTTAATCGCTTTAATGATGTTCTTTGCGGTGAGAAAAATTGATCCTATAAGAAGTAAAAAATAATAGGTGTGATAATGTGAATGAAATTAATAAGATAATAAAAAGCTTTAAGAGAAAACTAAATATAAACATTTATATCAATATATTAGTTGATTTTGGAATGATGTATTTTATATTAGCTACTGCCATTTTGGCAGTAGCTAACTTGTACTATCTAGAATATCTAAATGAAAGTCTACTACTTATAGGCCTTATTTTTATAGCTGCATGTGTTTGCTGGGGATATAAAAATAGAAAGGATGATAAATTTAGTGCAATTTATTTAGATGAGGAGGGTTTTGATTCTAGGTTTATTACTATTCTTCAGATGGAGGATAGTGAAATAAGGAAATATATAGTTGAGGAAAGTAAAACAATATATGAAAAAATAAAGCCCAAATATAAATATAAAATTAATAAGAAATGGCCATTATTTTTAATATTAATAGTTTTATTTACGTCTTATTATTATATTTCACTAGATAATAGAAGTGTTTTAAAAGAAAAGTTTCAGTCAGATAATCCTATAAAAAAAGAGATTGAAGATTTAAAGGACAATCTTGAGGATTATACAAAGGACATGGGAATTGATAAAAAGGAAAAACAGTATCTAAAAAAAGAAGTGAAGAAAATAAAGGAAGAGTTGAAGAAGAGTAATTATAAAATGATTGAAAAATCTGCTGAAATTCTTTCTAAAAAAATCAAACATGTAAAGAATGAAAAGTCAAAAGATTTAAAGAAGAAGATTATGGACGCCCTTAATATTGCTAATAATATGGATAATATCAATAAGAAAATGTTAGAGGATGCTCTTAAAAATATAGATATGGAAGAACTAATGGAGCAGATGGAAGAAATAATGAAGAATATAGACTCTGATGAATTAAATAAGATGGCAGAGGATATAAAGAATAGTATGTCTCAGAGTGATATTGATAGCCTAATGAAATCATTAGAGGACTTAAATGGAATATCACCGGGAAGCTATAATAGTCTTACTAGTAATTTAGAAAACTTAAAAAACATGGCATCATCTAAATCAGCTGATTATAAACCAGGGGGGACATGAAATGGAAAAACTGCTTCAGGTGGAAGCATAAATATGTCCTCTAATAATCAAGGGGATAAAGCTGCTAATCAGGCAAGTTCTTCTAATTCAAATGGAAATGCTTCTGGAGTAGGAAATGGAAAAGCTGGATCAGGCTATTCAAACTCTGGAAGTTCTTCTCCAAAAGAAGGTTTTATGGAAGAAGTCCAAAGTGGTGACAGTTTAGATATGAGAGAAATTACCGGAAAGGGTGAGAAGAATCTTACCTTTACTATACTTAATAAGGTTCTTAATGAAGAAATTCAGGATTATAAGAGTGTAATTGAAAGTATTAGCAGTGCTGAAATTGAGAAAATCGAAAGGGAAAAAATCCCGGAAGAATATAAGGAACATATTAAGGACTATTTCAATAGGATAAAGGAGTAGGGAATAATGATAGAGAAGATGAATAGATATGTTGATATATATGGTGATATAAAATCAGAAATTGCAAATAAAATTATTGGTAATGATGATATAGTTGAAAAACTTCTTATAGCAGTTTTTGTTGGTGGGAATGTACTATTAGAAGGTGCTCCAGGTCTAGGAAAAACTGAATTAGTTAAATCAATAAGCCAAGTACTTGATTTGGATTTTAAAAGAATACAGTTTACTCCAGATTTAATGCCGAGTGATATTATTGGTTCAAAAATAGCCAATTATGATAAAGATGGAAGACTATATTTTGAATTTCAAAAGGGGCCTGTATTTACGAATATCCTCCTTGCAGATGAGATAAACAGGGCTACTCCAAAAACTCAATCAGCCTTATTACAAGCCATGCAGGAAAAACAGGTAAGTACAGATGGAACTACAATGAATCTGCAAAGACCTTACTTTGTTTTGGCAACACAAAACCCTATTGAAATGGAAGGTACATATCCACTACCTGAAGCTCAACTAGATAGATTTATTTTTAAGCTTAAAATGAAATCACCAAACAACAGGAGTTTAATGGATATAGTTAAATCAACTATGTATAGTAAAAGTCCTGAGCTAAATAAACTTATAGAAGCTTCAGAAATTAATGAGGTAAATGAATTGTTAGATCATATAGCTATTTCTGATGCAGTACTTGAGTATGCAATAAGAATAGTGAATGGAACTAATCCAGAGCATACTGATATAGATTTAGTAGAAAAATATGTAATGTATGGTTCCAGTCCAAGGGGGGCTCAAGGACTTATAGCATCAGCTAAGGCGCTGGCCTTATTTAGGGGAAGGAAGAATGTTTCTTTTGAAGATATAAAGTATTTAGCTAAGGATGTCCTTAATCATAGGGTGATTTTAAACTTTAATGCAATGAGAGATGAAGTAGGCCCAGAAGAAATTATTGATGCTATTGTTGATAGAACAGCAATGGAATAGGTAGTGATTATATGGAGTTTTATTATAATAAGGAAATGCTAAATAATATATTGAGATTAAGATTTAATAATGAAGGAGTTCACGTATCCAATAATTATGGTAGATGGAAACATCGTAAATCTGGTTCGTCCATGGAGTTTCAAGATTATAGAAATTATGAAAAAGGGGATGAACTTAGGAAGGTTGACTGGAGTTATTATGGTAGATCTAGAGAGCTTATGGTTAAAACCTATAATGATGAAAGAAAAAAGACGGTAAATATTTTTTTAGATAATACTAAATCTATGGATTATGGTAAAAGTAATAAGTATAAAAGAGCACTTGAAATAGCTTTTTATATTATATCTATAATTGTTAAGGGCTATGATGATGTAAGACTTTATTATCTTGATGGTATAAAAGCTTCTTATTGTGATTTTTCTAAAAACAGTCATCCTGATAATATATATGATACTCTTTCCAAGATTCAACTATCTCAAAGTGAAGATTATTTTACAAACTTAATGAGTATCCCTGTAAGAAGGGGAAATTCACTAGTTATATCTGATTTTTATAGTGATAAAGTTGATGAGTTTTTGGAGCATATATCTGTTGGAGTTAGATGCGGTTCTTGTTTGAATATACTTACAGGGGAAGAAATAAATCCAGACTACAGAGGCTTGTCAAGACTTATAGATTCAGAAAGTAACTCAAAGAGAGAAATAAATATTGATGCACATGTTGTGAAAAAATATAAGGAAATTGTGGATAATCATTTGGAAAGTATAGTTCAATCCACAGACAAGTGGGGATTTAGCTATTCTATACTTGATCCAAGGAAAGATTTAGAAACAATATTTTTTCACGATATGGTTAATCTAGGATTATTGAGGTGATATTGTGCAGTTTTTAAATCCAGTGATGCTTTTTTCCCTATTGTTTTTAGGCCCATTAATAGCAATATATATGTTAAGGAATAAGTATAAGAATATAGATGTTCCTAGTAACTATATATGGGATAAACTAATGGAAAAAAGCAGTGATATAAAGAAAATACAAAAATTTAGGAAGAGTCTTTTGTTTTTTATTCAAAGTATGGTAATAATACTTGCTGCACTTGCAATGTCAAAATTATTTCTAAATGGAGGTCTTTCTCTTAATAAACCTGTACTTGTAATTGTTGATAATTCCATAAGTGTCTCTTCAAATCAAGAGAAATTTGAGGATTCTTTGAATTATGTTCAGGACTATCTTGAAGAAAATCATGTGAAAAGTTATGAACTGGCATCTTTCAGTTCAAGTGTAAAGCTACTAGAAGGAGTAGATCTTTTAAATATTGAAGCTTCAAATGATAAAAATGACTATGAGGCCTTGGAGTTATTTGTTGAAAATCAAAAAATGAATAGGGACCTTCAGATAATGCTATTTACTGATTCTTCCCTTTATGGAATAGATGGTGTAAGTATAAAGAAGTATCCTTCAAGCTCTAGAAATGTTGCTATATCAGGTTATTCTATTGAAAATGGAGAATTAATAGTTCAGGTATCCAATTACGGTATGGAAGATTTAAGTGATATAGAAATGAACTTGTTCAAGGATATGGATATAGTCAACTATAGTTCTATGGACATTGATTCAGGGGAAACTAGGGGCTATGTATTTTCTATTGATGAATTCACTAGAGGGGATAAAATAAGGCTAGTTCTAAACATCGAGGATGATGTTTACTTTGACAATGAAATAGTATTGTTCACAAAAGCTAAAGAGTTGAAGGTACTTATTGTAGACTATGAAAATCCTTTTTTGACTAGTGCTCTTGAAAGTATAGGTTGTAAGGTTTACTCAACGGATAAATATTCTTCAAGTCATACTAATGTGGATTATATTATTTTCCATGGTAGGGCAGAAGAAAATGTTATGAGTAATTATATTGTTATAGATTATGATGAAAAAGCTAGTGGAAATATAGTCACTAGTGATATTTTTAAATATAGGATAGAGTCTGACATGATGAAATATGAAGGGGAATGTGTTATTTTTAATGGACATCTCTTTGATAAAAAAAATCCTATCATATCTAAAGATAATAAGTCAGCTGCATTTTATGAAATTGAAGGAAACTACAAAAGGATATATTTTGGCTTTGACCTTGATGAGACGGATCTTATTATAAAACCTGGATTCGTAATACTTTTAGATGATCTCTTAAATGGAGATAATCTAGGGAGTAGATACAGAAATTACTTGGCTGAAGATATTAAGGATATGAAATTTACTGGGGAAAGGATTTTTAATTACGAAACAGAAGTAGAGCAGACTTCTAGGGCCTTTGCAGAAGGATTATATAAGGTGATTAAGCAATCCTCGGATGAAAGATATATTTCTGTAAATGAGATTGATGAAGCTGAATCTGATATTTTTACTAAGAAAGAAGTTTTTATGGGAAAAGATAATAAGTCAACAGATATTGATAGGATGGATTTAAGTAATGTATTTATTCTCTTAATGCTATTGATAATAATGATTGAATGGTGGTTGTACTACAATGAATGTAAAATTTGATAATTTGTATTTTATATATTTAATCCCACTACTAGTGGCAATTCTTATCCTAATGTGGGTAAAGGCAAAAAATATTACAATAATGAAAAAGATATTTCCCCTTAGGGCCATTGTTATGATTTTTATATTTATAGCTTTGCTTAATCCTTGGCTTATGATGACTTCTACTGATACAGAAACTATTTTTTTGGTGGATAGATCCGAAAGTAGTAAGGACAAATCAAAAGATTACTCTAAGTTCATTGAGGATTCCCTTGAGTATTTAGGTAAGGATGATAGCTATAGTATAGTTTCTTTTGCTGCTAATACTTCGATTGAAAAGACCTTTGACAAAAAGAAAGAAGGGGTTAGATTTCAAGGTGTAGTTGATTCCAGTTCAACAGATATTCCTTCAGCGGTTAAAAAAGCTTACGGCATATTTAATGAAGAGTCAAATAAAAGAATAGTCATTCTTTCTGACGGTAAAAATAATAGCTCGTCGGACAAGATACATTTACCTGAGGACCTTGAAATAAAAATCAATAAAACTGAGGAGTTTAGTAATCCAGAAGTTCAGATAACAAGTCTTGATATACCTGAAAAGGTGGAGCAAAAGGAAAGTTTTAATATAGAAGTCGTAATAGATAGTAATGTAGAGACGAAATCAGATTTAGTTTTATACGATGGTAAGTTCCCTGTTTATTCTAAAAAAATATATATTAAAAAGGGTAAAAATAGATTTTCTTTTGAGGATTTTGTGGAGTCAAGCGGCCTTGTCGAGTATAAAGCTGAGATTAATCCCCTTGATGATACCTTTATTGAAAATAATGTGTTTGGAAGGATTATAGAAGTTAAGGGGAATTCCCACATACTTTTGATAAGTAGTAAAGAAGATGATGTTTTATCAGGAATAATTGAGGCTAGCGGTGTATTAATGACTAGAACATCTATAGAAAACTTAAATACTTCAATTGATTACCTTAGTAAGTTTGATGGAATAATAGTCAATGATATTTCGAAATGGAGAATGTCAAATGAATTTATGAAATCCATTGAAAGTTATGTTAAGGATTTAGGAAAGGGTATCCTGGTAGTTGGAGGAAAAGAGAGTTATTCTATTGGTGGTTATCTCGATACAGATTTCGAAAGGATTCTTCCTGTTAGATCAGAAGCTGTCAGAGAAAGTAAAGAAAATAGTATGGATATGGTTATAGTAATTGATAAATCCGGTTCCATGATGGGGGGCAATAATTCTAATATATTCCTTGCTAAGCAAGCTGCGGCAAAGGTCTATAGAGGACTAAAGCCTTCTGATAGATTAGGTATAGTAGTATTTGATACTAAAAGTTATAATGTCCTTCCAATGGGAGAAGAATTCGATGAAGAAGAGGTAATGATGAAAATTGGAGGTATAGATGCTTCCGGTGGTACAGATATACTAGAGGGATTAAAGTCAGCTTATGATAATCTAAAGACTTCCACTGCCAAATCCAAACATATAATTCTTGTTACAGATGGACAAAGCTCTACAGATGGAATTGATAAGCTAATTGCTGATTGTAGGAATCTTGATATTACAATATCAAGTATTGCCATTGGTAATGGATCTGATAGGAACTTATTAAAAAGAATTTCTGATTTGGGACATGGAAGATATTATTATTTAAATAATCCCCAAAGTATCCCTGATGTTTTTCTAAAGGAATCAGAGATAATGTCTAAAAGCTATTTGAATGATAGAACAATTTACCCTCAAGTATATTACAATACTCCTCAAATCAACTTTAGTTCGGATCAAGCTATATATGGTTACATTTCAACTACTTTAAAAAGCTCTGCAGAGACCATTATAGAAAGTGATAGAAAGGAAGCTATACTAGCATATTGGAAGTATGGATTAGGGGATGCATTTGCCCTTACTACAGATCTTTCAGGTAACTGGACTAGGGATATGATTAAATCCCCTGAAAATATTACTGCTTTTATTGAAATAGTAAAGTATATTGGACAAAATAAATATACAGATTCTTATCAAGTTTCATTTAAGCAAAACAATGAAAGCGGAGGAGAAATATGGATTAAGGATTCAAATTCCGGCCATGATAAAACTGTGAAATATTCTGTTCAGGGTGAAGATATTAGTGGTGAGTTAAAGTATGTAGGGGAATCAAAGTGGAAGGGAAGCATAGATATACTTTCCCAAGGAATCCACTACTTATTGATTGAGGACTCAGATGAAAATAAAGTCTTAAAAGCTTTTGAGGTGAATTATCCAAAGGAATACAATATTCTTGAAAATAGCAATAGCATAGTTGGAATTGAGGAAATAGAAAAACCATCCCAGGTATTCTTGGAAATAGATAATAAGAATAAGAAAAAAGTGAGTTTGAGAAATATTATATTAATCTTGGCTATTATTATTTTCCTTATAGATATTCTGCTAAGGGTTATTAATAAAGGCGACAGTGGAAAAAAAGTTGAAATAAATATTAAAAATAAGCAAAAAGATAGTAAAATAATAAAGAAAGAAAAAGTTCAGGAGATCAATAAGGATAAAAGTACTTCTTCAAGACTTCTGGAAGCTAAAAGGAAAATAAATAAGTAGTTTTTCTTTTGTAAATTAATCTAAAGTATATGTTTGGGGATTGGTGGTAAAATGAAAAAAGTTTCGGTTGTGATTCCTTCTGGTGGACGAGGGAGTAGAATGGGTGCCAATAAAAGCAAGCAGTTTTTATTGTTGAAGGGAAAAGCAATCCTTCAAATCACATTGGAAAAATTTTTGCAAATAGAAGAAGTTACGGAGCTTATAGTCCTTTCGTCAAGGGAAGATATGGATGAAACGAAGAGGATAATAAACTCCATAGAGACTGATAAGCTAATAAGGCTAACAATAGGTGGCGATAGTAGACAGGATTCGGTTTTTAATGGATTAAAACTTTTATCTAGCTCTTGTGATATTGTTCTTGTCCATGATGGGGCAAGGCCACTAATTGAAAAAAATGAAATAAGGTCTTGTATAAAGTCAGTAGAAGATAAAGGATCTGGAGTTATAGGTGTCCCTGTGAAGGATACTATCAAGGTAGTTGATTCAGACGGAATTGTATCTAATACACCTAAAAGGGATACTTTGTGGATAACTCAGACGCCACAAGGTTTTTTTCCACAGGATCTTATATCTGCTTATGAAAAGGCCAGGGAAGAAGGTTTTATAGGAACTGATGATTCAAGCCTTATTGAGAGATATGGTGGAAAAGTATTCATGGTCATGGGATCATATGAGAATATTAAGTTAACTACACCAGAAGATTTGATAATTGCAGAAAGAATCATGGAAAGGTAGTGAGACTATGAAAATTGGTATTGGATATGATGTTCATAAAATTGTAGAGGATAGAAAATTATATCTTGGGGGTATAGAAATACCTTGGGATAAGGGATTACTTGGTCATTCTGATGCAGATGTACTTATACACACTATCATGGATAGCATTCTGGGTGCCCTTGCCTTAGGTGATATAGGTAAGCACTTTCCTGATACTGATCCAAAATATAAGGGGATTAGAAGTACTGAACTTCTTGAACATGTTATGAAACTTGTTTGGGAAAAGGGATATGAAATTGGAAATATCGATAGCATAGTTGTTTGCCAAGAGCCAAAGCTAAAGGATTATATACTTCCTATGAGGGAAAGTTTAGCCTTTTTAATGGATACTGATATTGACAATGTATCAGTAAAGGCAACAACCACAGAAAAATTAGGATTTGAGGGAAGAAAAGAAGGAATATCATCCCATTGTGTAGTATTATTAAATAAGAGGAGTTGAGGATGATATGAACAACTATAAATTTTTTCAAAATAACAAATGTGAATACTTTCCTTGTCACAAGGGTGTAAATGAAGAGGATTTTAACTGTCTTTTCTGTTACTGTCCCCTATATGCACTTAAGGAAAACTGTGGTGGGAATTTTAAATATACTAATGGAATAAAAGATTGTTCGGGATGTACTAAACCCCATGGTGAAGGAAGCTATGATTTTATCATGTCCAAAATTGGAATGATAATAGATTTAGGGAAAAAAGATTAAAAAAATAAGGTGAAAAGCTTGACAAAATTTATATATTCAATATAATATTACGTGTCTAATTAAATATTGCATGTATGTGATATATTTGTATTTTATAATTCCTAATATAAGATTTAATGGATAACTCCCCGAAAGTTCCATTAAATTCCCCTTTTAATTTAATTGCCATGCCGGAATCATAAAGTATAAAATGTCATATATTATATAGGGATATCAGAAATGATATCCTTTTTTTTTATATCCGTGTTAAGGATAATTACTTTATGGATAAAAAGATTATGGGGGTGATCTTATGTGTACATTATTTATCGGCAAGAAGGTACATAGCAAGTATAAACTTATTTTTATGGGTAACAGGGATGAGTTTTATAAGAGACCAACACTTGCAAGCCATTATTGGAGTGAATGTAAGGACATATATGGTGGAAGGGATCTTTTGTCATGCGGATCCTGGACGGCCATAAATAAGAATGGTAGAATTGCTTTTCTTACCAACTATAGGGATTTTAGTCTTCATAAGGAGCAGGCAATATCAAGGGGGAAGTTGGTTTATGATTTTCTAAGAAAAGATATGACTTCAATACAGTATTTAGATGAACTTAAAAGTAAATCGGAAAATTATGATCCCTACAATATTATTTTTGGAGATATTCATGATTTGTATTATTTCAATAATGTTGATAATAGTTGTCAAAGGCTAGAGGATGGTATTTATGGCTTGAGTAATGGTTTTTTAAATACTCCTTGGAAAAAAGTTCAGTTTGGTATGGAAATGATGCAAAATATAGTTTCAAGGGATTTTCAGATATCGGAACTTTTGGATATAATGGAAAATGATCTTCCGGCAGAGGATAGTGAACTTCCTGAAACAGGACTTCCCTATGACAAGGAGAAGTTATTGTCAAGATTATTTATAAAAAGCGAATCCTATGGAACAAGAGTAACTACAATAATATTAGTGGATAATAATGATAAGGTTGAGTATGTAGAAAAAGATCACATAAGGGGCATGATTTCTTATCGTACAATAGAACTGGATGTATAAGAATTTAAACAAATTGTATTATTTTGTAACTCTTTCGTAACCCTTTTTTAGGTGAAAGATTATACAATAATATCAAGGAAAATGTTTAGTTATTAAATATTTCCTCCCTTATAAAGATATATTATGTTTTTTAGGATTGGCTTTGACCAATCCTCTTTTATTTTTTTGAGGAATATTATTCCCTGATAGTTGTTGATACTGAATGATTAATATAATATAATGTTACAGGAAAATAAGTAATTCGAGGAGGAGAAATATGTCTGTAAGAGTGAGGTTTGCTCCAAGTCCGACAGGATATGTTCATATTGGAAGTTTAAGGACAGCTTTATATAACTATTTATTTGCTAAGGGAAATGAAAATGGAAAATACATTTTAAGAATTGAAGATACAGATAGAACGAGACTTGTTGAAGGTGCAGTTGAGAATATGCTTGAGGCAATGGAGTGGGCTGGTGTAAACCATGATGAAGGTCCAGTTCTTCTTGATGGTCAAATATCTGAAACTGGAGATTTTGGTCCATATGTTCAGTCTGATAGACTTGAAATATATAAAAAACACATAGAAACATTATTAGAAAAGGGTCATGCTTATTATTGTTTCTGTACTAAGGAAAGACTTGATCAGGTTAGGGAGCAGCAAAAGGCTAATGGAGAAACTCCTAAGTATGATGGTCACTGTAGAGATATAGATCTTGAAGAGGCTAGAAAAAGAGCAGCTGCTGGTGAGTCATATGTAATTAGATTAAAATTACCTGTAAACAGAGATATTATGTTTGATGATGTTGTTAGGGGTAAGGTTGTTGTAAATACTAATGATGTAGATGATCAAGTGCTTATTAAAACTGATGGATTCCCAACATATCATTTTGCAGTAATAGTAGATGATCATCATATGGGAATAACACATGTAATCAGAGGAGAAGAATGGTTACCTTCAACTCCTAAGCATGTATATATGTATGAAGCATTTGGATGGGATGCTCCTAGATATGTTCACCTTCCAAATATATTAAATAGCGAAAAGAAAAAATTATCTAAGAGACATGGGGATGTTGCTGTTAAGGACTTCAAAGAGAAGGGATACCTTCCAGAAGCCTTAGTAAATTATATCTCACTTTTAGGATGGTCTCCTGAAGATAATAGTGAGATTATGTCTATTGAAGAAATCATTAGTAAGTTTTCACTTGAGAGAGTTTCTAAGAGTGGTGGAGTTTTTGATGTTGAGAAACTTAACTGGATTAATTCACACTATTTAAAGGAAGCTGATTTAGATAGACTTACAGAACTTGCTTCTAGATACTTCGTTGAAGGTGGATATGTATCTGAAGATGAAATAAAGGATAAGTGGGACTGGATGAAGTCTATTATCAGTGCTACTAGGGAAAAACTAGATTATCTTAAGCAGGTTGTTGATTATATTCCATTATTCTTAGGTGAAACTGTAGATATGGAAGATGAAAATGCTAAAGAGATGGTTGAATTAGACCATGTTCCTGATATGCTTGAAGTATTCAAAGGTAAAATCCTTGAAAGTGAAGAGCTTACTAAGGATTCTACAAAGAAGATTCTTAAGGCAGTTCAAAAGGAAACTGGACATAAGGGAAAGAACCTATTCATGCCAGTTAGGGTTGCAGTTTCAGGCCAATGTCACGGACCAGATCTTAATGAAATGTTAGTTATTTTAGGCAAAGATCTTATTTCAAAGAGAATAGATTTTGTTAAAAATAATTATTGCAAATAATAAAAATTAATGTTATTCTTTAATACAAATAACGAGCTATGATTAGGAGAGTAAGTTTTTGAGATTTTTTAGAGATGGATTGTCACCGGCTGAAAGCAGTCCTAAAATCAAAATAGAGCTGAAATGCACCTATGAGCTGAGATTCTGAATTGAGTAGGGATTTCCGGTTAATCACCGATAAAGGATTTTAGAGATGAACATATTTTGTTCAAACAAAGTGGAACCGCGGGAATCTACGCCTTTGTATAGGGCTTAGATTCCCTTTTATATTTTTCGCTTTATTTATTTTGTATTAAGGAGTGAATGCTATGGCAAAAGATAATATGAGCTTAATTGGTAGAATTATTGAAAGTGACCCGGCGGCGACGAATTTTATTCAGGTATTACTATGTTACCCAGGAGTCCATGCAATATTTTTCCATAGGATATCCCATTTTCTATATAATATTAACCTTAAGACAATGGCAAGGGTTCTTTCCCAGTTGGTAAGATTTTTTACTGGTATAGAAATTCACCCTGGGGCTAAAATTGGAAAAAGGTTGTTTATTGATCACGGAATGGGTGTAGTAATAGGAGAGACGGCAATTATAGGTGATGATGTTACTATATATCAAGGTGTGACCCTTGGTGGTACTGGAAAGCATATTGGTAAAAGACACCCTACAATAGGCGATAGGGTTGTAATTTCATCAGGTGCCAAAGTTCTTGGACCATTTAAGGTAGGCCATGATTCAAAAATTGGAGCAGGTTCTGTTGTTTTAAAGGAAGTTCCTGAAGCTTCAACTGTAGTTGGAATTCCAGGAAGAGTAGTTCTTAAAAAGGATTACACAAACCATGAAATAGATTTGGATCAGGTAAAGCTGCCTGACCCAATGTTGACAGAGGTAGAATGTCTTAGAAAAAGGATACTTAATCTTGAAAAGTCAATGATGGAGGGAGAAAAAAATGAAACTATTTAACAGCTTAACAAGAAAAAAAGAAGAGTTTAAAACTATTGAAGAAAACAAGGTAAGAATGTATGTGTGTGGCCCCACGGTCTATAACTATTTCCATATCGGAAATGCAAGACCATTCATGATGTTTGATGTATTAAGAAGATATCTTGAGTTTAAAGGTTATGAAGTAAACTATGTTCAGAACTTCACGGATGTAGATGACAAAATAATCAATAGAGCTAATGAAGAAGGAATTTCTTCTTTAGAAGTAAGTGAGAAGTATATTGAAGAATACTTTAAGGATGCGGATGCTTTAGGTATCAAAAGAGCTACTGTTCATCCTAAGGTAACTGAAAATATTGAAGGTATAATCAAATTTATTGATGTATTAATAAATAGGGGTTATGCATATGAGGTTTCAGGAGATGTTTACTTTGATACAAAAGCTTTTGAGAACTATGGAAAATTATCAGGACAAAGTATAGAGGATTTAAATGTAGGCGCAAGAATTGATGTTAATACAGACAAGAAAAATCCTACTGACTTTGTTCTTTGGAAATCTCATAAACCGGGGGAGCCTTATTGGGTAAGCCCATGGGGTAATGGTAGACCAGGTTGGCATATAGAGTGTTCAGTAATGAGTAATAGATATCTTGGTGATAGTATTGATATCCATGCAGGTGGCCAGGATCTTATTTTCCCTCACCATGAAAATGAGATTGCTCAGACAGAAGCTTATACAGGTAAGAAGTTTGCAAATTACTGGGTTCATAACGGTTATATCAATATAAACAATGAAAAAATGTCAAAATCTAAGGGTAATTTCTTTACGGTAAGGGAGATACTAGAAAAGTATCCTGCCGAAGTGGTAAGATTCTTTATGCTTTCTGCCCACTATAGAAATCCAGTTAACTTCAGTGAAGAACTTGTTGAACAAGCAAAAAATGGACTTGAGAGAATTTATAAGTCTAAGGAAAACATGGAATACTTAATGGAAAATGCAACAAGTGAAAAAATGACTGAAGATGAAAAAGCAAGATTAGAAGAGTTAAGGGAATTTAAAACTAAGTTCATTACAGCAATGGATGATGATTTAAATACTGCTGATGGAGTTTCTGTAATATTCGAATTAGTAAGGGAGATAAATATTTCTTCAAATGAAGAGTCTTCTAAGGAATTTTTACAAGGTGAACTTGATTCCCTTAGGGAGCTAACGGAAGTACTTGGAATACTAACTGCAAAAAAAGAATCATTAGATGATGAAATCGAAGCATTAATTAAACAGAGACAAGATGCAAGAGCAAATAGAGATTTTAAACTTGCCGATCAGATTAGGGATGATCTTAGTGCAAGGGGAATAATTCTTGAAGATACTTCTCAAGGAGTTAAATGGAGATTTAAAAAATAGTTAGGAGGAGAGAAGTTGGAGAAATTTCTAGAACTTCTGGACATAGAGACTATGTCAGAAGAGCAGGTGAAGTTGATATCCCCTCTAAAACTAGCCTATATTGGTGATGCAGTATATGAGGTGTATATAAGGTCATATGTAGTAAATAAAATAAAAACAAATGTTAATTCAATGAATAAAATGGCTGTAAAATATGTAAAGGCTGAAGCACAGGCCAAAGTTGCCAGGGGCCTTAAAGATTTAGTGTCTGAGAAAGAATGGACTATATTAAAAAGAGGTAGAAACCAAAAATCCGCAACAGTTGCTAAAAATGCAAGTATTGGTGATTATAGGTATGCGACTGGTTTTGAAGCCTTGATTGGATACTTATATTTGTCAGGAAATAATGATAGAATAAGAGAAATAATTAAATACTCAATTGATGTTCTTGAGGGAAAGGTGAATAATGAATTATAGGGAAAAGAGACTATTAATAGTTGCAATTATCCTCTTAGTTATAGTTTTTGTAAAATCATTCTTTTTAGATGAAGTTAAGAATTTGAGTCCAGAAGAGGCTGAGTTCAAAGTTTATGTAGAAAAGGTGATAGCCGAAAAACATGATAGCATATTTGATAAGATTAAGATTGTCGGATATAGGGTAATAGACATAAGTGAGATTACTGAATTTGATCTTACAAGTTTAAGGAAAATTAACAAGTTTTCTGAAGAAGAAATAGAAAAAATTCTTGAAGGAAAGTACAAAGGGAAAGTAAGAAAATATTTCCTTTATACTATACCTTTCGGGGATGAGAAAATTATAAAGATGCCAAACTAAAGTAGGAGGTTTTTAAATGAAGGTCAATTTGATAACCCATACTCCAGATGCTGAGAAGATAGTGGCCGCAGCTGCAAAACTTTGTTATTCTCAAGTAGGAGTAGATGATATACTTGATAATCTTACACCTGAAAAGGTAGATAAGTTCTTAGATATGCTTATGGGACTAGGTCATCAATCTCCTATTGAGCATGTAAGTTATACCTTTGCTATTGAAGGAGTAAGTAGGGTGCTTACTCATCAGCTTGTGAGACATAGAATTGCTTCATATTCCCAACAATCACAGAGATATGTTAAACTTGAGAATTTTGAGTTTATAGTACCTCCTAGTATTGAAAAAAATCAAGATGCCAAGGAAATTTTTACTAAAGCGATGGAGAATGATCTGGAGTCTTATAGGAATATAGCAACAATATTAGAAGATCAGTATGTAGAAGAATATATAAGTGAAGGTATGTCGGAGAAGAGTGCTAGAAGAATGGCTGAGAAAAAAGCTATTGAAGATGCTAGATTTGTATTCCCAAATGCCTGTGAAACAAAAATCGTTGTTACAATGAATGCCAGAACACTAATTCATTTCTTTGCCCACAGATGTTGTAATAGGGCTCAGTGGGAAATTAGGGATCTGGCAAAGAGTATGTTAAAAGAAGTAAAGGCTGTATCTCCTACTTTATTTAAGCTATCAGGTCCACCATGTGTTAAGGGTGGGTGTGTTGAAGGAAATATGACTTGTGGAAAAATAGACGAAGTAAGGGCAGAATACAGAAGCCTATAAATTTTTGGAGGTAGTAATTTGCAAGATATTATAGAAGGCCGTAATCCGGTCATAGAAATTCTTAAATCAGGAAGGGACATTAACAAACTTCTTGTTGCAAATGGTGCCAAGGAAGGTGCTATTAAAAAAATCATTGGAATGGCTAAAGACAAGGGTATTGTCATCCAGTATGTTGACAGGAAGAAGTTGGACCACGTATCTGAAATAGGAAATCATCAGGGTGTAATTGCTTATGTAGCTGCCCATGAGTATGCTGATATGGATACTGTTCTTGATGAAATTGAGGCAAGGGGTGAAAAGCCCTTTGTATTGGTGCTTGATGAAATAAGTGATCCCCATAATCTAGGATCTATTCTTAGAACAGCAGATTCCTCTGGGGTTAATTTAGTAATTATACCGAAAAGAAGAGCTGTG
Source organism: Bacillota bacterium (assembly GCA_025210655.1). Taxonomy (GTDB): domain Bacteria; phylum Bacillota; class Clostridia; order Peptostreptococcales; family Acidaminobacteraceae; genus JAOARG01. The sequence goes on from JAOARG010000025.1 coordinate 34,549, forward strand.
GGACTTACAGCAGCAGTTGCAAAGACATCAGCAGGAGCTATAGAGTATGTTCCGGTAGCAAAGGTAACAAACATTGCAAACACAATTGAGAAGTTGAAGGAAAGAAATATTTGGGTATATGGGGCAGATATGAACGGTGATTCATATTTCAATACAGATCTTACTGGTTCTATAGCTATTGTTATGGGAAGTGAAGGAAAAGGAATCAGTAGATTAGTGAGAGAAAAGTGTGATTTCATTGTCAGTATACCAATGGGTGGAAATGTAACTTCATTAAATGCTTCAGTTGCAGCTTCAATACTGATGTATGAAGTTGTTAGACAAAAGCATGGTAAGAAATAAATATTAGTTTTTATTCGCTTATGAAAGTTATTGTTTAGTGTATTATTGATTGATAATAGAAGTAACCTGATCAGTTTCTGATACTAACAGAAATGCTTATTAAATATTTACTTGATATTAGATTAAAAGGGGATTATTTATAGTCTAAATAGTCCCTAAAAAATCAATAAAGTTATGGGGATTTATTATCATTTGAAGCCCCTAATTATGGCGGAAAGAGGAAGTATAAAATTCTTGACGTTAAAGCTTTTATTCATGTATAATTAAGACAGGTTGCGTATATGTTTCTAATCAAATAAAGAGGTGGTTTCCTTTGATAGAAAAAGAAATGATTGACGGGTATGATTATTTTAGTATACTTAAAGAGGAAACGATAGTTGAATGTGCTAAAACAGGGGATTCCAAAGCACAGGAGTATCTTATCAGAAAGTATAAAAATTTTGTTAGGGCAAAATCTAAATCTTACTTCTTGATAGGAGCAGATAAGGAGGATATAATCCAGGAGGGTATGATAGGTCTTTTTAAGGCCATAAGAGATTACCAGCCAGAGAAGATATCGTCTTTTGGTGCCTTTGCAGAAATTTGCATAACAAGACAAATAATTACAGCAATCAAAACAGCCACTAGACAGAAACATATGCCCCTGAATTCATACGTTTCATTAAATAAACCAGTATATGACGATGAGTCAGAAAGAACACTGCAAGATCTTCTGACAGAAAAAAAATCAACTGATCCAGAGGAACTTATGATTTCCAAAGAGGAGTTCAAGAATATAGAAAGTAAGATTGATGAAGCTTTGAGTGATCTTGAATTAAAAGTTCTCAGCTACTATTTGCAGGGGAAATCATACCAGGAAATTTCTAAGGATTTGAATAGGCATGTTAAATCTATAGACAATGCCCTTCAAAGAATTAAGAGAAAACTGGAGAAGTATCTAGAAATTAAGGATGCATGATTTGCCCACGTGGCTCAGGAGGTAGAGCGTCGCCTTGGTAAGGCGGAGGTCGGCGGTTCAAGTCCGCTCGTGGGCTCCATGATAAAAAAGAATAACCCTTTTAAGGAGGAATTAACAAATGGCTAAGGAAAAATTTGAAAGAAGTAAACCCCACGTTAACGTTGGTACTATCGGTCACGTTGACCATGGTAAAACAACATTAACAGCGGCAATCACTAAGACATTACACGAGAGACACCAAATCGGTGAAGCTGTAGATTTCGAGAACATCGATAAGGCTCCAGAAGAGAGAGAAAGAGGTATCACTATCTCTACTGCTCACGTTGAGTACGAAACTCCAGCAAGACA
>JAOARG010000026.1 GCA_025210655.1 Bacillota bacterium
AAGTAGGGAAACAGCAGAAAAGACAGAAGAAAGTAAAGAGGAATCTATAAGTAGCGAAGCAGAAGAAATAGGAGCATCAACAACAAGTGGTGAGGCAGAGGAAAAGAAAGAAGAAGCAGGAGCATCAGCTACAAGTGGGGAGGCAGAGGAAAAGATAGAAGAAGCAGGAGCATCATCTACAAGCGGTGAGGCAGGGGAAAAGACAGAAGAAGTAGAAGCATCATCAAAAAGTGGTGAGGCAGAGGAAAAGACAGAAGAAGTAGAAGCATCATCTGCAAGTGGTGAGGCAGAGGAAAAGACAGAAGAAGTAGAAGCATCATCTACAAGTGGTGAGGCAGAGGAAAAGACAGAAGAAGTAACAGAAGAAGTAACAGAAGAAGTAACAGAAGAAACTTCAAGTATTGAAGGGGAAAAATCAGTTTCTCCAGAAACTTTGGCACTTGCAAAAACTTCTGAGACAAGTGAAGTTTCAAAGGGATCAGTTGATAAGATAAGCTTAAATATAGATAGTGCAGTAACTGGTATAGCTTCATTTGATGATATTGATATGGATGGAAATGATTCAAGTGCAGATAATGATATAATAAGATCCCTTGATTTTATTAAGTTTGTCATTTCTTATGGAGTAGTGAATGAGCTTGATACAGCTGAAAATGCTATTATGAAGTGCACAATAATGGATGGTAAAAAAAGCGGTGAGAAGGTTGCTAGATGGGATGAAAATCTAGCTAATACTAGTCCCGATTTAACTATAGAAGATAATCAACTTATTATTAATTTGAATCAAATTAAAGGTGGTTATGCTAAGAAGATTGAAATTATGCTTCAGGCCATGAGTAATGCTGAAGATGGTGAAAAATTTGATGTAAAGATAGAACTTACTTCAGATAATTTTGCTACAAAGGAGCTTCTATCAAGGGAAATTACAATAACATCAAAACCGAATGCAGATATAGTTCTAAAAAAATATAGGGTTTTTGATACCGTTGAAGGTCCTGATGGTAAGTTAGGTAAGCTTATTTATTTTGGAGTAGCTATTAATATTAAAAACGGTGTTGGAGCAGAGTTTTTAAAAGATGAAATTACTTTTAAGGCAGATATTAAAAATTTGGGAGTTAATAACGGCTTACTTTACTCTGAGAATAGTAGAAGTGCTTGTGATATTAATGGAATTAAGGGTGGAGAAAGTATAAGATTCTTACCTTTTGGAAAGATTATTAATGACAAAAATAAAGAGAAATCAGTTTCTAATTCAGGTAGTATTGTGGCTAAACAATCTGCTAAGGGTGAAGATATTGAGTTTACAATAAGTGGACTTGATTCATCTGCACTCCATGCACCTACAAAAGCTATCAATGGTAAGGCTATTGCAAATGATGATAAGGCAATATTTGCAGGATATTTTAAACTTTTCATAGCTGATGAGGATTTAAAAGTAGGTCAAAACAAGATAAAAACAGTATTATATGATTTTAATGCCAAAGGAATAAGCGGAAATGTTAATACAGCTGATACTTTATCAAACAATTCAGATGAATTTGATGTATTTAAACATGATGGTTCATATGGGAATGGTACTTTGTCAGGAAGAATTGATTATCATAAGAATATGAAGCTAGAAAAAATTGATACCATGTCTGGATGGAGTGCAGGTGATGGCACTATTGTTGCTGGACAGAACTTTGTGTCAAAAACGGGTATGTCCATAGGAAAAATTGAGGATCTCGAAGAGATTGTAATATTAAATAAGTTCGATACTACAGTAATGGAACTTGAAAATATTGATGGTAAGGACAAACCCTACTTATCAAGAATTGTAGATAAGAAGTGGAATGTAGAAGAATATCCTTCAAATTGGGATGTTGAATTTGGTATTTTAGATTTCACTGACTATAATGATATGGCTAAGTCAAATGGTGAAAGTGGAAAATGGTTTTCTACTTTAGAAGAAGCTAAAGCATCAGCTTTAGGAGAAGTATCAATGGTAAAAATGAGCTTAAAAGCAGGAACATTTTTATCAAGTGATTACAGACCACAGCTTATATTAAATTTTAAGGCTAAGAATAATAGTAATGTTGGAGATCTTGTCCCAATTTTCTTAACATATAAAGCAAAAAATGCGAGAAAGGGTAGCTGGTCAACAAGTTCATACAGACCTACAACTAATAGATATGCAGGTTCTGGACAGAGATTAACAATCACTAAGGCAAAAGCAAGGATAGAAAAAGTTGAAATAAACGACGTCAAAGGAATGACAATAGATTCACTAGATAGTAAAAGTCTAAGCTATAAGTTAAATATGACATTTACAACTGATCCAAGATTAACTGGGGGATCCCTTATTGATGGGGATCTAAAAATAAGGGATATAATTAAACCTGCAACGGTAAAGTATGTTGATGGATCTTCAAACTATGAACCAACAAGTGTCAAAGTTTATGACGACAGAACTGAAGTTGTATGGGACTTAAAGGATGTAAAACTTAATGATCCAGTTGAGGCCATAAAATATGATTTAGAGGTACTTCCTGACACATTATCTAAAATTGAAAATGTAGTTATTATCGAAAGTGATTTGGATGGTAGTGTCGAAAGTAAAAGAAAATCTAGTTGGGATATTAGTGTTATTAACACAAATGCCTGGGCTATTAGGGAAGAATTAATAATACCAGAAGTTGAAATAAACGATGGCTTTGGATATGAGGTTTATTACAGTAATTTTGATACGAGAGACCTTACTGGATTCAAATTTATTTCTGTTCTTCCTAATGAAGATAATTCTAATTTTAAGGGAACATATAAATTAAAAAATCTTCAAGGATCAAATAATGAAGTCTTTTATATTACTAAGGATAAATTTGATGCAAGCTCAATAAGTTCAAAGTCTGGATTTGATACAGTAATCAACACTTTAACTTGGGAGAAGTTTGACAATAGCAATCCAGATCATTTGGAAGGTGTATATGCTGTAAGATATGATGTTTCAAAACTTGATGGTAAGGCTGTGGGTCAGAAGGTAACTTATACATTCCAACCGAGTGATAACTTTGAAGGCGATAGTTATTCTAATAAGACAAGGGGTGTTACAGAAACAATTCCTAATGTTATTGTTAGTTCTAAAATGGTTACTACAAAAGTTATTCAGGGCTTAATTGGACAATATTTATGGATTGATGAAAATAATGATAAAATAAAAAACACTGAAGAAAAGGGATTCCCTAATATTCCAGTGAAATTACAGAAATTTGATAGTCTATCCGGGACTTATTCTGATATAGAAAGTGCAGTTACTGATGATAAGGGTTATTATGAATTTGACCACTTACATTCAGGAAAATATAAAGTGATTGTAGATGAAAGTAAATTAGGAGACTATAAATTAAGTAAAGATCCAGATGGTCTTGCTGATAATATCCACGAAATAGACCTTAAGGTTGATGAAGATTATTTAAATGCTAACTTTGGTTATTATAAAGAAAAGATTGTTATAGTTAACAAAGGGGCAATTGGAAATTATATATGGATAGATAGTAATAAAGATGGAATTAAGGATTCAAGTGAAGTTGGAATAAAAAACACGAGGATAACATTAGAAGTGTTAAATACAGTAAGTGGAAACTTTGAAAATTATGGAGTTACTACAACTGATGATTCTGGTAATTATAAGTTCTCAGATTTAGCAGTAGGAAAGTATAAAGTTCTTGTAGATCCTTCTAATTTATCAGGATATAAAATGACTAAGGATCCTGATAGCAAAATGGATGGTATCCATGAAGTTGATCTTGGAAAAGATCAGGATTATGGACTTGCTAACTTTGCTTATATCAAAGAAGAAAGTAAAAGTAGCACACCTAGCTCCTCTTCGTCTGATAAGAAAAAGAAAAAAAGAAAGAAAAGTAAAGACTCTGATGATGACTATGTTAGACAAGAAGAGGAAGAAGAAGAACTATTCGATATTTTTGAAGAAGAAATTCCTCTTGGTGAAACAACAATTGAAAAAGGGAAAATAATTATTTATCACTTAGAAGATGAAAGTAAAAAGATTCTTTATCCAACTGAAGAAAGATTAGGTGTACTTGATACTAAGTATGAAACAAAATACAAGGAGTTTGATGGATACAGATTAGTTGAAGTTCCAGAAAACTATAAGGGAGCCTATGATAAGAAGACAAAAACTATAGTTTACTACTATACTAAAATAGATTCTGAAGTTGTAGAAGAGACTGTAGAGTTAGTTAAATTACCTGAAACAGGAGAGTCGGACATTGATTTATCTTATTATCTAGGACTATTAATGATTATGATAGGAAGTATTATGTTATTATGGATGAGAAAAAGCGAAAGTACGCAGTAATTATTTTGATATTGGGAATATTTATTCTCTTGATACCAATAGTTAAAAGTAAAATTGATGAAAGAAAAAACATTCATTTATTAAGTCAGTTTAAAATTGAAAAAAAGAAGTATCAAATGGATTATTTAGAAAATGCGGTACATCTTATTAAACTAAATGGAGAATCTGAAAATACTGTTACTTCACTTGATAAGAGTGAAGTAGCAGAGGATCTTAATAAGAGTGAAGAAGCAAATGAAGAAGTAAAGACGAAAAAAGAATATGATCTTATGGGCATTCTTGAAATTCCCAAAATTAACTTTGAAAAACCTATTATAAGAAATGCTAGTAAAGAAAATTTGAAAATTTCTGTATGTTCAATGAATGGTGAAAGTGATATGAAAGACATAAAAAACCTCGTTATTGCTGGGCACAATAGTAGAACATATGGAAAAGATTTCAATCGATTAAATGAGATAGAAAAAGAAGATATAATCAAGGTTAAGGATATTGATAAGACTTATAATTATAAGATATACAAGAAATTTGTAGTGAAAGATGATGAAACTTGGATACTTTCAAATGTTGAAGATAAAGATATCATAACCTTATTTACATGCACATACCAAGGAAAAGAGAAGATGAGATTGGTACTTAGAGGTGTGAAAATTTAAAAATGGACAAATCGAATGTAAATTTGATTTGTCTATTTTCTTATGGATTAATCCATGATATAATATAAACATAAGTTTAAAATATTAATAAAAGTTTAGGTGATTATATGACCAATAGAGAACTTGAAATAATGGCCTTAATAAAGGAAAATCCAATGATATCACAGAAAGATATTGGGGAGATTCTTGGAATAACAAGGTCAAGTGTAGGTGTGCATCTGGCGAATCTTATGAAAAAGGGATTTATTAAGGGTAAAGGGTACATTCTTGATGATGCCCCTTATGTAGTAGTAATTGGCGGTTCCAATATGGATATATTGGGAACTCCAATGGATGCCCTTGTTTTTGAGGATTCAAATCCAGGTAAGATAAGCCTTTCATTAGGTGGAGTAGCTAGAAACATTGCTGAAAATCTTGTGAAACTAGATATCAGAGCTAAACTGCTTTCAGTGGTTGGCAATGATGTTTATGGTGAAAAAATCCTTAATGAATGTAAGGCACAAGGAATTGATATGGAACATGTTCAAAAAATAAATGGGGTTTCTACTTCTGTATATCTATCAATTCTTGATGATACAGGAAATATGAAACTTGCTCTTTCAGACATGGATATAACAGGACATATCGACAAGGAATATATAAACAGCAATTCAGAAATAATAAAAAATGCTCAATATGTGGTAGTGGATACCAACCTTGAGGAGGATATTATTAATTATTTGGTTAATAATTTCAAGGGACCAAAATTCATTTTGGATACTGTATCAGCTCATAAGGCCAAGAAAGTTAAGGATATAATAGGGAAGTTTCACGTAATCAAGCCTAATAGGATCGAGTCAGAGGTTATTACGGGAATTGTTATATCAGATATGGAAAGTATAGAAAAGACCTTCCGTTACTATGATGAGAAGGGTGTAGACAATGTAATCCTTAGCCTAGGTAAGGAAGGGGTTGCATACAAAAAAGATAATCAAGTAAGGATATACAAGAATCCTGAAGTGAAAGTAATCAATGCAAATGGAGCCGGTGATACATTTACAGCTGCTATTGTATATTCTATTCTCAATGGAATGGATATAGAAGAAACAGTGAAATTCAGTTCCACTGCTGCTATGGTAACTCTTAAAAGCAAGGATACTATAAGTGATAATCTTTCTGTAGATTTAGTAAATAAAATGATGGAGGAGATATAGATGTTAGAAAAGTATTTAGATATTCACCCAGAGGTAAAGGAAGCTTTAGAAAGTGGAAAGCCAGTTGTTGCACTTGAGTCAACAATTATTTCCCACGGTATGCCCTACCCGCAAAATGTTGAAACTGCAAGAAACGTTGAGCAAATCGTAAGGGATAACGGTGCTGTTCCAGCTACAATCGGAATCATTGAGGGAAGAATAAAGGTAGGACTTACTGAAGAAGAATTAGAGTTCATGGGTAAGGAAAAAAATATCATAAAAGCATCTAGAAGAGACCTTCCGGTAATCGTTTCAAAAGGTCTTAACGGTGCAACTACAGTAGCATCGACTATGATATGTGCAAATATGGCAGGTATAAGAGTATTCGTTACAGGCGGTATTGGTGGAGTTCATAGGGGAGCTCAGGAGACATTTGATATTTCGGCAGACCTTATGGAATTAGCAAGTACAAATGTTGCGGTAATCTGTGCAGGTGCAAAATCAATTCTTGATATAGGTCTTACACTTGAGTACTTAGAAACACACGGAGTACCTGTTTTAGGATACCAAACAGAAGATTTCCCAGCATTCTACACTAGAACAAGCGGCTACAAAGTAGACTACAAGATGGATTCACCACTTGAAGTAGCAAGTGCTCTAAAATCTAAATGGGACATGGACCTTAAGGGTGGAGTAGTAATCGGAAACCCAATTCCTGAAGAATACGCAATGGATGAAAAAATCATCACAGATGCAATTGAAGATGCAGTAAAAGAAGCTGCTGAAACAGGAATCAAAGGAAAAGAGTCAACTCCTTTCCTACTTGGAAAAATTAAAGAAATCACTAAGGGTACAAGCCTTGATTCTAATATTCAGTTAGTATACAACAATGCTGTTGTCGGTACTAAGATTGCAGTTGAGTTTGCTAAGTTATAGATTAGCTATATCACTTGTGATATAAGCCTAGCAATAGCAAAGGCTACCAGCCTAGCATCACCAACTCATTGAGTGGTGATAGCCCAGCGAATGCATATGCATTCAGAGCAAGGAAATCTTACTTTCGTAAGATAATATTTGAAGAATACCGTTCCTTATAGAAATCGAAAGATTTTTATGAGGAACGTTTTTTTTGGGGGAAAAGGGGAATCGCGCAAAAGTTCATAGCGCTAGGGGAATCAGTTTTGCAGTGCAAAACTTAGGTGAAGGGGAAGAAAGCTCTTAATGCACTTCCCTTTTCACCCCTTCAAAGCCCCCAGCTTTGAAATTCCCCTTTTCTGCTCAAGAGGGGAATCGCACTAGGCTTTGCTAGTGCTAGGGGAATCAATCTTGTGTACAAGATTTAGGTTAAAGGGAAGAACTAAGAAGTAAAAGAGTATCTAAAAAAGTTTTTCATGTCCTTCCTTTTCCCCTTTTCCCCTTCAAAGCACCAGCTTTGAAATTCCCCTTTTCAGCAAAAAAAATAAAATTCTTATACAAAATCAGAAAATATTGATAATTTCAAAACTCCCCCCATGATACAATAATAAAAGCACAGTGATTAGGGGGAAGAAAAATGAAAAAGATATTGTTTATAGTGATAGCACTACTTATGATGAATATCACAATTACCTATGCCGAGACGGTTGGGGGATATGAGTTAGATCCAAATGATGCTCCGGTTAATGGTGTAAGGGTAGTTTACCTTGAGGATTATAAGTATCAGGGACTGATTGATAAGAATAATAAGCTGATACCTCTAGTGAGAAAATATAAAGATATTTCTCCAATGATGTATGATTTTTTATTGGTTACAGTTCTTTCTGATGAAGTTGATTCTAGTGGGAACAGACTTGAGAAAAATGGAGTAATTGATTCTAGTGGAAAAGAGATATTTGCTCCTATATACGATAGTATAAGTTTTAGTAGGGATGGTAGATTTATAACTAGTGATAGAAATAAGGAGTCACTTCAGCTATATGATTATAGCGGTAATATAATTATTCCATATGAAGCGGGATATACGGAGATTACAGATATTCGAGGTAATCAAATAATTAATGGATATGGTTATGGATATGACTATAAAAGATATCATGTTCAGTTGAATGGAAAACATGGTCTCCTTGATATTGATGGAAATAAAGTAACTGAGATGGAATATGACTTTATTGATTATGGATATCACCATGAGGTAGGATTGGTCAGAGCTCAAAAGGCTGGCTATTATGGATATTTAAATAAAGCAGGAAAAGTTGTGATTCCATTACAGTATAAGAGTTCTACCCACCATGAGCATGGATATATAGTAGCTCAAGATCAAAATGATAATTTTGGACTTATATCAAAGGGAAATAAAATCCTTATACCTTTTGAATATGACAATATCATAGTGAATGAGGATAAATCAATTATAGTAGATAAGGGAAATAAGATATATAAATATAATTTGAAAAGTGCTAGCAAGGAATTAATTAAGGAATTTGAATTCCAAAAAATTGTTGAAGATCCAAATGATTTTCCTTCTATTGGGGCACAAAATAGTATTAGTGAACTTAAAAAGTATGACTATTTTATGGATTATGCCTTTAAAAATTATAAGAAAAATATAACAAGGGAAGAGTTTATCTATTTGGCAGTTAAGCTGTTTGAACTATTTGATGAGGAAATAATTAAGCTTAAAGATTCTACTGTTAAGTTTTCAGATACATTAAATGCATATGCTTTAAAAGCTGCAACTGTAGACCTTATAGATGATATTTGGGTAGGTGAGTTTGGATCAAAGAAGGAAGTAACAAGGGAAGAGTTAGCAACTATTATTGTAAGAATACTTGAGGATACTAATCTTAGACCAGAAAAAGCTGATGGGACTGTATTTGCTGATGACAGTGAGTTTTCAAGCTGGGCTAGGGAGTCTATATATATAGCTAAGGCCAATGGTCTTCTTGAAGGAAATGAAGAGAATAAGTTTAATCCTAAGGGAAAAGTAACTACTGAAGAGGCACTAGTTATAACAAGTAAAATTATTAAGAAGTATGGAGACTTAGTTGATCCAGATAATTTAGTAGAAGAAGATATAAGATTAAGTGATGAGTATTTTGAAACTTATTTTGATGAATCACAAAAAAGAAGTGAAAAGTATACTTATAGAAGAATAGATAAACTGGAAGGTCATGAAAATTATTATGAGGTTTCAGTAAGGAGCTATTATGGAAGTGGACAAGGCTCTAGAACTTTAAAAAGATGGGGCGTTATCAAAACGAATAAAAAAATTCTGGATGATGATGACTATAAATCCTATGATTCTATACAGCACAGCAGTAAAGATATTATAGTTCCTCTAAACCATGATTGGGGTAGTTGGGATAAAAGATATAATGGATTTGTGGGCTATAATGAAGGTTTATATATAACAATATATGATGTGGATGGAAATCAACTTACTCCATTTGGCTATAAAGAGTACGGAAAAAACAGTGAAAATATTTACCTAGTTAAGAATAATGAAATATCTGCTCTGAACATAAAATCTGGAAAATTTAGCAAAGTTAATGGGGATATAATCTTAGAGGCCCATGAAAAAAACTATAGACATGATAAAGAGTTTGTAGAGATAATGACTAAGTACGGTAGTTCTGAGGGAGATATGAAGGCTACAAATGTCATGAATATTGGTCATTTTGGTATAGCTTATTTTAGCAATGCACCAAATCACCAGACTTTTGCAGATTTGAAAGCAAGCGCCTCTGAAAGTGGACTTTACTGTATGATGTTAAATAGACATTCAGGTCAGAGTAGAGAAATGCTTGATGATTTTGATGCTATTAACCCTATGATTATTGATTTCATAGAGTATGCATATTCGGATAAAGAGGGTTATGAAGATGTAATTAACCGTTATCTTAGGGATATTGCTTCCACACAGGCGGAAGATATTTATGGAAATCCAATTTATGCAGTAGGAAGACTGAAGGATAGATCAGTTAATGTTGGAGATTTCAAAATCCTTTATGGTCGTGGTAGTGGTTTTACAGTGACATTTATGTTTGAAAAATAATATATCTAATCATCAATGAAGGGAAGATAATATATTTATGAAGAAAATACTAGTTTTATTTATATTGATAGCAATGTTTTCAAATACTGCTACATTTGCAATTAATCGGCCATCAGAATGGGCTGAAAAGGATATTGAAGCCCTAAAGGAATCCGGAAAATTCAGGGAAGAAGCCTTTAAGCGTTACAATAAGGATATTAGCCGTGGGGAGTTTATTTATTTAGCAGTAAGATTGTTTGAACTAGTTAGAGATGGGGATGAGTATCTAGCTAAAAGTGATGTTTTCTTTGAAGACACATATGATTATTATGCACTTAAAGGGGCTAGGATAGGTATTACTGACGGGGTTGGTAAAAATTTATTTGGTCCTGAAAAACTTGTGACTAGGGAGCAGTTAGCAACCATGCTTGTTAAAACTCTTCAGAAGTCTCGTGTTAAGTTAAAGGAAGCTGATGGATATAAATTTGCCGATGAAGAAGATTTTAGCTCTTGGGCTAAAAAGCCTATATATATTGCTAGGGCAAATGGAATTATTACTGACTTTGAAAATAATAAGTTTGACCCAAAATCCAATGCAACAGTTGAAGAGACACTGTCGTATATTAAGAATATCTTATCAAATGAAGAGATGGGAATGAAAGAAAATCTAAACTGTGCTTCTTTCTTTGACGATGTAAAAGTACCTAAAATCTTTGTATTTAAAGAATCCGATTATCCTGCTATGAATGTCAAGGTAAATTATTCATTACCGTCAAAACAAAAATTCTGGCGTAGACATCTTAGGGAAGGATTACTTGCAGGGGTTGAGCAATTTGATTTTTCTGATCAAAAGATGTATATACAAAACATCAGACTTATATACAGATCCTTATATTATAACCAGGATTTCATGGGAGCTTTAGACAGGGATTTTAAAATAAAATACCTGAAAAGAGATGAAAGATTTGCATATAAAATTCAGATTATATATGGGGAAAAAGGTGATAAGGAATTTAAAAAAGAGCACCTAAAGAAAATTAGAGAATTTGAAAAAGAATGTGGTAAAGTAACCCATGAAAATGCCCATACTATAAAGGGTTTTGTAAATCCAGATAGATACTCAGAAAATGAGTATGAAAAAATAATAAAACTCCATGAAGTACATCCAGAAGAGAAAACTAGGGAAGAGATAGTAGAAGAGTTTACCGAAAAATTAAGAGAGGCATTCCTTGAAGAAAGATCCTATATAAGTGCAGGTCAATATCCCCTAACAAGCGATGAATCTACTGAAGCGTTTCTAAACTTATATTATGATAGGGATTTTAACAAAGAAATTAATAAGTTTTACTCATTAAACACAAACGAAAAATCTTCCGACGGAATCAGAGACTTTTTACTAACATACCAAGAGTCAGATTCCTTCCTAAAACAACAATTATATATAATAAAACAGCACGAGAAAAATAATAAGTAAATGGGTAGTGTACTCAATACTTTTGGTATTTTGTGGTGGTGAGCTTGCTCTTGCAAGCGGTGGTCAGGAAGAAAGGGCTAGAATTTCATAAGAAATTCTAGCCCTTAAAGTTTTTTGTTTTTACCTAACCCCGTTTGCCTTAGCAAACTCACCCCCACAAGCACTTGTGCGAGTACACTACCATTTTTCCTTAAGGAAAAATACACTACCCAACACAATCATTTATTTGAAAATCAAAATGCAAAAAACTTTTTAAAAAGAATGCCCTCGCATTTGACCTTTCGACCCACGACCACCCGGAGTAAAAATCGGCTTCTGACATAAAAGTCCTGACATTCATACAGAAGTGATTTTGTTCTCAAGAGTTTTATATTCTAAATATATTCCAACGATCTACGATATAAATATGGTGTGAATTAGCTTTTAAAGAAGCCCTTCCGAACTACCACCTACGACCAACTACCTATGATACAAATATGAAGTGACTTATCACTAATAGTATCATCCTTACAGGACAAATCAGGCCATATATAAGATGAGCTTTCCTGACAGGCCAGACTTCAATTTAGGTCATCAGAACTAAAAGACCTCAACTCAACTGATTTTTTCCGAAAAGAGACGACCCACCATCAAATTAGTTTCCTCCCCTAAGATAGAACTTAAAGAAATCCCTACCGACCTACCACCCACGACCTGCGACCCACGATATTCAAATGATTCATCATTTGAATATAAGAAAATAAATAACCTTCAATTCCTCATAAAGGGCATATCCATCAAGATCATCTTTAAGTATTTTGATAATCTCACTATAATACCACTTCTGGTCATCGTATCCTGCATTGAATGAATGCCAGATCTCTTTTTTATCCTCATCATTAGAAAATTTGAGTACACTCTTTAGATTATTTAGTTTGTCTGCACATATTATTTTCTTAACTTCCATACTTGTTTCATCCTTTAGATGATTGATGGTATGAAGTTTTCTTTCTTTCCAAGAAAGTTTCTTGTCCAGTTCTGAACATCCCAAAACCATATCTGCAATTGATTTTCCAAAATCTGAACATATTTTTTCATAGGTATATTCAGTATCTTCTATAGTGTCGTGGAGTATTGCAGCCACGATTACTTCATCTTTTTCATTTTGTTTAGCCAATGAAATTCCAACTTCTATAGGGTGGATTACATAATCATAATTGCCTAGTTTTCTCTTTTGTCCATTATGTAATCGGATTGCTGCTTGTAATGCTTTATTAATCATAAGGCCCTCCATAATAACGAATTAGTACAATAATAAAAAGTATTTATATAACATTTTACCCTTTTGAAAAATAATATAACTAAATTCTATTAAAACATAGGATTACTTATTTATTCCAAGTAAAAATGGGTATATCTATGATGCTTATTTATATTAAGTAAGCTAATAAAATAGATAAGGGTGATTTCATGAAGAAGATAGATGAAAAAGTTATTGAAACTATAAGATTTCTTTCGGCTGATGGAGTACAAAAAGCAAATTCAGGCCATCCTGGCTTACCCCTTGGTTGTGCTACTATGTCCTATGTGCTGTGGAAAAAATTCTTAAAAGGAAGTTCGGTTGATACTAAATGGGTAGACCGTGATCGTTTCGTTTTATCTGCTGGACATGGGTCTATGTTATTATATTCCTTGCTTCACCTATTCAATTATGATCTTTCTATTGATGATCTTAAGAATTTTAGACAGTTTGGATCTAAGACTCCAGGCCATCCAGAGTATGGAATGACTCCTGGAATAGAAACTACTACAGGTCCTTTAGGTCAGGGAATATCAAATGCAGTTGGTATGGCTATTGCTGAAGCTAGACTTGCTGCCAAGTTTAATAAATCTGGATACAATATTATTGATCACTACACTTACGTAATTGCTGGTGATGGGGATATGATGGAAGGGATATCATCTGAAGCAGCTTCATTGGCTGGTCACCTTGGCCTAGGTAAGCTAATTGTCATGTATGATGATAATTCTATTACTATAGACGGAACTACTGATGTAAGTTTTTCTGAAGATGTTGAAGAAAGGTTTAAGTCTTATCAGTGGGAAGTAATCAAGGTTTCAGATGGAAATAACATGGAAGAAGTGGAAAATGCAATTGAGAAATCAAGATATAATACTAATAAGCCCAGCCTTATTATGGTAAAAAATATAATTGGTTTTGGCAGTCCTAACAAGTCAAATACATCCAAGGTTCATGGATCTCCTTTAGGAGATGATGAAATAGCTCTTATGAAAGAAAAGTTTGGATGGGATCCAGAGGAGAAGTTTTTTGTACCTGATGAAGTAAGGGAATATATGAAGGAGTTAACTGACAAGAGAGAAATAGATAGATTTATGTGGGAAGAAAAATTTGAAGATTACTTAAATGAGTTCCCTGAAATGGCAAAAGAGTGGGATGTATGGTTTGAATATGATTTCCCAGAAGAAGTTTCAAACAGCTTGTCTATGTGGAAAGAGCTTGATGTAAAGGAAGCATCAAGGGTATCTGGGGGTAAGGTTTTAAATCACATAGCAAGGGACTTACCAAATATAGTAGGTGGATCAGCTGACTTAAATGAATCAACTAAAACATATATGAAAGCTTTAGGAGATTTCACAAGTAAAAATAGGGATGGAAATAATGTTTTCTTTGGTATCAGAGAGCATGCTATGGCTGGTATAATCAATGGTATTGCCCTTCATGGAGGTCTTAGAACATTTGGATCCACATTCCTTGTTTTTTCAGACTATATGAAGCCTTCAATAAGGCTGGCAGGCTTAATGGGACTTCCAGTAGTCTATATATTCACCCATGATAGTATTGGTGTTGGGGAGGACGGACCTACCCACCAACCGATAGAGCATTTAGCTATGCTTAGGGGGATTCCTAATCTTGATGTCTATAGACCAGCCAATGGTAAAGAGACTGGGGTAGCATTTACAAAGGCATTTAAGAAAAGTGATGGACCTAGTGCTTTAGTACTTTCAAGACAGAATCTAGAACCATTAGGTGAAGTTACAAAGGCTGCCCATTATGGAGCATATGTTATATCCCCTGAAAGGGATAAGAATATAGATGGTATCCTTATAGGAAGTGGTTCAGAAGTTCAATTATTAATAAAGGCACAAAAAGAGTTATGGGAAAGTGGTTACAATACAAGAGTTGTAAGTATGCTTTCATGGGAAGTTTTTGATAGACAGGATGAAAGTTATAAAAAAGAAGTTATACCGCCAGAAATTGAAAACAGACTTTATGTAGAGGCTGGACTAGATTTCGCTTGGGAAAAATATGTTGGAATAAATGGTAAGAAGATAGGAATGACATCCTACGGAGAATCGGCGCCAGGAGCTGAAGTAATGAAACACTTTGGTTTTACAGTAGAAAATATTGTAAAGAGAATAAAAGAGTAGAAAGGTAAAAGGGATGTCCCATAATCATGAGACATCCTTTTTTTTCGTTAGATTTACAATTTAGTTAGCTCCTCAGCACACTGAGAGCATATTCTTTTTCCTAGGTAATGTTTAAGATCCTTTGAGTCTCCACATATGTAGCATAGCGGGGCATATCTTCTTAAGATAAGTCTATCACCTTCGATAAAAAATTCTAGACCGGATTTTTTTTCAATACCAAGGGTTTCAAATAATTCTTTAGGTAAAATGATTCTACCTATAGCATCTAAATTTCTAACAATACCAATATTATTCACTATATTCACCCCTACAGTACTATTATAATAGGGCTTCGAGTAAATTACAAATAATAACATAAATTAATACATAAAACATTTAAATTTGTATATAATTCTAAATATATCTATTTAGATTCATTTGAGATTACTTTTGCCAATCTTTCAGCATCGTAAGTAGCTCCGTATAGTCCAACGGAAAAACCTGAAGTTGATCCAATTTTGGGATCAAGGGCAGATGTCATAAAGTATAGATTATCTATTGAGTTTGATTTGCTATCAAGGAAAGAACCATGGTGCTTATGTATTCCTTCTAAATCAAGATAATCCATATTCATTCTAAATCCTGTAGCCCAAATTATTGATGTGATGTTTTTCTCTTTTATGTCAACTGTATTTTCACTATAGAAATTTAATACTGCTTTATAAGTTAGTATATCGTCCAATGATTTGGAAGTTTTCTCAGATTCACACATATTATGAACTCTTGAAAGAAATGCATCTGAAAATTCCATACAGTTGATTATATTTTCCTTAAGAGAATCATCATTGTAAAGTATGCCTTTTTCATAACTTGTTAATCGTCCCATTAAGTGTACATTTTTTGGAAGGTTGAAAATAGATATTTCTAACTTATCCAAAATAGATTTTGATTGAAGCTCATTTTCAGTGTACTCTACATAATCATCACTACCATATCCAGATAGTCTATTTAGCCAATATACTCCACTTGTGTTGTATATTACAGGCGGGAATGCTTTTATACGTCCAGAATATAAAAACACCTCCTTGCCGTATTTAGACAGTTCTATAGCGATTTGTGCTCCAGATCTACCAGTACCCACAACTGCGACATTACCTTCAGGAAGCATTGTAGGATTTTTATAGTCAGCAGAGTGAAATTGACTAACATTTTCAGGTATATCCTTTGATAATTTTGGAGTAAAAGCTTTGCTATATCTCCCTGTTGCAATTACAATGTTTTCGCAGGTGAATATTTCTCCTGTTTTAGTTTCAAGGATAAAATTGTCTTCAGATTTATTAACTGATATCACTTCAGTGTTCTCTAAAATATTTGGGGTGAAAGATTTTTCAAAATCCTTAATCATTGCCGAAATTTCCTTGCCTGTTAGTAAGCTATTGTTAGAACCATATTTACTCACATCTATGCCAGGAAGATTATTCATCCAATTTGGTGTGATTAGAGTAAAAGAATCCCACCTATCTTCTGTCCAACTTGATCCAGCATAGTTTTTTTCAATAATAATATGGTCGATATTTTCTTTTTTCAAATAATAAGAAGCCAAAAGGCCGGAATGTCCGGCCCCTATGACAATAGTATTATATTGATTCTTCATGGAATCATTCCTTTTTATACATTTCTAGTTTTGATTTTTTCTTTAGCTGAATTAACAGCATTTTTTATTCCCTCATAACCTGTACATCTACAAAGATTTGATTGAAGCCATTCCTTAGTTTTAGCTTCATCAGCCTCTGGATCTTCTTCAAGAAGGGCATAGGCATTAACAAGGAAGCCAGAAGTACAGAATCCACATTGGAATCCACCTTCTTCAATAAAAGATTCTTGTATTTCAGTATTTTTTAGGCCTTCGATAGTTGTAATTTCTTTTCCTATACATTCAACAGCAAGTTTAATGCATGATTTCATAGGCTGATTATCAATTAGTACTGTACAAGCTCCACAATCAGCATTTTCACAACCAGCTTTTGCACCTGTAAGACCTATTTTGTCCCTTAATACTGTTAGTAAGGTATCTGAGGGTTTGATTATAACAGTTCTAGTTTCACTGTTGATATTTAAAGATATTTTCATTAATTCTTCAGTATATTTTATCATTTTATTGTCCTCCCATACCATTTAACAGTTCTTTAAGAGAAGTTTTGAAAAGATGTCCCCTATATTCCTTACTAGCAAGAATATCATTTTTTATAGCAGATGGAAGATTTTCAATAACTTCATTTGTTTTTTCATCGACACTAAGGTCCTTATTTAGAATTTCATTTACACCGTCATTACAGAAAGGGAAGGCTAGAAGTCCAGCAACACCTAAAGATAAGGATCCCTTATTTTCTGTTAATGCCATATGAATAATAGGATAATCAACATCAGTAACTTTTTCTTTTCTGATTGTTTTATAGGATCTTTCTAAAATATCCTTATCTATCTTTAATTGAACAAGAAATTCTCCCTTTGCAAGGGGTAATCTAAACTTGAATACATCCTTAAGAGCAACTTCTTTTAGACCCTCAGTAGTTGCAATAACAGCTATAGTATTACCCATAAGGAAAGGAACAATTGCTTCCCTATAAGGTAATCTACCACAAATATTTCCTCCAAGAGTAAGTTGGTTTCTTACAGTTTTATCTGCTATCTTACTTGACATTTCACTAAGTAAAGGGAATAAATCCATTTTACATATATCAGTTATAGAAAGTCCTGCACCAAAGATTAATTCTTTACCATTGTCTTCCTGAGCCATAACTTCAGGGATAGCCTTGATGTCAATTACAGCATCAGGGTGAATAAGATGTTTTCTAGAGTTTGTAACAATTTCAGTTCCACCAGAGTAAATAATAACATCCATTCCTTCTTCAAGTAGTTCATTGAAGATATTACTTGCTTCGTCAATATTTTCTGGTCGGTAGTATTTAAAGTTAAATGGTATCATTATTTATCCTCCTTAATCTTTTTCCAAACTGCTTCTGGAGTTACAGGTAGATGATTGAAGTCTTTTCCTAAAGCTCTAGAAAGAGCATTAGTAATAGCACCAGGTACACCTATTATACCTTGTTCCCCAAGACCTCTGGCACCATATGGTCCGTCCATTTGAGGTGTTGTTAGGAAGTCTATATTATAATTTGGTTCATCATCATATCTCATTATTTTATAAAGACGTAGGTCATTATTTTGAATTAACTCCCTACTGTTGAATTCGAATCCTTCAAATCTTGTGAAGCTGACACCCATTCCAATAGCACCAACAACCTGGCCCCTTGCAATGTCAGGATTAATAACCTTACCAACATCCATACAAGATGAGAAGTTTATAACTTTATAGCTACCATCAATAAGGTTTACTTCAACTTCAGCAGCCTGTGCACCAAGAACGTACTCAAGAGCAGGTTCACCTTCACCAGTTTCAGGATTGATAAATGATAGTCTTCTAGATATATATCTACCTCTACCAATTATTTGTCCCTCAATAGCGTTACCATTAGGGTACATATATCCATGTACAACCTGTGATAATGGTATACAAACCTCAGGTTCATCCGGTAAGAATACCATTCCATTTTCAACCTCAAGATCATGTGGTGCACATCTTAAAGGTATGGAAGCAGTTCTCTTAATTTGCTTCAAGGCATCATCAGCGGCATGGGATGCAGCCATTCCACCCATCATAAGACCTCTAGATGCAGCAGTAGCCCAGTCGTGAGGTGATACAGAAGTATTAACGTCAAAGATTACATGTACATCATCAGCTGTTGTTTTGAATTTTTCAGCTACTATTTGAGCAATACCAGTTTTAGTACCTTGACCAATTTCGACAATACCAGTATTTACATTTATTGTACCGTCCTCATTGAATGTAAGAATTGCACCTGCATCAGATGTTGTAGGCATTGCTGGAGCTTTCCATAGGCATCCAACCCCTTTAGCTCTAACGATTTTACCTTCTTCTACTACCTCAACATCCGTAGACCAATTGATTGTTTCCTTAACTTTTTCAAGACATCCAACTAAGTCACCAGTGTTTTTATTCATTTTTTGACTAGTTGGAGCCCTGTGGCCTTCTTTTATACTATTAATTTGTCTAAGTTCAAGAGGATCTATTCCAAGTTTATCTGCAAGTTTATCAAGAATTCTCTCTACAGCAAAAGCCAGCTCTATATGACCAAAACCTCTATATGCAGTTGCAAAAGGATGGTTTGTGTAAGCACATATAGAATCACAAAATACATTTTCTACATTATATGGTCCTGTACATGATATAGCAGCAGCTCTAGATATATTAACCGCATAATCAGCATAAGCACCACTATCGAAAATAAATTCATACTTTCCTGACATGATTTTACCATCTTTATTGGCACCAATCTTTACTTTGGCTTGTAAACCAATGTGTCCTGGAGATGCCATCATGTCAGCTTCTCTAGAATTCGTAATTTTAACTGGTCTACCGCCTGCTGCCTTAGAAGCAAGATAAGCAAGACCCTCAAGCTGTATTCCCGCTTTTCCACCGAAACCACCACCTACTGGAGGGGCAATAATAGTGATTTTTCCTGGATCAAGATCAAAGAATTTACTTAATAATTCTTTTACAACATATGGAGCTTGAGTTGATGAATGAATAGTAATGTAACCATCAGATGATATTTTTGCCATGGCAACTCTTGGTTCCATAGCTACATGATCTCCAGGAGGGAATGAGTATGTATCCTCAACTGTAAAATCAGATTCTGACATAGCCTTTTCCCAATCGCCTTTTCTTATTTTAGTTCGGTTGGCAACATTAGTCCCCGGCTCAGGGATTATTGCATCAATATGATTATATTCTCCAAGATCTTCATGGATAACTGGAGCATCTTCCTTAAGAGCATCTAGTGGAGAAGAAACTGCTTCAAGAGTTTCATATACAATATCAATAAGATTTACAGCATATTCTGCATCTTCTAAAGTATCTGCAATTACCAGTGCAACTGTTTCTCCATGATGTCTTACTTTACCTTTTGCAATTGCAGGTTTATCACCTAGATATAGACCTAGATTTCTATCGATATCATCACCGGTTAATACTTTTCGTACCCCTTGGTGAGCTTCAGCTTTACTTATATCAATACTGACAATTTTCGCATGGGCTTGGTTACTAAGCTTTAAAGCACCATACAGTAGATCAGATGAATTGAAGTCATTTAAGTATTTTTGTTTTCCTGTTACCTTATCCCAAGATTCACGTCTAGGGACAGATTTGTTTACGGATCTAAAATTTGCCACGATAGTTATCTCCTTTCAAGTTTAAATTAATTAGTGACTCAATTATTATTATTACCTAATTGTACTGGTTTTAAACTTAAAATTAAAGAATATTATCAATTTTTTTATAATAATTGGGTAAAAAGTCATAAAGTTTAACTTTTGTAACATTAGTTACGGATAAATTTAAGATATAAAAATATAATTAAGTCAGATAATAAATGATATTTACCAAGGAGGTAGTAAACATGGACAAGGAAAAAATGAAAAAAGAATTTAAAGAAGAAATGGGATTTGTACCACCAGGGGTAATGGTCGCTGAAAAATTAGGAGAAGACTTTCAGAATATAATAGGTCAGTATCACCATCAGATATGGGGAGAAGGGGTAATACCATTAAAATATAGATATCTAATAGCACTTGCTACAGCAGTTTTTGATGATAATGAACATAGGGCAAAGCTAGAAATGAACAAAGCAATAAAAAATGGAGCTACAAAAGAAGAAATCCTAGAAGTCCTAAAGCAACAAGTATGGATGAAAGGAGCACCAACATTGGTTCAGATAGCACCACTTGTTAAGATTCTTGAAACTAAATTTTAGAAAGGCCGTAGTTCGTAGGTGGTAGGTGGTAGTTCGGAAGGTCAAGGACAAAGAATATTTTTCTCACGAAAAAATTAATTCAAAAGACCACAAAGTTTAAGTAGCCCCTATCGTCATAGAAATGATAGTCATATGGAGTGACTTGGACCTAAATTAAATCCCTTCCGATCAACGACCAACGAACCACGAACTACGGTTAAATACAATATTAGGCTAGTAGCAAAGCTACGATTAGGCACGACTAAAATAGTATTAGGCAATTTTAGGCACAATAAAACCCCCATATTAAATATACAGGGGCTATTTTAAATGCTCTTCCCAACCACGACCTACGACCAAGGACCTACGGAAGAAGAATCTAAGATTCTTCTTCCTCAATTCCATGCTTCTTCATATAAAGCTTACTTTTCTTATGGCTAACAGTATTTCTTCCCTTATGCTTTGAAATATAAAGACTCTCGTCTCCCCAATGAAGTACTTCTTTTACAGTAAAACCATCGTGGGGGAATTCTGCAACTCCTATGGAAATTGTAAACTTAGGATCAGTCTTTTGCTCTATTAGTTTTCTTAACTCTTCACCAAACTTAAGTGCATCGTTATACCTTTTCCCTGGAAGGACGATGATGAATTCATCTCCTCCGTATCTACCGAAATGGTCGTCTTTGGTGATGTGTGATTTACATAGGTTTGAAAGTGTCTTAAGACACATATCACCGGCTATATGACCAAGTGTATCATTTAAAGTCTTAAATTTATCTATATCGAAGATTAACATGGAGTACCTTTGTTTATTCATTATTAGGGTATCCATTTCATCTAAGATGGCATTTTTGTTTAGGGCTCCAGTTAGACCGTCGGTTCTTGATTTTTCGCTTATTTTTTCTTTAGAAAGCTCAACATAGAACATTCTTTTCTTAACTTCTTTTTCAACTTCTTCATCAAAATCCTTTTTGATTTTTTCATACTCTATGCTATTTCTATGGCGTTCCTTTAGTTTGAAGTCTTTAATGTTAATTATAAAAAATATACCTGATATCATAAAGATAAGTTGTGAAATGCTTTTTACATATATGCTCTCACGAGCAAGTTTTATCAATGCACTTATAAATAGGATGCCTATAGGAACTGCATATATCCTAGTATCTCTTGAGGTCTTACTTAGGAAAAAACCAATCAGTGAAAAAACAAGTATAATGATAGTTTTTCCATAAGTTCCCGATGCAATTAAAGGAATGCTATTTAAGTTGGGGACAAAATATCCACAAACTATTGCCAAAATGACCATTAGAATGATACCTGGATATCCAACTTTGACTTTCTTTGGTATTGCTATTAGGATTGTTAAAAGGGCAATGAATATAAGTTTTCCTATATAAATGGTTTTGCTTATTGGAATATATAAGTTCATCACATTGCCAGATAAAAGCATAACACCAAGAAACAGAAATGCTAATCCTGTTGTTTTTATTTTAGAATGTTCTTTTAATTCAAAGAATATAATATAACTGATTAAAAAAGATACAGTTACAATTATATTAAATGAAATGTTATCGATAGCATAATTTAACAATATGTTCACCCCTGTACTCAAAAATAGGTTATTTCAATTATAATACAATATATAGCTTAGTTAAAGACAAATGAGTTCAATTAGTATATTGTTATCCTTTTTTAATATTAAATAAACCATTATAAAGTTTTTGACTTATGTTCTTTTATATAATATAATTAACTCCAAGTGAAAATTACCTAGCTGAGATAAGGAGAAGTAACTGAATTTTGACAGCAAAGCGAGCCGGAGATGGTGGAAGTCCGGTGTGGATTTTTCAGTGAATAACACCTTTGAGCTCCATTCTGAAATATAGTAGGAATGGCGGTATTCGACCGATATATCGATTTCTAAGTGATTCAGATTTTGAATAACTAGGGTGGTACCACGATAACTCGTCCCTTTTTTGGGGAGGGTTTTTTTTTATCCCTTAAATTATATGAAAAATAAAATAGTGGAGGAATTTATTATGAAAGAAATACTAATAAAAGACCTTTATAGTTCTTACCAAGAACTTGATCAACAAGAAATCAAGGTTTCTGGATGGATAAGAACTTCAAGAGCGTCAAAAAACTTTGGATTTATCGAACTAAATGACGGAACATTTTTTAAGAATGTTCAAATCGTATATGGCGATGAAATAGCTAACTTTAAAGAAGTTGCTAAGTTTGGAATCAGTTCTGGTATAACAGTTAAGGGACAATTAATTGTAACACCAGATGCTAAACAAGCATTTGAAATCAAGGCTGATGAAATTGTACTTGAAGCAGATTCTGATAAGTCTTACCCATTACAAAAGAAAAGACACACATTTGAGTACCTAAGAACAATTGCTCACTTAAGACCAAGATCAAATACTTTCTCAGCAGTATTTAGAGTAAGATCTGTAGCAGCATATGCTATTCATAGATTTTTCCAGGAGAAAGGATTTGTTTATACTCATACTCCAATCATCACTGGTAGTGACTGTGAGGGAGCAGGTGAGATGTTCAGAGTAAGTACATTTGACCTTGATAAGGTTCCAATGACTGATGAAGGAAATATTGATTATTCTAAAGATTTCTTTGGTAAGGAAACTAACCTTACTGTATCTGGTCAGTTAGCAGCAGAGGCATATGCCCTTGCATTTAGAAATGTTTATACTTTCGGACCAACATTTAGAGCTGAAAATTCTAATACAGCAAGACATGCTGCTGAATTCTGGATGATCGAGCCTGAAATTGCATTTGCTGATCTTAAAGACGATATGGAACTTGCTGAAGAAATGCTTAAGTATGTTATCAATCATGTTATGGAAAACTGTAAAGAAGAATTAGAATTCTTCAACTTGAGAGTGGACAAGGGACTTCTTGAAAGACTTGAAAATGTAGTTAAGAATGATTTTGCTAGAATCACTTACACAGAAGCTATTGATATTCTTCTTAAAGCTGACAAGAAGTTTGAATACCCAGTAGAGTGGGGTGTTGATCTTCAAACAGAGCATGAAAGATATATTACAGAAGAAGTATACAACAAACCTGTATTTGTAACTGATTATCCAAAGGATATCAAAGCGTTCTACATGAGAATGAATGAAGACGGTAAAACAGTTGCAGCAATGGATCTTCTAGTACCAGGAGTTGGTGAAATAATCGGAGGATCACAAAGGGAAGAAAGATACGATGTATTAGTAGACCGTATCAAAGAAATGGGTCTAAACGAAGAAGACTACTGGTGGTACCTAGAGCTTAGAAAATTCGGTGGAGTAAAACACGCAGGATTCGGACTAGGCTTCGAAAGAGCAATCATGTACCTAACAGGAGTTTCAAACATCAGAGACGTAGTATCATTCCCAAGAACAACTAAGAACGCAGATTTTTAAGAACCGTAGATCGTAGGTCGTGGTTCGTAGGTCGGCAAAAATATAAAATTATCCCTGTATTTGTTTATCAGATGCAGGGTTTTTTATGTTTTTGGTTTTGCCTAATGTTGTTTGTGGTAAGTATTTTTAGGGGAAAAGGGGAATCGTTTTGTATTCAAAACTAGGAGAATTTATTTTGTAAACAAAATAAGGAGAAAGGGTAAAAGCTTAAGACATTAAGACCTTTATCTTTTCCTCTTCCCCAAAATATTGTTTACAATATTGATTCCCCAAGCACAATCAAAGACTTGTGTGATTCCCCCTTTTCACCTAACAATATTAGGCTAAAGCAACCCCATACAATATAACATGGAGCCCTTTTTAAATGTTACTCCGACCAATAACTTACGAACCACGATCTACGTTTCATTTATACCGGTACTACCGATTCATCTTCCTCATCAACTTCTCTTTTCTTAAAATACTCTAGGGCAACTTCGGGAAATAATGCATATGAGAGTAAATCCTCAGGCTGTTTTATATAATCCCATATTTCTTCCCTGAGTTTGTCTAGGATTGGTTCTAGGTGATTTGCTGGTCTGTCTGTTATTCTTTTACCGTCTCCTATTACCATTTCTACAATTTCATCTGAAATAGGAACTGTTGGCTGTCCGTACATACCTGATACATAGGCCTTTACTTCCTTTGGTATCATGGAGTATCTTTTGCCTGTAATTACATTTATCATAGCTTGGGTTCCTACTATTTGACTTGTAGGGGTTACAAGGGGTGGGTAACCTATATCTTTTCTTACATGTGGTATTTCTTCAAGGACTTCTTCAAGTTTGTCTAAGCTGTTTTGATTTTTTAACTGTGATATTAAATTGGAAAGCATTCCCCCTGGTATTTGGGATATTAAAGTTTTTATGTTCACAGACATTGCCTTAATACTTAAATGACCCATATCAAAGTGTTCTTCTTTTAATGGTATAAAATAATCAGCTATTTCACTGAGTAGATTTATATCGAGGCCTGTATCCTTATCGATCTCCTTTAATGTAGCTACCATTGACTCAGTTGGTGGTTGGGATGTACCTGTGGCAAATGGAGAAATTGCCGTGTCAATTATGTCGCATCCAGCTTCAATAGCTTTTAAATATGTCATTGATCCAAGGCCGCTGGTACAATGACTATGGATTTCAAGTGGCAGATCCACTGCTTTTTTTATTTCTTTTACAAGTTTTTCAGCTGTATAAGGGGTAAGTATACCTGACATATCCTTTATGCAAATGGAATCAGCACCTATATCCCTAAGATCTACAGCCATTTTTACAAACTTGCCTATTGTGTGGACAGGGCTTGTTGTATATGCTATTGCTCCTTGGGCATGAGCCCCTTCCAGTTTTGCTACCTTAAGTGCAAGTTCGATATTTTTCACATCATTCATGGCATCAAAAATTCTTACAATATCTATACCGTTGTAAATAGCTCTTTTTACGAATTCTATTACAACTTCATCAGGATAATGTTTATATCCAAGTATATTTTGTCCCCTTAGAAGCATTTGTAATTTAGTATTCTTAACGTGTTTTCTTATTGTTCTTAATCTTTCCCAAGGATCTTCATCAAGATATCTAAGGCATGAATCAAATGTTGCTCCGCCCCACATTTCAAGGGCATGATAGCCTACAGAATCTAATTTTTCTAGTATTGGTATCATTTCTTCTGTAGAAAGTCTTGTTGCAATAAGAGATTGATGGGCATCCCTAAGAACGGTTTCGGTTATTTTTATCTTATTCATATGATTACCTCCAGAAATAGTACTTAAAGTCTTTTTATATATATACCAATAAATAGCCTATAATATCGTGACAATATTGTAATAATAATTGCTATTATATTGTTTAAGTAATCTGATTTGTTGGGTATCTATCTTGTGTATAAGCTTATGGGGAGGGTTATTATGGATAGTACATTCTATAAAAAGATGCTGAATTATGTAGATGAAGGTATATATTTTGTTGATAATGATAGAAGAATAACCTTTTGGAATAAGGGTGCCGAACTTATAACAGGTTTTTCATCAGAGGAAGTTTTAGATAGCTATTGCTATCATAATATTCTTAACCATACTGATGAGTATGGAAATAAATTGTGTCACAATGGATGTCCATTGCATAAAACTATGGAAGATGGTGAACTTAGAAGTACAAAAGTATACCTTCATCACAAAGAAGGTTATAGAATACCAATAAATATACAGAGTATTCCTATTTATGATGGTGATAGGATTGTTGGTGCTGTAGAAATTTTTTCTGATAAGTCCAATAAATTAGAAATGTATAAGCATATGGAGAAATTAAAACGCCTAGCAATGTTTGATCAACTTACTGGAATTCCTAATAGAAGATTTATTGAAGGTATGTTAGAGTCAAAAATAATAGAACATATTAACACGGGAATTTCTTTTGGAATACTATTCATAGATATTGATCATTTTAAGAAAGTTAATGATAAGTACGGACATGATATAGGGGACGAAGTTTTAAAAATTGTAGCAAAGACTTTGAATTCTAGCAGAACTGATGGGGATTATGTTGCTCGATGGGGAGGAGAAGAATTTGTAGCTTTGATATGTAATTGTGATATTGATGAGTTGTATAAGAAAGCAGATTTATTGAGAATTCTTGTCGAAGATTCATCATTAAGATATACAGATGAGGAAATTAGTGTTACAGTTTCAATAGGTGGTAAAATTATTGAAAGTGGAATGGACATTGATCAAGTAGTTAAGAAAGCAGATGAAGCTATGTATAAATCTAAAGAAGATGGTCGTAATAGGGTTACAATTTATGACCTGAGTTTGGGAGGTAAAAATGGAACTGTGGTTTGAGGACAGCTATCCCGAGAAGGATAAAAGGACATTTGTGGCTGAAGGAGCAAAAATAATAGGAAAAGTAATAATGAAAGAGTATTCAAGTGTATGGTTTAATTCAGTTGTAAGAGGTGATGTTAACTCCATTTATATTGGTAAATATTCTAATATACAGGACAACAGTGTTTTACATGTGGCAGATGACTATTTTCTTGAAATAGGAGACTATGTTACAGTAGGCCATGGCTGTATATTACATGGATGTGTAATTAGGGACAGATGTCTTATTGGAATGGGAGCAACTATCTTAAATGGAGCTGAAATAGGTGAAGGCTCAATAATTGCAGCAGGGGCAGTAGTAAAAGAAAATTTCAAAGTACCAAAAAACTCCCTAGTTGCAGGTGTTCCGGCAAAAATAATAAAAACATATGAAGATGGAGAAAGACTAGAAGAAATAAAGGCCCAAAGTATTAAATATAAAGATCTGTGGACGAAAAGATATAGATTACTTTTAGACAACGACGGTGAGACTTATGAAGGGGAGGGAATAGTGTAGCTTAAACAGTCTAGGGAGAACATTACTGCCGTAATCATCTAGGTACACCTTCAGTGAGTCTAGGGATTTGAAAAGTATTACTTTCAAACATCTAGGGGTACTTCGTACCATCCAATGAGATTTTACTAACGTAAAATTTTATTTCAAAAAAATACAGAAGACTTTTAGCCATTTCGGCTAAAAGTCTTTTATTGTTTTCTTTAATAGTAATTTTGCATCTGCAAAATCTCATCGGATGAGAGTAGCAATACTCTACCTTAGACGAAATATAGCAAACTCATATTTTCCCTAGATGCAGTCGTAGACTGTCCTTAGATGCGACGTAGGAGCCATAGACATTTCTTGCGACCTATCACTTCTCAAGTACATTCTCCCCACTTTCATCTATATAAATCCAATCTTGATCTATCTTAACTGGATATATGTTTTGTGAGAATTTGAAATCATCGTATTCAGGTTCCAGTATTATATTTCCGTCTGAATCTATTAGGCCCCATTTATCTGAGTATTTTATCCAGTAATTTTTATAAAGGTAACCGTATTTTATATCCTGATATATTGTTGGAACTAGCATCTTACCTGTCATATCAACGACACCGTAGTTATCGCCAATTCTTATTTTTATTAGATCATAATTAATCATTTCAAAATAGTCAAATTCTACATGGGCTTCTGGATTGCCCTTACTGTCATATATATCAAGGCTTTTATCTGATATAGCAATTGCCTTTTCGCCAAGGATTTTAATTTCATTGTACTTCGCTGGAACTACTGTTTTATAGTCCTTATCCAGCAGTCCATATTTGTAATCAGACATTACAATGAATTTATCTCCATGAAACTTTATTTCGTCATATCTAGCTTTTATTAAGGTGTTACCTTCTGTATCGATAAGTCCCCATTTATAAGCATTGTCTATATTTTCATATACGGCAATTATGGAATCCTTCTTATGTGCAAGTCTATATTTGAAATCAATTACAGTTTCATCATCTTCATTAATAAATCCAATATAGTTTACTCCATCTATTTCAGTATATACTTTAGCTAATCCTTCTTCAAAGGCTTTGGCATTCTTGTATTTAGCAGGAATAATAATATTACCACTTAAGTCTAAATAGCCGTAAAGGTCATTTTCTTTATAGCTATAAGTTTTACCATCTTCAGTTTCTAAATAGTCATACTTGTTTTCAATTAGTATAGTTCCCTTATCATCTATTATTCCGTATTTATTGTCTTTAATTGTGATATGCTGATCTAGATATTTATACTGTATTTCATCAAAGTCAAAATTACTTGTATATTCTTTGTTTTTCAAATCGTAAATAGCCCATTTTTCATTTTTCTTAAGATAGGCCATATGTTTTTCTTGATAGACGTCAATATCTTGGAAAGTGCCTGAAATAGCTTTTTTTCCCTTTGAATCAAAAATTTCCATAGAATCATTATTTCTTGTTATATAGTATTCATCATCAATTATATGAATATCTGTATAGAATGGTTCAAATATAAAGTCGAAATTTTTATCACACAATCCCTTTTTACCATTAGTTTCTATCAAATAGTAATTGAGGCCATAAGGATTTATTGAGTCATAAATAGGCTCAAGAATAATATCATTATTGACATTGATTATTCCCCATGATTTTTCTACTTTTATCTTTGCGAAACCATTAGTGAAGGGCTCAGCATCATCATATTGAGCTTCAATAATAAAATGTCCTTCTTGGTCAATAAATCCGTACTTATCTGAAACCTTAACAGGAGCAGTATTTTCGGAGAATCTTTTTGCGTCCTGGAACTTAGTTTCAATTCGTTCAGTGTGGTAAAATACTACTGCAAGGACTATGATTAAAACTAGTCCCAATATATGATATATATATTTCTTCATTTAATGATCATTCCCTGTTTGAAATTTACCTATATAAATAAGGTATATTAATGTACAATAATTATAGTACCACAAATAGCTACTTTGTAATAGGGATTTCTAAATTTGTATCCTGACATTTGACTAGGATATCAGGGAGGAATAAATGAGAATAATAGTAGATGCGGACGGTTGTCCCGTTAAGGAAATTATACAGGATATTGCTAAGAAAACTGGATTAGATGTTTTGTTTGTAATGAATATAGCCCATGAGTACTCACCTGAGTACGGTAGTGTAAAGTTTGTAGATAAGTCTAGGGAAAGGGCAGATATTGTTATTGTTAACGTTATAGAGAGTGGTGATTTGGTTGTCACTCAGGATTATGGATTAGCGGCTATGGTTCTTGCTAAAAAAGGTCACTGTATGAATCAGAATGGAAAAGTTTTCAATGATATGAATATAGAGCTTCTGCTTCATAGAAGACATTTAAATAGAGAGATAAGAAATAGACATAAAAAGTACACTAAAACTAATAAAAGAACTAAGGATGATGATTTGAACTTTAAAGAATCTTTAATTAGAATGTTAAAAGAAGTTTTGTGATGATATAATATTTATGTTAAAAACATTTGGTGTGCAGGTCACTGAAAAAGTCCAATTTGAAATTCTTATACCACAATATGTATCTTTCTTTCAACTATGGAAGCCAACATATTGCAGATAAGAATCAACTGTAGCTACTTTTTTAGCGGTTTCGTGGTGCGGAGGTATCATTATGGATATATACGGAATAGGAACTGATATTATTGAAATAGAAAGAATAAAGAAGGCCGTAGAGAAGAGTATGAAATTTGTTGAAAAGTTTTATTCAGACAAGGAAATAGAGCTTTTTAAATCAAGAAATTTTCGTATGTCATCTATAGCAGGTAATTTTGCGGCTAAAGAAGCTGTATCAAAGGCTTTGGGCACAGGAGTAAGGAATTTTTCCCTTAGGGATATTGAAATTCTTAGGGATGATTATAATAAGCCATACGTAAATCTTTATGGAAATGCAAAACAGTTGGCAGAGACTTTAGATATTGCAGAAATATTAGTAAGCATATCCCATTCAAAGGAATATGCATGTGCCAATACTATTGCTATAAAAAAATGATTTGATTTGTAAGAGGTGAAGATTGTGAAGATTGCAAGCAATGAAGAAATGAAATCTATTGATAGAAGAGCTATTGAAGAGTTTGGTATTCCAGCCATCATACTTATGGAAAATGCCGCTTATGGTGTTGTTGAAGAAATCTGTAAGGATTTTGCCCCAGGTTCATATATAACTATTGTTTCTGGTAAAGGAAATAATGGGGGGGATGGTTTTGCAGTAGCAAGACAGCTTCATAATAAAGGTTATGGTGTTAAGGTCTTTTATACTGGTGACAGAGGTGAGTTTACAGAAGATGCCTTAACCAATTATGATATTTTAAAGGCGATAGGTGTTGAAGTTGAAGAGATTTCAGATCATAGTAATACCAAAGAACTTCAATATTCCATAATCAAAAGTGATTTAGTTGTAGATGCACTTTTCGGTACTGGACTTAATGACGAAATTTTTGGTATAGCCAATGAAGTCATAAGAATAATTAATGAATATAAAAATTATGTTGTTTCAGTTGATATTCCATCTGGTGTTATTGGAAATGATGGCAATATAGCTGGAAATGCAGTTATGGCAGATAAAACTATAGTAATTTCTACACCTAAATACGGAAATATTTTGCATCCTGGGACAGTATACAATGGTGAAATAATATTTAAAAATATTGGAATACCTGAAGTTGCCAAGATGGATGAAAATATTAAAGCTAACTTAATTACTGGGAGCCTAGTAAAGAATCTTATACCAAGAAGAAATTCCAATTCCCACAAAGGTGTATATGGGAAGATGTGTCTTGTAGCAGGTTCTTATGGCATGACAGGAGCTGCTATTTTGACAGCTAAAGCGGCCTTAAGAAGTGGATTGGGATTGCTTAAGCTAATTATTCCAGAGAGTTTAAATCATATAATTACTTCATCTGTTCCAGAGGCAATCACAGTGCCTTTAAGTGAGATGAGAAAAGGTATAATTGGTATAAATCATATAAGTAGCATCATAAGTGAATCTGAAACTGCCAGCGTAATTACAATTGGTCCTGGGTGTGGGAATACTGCTGAATTATCAGAAGTGATACGAAGGGTTTTGGAAGAAGTAGACATTCCTATAGTTATAGATGCTGATGGTTTAAATGCTCTTTCCAAAGATGTGAAGTGGCTTGAATCTAGAAAGTCAGAAAATGTAGTTTTAACTCCACATATAGGTGAAATGTCTAGATTAACAGGTCTTGAAATTGAAGAAATAAAAAGTAACAAGATAAGTGTAGCAAGGGAATATGCAGAAAAATGGAATGTAATCCTTGTACTAAAAGATTCAAGAACTATTGTAGCAAAACCAAATGGAGAAATATTTATAAATTATAATGGAAATTCTGGAATGGCAACAGCTGGTAGTGGTGATGTCCTAACAGGAATAATTAGTTCTTTTATTGCTCAGGGATTAAGTATCGAAGAAGCTGCTATTGCAGGTGTTTATGTCCATGGTGATGCAGGAGACAAGGCTGCCAAAGATAAGGGTGAGCATGGGCTACTTTCTGGGGATATAGTAGATGGTTTGACTTACACATTAAAGGATATTGTTGGTACTATATAAGTGTGGAGGTTATATAATGAATTACAGTTTGGTCAAAAGACCTGTATGGGCTGAGATTAATCTTGATAATATAGAGAAAAATTTTAAGTCGGTAAAAGAAATAGTAGGTAAAGATGTAAAAGTAGCAGCGGTAATTAAGTCGGATGCATATGGTCTTGGAGCTGTTGAAATAGCACCTATTTTTGAAAAAAACGGTGCTGACTATTTCGCAGTTGCAACCTTAACTGAGGGAATTCAACTGAGGAGAAGACATAGGGAGATTCCAATTATGATTCTTGGATATACACCTGTAGAAATCATTGGAGATGTAATCGAAAATGATATAGAACAAACAGTATATACTAAAGATCAGGCTATGGCTTTTAATCATGTTGCCAGGGAATATGGTAAAAAAATTAAGCTTCATATAAATATTGATTCGGGCATGAATAGATTGGGATTTAGACCAAGTGAAAAGGCCATAGATGATATAGAGTATATTTGCACAAAACTAGAATATGTTGATGTAGTCGGTATATTTACTCATTTTGCAGTAGCTGATGAGACTGATAAGAGTTTTTCTAGAAAACAGATGGATAAGTTTTCGTATGTGATAGAAGAGATAGAAAAAAGAGATATCGATATTCCACTTAAGCATGTTTCAAACAGTGCTGGAATAATTGATATGCCTGAATATAATTTCAATATGGTTAGGGCTGGAATCATTCTATACGGTTGTTATCCTTCTGAATTTGTTGAACAGGATAAGCTAGAGATTGAGCCGGTTATAAATCTAAAGGCAGAGATTTCTTATGTAAAAGAGGTACCTAAAGGGGAAGGTATAAGTTACGGACTTACTTATACAACAAATGATGAAAAAAGAATTGCAACTCTTCCAATTGGATACGGTGATGGTTTTAGTAGACTTCTTTCTGGCAAGGGAAAGGCCATTTGTAAAGATCATATTGTTCCAATTGTAGGTAGAATTTGTATGGATCAATGTATGATTGATGTTACGGGATTAGATGTAAATGTAGGTGATGTAGCAACCCTATACGGAAGTGAAGAAAAAAGTTCTATAAGCATAGATTCAGTAGCTAAATCTTTGGGTACAATAAACTATGAAGTACTTTGTATGATACACAAAAGGGTTCCAAGGATTTATATTAAGGAAGGGGAAGTTGTAAAAACCAAGGATTATGTACTTATGGAATAATAAGGAACATAGTTTTTATCTACTTACAATCGGGTCTTTATATAATTGGATACTGTGATATAATTAACATAATGGCAGCTTTGGAATCGGGGAACATTCTGTCGGAAAATTTAAGACAAAAGTAGTATTTACAATAGTTTTAGATGTATAGAATACTTTTAAATGGTGTAGGCAATTAAGTTGGTTTTAAGATTTTTTCGATAGCCTCGAATTTAACTTTTCATGAAATATAGAAAATGGTGAAAAGATGGAGGTATTATCCTATGAATTACAACAAAGAGTCTGGAAGATTAACATTTGAATATTTTAACAATAGGAAGAAAAAATTTTCTGGAGAAGCAAAAGCTCATTTCTTACCAGAGGACTTTTCAACCTATAAGAGGAGTATTGAAGAACTAAAGGACGCGTATATTAATATGGGGGATATTAATTTAGATTTCGCTGAATTTGGTTTTGTTAATGATGTAGATTCGTTAAACGAGTATTTATCAAAATTGTCGTCGGAGTGTGAATAATTTGAATATTAAAAGAGGAGATGTCTACTTTGCTGACCTCAGCCCAGTAAGGGGAAGTGAGCAAGGTGGACAAAGACCGGTACTTATTATACAAAATAATGTAGGGAATAAATATAGCCCTACAGTTATAGTTGCGGCTATTACTGCCCAGATTTCCAAGTCTAAACTACCGACCCACATTGAAATAAAAGCGGGGAAGGTAGGTCTTACCAAGGATTCTGTAATCTTACTTGAGCAGGTTAGAACTATTGATAAGCAAAGATTGATACAGAAAATTGGAAAGTGTAACAGAGAATTGATGAAGAAGGTTGACAAGGCACTTGCTCTTAGTGTTGGTCTTCAAATGGATTTTTCTGAGGAATAGGGGCATAGGCAAGATTTACATATTTAAAAAATCTATGGCTATCTTTAATATTCCAGAGGATTATTTCTTCTGGGAAGATAGTCATAGATTTTTTTCCTGTTTATATAATGGTAAATATGTTAAATGCTTATGACATTGCTTCTAAACTAATGAAATAATCTGTAAGATGTAGTAAAATAGTTATCTAGGAGGTAAAATATGAAAAAGTCATTTTTGATAGTTTTTTTACTTGCGTCTTTCTTTGTTTTTAGTGCTGTTGATGCTTCAGCAGTGTTTGAACCTGGAACGGATCAAGATCCTTTGGTAACAATGGGATATGTTGAGCAAAGAATAGAACAATTACAGTATTATGTTGATAAGAACTTTGCTAAGTCGGGTGAAGCTAAGTCAACTGTTTCAAATACAGAATCTCCAGTTTTTGAAGTTGTAAAACTTGAGGTTGGACAAAAGGTATTGTTTGGAGCTAGTACTGAATTTATACTTAGATCTGGGGAAGCATCTATTATTTCAGGTGAAAATGGAATAGCAGATTTAACAGATGGTATTGATCTTACAAATACTCAAGCAGTTCCAAAAAATCACCATCTACTTGTTCCTAAAGCAGATGGAAGAGGCTTTAAATGTAATACTTTAGTATATGTAATGATTAAAGGTGCATATAATGTACAGTAAAATAAGTAATATTTATAGAGGTGAATTATGATAATAAATAAAAAGGGTAAACTATTTGGTCTAGTAAATATCGTAGACCTTTTTGTTGTGATATTAATTGCTGCACTAGCTTTTGGTGGGGTATCCAAGTTTTCAAAGTTAAATAGCTTAGGTTTAAAACCTCAGAACGAAGCCACTGTTGAGCTACTTATGGACGAAGTTACTAAGGGCTTTGTTGACAATGTTTATGAGGGTCAGAAGTTGTATGACTCTATTAGAGGAAATGATTTTGGAAAGGTTGTTTCTTTTGAGTATAAGCCCCACATGGAGCTTATAGTTGATGAGTCAGGTAAAGGTGAAATGACTGAAATTCCAAATTCTTATGATTTGTATCTTACTGTAGAAGCAAAGGGAACTTTTGATGGGGATGGATTTCTTATTGAAACCAAGAGATACTTTATAGGATCTGAAACTAGATTGAAATCAGATGTATATGTGTCAAATACAGATATTTTAAATATAATAAAAAAGTAGGTAATAATAATGAAACATAGTTTAATTTATAAGTTTGTAATTAAAATATGCTCTGTGATTTTGCAGTATTATGATAATAGTATTTTAGCAAAAATTATTAGATCTATTGTAAATGGAATTATTATATCCTATGAAACATCCTATATTAATAAAATAATAAAAGATAAAAAGGATATATATGAAGAGTCTATATTCAGAAGAATAATAGATTTTCTTTTGAAAATCTTTAATGTGATTCTTTCATTTATCAATAGAGTGTTTTCAAAAGTTAAGTATTCAAAATCGAATGATATAGTGATGGATTTAAATAGCCTAGACAAATCACTAGCCCTAGTAGGAAAGTTTTTACTAGTTTATGGAGTGATATCAGGAATTATTTCTGTAATAAGAGGAAATATTATTATGTTTGCAGTTATGATCACTATTTCACTTATAGGTATAGTATTGGCAAGTTCTAAGAGTATGGAGTATTTTCGTAATAGTTTAATATATAGGATATTGACATATTTTGTATCCTTTAGGTCAAAGGAGTGGAATTAGTGGAAGTAAATAACTCTAGTAGTAGAATTAACAAAGTTACAATTGCTGCAACAGCTATTGTAGTTGCTCTACTTGGCCTAGTAATTGGAATTGAATTTTCCCTAGGACTTCTTTTAGTCCTATTAGGAGGATTTATTATAGTTTCAAGGCCAGAGTTGGGAATCATGTTATTTGCATTAACATATCCTTTTTTAGGAGATATGAAAATCATGGTTCTAAGTTTTCTAGTCCTTGCAGTTTACCTTTTTAAAGCTTTAAGGGATGGAAAAATAGAGTTTGATAGAGTGCCAGTTACATATCCTATTATATTTTATGTAGTTGTTCTCTTATTTAGTAGTTTTTTATCTGTAAATCCTTCCGGTAGTTTAAGGGATTTGGCCCTTAATATAACTGGAATGTTTTTCGTGTTTATAGCAATGAATTATGAAATGAAGAAAGAAACTGTATTTTCAATAATAAAATTTATGATTCTTTCATCGTTCTTTGTATCTCTATATGGTATATATCAGTATATTGTTGGGGTTCCAATGGAAAGTGGATGGGTAGATCAAACACAAAATACTCAACTGAAGATGAGAATCTATTCAACATTTGAAAATCCAAATGTACTTGCTGAGTATCTTGTTATGATGATTCCAGTAAGTGTTGCATATATTGTTTATAACAAGAATTGGGGCAAAAAAATTCTCTTTGGTGCTATGTGCCTTGTACAAATTTTATGTATTGGTCTTACTTACTCCAGAGGTGGATGGTTAGGCCTTGTAGTAAGTTGTGGATTGTTCTTAGTAATAAGTAATTACAGATTTATTTTTCTTATGATACCTATGGGATTGTTGGGATTATATCTAATGCCTTCATCGATTCTTCAAAGAATATCTACTATAGGATCTTTGAAAGATAGTTCTAATTTTTATAGATTTAATCTATGGCAGAAATCTGTAGACATTATTAAGGATTTCTGGATGTCTGGAATAGGTCTTGGTTATAAGGCTTTTATGGATATTACTCCCCTATATATCAAGAATGCCAATCCTTATCATGTTCACAATACTTATATTCAACTTATGATAGAGACAGGTTTATTTGGCTTGTTATCCTTCCTGTTGATGATAATTTCTTTAGTGAAAATGGGCTTTGAGGTATTTTCTTCTAAATGCTCAAGGGAGATTAAGATACTTATAATGGCGTTTGTTTGTGGTATTTTAGGTGTAATGGTTCACGGTATAGCTGAGCATGTACTTTTTAATCCTAAAATTATTTATAGTTTCTGGTTTAATATTAGTATTATAGTCATGTTATACAGATTACACAAGAAAGAGGCTAGGTGAAGATAATAATGAATATTTTATTACCAACTATGACGTTGGATATTGGTGGGGCAGAAACCCATATAGTTGAATTGGCTATTTCCCTTAGAAAAAGGGGTTATAAGCCAGTGGTTGTTTCTTCAGGTGGAGTTTATCAGAAAAAACTTGAGGAGTCAGGTATAGAGGTATATAATGCACCTCTTGATAGTAAGTCCCCAAGGGCGATTATTAAATCGGTTAAAATTATGAATAAGTTGATAGTGGAAAAAAATATAGAGCTTATTCATGCCCATGGTAGAATACCATCACTTGACGGAAAAATTTCATCTTTTATGACAAAGATTCCAATGATTACAACAGCTCATGCTAAGAATACAACTAGCTTTGTATATAAGGCACTGACTTTTTGGGGTGAAAAGGTTATTGCAGTAAGTGATGATATTAAAGATCATTTAGTAAAAAACTTCAACCTTTCAGAGGATAAGATTACAGTTATTACAAATGGTATTAATATGAATACCTTTATTCCTAAAAGTGGAAGTGAAGAACTTGTTGCAGAACTTGGTCTTGAAAATACATCTAAGAAAATACTATATATTAGTAGGCTTTCAGGTGATCTTACACCGGTGGTATTAAATCTAATAGAAGCCTTTGTAAACATTGAAGATGAAATGGATTTGATTATTGTTGGAGATGGAGAAGATAGAAAAGATATTGAGTTTAGTGTAAGTAAGGTGAATTATTCTCATAAAATAAAAGTTCTTGGAAAAAGAACAGATATACCTGAGCTCCTTGCTATATCAGATTTGGTTGTGGCAGTTTCAAGATCAGCTTTAGAGGCGATGGCTATGGAAAAAAATGTTCTTCTATACGGTGGAGAAGGTTATCTTGGCTTATATGATAAAGATATAAAGGGAAGGGGCATGAAAGACAATTTTACTGGCAGACTTTCCAATGATAAAATTGATGCTGAAATTTTAAAAAATGATATAGAATCTTTTTTCAAAATGGAAGAAGAAAAAAGAAAAATGTATAGATTAGATTCTAGGGAAATGGTTGAAGAACACTATTCTTTAGAAAAGATGGTTGATAAGACAATTGACTTTTACAATATAGTTTTGAAAAGGAGATAGATTTATGAAATTCATAGATGAAAAAGGCAGGATTTTTGGATTGGTTAATTATTTTGACCTTCTTGTAATTCTGTTAATCGGAGTACTTGCCGCAGGATTATTATATGTAAAAAACAATAATATTACAGAAGTAATAAATTCCAATCAGCAAAAAGAAGTAATAATTGATTTTTATGTAAGTGGAGTAAGAAATGTTACTGTTGATAATATTGAAGTAGGAGATATTGTTAAGAACAGTGAGACAAGAAAAGTCCTTGGAGAAGTAATAGAGAAAACAGTAGGACCTAAACAGGAGACAATAGTACTAAAATCAGGTCAAGTAAAAAAGGTCGATATTCCTGATAAGTACGATATGATACTAAGAGTTAAGGGATTTGGCGATGTTAACGGTGACGAAATTATGTTAGCCAACAAAGATTGTAAAATAGGTCTTCTTATGACAATAGAATCACCAAAAATACAGACAACACCTGTAATATACGGACTAGAAATTGTGGAGTAGAAATTTTTTAGGAGTGCGTAGAATGAAGAAAATATTCATTTTCGGGTATTATGGATTCAAAAATGCAGGGGACGATGCAATCCTTGATTCTATTATCAGGGATTTTAGAAAGAAGGATGAAAATATATCATTCAGTGTCCTAACATATAATTCTGAGTATATAAAAAACAGATTTAATGTGGAGCCTGTAAGTAGATCCAGATATTCCGATATAATAAAACACATAAAAAATTCAGATCTTGTAATAAGTGGTGGTGGTTCATTGCTTCAGGATGTTACTAGCAGTAGATCCTTGTATTATTACATTGCTATGATTCTACTTGCCAAATTTTTTGGTAAGAGGGTAATGTTTTATTGTAATGGATACGGCCCAGTAACTAAGCCACGAAATAAGTCGATTATGAAATGGGTTGTTTCTAAGGTAGACTTGATTACTTTAAGGGATGAAAAGTCATATGAAGAAATAATAAGTATGGAGAACAATTCCAATGTTTACCTTACTGCAGATGCTGCTTTTACTATGGAAAAACAAGAAGACTCAAGAATAGATGATATTCTTAAGGCAGAGGGGATTTCCCATGAAGGTAATCTGGTAGGTATTTCAGTAAGACCTTGGAAGAATGATAATAATACTATTGATTTGTTTAGAAAAGTGGCTAGATTTTTAATTGAAAAAGGCTATAAAGTCGTTTTTATTCCGATGAAATTCCCAGATGATAAAGAAATTTCCGAGGAAATATTAAAGGGACTTGATAACTCAGCATATGTAATAAAGAACTATTATTCACCTAGTGAGGTTAGTGGAATCCTTGGTAAGTGCAATTTTATTATAGGTGTGAGACTGCATTCACTTATATTCTCAGCTATAAATGAGATACCCTTTATTGGGGTTGAGTATGATCCGAAAATAAAAGCATTTTGCCAAATGGTAGAGCAAAATAATGCAGGTGACATAGAAAACTTGACCTTTGACCAAATATGTAATAATATTTTAGAGTTAGAAAAGGAATATGATTCTAGGTTAGCTAAAATAAAAAAGTATAAATCAATTCTTAAGGGGAAAGTAAATGCTTCTGCACAAATGGGAATTGATTTACTAACTAAGTGATAAGGTGAATTTATGAATAAAGGTTATGTAAGAATACTTGGGATAAGAATAGACAAATTAACAAATCAAGGAGCATACAATAAGTTTTTGACTTTTTTTGATGAAAAGGGAACGAAAACAATTTATACTCCAAATACAGAAATTGTTATGAAAGCCCAAGAAGATGAAGAATTAAAGGAAGTTCTAGAGAATGGGGATATGATTATCCCTGACGGTATAGGATTAATATATGCTTCAAAAATATATGGTCTAGGTCTTTCTGAAAGGGTTACAGGAATAGATATGATGGAGAAAATGCTTGATTATTGCAATAAGACAGGCAAATCAATTTTTATTCTCGGTGGAAAACCTGGAGTAGCTGAAACAGCAATGATGAATATTCAAAGCCAGTATAGCAATATACTTTCAGCAGGCACTATGGATGGATTCTTTTCAGAAGATGAGGAATTGAAAGTTGTTGATAAAATCAACGAATCAAAGTGTGATATTCTTTTTGTTGCACTAGGTGCACCAAAGCAGGAAAAATGGATTGCTAAGTATCAAAAGGTACTGACTGCTTCTGTAGCCATTGGCGTAGGTGGATGTGTAGACGTTTGGTCAGGTAATGCAAAAAGGGCTCCGCAAGTATTTATTAAACTTGGGCTTGAATGGTTCTACAGATTACTGACTGACCCAAGAAGAATATTTAGAATGATGGCAATACCTAAATTTATAGTGAAGGTACTTATAACTAGGAATAAAGGTTAAGTATTAAGTGGATTATGGAATTTTATTTCCCTGTATCCACTTTTTTTTTGTTCTAAAATCATCCCATCTATGTTATAATTCTATTTGGTTGACTTTGGGGAGAGTTTATCTATACATATGTCTGCTAGTTAATAGATAGCAGAAAAAACTTAAAATGGGGGAAGTTATGGACAAAAAATTAGCATTTAGGGTAACAGGAGACTATTTAGTTTCGGCCCTAGGTACTTTAATACTGGCATGCGGGATACATTTTTTCCTATCTCCAAACACAATTGCTCCGGGAGGAGTAACAGGTCTTGCCATTGTAATTGAAAAACTTACTTCAATAGAAGTATATGTTACAAATCTTGCTATAAACGTACCTTTATTTATTATAGGAATATTTTTTCTAGGAAAAACATTCGGAGTAAAGACAGCATATGGTACTGTTTCATTATCTTTATTCTTGTATATACTATCTAAAGCCTTTGGAAATTTTAATATGACCCATGATATTTTACTAGCATCAATTTACGGAGGAGTACTTAACGGAGTAGGTCTTGGTTTAGTTTTTAGAAGTGGAGGAACTACCGGAGGTACAGATTTGGCCGGAGCCATTTTAAATAAGATGATTCCAGGGTTCAGTATACCTAAGATGATGATGTTTGTAGACCTTTCAGTGGTTTTTATTGCTGGTATAGTAAATAAGAATGTTGAAACCAGTCTATACTCTATAATTTGCTTATTTACAGTTGTAAAGGTTGCAGATTTTGTAATAGATGGGATGAATTATAGTAAAGTATTCCATATTATTACAGACTACCCAGAAGAAATTAGTAAAAAGATTATAGAAGAAATTGATAGGGGAGTTACTGCATTAAAAGGTAAAGGAATGTATACTGGTAATGAAAAAGAAGTTTTGATGTGCGTTGTAGATAGGGCACAGGTTGCTAAACTTAAACATGTGGTACATGATATCGATAAGAATGCCTTCATCATGGTTAATACGATACACGAAGTATTGGGTGAGGGATTTAACAATAAAAGAAAGTGAGGAAGCATAAATGTCTAGTCAATTTATGAAACTGAAAGAAACTGCTACACAGGTAAGAAAAGACATCGTAACTATGATTCATGCAGCAAGTTCTGGTCATCCAGGTGGATCATTATCAGCAGCAGATATTTTAACGTATCTATTCTTTGAAAAAATGAACATTAATCCTGAAAATCCTAAAATGGATGGAAGAGATAAATTTGTTTTATCAAAAGGTCACGCTGCACCTGTATTATATTCGTCATTAGCAAGAAGAGGATTTTTTGATCCTGAACTTCTTCTTACTTTAAGAAAAACTGGTTCTTTACTTCAGGGACATCCAGACATGAAAAGCATCCCAGGTGTTGAAATGTCAACAGGAAGTCTTGGACAAGGTATATCTACAGCAGTAGGTATGGCGCTTGCTAACAAGATTGATAACAGTGATGCTAAGACTTATGTTCTTTTAGGTGATGGTGAAATGAATGAAGGTATTGTATGGGAAGCTTTAATGGCAGCAAACCATTACAAGTTAAACAATCTTACTGCAATTCTTGATTTCAACGGTTTACAAATCGATGGAAAAAATGAAGATGTAATGAGTATTTCTCCTATTGACAAGAAGTTCGAAAGTTTCGGATGGAATGTTATAGTTTGTGACGGACATGATTTTGAGTCAATCGCAGAAGCTTTTGCTAAATGCGATGAAGAAAAAGAAGGTCCTTCAGTAATTATTGCCAAGACTGTTAAAGGTAAGGGTGTATCTTTCATGGAAGATCAAGCAGGATGGCATGGTAAAGCTCC
Source organism: Bacillota bacterium (assembly GCA_025210655.1). Taxonomy (GTDB): domain Bacteria; phylum Bacillota; class Clostridia; order Peptostreptococcales; family Acidaminobacteraceae; genus JAOARG01. Next base: position 42,802 of record JAOARG010000026.1, read on the forward strand.
TTCAGACGAAGAGCTAAGTATTGCATTAAAAGAGTTAGGAGGTGCTTTATAATGGGTAAGATAGCAACTCGTGAAGCATACGGAAACGCTTTAGTAAAAATGGGTAAAACTAATGAGAAAATAGTTGTTCTTGATGCAGACCTTTCTAAATCAACTAAGACAGCTGGATTTAGTAAAGAATTCCCTGAAAGATTCTTCAATATGGGAATCGCAGAGCAAAACTTATACGGTGTATCAGCTGGTCTTGCAGCAGCAGGTAAAATACCTTTTGCATCTACATTTGCAATGTTTGCAGCAGGAAGAGCTTTCGAAATAATCAGAAACTCAATTTGTTATCCAAAATTAAATGTAAAAGTTTGTGCTACTCATGCTGGTATTACAGTTGGTGAAGATGGAGCATCACACCAGGCTATTGAGGATCTTTCACTTATGAGATCTTTACCAAATATGGTAGTTTTAAATCCTTCAGACGGAGTATCTGCGGAGAAATTATTAGAATTAGCAGCAGACTACTACGGACCTGTTTACGTTAGATTAGGTAGATCAGGTGTTCCAGTTATTTATGATGAGAATAAAGCATTTGAAATTGGAAAATCTGTAGAAGTTAAAGAAGGATCAGATGTAACTGTAATCGCTACTGGTATAATGGTAAATGAAGCTATGATTGCAGCTGAAGAACTTGCTAAAGAAAATATTAGCCTAAGAGTAATCGATATGCATACTATTAAGCCAATTGATGAAGATGCTATTGTTAAGGCTATGAAAGAAACTAAGGGAATTGTTACTGCTGAAGAGCACAGTATTATTGGTGGACTTGGAAGTGCAGTTGCTGAAGTTGCTTCAGAAAAAGCTCCTGGTAGAGTTTTAAGAGTAGGAATTATGGATACTTTCGGTGAGTCTGGAAAGCCTGCTGAACTGATGGTTAAGTATGGTCTTACTTCAAAAGAGATCATTGCAAAAGTTAAAGAATTAGTATAATTTATATATATAATTGAATATTAAAGCCGGAATCCATTAGGATTCCGGCTTTAAAGTTAAACAGACTATATATCAATTATCATGCATTAAGGAAGCCTATGAAAAAAAGTATCAGTGACATATTATAGTTAAAATTGTATAACTTTTTTCATAATAAAAATTAGGAGGAATTTATGAAGACAAAATTTTCAAAGTCACCATTGCGTTTAATGTTAATACTAGTATTAACTCTTGTAATGGGAAGTGGAGTAGTTTATGCAAATGAAGTAGAGGATATGGAGACTATTAGTTTCATATTAGAAGATGGTAATAAGGAACTTCAAGTATTTGATGTAAATACATCAGAGTATTTCAGATTAGACCAATTTGCAGAAATGATGGGATTACATTATAAGATTAACAATGATGATACAGTTTACATTAGTAAAGAGGACACTTACATAAGTGGATTAATTAATGATGAGGATAATAAATGTAAAATCAAAAAAGAAGGAATAAAAACTGATTATGTTTATTATTCAACACCATTCTTATTTGATGGAAGTTATGTTTATATAAGAAGTGATCTTGCAGTTACTGTATTTATAGACCATTCTTATAAGACGGGACTTAAAGCTTATAATACTGTAAATCCGATTGGAGTAATATGGAACTATAATGGTGATCCTATCAAGTTTGAAGATTATATACTTATTGGCAATATGATTTATGTTGATTTAGAAAGCTTTAGATCTAAGTATGGTGCGGAAAATATTCAGTTTAAGGCTTCTGGTGACAAAATGAGAGTATCAAATTCAAAACTAGGATATGAGTATACTCTATCTTTAAATTCTCCTAAAATCGCAATTAAGAACTTTGGTGAAATTAATACCTTTGATAGTCCATTTGGAGCAAATGAAATTGCAAAAGTAGGGGATAAATACTATATAGATTTAGCTTTTGCAATGGTGGGCAATTATTCAATGGATGATTCCCTCAATGTAGACTTTTATAATGCCAAGACATATGAAGCGAAGGTAAGAGAAGAATATAAGTTTAACAACTTATTTGATCTTTTAAATACAATTACCGAAATGAAAAACTTTGATAGTGCATCATCAGCTAAAATAGAGATGTTGGAAGATGGTAAGTATGAATCGGCAGGTATTCTATCTTCAAGCTATTCTAAAAAAGACAATAAGGTATATTTTTCTGTTTCTTCAGATGCTCAGAATAATGATAATTCACCATTTTACTATGGAGATATGAATCAAACTTCTATATTTGATATGTCAAACGGAGCCTTATACGAGAAAACTGAAAATGGATTCTGGCACAAGACAACAGGTCAGTATGATTCTGAAACAATGATGATAATCAGTGGTCTTAATGATAATCTATTTAATCAGTATCTAATGCTTATAGGTCGTGAATCTTATGGAGATAGGGAAGAATTTAAGGAAAAGAATCAAATGTATCTAAGTACAATTAGTACATTCCTTAATGATGATTTATTAGTTAAGGATGGTAAAGGATACAGATATAAAATGGATTTAAATAAGTTGGTAAAAATTTTAAAACCAGTTTATGAATCAAATTCTTTTGCTAGGGAACTTATTGACGCTTTAGAATCTGAAGAGGTAAAAATGGATTTAGATATTGATATTAAAATAGATATAAAGAAGAAATCAATAAGTGCAATTTCAGGTAAAATCAGATTTGAAGTGGAGGAATATAGACAAAACGGTATAAATATTACTTTTAAATCTATAATCAAAAGTCCTTCTGAGTTTGAAATGCCAAGCGAAGAGTATATTCTTGAATAAATGATTCAGTGCTTCTTTATAGAGTATTTACAAATATTCAGAAAAATATGATTGTTTTTAATAATTTGATTATAAAAACTCACAAAAGACAAAAAAGGTATTGACCATTTCTTTTGGGAGGAGTATAATCGATATTAAGTTAATAAAAAACTTCTAAACGAAGACGGAGATAAAGACTTTTTCCACTTATCTTAAGAGAGCCGATGTTGGTGTGAATTCGGTGTTAATGAATTAGTTGATTGATCACTCCTGAGTTTCCAAGGTGAAAGAGTAGCAAGTAGCCAAGGACGGTTGACACCGTTACAAAGTCTAGGATTAGTAGATCTGAATTAAGGTGTGCGTAAGCAAACTAGAGTGGTAACGTGGGTATAATACTCATCTCTAATAATATATTATTAGAGATGGGTTTTTTTATTTTTCAAGAAAAAATTTTAAGTAACGGTTTCCTAGAAAAATAATAAAATATATCTTGACATTTATATGGCAAAAGAGTTAGTATATTTGTTAAATATCTAAATATTCCAAAAACAACACACTTAATCCAGAACTAAATATTTTGAATATTATAAATTTACGGAAAATTATGAAAATGAGGAGGTTTTGAGATGCCGGTTTTAAGTGCGAGAATGGATAATGGAGTAGATAATTTACTTAGAGCAGTAAGTGTATTGAGAAGGAAAGATTTTGATATTGTAGATGTTAGTATGAAAAGTGATGTGAGATCAAATCATTCGAATTTGATTATTAAAATAAGTGGTAATGAGAATACTACAGAAAAAGCGAAGTTCCAATTGGAAAAATTATTTGGACTTGATGAAATAAGAATTTTGGAGGAGATGTAAAAATGGCTAATATGTTTTATGATAAGGACGCAAAGAAAGAATTATTAGAGGGTAAGAAAGTTGCAGTTATCGGTTACGGTTCTCAGGGTCATGCCCATGCACTAAACTTAAAAGAATCTGGATATGATGTTGTTATAGGTTTACATAGTACATCTAAATCCAAAAAAGTTGCTGAGAGTGATGGTTTTGAAGTTAAGACTGTTGCAGAAGCTGCTAAAGAAGCTGATATAGTAATGGTACTTATTCCAGATGAGAAGCAAGGATATGTTTATGAAAATGAAATAAAAGAGAATCTACAGGAAGGTAATGCATTAGCATTTGCCCACGGATTCAATATTAGATATACACAAATCGTACCACCTGCAAATGTAGATGTATTCATGGTTGCTCCTAAGGGACCTGGACATCTTGTAAGAAGAGTATACCAAGAAGGTAATGGAGTACCTTGTCTATTTGCAGTAGAGCAGGATTACACAGGAAAATGTAAAGATTTAGCTCTAGCTTATGGTTCTGGTATTGGTTCTGGTAGAGCAGGTATGCTTGAGACTACTTTCAAAGAGGAAACTGAAACTGATTTATTCGGTGAGCAGGCAGTTCTTTGTGGTGGTGTAACAGAGCTTATCAAGGCTGGTTACGATACTTTAGTAGAAGCTGGATACCAGAAAGAAATTGCTTACTTCGAGTGTCTACATGAAATGAAGCTTATTGTAGATTTACTATATGAAGGTGGATTTGAAAAAATGAGATACTCTGTATCTGATACAGCAGAGTATGGTGATTATATGATTGGAAGAAGAATTATAACTGAAGATACTAGAAAAGAAATGAAAAAGGTTCTTGCTGAGATTCAAGAAGGTCAATTCGCTAGAAACTGGTTAGTAGAGAATATGACTAATAGAGCTGAGTTTAACTCAATCAAGAACAAAGAGCTTGAGCACTCAATTGTTGGAGTTGGTAAGAATCTTAGAAGTATGATGAAATGGATTGACTAGTATTGGAGGTAGCACCATGAGAAGTAACAATGTTAAGTCAGGGGTTGAAAAAGCCCCTCATCGTTCTTTATTAAAAGCTTTAGGATTATCAGATAGTGAAATGAAAAAACCTTTTATAGGTGTTGTAAACTCTTTTAATGAACTTGTTCCTGGTCATGTTGGCATGAGAGAACTTGTTGAATCAGTTAAGAGGGGAATACTTATGGAAGGGGGAGTACCTTTTGAGTTTCCAGCTATAGCCGTTTGTGATGGTATAGCAATGAATCACGAAGGTATGAGATATTCTCTAGCTAGTAGAGAGCTTATAGTTGATGGGATTGAAATTATGACAAAGGCCCATAGTCTTGATGCACTTGTTATGATTCCTAACTGTGATAAGACGGTTCCAGCAATGCTTATGGCGGCAGCTAGGTTAAATGTTCCTACTGTTATCGTAAGTGGTGGTCCAATGATGGCTGGTAGATTAAATGGTAAGAAGATAGACCTTACAACAGTTTTCGAGGGAGTAGGAGCTGTTAAGTCAGGCAAAATGACTGAAGAGGAACTATATGAAATAGAAAACAATGCATGCCCAGGATGTGGATCTTGTGCAGGTATGTTCACTGCAAATTCAATGAACTGTATGACTGAAGTATTAGGCATGGGTCTTAAGGGTAATGGTACAGTTCCGGCAATTTCAGCTGAAAGAAAGCGACTTGCAAAGGAAGCTGGAAAAGCAGTAATGGAAATGCTTGAGAAAAACATATGTCCTAGGGATATTATGAATGAAAAAGCTTTAGAAAACGCACTTGTTGCAGATATGGCTTTAGGATGTTCAACAAATACAGTTCTTCATTTAACTGCACTTTCAAAGGAACTTGAACTTGATTTAGATTTAGAAAAGTTGAATAAGGTTAGTAGAAGAGTTCCAAATCTATGTAGACTTTCTCCAGCTGGTCCAGACCATATTGAAGATCTTCATAGTGTTGGTGGAATAAGTGCTGTACTTAATGAATTAAGCAAAAATGATCTTATAAATCTGGATGTTATGACTGTAGAGGGAAGAACGATAGGTGATAGAATAAAGAATTCTGAAAAAATCGGCAACTCTGTAATTAGAGATATTGATGCTCCATATAGTAAGGATGGGGGCATAAGAGTATTATGGGGAAATCTTGCTGAGAATGGTGCTGTGGTTAAAAAATCAGCAGTTCTTGATGAAATGATGGAGTTTACAGGAAGAGCAAGGGTGTTTGATTCAGAAGAGGACAGTGTTGTTGCAATAATGAACAATGAAATTAAGGCAGGAGATGTTGTAGTAATAAGATACGAAGGTCCTAAAGGTGGCCCTGGTATGAGAGAAATGCTTACTCCTACATCTGCAATAAATGGAATGGGACTTGATGGTTCTGTAGCCCTGATTACTGATGGAAGATTTTCTGGAGGTACAAGGGGAGCTGCAATAGGTCATGTTTCGCCAGAAGCTGCTGAAGGTGGAATTATAGCGTTTGTAAAAGATGGTGATTCTATCGAAATAAATATTAATGAAGGAAAACTTAATCTTCTTGTAGATCAAGAAGAATTAGACAAAAGGAAATCAGATACAACTCTTAAGGGTAATGATTATAAGGGTTATCTGGGCAAATATAAGAAATCAGTAAGTTCCGCTTCAGATGGAGCTGTATGGAAGTAGTTAGGGGTGCTTGTAATAATGATGAATGGTGGAAAGGTTTTATTAAATGTTTTGAAAAATGAAGGGGTCGAAAAGATATTCGGTTACCCAGGTGGAGCTGTGATTCCTTTGTATAATGAACTATACGACATGACGGATTATTTCGACCATTATAGAACGGCCCATGAGCAAGCGGCAGTACATGGGGCTGATGCATATGCTAGGGTTAGTGGCAAGCCAGGTGTTTGTTTTGCAACTTCTGGTCCTGGTGCAACTAATACAGTTACAGGTATAGCCAATGCATACATGGATTCTGTTCCTATGGTCATTATAACTGGTCAAGTACCTAGTGCCCTTATGGGTAGGGATTCATTTCAGGAGATAGATATTACTGGAGTAACAATGTCCATTACAAAACATAATTTTATTATAAAAAAAGTAGAGGATATTGAGAAAACTGTCAAAGATGCTTTGAAGCTTTGCAATACAGGTAGAAAAGGGCCCGTTCTTATCGATGTTCCTAAGGATTTCTTTAGTAAAGAAGTTGATTGGTCAGGATATGAGGGTGTAGAAAAAACAAGTGTTGAAGATTTAATGCCTGAGCTGGATAAGCTTGATGAAGCGGTTGAAAAAATCAAGAAATCGAAAAGACCGGTAATTTATGCTGGTGGTGGGGTTCTTGCATCTAATTCAGCCAAAGAGCTTTTTGAACTTGCTGTTAAAAATGATATACCTGTTGTAAATACATTGATGGGTTTAGGTACCTTCCCAAGGGATCATAAAAACTCTTTAGGAATGGTTGGTATGCATGGTTTTAGTGAGGCTAATATGGCAGTAACTGATTGTGATTTATTAATTGCAGTTGGTGCTAGATTTAGTGATAGAGTTATTGGTCATCCTGAAGAATTTGCCAAGAGGGCTGAAATAATCCATATAGACATTGATAGAACTGAAATTGGAAAAAATATGGATGTATCCCTGTATCTTATGGGAAAAGCATCTGGAATAATGAAATATATTTCTGATAATCTTGATGAGATTAAGAGGGATATATGGTTTGATGAAATTTATTCAAATGAAAAAGATATTAAGTATCTGAGTAACTTTAATCCTAAGACTATTCTTGAAACTGTAAATGGTCATGTTGGAGATAATTCTATTGTGGCAACTGATGTCGGTCAGCATCAGATGTGGACTGCTCAATACTGGAAGTTTAAAAATCCTAAGAGTTTTATTACATCAGGTGGTTTAGGTACTATGGGCTTTGGATTAGGAGCTGCTATTGGAGCAAAAATTGCAGAGCCAAAGAAAGATGTGGTACTAATTACTGGTGATGGTTCCTTTAGAATGAACTGCAATGAAATGGCTACTTTAAGTGGATACGGTATACCTGTCCTGATGGTGATGTTTAATAACAATGCCCTTGGAATGGTAAGACAGTGGCAAAAGATGTTCCAAGAAGAAAGATATTCAGAAACTTGTATAAATAATGATGTTGATTATGTAAAGCTTTCAGAAGCTTACAATATTAAAGGTTTTAGGGTAAATAATGAAGAGGAGCTTAAAGAAGCACTAAAATCATACGATGGCAAGTCTTCAGTATTTATTGAGTGTGTAATCGAAAAAGACGAGAATGTTATTCCGATTGTACCTCCAGGAAAGCCAATATATGACCTTATCACAGGTTGGTAAGGATAAAAAATTTAGTTACCCAAGCTATTGCCCAACAATAGCATTTTGAGAACCTGGATTAGTTCGCGCCTAATCTAGGTTCTCTTTTATTTTTTTAGACCTTAATCAGGCTTGATATTTTAACTTTCTTTTTATATTATAGTTATAAAAAGAAATAGTAATAATAAAGAAATATAAATAGGAGGATTATTGTGATGGAAGAGAAAAAGGCACCAGAAGTAGAAGAAAATGTTTCAATGGATGAATTACTTGATGATGGAGAATATGGGATTAAAAAAATAAATCCTGGAGATATTCTTACAGGTAAGGTTATCAGCAAGAATAACGATGAAATGATGGTAAGCATAGGATACATGTCAGATGGAATAGTTCCTTCAGAGGAATTTGGTTCATATGACTCTATGGCAAACTATAATGTAGATGATGAAGTAGAAGTATATGTACTTAAAATGGATGATGGAGATGGTAATCTTATTTTAAGTAAGAAAAAAGCAGATGGAATTGTTGTTTGGGATGAATTACAAGGGAAATTTGACGCACAAACTGTTTTTACAGTAAAGCCTGCTGAAGTTGTAAAAGGTGGAGTGGTAGCTGATATAAGCGGACTTAGAGCCTTTATTCCTGGATCTCAGCTTGATAATAGATATGTAGAAAACATGGGAGACTTTGTAGGAAAGGATCTTGATGTTAAAATAATCGAGTTTAATAAGGAAAAGAAAAAGATAGTTCTTTCTGGAAGAATAGTTAAGGAAGAAAGAAAAAAAGAAGCAGAAGAAAAACTTTATGAAACACTTAAAAAAGGTGATTTAGTAAAGGGTAAAGTAACAAAACTTATGAAGTACGGAGCTTTTGTTGATATTGGTGGAACAGATGGACTAGTTGGTCTTGATGAGCTTTCATGGAAGAGAGTTATTCATCCAAGTGAAGTAGTAAATGAAGGTGATGAAGTAGAAGTACTTATCTTAAATGTAGATAAGAAAACAAAGAGAATTGCCTTAAGTTTAAAAGCTAAGTTTGAAGATCCATGGATGACACTTGTTGAAGACTTTGAAGTTGAAGATGTTGTAGATGGAAAAGTAGTAAACATGATGGGATTCGGAGCATTTGTAGAAATAGCTGAGGGACTAGAAGGATTAGTTCATATAAGTGAAATCAGTGAAAAGAGAATCACAAAGCCAGAAGACGAGCTTGAAATGGGACAAGAGGTAGTTGTAAAAATTCTAAAGATTGATTATGACAACAAAAAGATTTCCCTAAGTATCAAAGAAGCTGCTGGAGCTGATATTGATTTCGGTGATGAGTTTGAAGAGGAAGAAGAGCAAGAAGGAAATACTTTAGAAGCTCTATTTGGAGATAAGCTTAAGAATTTGAAGTTTTAATTAAAAATAAAATGTAAACAATAAAAATAAACATTCATTTGAGTGTTTATTTTTTTATTACTTTTGGGTATAGGAGAAATAGAAGTGTAAATATACCAATAATATGAATTTAAATAAAATAAATGGTATATCTGGGGGTGCTCTTATGAATAAATATGAATTAACACTAGACCAATTAACGAAGAAATGTGATGATGATTGTTTACATTTCAAGACAACTGCTGATTTGACACCTTTACAAGGAATAATTGGACAAGGAAAAGCCTATAAGGCAATTGAATTTGGATTATCTATTAAGAAGAAAGGTTATAATATTTACATTTCTGGTAGTTGGGGAACAGGTAGAAAGAGTTATGCTAAATTGATAACTGAAAAGAAGGCTATGAATATGAGGGTTCCATACGATTGGGTGTATGTGAACAATTTTAGTAAGCTAAATGAACCTTTAGCTATAAGTTTTGATCCTGGAACTGCAAAGTTTTTTGTTTCAAATCTTGAAAGAACAATTGGTTTTCTTAGAAAGGAAGTTGAGAAAGTATTTTCTTCTAGGGACTATGAAAATGCTAGAAATAAAGTTTATCAGGAGTATCTATATAATACTGAGGTAATTATTGAAAAACTTAATGTTATTGGTGATAAGTATGGATTTAAATTTAGTCAGAATGAGAGAGGTCTTGTTACTATTCCTCTTAAAGATGATAAAGAGCCTATGAGTGAGGATGAATACAATAACCTTACTAATGAAGAATATGAAGAGTTAAAAAACAAGTCCAATAAACTTAGTATTGAGACAATAGATTTATTTAACAAATTAAGACAGGAAGAACTTAATTATAGACAAAGACTTAAAAATATTGATGAGCAAATGGGACGAAGTGTCGTAACTTTCCATATTGCAAACATAAGGGAAAGTTTTAAAAACAATGAAGGTCTTCAAGCATATTTGGATTCTGTAGTTGAGGATATTGTTAATAATATTGAGAAATTCAAAGGAAATCAGACCCAAGAGGCTGCGAATCCTTTTGTAGCTCAAAAAAATCCTGAAGCTTTCTTTGATCGCTACAAGGTTAACTTGTTTATTGATAATAGTGGAGCTGATAAGGCACCGGTAGTATTTGAAACAAATCCATCTCTTTACAACTTAGTAGGTAGTATTGAGTATAAAAATGAGTATGGTGTGATGAAAACCGATTTTACCCAGATTAAACCTGGTGCATTACATCAAGCAAATGGAGGATTCTTAATACTTCAAGCCAAAGACTTATTATCTTCTCCATATTCATGGAAAGCTGTTAAGAGAGCATTAATGAATCAACATGTAGCTATTGAGAATCTTGGTAAGGAAATGGGCTTAATTGTATCACAGACCCTTAAACCTAATCCTATTCCACTGGATATCAAAGTGATTATTGTTGGTGACCAGTACACTTACAATCTTCTTTATCATTATGATGAAGAGTTTAGAAAGCTATTTAAAATAATGGCTAATTTTGATAGTGAAATGCCTAGAAATGAAGACAATATGAATAAAATGGCTAGATTTATCGCAACCCATTGTATTAAGGAAAACTTAAAACATTTTGATAAATCAGCAGTATATAGAATTATAGAGTATGCTACAAGACTTGCCGATAATCAAGGTAAGTTAAGTTCTCACCTAAATAACCTAGTAGAAGTTTTATACGAAGCTGACAGTTGGGCTGAAGTATATGGTGATGGGGTTGTTACGGCAGAACATGTTGAAAAGTCACTTGAAGAAAAAATGAATAGGGCAAATATGTATGAAGAGAAAGTTCTGGAGATGTTTAAAGATGAGATTTACCTAATTGATGTAGATGGTGAAAAAGTTGGGGAAATTAATGGTCTTGCAGTAACTGGAACTGGACAACATAGATTTGGTAAACCATCGAAAATTACAGTATCTACTTACCGAGGTAAGTCAGGTATAGTAAATATCGAAAGGGAAGCAAGAACAAGTGGTAAGATTCACGATAAGGGTGTTATGATACTGACTGGTTATCTTGGACATCAATACGCACAGGATAAACCACTTGCATTAACAGCTTCGGTAGTATTTGAGCAGTTATATTCTGGAGTAGATGGGGATAGTGCATCAAGTACCGAGCTATATGCTATTCTTTCATCACTGGCTGACAAGCCAATCAAGCAAAATATTGCCGTAACAGGTTCAGTAAACCAAAGGGGAGAAATTCAACCTATTGGTGGAGTAAATGAAAAAATTGAAGGATTCTTCAAAGTGTGTAAATTAAAAGGCCTTACAGGAGATCAAGGGGTAATGATTCCACATCAAAATGTAAGAAACCTAATGCTTAATAAAGAAGTAAGAGATGCAGTGGAAGAAGGAAAATTCCATGTATACTCAGTAGAAACAATAGATCAGGGTATAGAAATTCTAACAGGTGTAAAAGCCGGTAGAATCCAGAAAAATGGATTGTATACTAAGAATTCTATCCACTATTTAGTAAATGAAAAATTAAATGAACTTGCAAAACCACTTCCAGTTTCAATCAAGAATGAAGAGGATTCCAAAGGTAAGCACGTTGAAATAGCAGGTTTACCAGAGGAAACAAAAGCTAAGAAGTAATAATTCTAAAAGTCACCGCCTTTTGCGGTGGCTTTTATTCGTCTAGTACTCTTTTCTTTGAAAAATCATGTCTAATATTCAAATATATTTGAAAGTCTAATGCAATATTGTTAAATTACTGATATTGCGTCTAAAGAATTACATTTTGTAATTCGTCCTAGGAAATTTTGCAGTCGCAAAAGGAAATTCATATGTATAATGAAATGTTTTTATAGATAAGAAATTCTATTTGGGTTACACTTCCAAAATTTGCAATCAAAACGAATACATGGTAAAATATAAAAAGTTAAAAAATTACATATAATGCTAATAATAGATGGGTGTATAAAGATATGTAAAAAGATGCGAGTTAGAAATTATGATTATGATTATTGAGAGGGAGAGAAAATATGAAGAAGATTAGGATGTTGATTGGTACTTTTGTTATTTTCGCTATGTTATCTCAGAGTTGTTATGGGATAACTTATGATGAACTTAGAGAAAAATGTGGAGTGAATATTGATCATTCGGAAATGACATTTGAAGAGATAGTAGCATTCAAGCAAGGTGAACAGTGGAAAAATTATCAAAGAGAAATGTCTAATTATATAGACTATAGTGCTTTTTCAAAACAGTGTTTTGCTATGGCTGGATATGATGAACTGAATTTAGAAAGAGCAGAGTTTCTTGGATATGATAAATTGATGAATGAACAAACTAATACTCATGATTTGACATTTTTAACTAAGGGAAATGCATTAAGATATTTATTCATATTCAATGGTTACGACACAGAAGGTTATGAAGAAATGTTTGAAGATAAGAATTTAGTTACTTGGGAAGAAGCCAAGGAGATGACAAAGGGAATAAAACCTTTTGTATGGAATGAAGAATTTCAGAATAGGGAAATGTGGAGTGATGATGAATTTATTGATTTTGTTAATAATAATCCTGATGCTTCACAGTATTTGTGGACAGAGAATATTATTTTGGATGGTCATAAGATAACTATAAACAGTCAAGAGGGTGGTAAGATTGATTTGGATGAAAGTTATCCGAGTATTCCTAACTTTAATGATAGGATATTTAATATGCTTAAAATATTGACATTTGAGGCTGTTAAGAATGGTGGTACTACCTCTATATATGGTACTGAAGAACAAGATCATGTTTATATTGGTCTTCAAGGAAGATTATTAAATAATCGTGGTGCTACATATGATAATTTTGGATTTTCAATTAATATGAATCCTTGGAGTTATGAAAATAAAAATACTGTTGTAACTATTGAAATGAAAAGAATGTATACTGCTAATAGGTTAGGGTATTCAGGCGGATTTTGGAGTGGAATTTATCCTGAAATTTTTGAAAAATGTGTTAAAGAATTGTATCAAGATTATTATTGTGAAGAACTGTTGACATATTTTAAAAGTATTTCAGAAGGTGGTTATACGAATGATCAAGATGTTAGCATAAATGGAATAGATATATATTACATGGCTACAGGTAGGCCAGTAGTTTTCACTAAGATAGAATAGGAGAAATAATATTGAGAAAAATAGCGATTGCACTTGTTATTAGTATTTTATTTCAAGCAATATTTATTAGTAAATCAGATTTTGCGGAAAATGATTCAATTAATAAGCTAGGTAGTATGAATGATATTGAATTATCAAAATTAACTGATGATGAAATATTTTTGATTATTACATCATCGAAAGATTACCCAGAAAGAATAGGAGCTAAATTAAGATATAATGGAAGTACATCAGGCGACTATGATATAAGTAAAATGGTCAATCTAAATATTTCATCATATAGAAAATATAGAAAAATAGTCTATGGATTACCTTTTGATCAACAAAAAAATTATCCTGGTACTGTATTATATGGATCTGAATCTAAATACATTGGATTTAATAATCAAGGAAATGCTGTAACTAACGATAAGTATCCTGGAGATAGCGAAGGAGATGAGCCACCTGATAAAGATTGGATAGAGGCACCAAAAAAGTATAAAGAATCGTGGGAATTATTTGATAGAAGTAGTCTTGAAGATGAGGAAAAAATATCTATGTATGACCATATGCTTAACTCCGATACAATTAATGACGATGCAGTTGGTACATATACTTTAGCGGAGATATTATACAAAAAAATGGGCAATCTAAATAGATATTTGAAAAGTAATGTTCCAAAGTTAAGGGAAGAGTTAGAAAGTGTTGTTGAACTTCAAATGTTACCAACTTTTGAGTCTGATGGTAGTTTTGTGAT
>JAOARG010000027.1 GCA_025210655.1 Bacillota bacterium
ACTTCCCATTTAATCACCTTACTTTTTTTGACATCTTTATTTTATTCAGCTTTTCCAAACATTGCAAGGTCTTTTGTTCTTGTATAGAAAATATAATTTCCTATACAAGAACAAAGTCAAATCCTTTTAAGAAAGGATTTGCTGGTCCCGCGCAGCGGGATTGTTTAAACTGTCCGAAGGAAATTATAAATATAATTTCCTAGTCAAAAATTAAAGTTTCATCAAAGAAACTTCCTTAAAACATATTATATATAATCTTAAAGAAGCAGTTCTTACGGATAACGTAAGGGCTGTTTTTTCTTTTTTTGATGTAATGATTGCAGATATATTTCCTTTGTATTAGGGGTGAAATTAGTAAGTAAATCAAATCTTCAAAAAAATTTTTAAGAAAACTCTTCAACAAACACTTGCCTAAAAATAGTAAAAAATACATAAAATTCTTATAGTTTTTTTAAAAAAATTAGAGAAGGAAAATGTAATTTGTTGGATATCGTTTTCCTTTTGTTGATTGACTATATAAATAGTCCTAAGGGAAGCTGGAAAAGGTATAGAAAAGTATATATTGAACTTGCTAGAAAAGCCCAAATGGGAATGAGAAGACAGTAGAGTCTTTAAAATAAGGAAGTAGCTATATTTATGGTATGGTCAAAATCACTTGTTAATAAATAACAAAACAAGAGTCTTCAGCTATATAGAGATTGTAAAATAGTACTATCTTCTAAAGTTTATACAGTCGAAATGGGAAAACGGTTTCTAAAGCATACCGCGGAATAAATTACACACTATAAAACATAAAAGTGCGTTCTTGTGGCCTTAGAAATAATGATTTAGAATAAGAACAGATTTAGTTGACAAATAATTGTCAGAATAAATTTGGCAAGAAAAAAAGATATAGACAGAAGATTCTTAATAATCAGAATGGGGAGAACATAAATGAAACCATTGGAAGGAATAAAGGTAATAGATTTTACTCAAGCTCATGCTGGAAGTTTAGGTACTATGCTTTTGGCAGACTTTGGAGCAGAAGTTATAAAAGTTGAGAGGCCCAGGGTCGGTGACATGGCTAGATACTGGCCACCATTTAAGGGTAATGACAGTGGCTACTATGCTTTCTTAAATAGAAATAAGAAAAGTATTACTGTTGATACGAGATCAGAAGAAGGTCAAGAATTAATTAAAAGATTAATTGAAAGTGCAGATGTAGTTTGTGAAAACTTCAAAGTAGGTAACATGGAGAAATTTAATCTAGGATATGAAAATCTAAAGAAAATAAATCCTAAGATAATATATGCATCTGTATCAGGTTATGGAATAACAGGACCAATGAAAAAGTATCCAGCTTACGATCTTATGCTTCAAGCTATGAGTGGAATAATGGATATGACAGGATTTGAAATAGGAATGCCTACAAAAATAGGTCCAGCCATAGGTGATCATGTAAGTGGAACCTATATGGCAAATGCAGTTTGTATAGCTTTATTGGAAAGAGAAAAAAGTGGTTTAGGGCAAAGGATTGATATTGGTATATTAGATACCCTATGCTCTATACTAGATGAAACTTTTAGAATGGATAGCGAAAAACTATCTGATTTTAGGAGAATTGGAAACAGGGACTTTAAATCAACAATAGCTGATACATTTAAAACTAGAGATGGTTTTGTAACTATAAATATATCAAGTAGTAATGAGATAAAAAAACTTTGTGAAGTGATGAGTTTAGAAATAGCATCTATAGATAAAAATAAAGTCGAAGAAAGATTGGCATTAGCTTTTAAAAAGTTAAGTAAATTTGATATAGAAGATAAACTCACTAATTCAGGAATAGCATGTTCTGCTGTAAGAAATATAGAAGAAATTATGGAAGACAAGACTGGTATATATGATGGTTTATTTATAGAAGTTGAAGATAAAAGAATCGGAAAAATGATAGTTCCAGCTAATCCGATTTCATTATCTAAATCTAACTGGAATGTAAAGAAGGTCGCTCCAGAATTAGGTGAAGATACTGTAGAGGTTCTAAGGGACCACGGCTTTAGTAGAGATGAAATAAATGAATTATATGACAGTAAAATTGTTTAATCATAAATATAGATAGGAGAGAATAATATGAGACCTCTTGAAAATATTAGGGTTTTAGATTTTTCAGCAGGAATGGCTGGCCCTTTATGTACTAGAAATTTGAGAGATTTTGGTGCAGAAGTAATAAAAGTCGAGCACCAGAAAGATTCGGATTATACCAGAGATTTATTAACAGAGAGTGGCAGAAAAAGTGGATATTTTACGAATTTTAATATAGGAAAGAAAAGCATTACCCTAAATTACGAAGAAGAAATGGCTTGGGATATTTTGAAAAGAGTAATAAAGGATGTAGATGTAATTCTTTATGATAATGATGATGAGAATTATCAGAAACTAGGAATAAATTATGAAGAAGTAAAGAAAATAAATAAAAAACTTATATATGCTTCAATATCAGGTTTTGGAGAGTCAAGTAAGTTTGAAAAAATTAAGAGTCATGAAAATGTTATTCAGTCCCTTGCAGGAGCAATGGATTTGACAGGATTTTCAGGGGATTTGCCTACTAGGGTAGGAGCATCAATTGGGGAAGCTATGACAGGTCTTAATGTTTCTTTAGGGATTTTAATGGCTGTCGTGAATAGTAAGAAAACAGGTGAAGGTCAAGAAGTAAAGGTTTCAAAGTTGGCTTCACTAATTGCAATAAATGAAGTAGCAATACTTACAAAAGATATATTGGGTGAGGTAATATCTAGAGCAGGAAATACTGATGTGACCCTAGCACCATACGATGTTTATAAATCAAAGGATGGATATATTTCTATTGGTGTAGCATCTGAAAAAGCTTGGATTAATTTCTGCAAAACACTTAACTTAGTAGAACTTATGGAGGACCAACGTTTTGTAGATAACGAATCTAGGGTTAATCATTATAAGGAATTAACTGATACCTTGGGGAAAGTAATGATTAATTATGAAAATGAAGAATTAGAAAGCATATTGTTGCCGGCTGGTGTACCATGCTCAGCAGTTTTATCGATTGATAAGATACTTAAACATCCTCAAATAAAAGATCGTTTAATGGTTATGGAAGTAGTGGATAGTGGGAGTCAGTTTAGGATATTCGGTCAACCAATGAAAATGGATAGAACACCTGCTGTTATTGATATTAACACATCTAAAAAGGGTGAGGACAACGAAGACATACTTAAGTCTATCGGGTACTCAGATTTAGAGATAGAGAATTTGAAAAGCAAAAATATTATCTGATTTTAGGAGAGTGAACATGAAAAAACTATTAGAAAAAGATGGAATATTAGGACTGTTAGAAGACGGTATGACTATTATGGTTGGAGGTTTTCTTGGAGCAGGTGCACCTAATAGAATAATGGACTTGATTGCAGAGTCGGATTTAAAAGATTTAACTTTAATATGTAATGACACAGCATTTACAGAAGTAGGTGTTGGTAAATTGGTAGTAGAAAGAAAATTAAAAAAAGTAATTGCTTCGCATATTGGAACAAATAAAGAAACTGGGCGTCAGATGAATAGTGGTGAATTGATTGTTGATTTAGTACCACAAGGTACACTGGCTGAAAGAGTTAGGGCTGGTGGTGCTGGTCTTGGTGGAATATTAACAGAAACAGGTGTGGGTACAATTGTTGAAAATGGTAAAGAGAAAATCACAGTTGATGGGAAAACCTTTTTACTTGAAACTCCTTTAAAAGCTGATGTAGCTATAATATTTGGAAATATTGTTGATAAAAAAGGTAATGTTTTCTATAAGGGTTCTGATAGAAACTTCAATCCACTTATGGCAGCGGCAGCTAAAAAAGTTATTGTAGAGGCTGATGAAATTGTAGAAATTGGAGAAATCAAAGCAGAAAATATTGTTACACCAAGTATATTAGTTAATCACATCGTATCAGGGAGGCAATTAGATGAGTAAGAGTGAAATGAAAAATACTATAGCACGTAGAGTTGCTAAGGAACTTAAAGATGGAGATGTAGTAAATTTAGGAATTGGCTTACCAACTCTTGTTGCTAATTTTATTCCATCAGAATATGACATTATGTTACATTCTGAGAATGGTTTTATTGGACTTGGAAAAGCCCCAGAAGAAGGTCAAGAAAAATCACATATTGTTAATGCAGGTGGACAAGCAGTAACAATAAAAGATGATGGAGCTTTCTTCGATAGTTCAATGTCTTTTTCAATTATAAGAGGAGGACATCTTGATGTAACAGTTCTTGGAGCACTTCAGGTTGATGAAAAAGGAAACTTAGCAAATTGGATGATTCCAGGTAAAATGGTTCCTGGTATGGGTGGTGCAATGGACTTGGTAGCTGGAGCTAAAAAAGTTATTGTAGCAATGGAGCATACAGCAAAAGGGAATCCTAAGATTCTTAAAGAATGTAATTTACCTCTAACTGGTGCTGGTAAGGTAGACATGATAATCACTGAGAAATGTGTACTAAAAGTTACTGATAATGGACTTGAATTAGTTGAAGTTATGGACGGTTCTTCAGTTGAGGATGTAATAGAAGCTACAGAAGCAAATATTATAGTGCCAGAAGGCATGTAATATAAAAATTATTTAGTCAGTTTTCAAGCAAATGCTTGTCTGAATCATAAAAACACAACATTAGGAGGAATTATTAATGAATTATGAAGTTGTATTAACGTGTGCCGTAACTGGATCAGGTGATTCTCACCTTAAACACCCTGGAGTGCCTAAGACTCCAGAAGAAATCGCAAAAGCTGCAATTGAAGCAGCAAAAGCTGGTGCAGCTATTGCCCATGTTCATGTAAGAGATCCAAAGACAGGGGATCCTTGTAGAGAAATGGAATTATATGAAGAAACAGCAAAATTAATCAGAGAAAGTGGAACTGATGTTATATTAAATCTTACAACTGGTATGGGTGGAGATTTTGTTCCTGATGAGGAAGATCCATCAAAAGGTGGACCAGGAACTGATATGATTACAGCTGCAGAGAGGGTTGCACATATCGAAAGAATCAAGCCTGAAATCTGTACACTTGATTGTGGATCATTTAACTACCAAGCTACAGCTTACCTTGCAACATATGAAATGTTGAGAGAGAGTGCTAGAAGAATTACTGCTGCTGGAGTAAGAGCAGAGCTTGAAGTATTTGAGTTAGGACATATCTGGCAAGCTAAGGATTTAATTAAGGAAGGTTTACTAGATGAAAAATCTCTATTCCAATTTTGTATGGGAATCCCTTATGGAGCTGAAGCTACAACACAAAACATGGTTGCTATGTTAGCTGCACTTCCTAAGGATGCAATGTGGGGAGCTTTCGGTATAGGTAGACAAGAAATGCCAATGGTAGCTCAATCAGTATTTATGGGTGGTAATGCTAGGGTTGGACTTGAAGATAATATTTATCTTGGAAAAGGTAACTTTGCTTCAAATGAAGATCTTGTTAGAAATGCTGTAGAAATTATTGAAAAAATGGGTGGTAGAGTTCTTAGCCCAGAAGAATCAAGAAAGAAATTACAATTAAATAAGTAAAGGAGGTGAAAATATGAGAATTGCATTAATTGGAGCAGGTTCTATAGGTACTATTATGGGTGCCCATATGACAAAGGCTGGAGAAGATGTACTTTTAGTAGATACAAATAAAGACCATGTTGATGCACTTAATAAGAATGGAGCTAAGATTGTTGGACACCTTGACATGACAGTTCCTGTTAAGGCTGCACTTCCTGAAGATATGGAAGGAACGTATGATTTATTAATTCTATTAACAAAGCAAACAGTTCTTAAGCATGTATTAGAAGCGAATAGAAAACATATGCATGAAGATACAATTGTACTTACTTTACAAAATGGTATTCCAGAAGATATTTCCAAGACTTTTGTTGGAGAAGACAGAGTACTTGGTGGCGGTGTTGAATATTCAGCTACATACATTGAACCAGGGGTATCTGAACTAACTTGTGGAGCTAACAATGTAGCAATTACATTTGGTAGGCTTGATGGAAAGATTACTGAAAAGACTTTAGAAGTGCAAAAGGTGTTTTCTGGTCTTGCTCATGCTGAAATTGCAGAAAACTTAATGGGAACAAGATACACTAAACTTACAGATAACTCGGTATTTAGTGGCTTACCAACAGCTCTTGCTTGTGATATCGGAAAAGTTCTTGATGATGAAAAAGCAATGAAAGTAATTGCACATCTTGGTAGAGAAGCAGGTATTGTAATTGAGAAGTTAGGTATAGAACCAGTTGAGTTATTTGGGCTTCAACCGTTCATGGAAAATGTATACTTTGAAAATGCTGAGGAAAGGGAAAAGGTAATCAAAGATTACTGGACACCGATATATACACCTTATAGACAGCAAATTGCAAGTATGCTTCAAGATATTAGAAATGGTAGAAAATGCGAAATAAACTTCATCAATGGAAAATTTGTTGAAAAAGCTAAAGAAGTTGGTGTAGAAGTACCATTCATGGAGAGGGTAGTAGAAATAGTTACTAAACTTCAAGATGGGGAATTAAGTTTAGATAATGCTTGGAATAATTTAGATTTATTTGATGTTCCAGAATTAGTGTGAATTTAGTATCATTAAGTTAGCAGAATATTTTTATCAATTTATTGGGGGAGGAAATTTTATGGCTAATGAAACAAAAGCAAAAGCAGCACCGATAGATAAACCCTTGTTTTTCGGTTCTGCAGGTGTTATAGCAGTACTAGTATTTTTAATGATAGCTTATGAAGATCAATCGGCTACAGCTTTAACTAACATATTTAACTTCTTAACTGACCAAATGGGTTCTGTATATCTTTGGGCAACTCTTATAAGTTTTGGTTTTATTTGTTGGTTAGCATTTGGTAAGTACGGAAAAGTTAAGCTTGGTGGGCCTGAAGCTACACCTGAGTTTAAGACAGGATCATGGATTGCTATGTTCTTCTGTTCTGGTATAGGTACCTCTTTACTTTCTTGGGCTTCTAAGGAATGGTACTATTACTATGTTTCGCCGCCGTTTGGTATTGAAGCAGAAACAACGTACGCTGCTGAAATGGCATCAGCTTATTCATTATTCCACTGGGGAATACTTGGATGGGTAATCTACTGTATCATGGCATTCCCGATTGGATATGCTTTCTATAATAGAAAATATAACTCAGTAAGATTCTCTACGGCTTGTATTGGTGTAATTGGAGAGAAAAATGCAAAGGGTGCATTAGGTAAATTTATTGATTTCCTTCTAATACTTGGACTTATGGGAGCAAATGCTACATCATTAGCATCTGGTACACCAATGCTTGCAGAGAGTGTAAGTATTCTGTTTAAGATACCACATACATTTATGGTTGATGTTGTTGTTATCTGTATCTGGACAGCAATCTTTACGATTTCGGTAACATTAGGTCTTAAGAAAGGTATCAAAGTTCTTTCTGATATCAATGTAATAGGGGTACTTATCCTTTGTTCATTCATCTTAATATTTGGACCTACATTCTTTATCATAAACAACTTCACAAACAGTGTTGGACTTATGGCTAAAGACTTCTTCAGAATGGCATTCTATACTGATGCTATTGGTCACTCAATGTTCCCACAATGGTGGACAGTATTTTATTGGGCTTGGTACTTTGCATATGCACCATACATGGGAGCATTCATTGCAAGGATTTCAAGAGGTAGAACTTTCAAAGAAATCGCTTTTGGTGTAATCGGTGGAGGATCTATCGGATGCTTCCTATTCCATGCTATCTTTGGTGGAAACGCACTATACATGCAGTTAACTGGTCAATATGACTTCGTTGCTACAGCAAAAGCTAATGGTGACTTTACAGCAGTAGTTGGAGCATTCATGCAATTACCATTTGCTACTGTAGTACTAGTACTATTTGTATTCGTAGGATTTATTTACTCGGCTACTACTATCGATTCATCGGCATTTACTATGGCGACTGTTGCATCAGGTGATATGGATGGAGATGACGAGCCAGTATGGTGGAATAGAATGTTCTGGGCAGTAATGCTTGGAGGTCTTTCATTAGTAGTAATGAATATTGGTGGTCTTACGCCAATTAAGACTACATCACTTGTAGCTGCATTCCCTATAATGATTTTTGTTATGATTTCACTTGTATCATTTAATAGATGGCTTAAGGAAGATAAACCACACCTTGCTCAAGCTAAGGCTGATATGATAGCTATGCAAAAGGAAATGGAAGAACATGAAGAGGTAGATTTAGAGCCTGTTTATGAGTCTTAATAATTAATAAATTAAAAATTGAATAAAGCATCTTAACTTTTACATTATAAATTTAATCATAAAAGGTGCTTTATTTTTTTGGCTCAAAAAGCCAAAGTCGATACTATCAAATTTATCCCTTAGTATATTTAATATACTAAATATCGTATATTTCAAGTAATTAATTTGTCAGGAGGTAAAAAAATGAATTTTGAATTGACTAAAGAACAAAGTCTGGTAGTACAGTCGGTAAGAGCATTTGCAGAAAATGAAGTAAAACCGATAGCAGCAGAAGCAGATCAGACAGGTGTATTTCCA
>JAOARG010000028.1 GCA_025210655.1 Bacillota bacterium
ATTTATTTGCTCAAGGAGCAAAAAATATCATAGGACGCTACTATATAATGGATGCTTTTTGCTGAACAAAACCATAAATATAAATTAAATAAGATCATTTTAATTTATATTTATTAGCTTAACTAGACGAAAAATTGAAAAGAGAAATTTTACACTAGACGGGCTTGCAAAGCAAACACACTAGACGAAATGTTGCGATGAAACAAAACATTTCACTAGACAAAAAAATGTGATTTACCCACAAGCTTTTTATTAGTATCATAAATAGGGTAGAAACAAAAAATAAAAAAAACAAAAAAGTGGGAACATTTTTTTTAGAGTTGTCGTCTAACATATATAAGCTGGATGAGAAGGGAGTGT
Source organism: Bacillota bacterium (assembly GCA_025210655.1). Lineage (GTDB taxonomy): Bacteria > Bacillota > Clostridia > Peptostreptococcales > Acidaminobacteraceae > JAOARG01. Next base: position 361 of record JAOARG010000028.1, read on the forward strand.
ATTTAGTGACCGATTATGAAATACTTCTTATTAAAAGGAGTAAAAAAGGGGATACTGATAGTTTTGAAGAACTGATATCAAACTATCAACTAAATGCCTATAATATAGCTTTCCGGATGCTCGGGAATCAGGAAGATGCTAAGGACTGTACTCAGGATGCCTTGATTAAGGTGTATAAGTCTATAGGTAAATTTAAAGGAAATTCAAGTTTTTCTACTTGGCTGTATAGGATCGTTACTAATACTTGTAAGGATTTTATTAGAAAGAAGAAAGAGGTTCTTTACCTTGATAATGATATCAAGGGTGAAGAAGGAAATATAAAAAGAGAATTAAGGGATGAGGGAGATACTCCTGAAACTGTTCTTGAAAAGAGTGAACTTAAAGAAGTTTTAACTCAGGCAATTTCTGAACTTAATGAAGACCATAGGGAGGTAATCGTACTCAGGGATATAAATGGTTACTCCTATGATGAGATAGCGGAAATACTTAATTGTTCCCATGGAACAGTAAAATCCCGTATTAATCGGGGACGTAAGGCCTTGAAAGAAGTTCTTTTGAAGAAATATACCTTCAAGGGACTATGGAAGGAGGGATACAATGAACTGTAAAGAATGTTTGGATTTAATATCATTATATGTTGACGGACTTCTTGTTGGCAAAGAAGCTGATGAAGTTAAGAAGCATATTGAAAATTGTGAAGAATGTAGAGAAGAATATGAAACTTTAATGATTATTAAAGAATCTCTTAATGATATAGAAATGGTTGAACTTCCTGAAAACTTTAATGAAGAGTTGCATGAAAGACTAGTGGTTGAAAGTCAGACTAAAAAGACTCCTTCATTTGATTTTAGGAAGATCAATTTCAAAAAAATAAATAAAAAAGTATCCTTCGGAGTAGTTGCTGCAGTAGTAATGATTGGAGTCCTTGTAGGACCTTTAAGTAATATGAATAAGTATGATTATGAAGATGCAGTTTATGAGACTAAGGCTGCTGCGCCAATGTCAATGAAAGCTGAGGCTGATTATGGAGCGGTTGAGTCATTTAATGCAGTTGATGCTCCTGAAGTTAGGATTACTTTTGATGAGGCGGCAATAGATGTTGGGGCTGCCAATGATACAGCTACTTATAGCCTAGAAAGCGGAAAGAGTCCGGCTAGGGAAAGTAGTAGAAAAATTATCAAGTATGGTAATCTTTCAGTAAGGGTACTGGACTTTGATATGACAATAGAAGATATTGAAAAGAAGGTAACTTCTGTAGGTGGATATGTAGAAAATTATTATTCAGAAATAAGTGAATACGATGAGTACAACCCAGAGGAATCTCTAAAATACGGAAATATCAATGTGAGGATTCCAAAGGATAAGTTTGACAGTATATTTGGTGGTTTTGGTCAACTTGGAATAGTTCAAAACTCGAATGTATATACTAGTGATGTTACTGATAACTACAGGGATACTGAGGCAAGTCTTAAAAATCTTGAGTCCCGTGAAGAGGCTTTAAGAGAAATAATGAAAAAGGCTGTTGAAATTAAGGATGTAATAGAGGTCGAAAGGGAACTTGCCAGGGTAAGAACTGAAATTGATCAGCAAACTGGAAGATTGAAAAATTGGGATAACAAGGTTGAATACTCTAGTCTTTCTATAGAGATTATAGAAGTTAGGGAGCTAAAAAAGGTAATTAATCCTGTTGATAAGACCCTATGGGAGAAATCAATGGATGGATTAAGAAATACAATCAACAACCTAATAAATATGGTTGAAGAGCTAGTAATATTTATAGTTTCATATATTCCGATTATTGCAGTGATTACTGTGATAGGAATAGTATTATTAATTAATAGGAGGAAGAAAAATGAGAAGTAAATTGATTTTAGTAGTACTTGTAGTAACAGCTTTAATGATGGGTTCTTTTGGTTCATTTGCAGCAGAAGGTGATCAATTAGGAAGTGTAACAGTAAATGGTGAAGGATCAATAAGTGTATTTCCTGATATAGCATTTATAAATGTTGGAGTAGTTATTGAAAATGAAAATGCATCTGTAGCTCAAGCTGAAAATAATAAAGTTATGAAAACTGTAATTGAAGAAATAAAAAAATTAGGTATTGATAAGAAAGACATCTTAACTTCTGGATTCTCAGTATATAATAGAAAAGATTATAATGACAAAAACGAAAAATCTTACTATGTAGTAAGTAACAACTTGAATATAACTGTTAGAAATATTGATGATTTAGGTAGAATTATTGATGTTGCAACAGCTAATGGAGCAAACAATATTAATGGAATAACTTTTGACTATGTAGATAAGGATAAGGTTTATAACGAAGCTCTTAAGCAGGCTATGAAAGATGCAAAAGCTAAGGCTAATACAATTACAACTACATTTGGAAAAACTGTTACCGTTCCAAGTTCAGTTAATGAGATTAAATCATATAGCGACTTCTATAGAGGTGGAGTAGCTATGGATGCTTTAAATGCAAAAGTTTCTAGTACTCCAATAGAGTCCGGTGCTCTAGTAATCAAAGCTGAAGTTAATGTAACTTATGGCTATTAAAAGCTTTTATGGCTATGATAATATGATATAATGTTCTATAAGAAATCACTGTAATATACAGTGATTTCTTGTTTTTTGAAAAAGAATTAAATTATCTTTATATAAAGGAGAGATTGATTTGAAAAGATTGGTCCTAATAGATGGAAACAGTTTGATAAATAGAGCCTTTTATGCCCTTCCGCCATTACAGAATAAGGCTGGAATATATACCAATGGAGTTTATGGTTTCATCAATATGATAAACAGAATCATAGATGAGTATAAGCCTGATTATATGAGTGTGGCATTTGATCTAAAGGGGCCTACCTTTAGACACAAGACTTATACAGAGTATAAGGGAACTAGAAAAGGAATGCCTGAAGAGTTAAGACAGCAAATGCCAATAGTAAAAGAATGGCTAGACAAGGCTGGTATCAATAGAATGGAAATGTCTGGCTTTGAAGCAGATGATCTAATTGGTACAGTTGCAAAGATGTTTTCATCAGATGGAAAAGAAGTTTGTATATTTACTGGAGATAAGGATGCAATGCAGCTTGTTGATGAAAATATCAATGTATATATCACTAAAAAGGGTATTTCAGAGCTTAAAAAATATGACCTTACAACAATAAGGGAAGAATTTGATTTAGAACCAAAGCAGTTCATTGATATGAAAGGGCTTATGGGGGATAAATCTGATAATATTCCTGGAATACCAGGTGTTGGTGAAAAGACAGCATTAAAACTTTTACATCAGTACGGAACTCTTGAAAAGGTTCTTGAAAATGTAGAAGAGATATCTGGAAAGAAAATGAAAGAGAAAATAAGGGACAATGTTGATATGGCAATACTTTCAAAGAAACTTGGAAGAATTGTAATAGATATTCCTTTGGAGTTTGATAATGAAGAAATGGCCCTAATTGAAGCCAATCCATCAGAATTAATAGAGTTCTATAAAAAGTATCAGTTTACAAAACTTCTTAAAGAAGTCAATGCTTCTGGGGGAGGACAAGGAGAATTAGTGCTTCCAGAGGTGATTAAGTCAAATGCATCAGAAGTAATTAGCCTTATTAAAGATGATCAAGAGATTCATATTGAACTACTTGGGGATAGATCTAATATTATGGAAGATATTCCTATGGCTTTGGCAATTATGTTGGATGAGAAGAAAATATATTTTGTTAAAGAAGATGTAGGAACACTTTTTGAGACAGAAGAAATCAAACTTATTATGGATAAAGTTGTGAAATCAAAGGCTAAAATTTGTGGATTTGATTTGAAGGACAAGTTGATGTACTTTAAGTCTATGGGAATGGATTATCCTAATATGGAATTTGATTTATTCATTGCCCACTATCTTTGTGAGCCAGAAAAAAAGGACCATTCACTAAAGACAATGGCACTTGAAGAGATAGTATTCCAATTAAAAGATAGTGAAGAGTTATTAGGGAAAGGTAAGAAGGCTATTCTTTATAGTGATGTTGAAGAGGCAGACTTAATAGACTATATGTCCAAAAGACTTTTTGCCTCATATAAGTTAAAAGAAATCTACAAGACTAAAATCACTGAAAATGATTTTGAAAGTCTTTACTATGATATAGAATTGCCACTTGTTGAAGTACTTTGTGATATGGAGTATGAAGGATTTAATGTAAATACAAGTGTACTTGATGAACTTGATACAGAAATTACGGAAAAAGTTGAAACCCTTAGAAAAGAGATATTTGAACTTTCTGAAGTAGAGTTTAACATCAATTCACCAAAGCAGTTGGGAGAAATATTATTTGATGTATTAAAACTTCCAGTAATTAAGAAAACAAAGACAGGTTACTCAACTAGTCATGACGTATTAATGAAACTTAGATACGAGCATGAGATAGTAGATAAGGTAATGGAGTATAGAACCTATACAAAGCTTAAGAGTACCTATATTGACGGTTTAAGAGCGGTAATCAACCCTATAAGCGGAAAAATACATTCAAGTCTTAATCAAACAGTAGCGGTTACAGGAAGATTATCTTCTACAGAGCCAAATCTTCAAAATATACCTGTGAGACTTGATTTTGGTAGGCTAATAAGAAAGGTTTTTATAGCAAAGGACAATGAACACAAACTTGTTGACGCCGATTATTCTCAAATTGAGCTTAGAATACTTGCCCATCTTTCACAGGATGATAACCTTTTAAGGGCCTTCAGGGAGAATATAGATGTTCATAGACTTACGGCTTCTCAAGTGTTTGGTGTCCCAGAAGAAGATGTAACATCCCTTGAGAGATCCAGAGCTAAGGAAGTAAACTTTGGTATAGTATACGGTATGAGTGATTATGGTTTAAGTGAAAACCTTAAAATAAGTAGAAAAGAAGCCAAAGAGTATATAGATGGATACTTTGCAAATTATCCAAATGTAAAGGGCTATATGGATTCTCAGATAGATTATTGTAAGGAAAATGGATTTATTACAACAATCTTTAATAGAAGAAGATTTATACCTGAAATAAACTCTAAAAACTTTAATATCAGATCATTTGCAGAAAGAACAGCAATGAACACACCTATTCAGGGAAGTGCAGCTGATATCATTAAAATAGCAATGGTCAAGGTATACAATAAGTTAAAGGAAGAAAATTTAAAGTCAAGACTAATACTTCAAGTACATGATGAACTTATCATAGATACTGATATGGATGAACTTGAAAAAGTTAAGGAGATACTAGTAAATTCAATGGAAAGCGCAGCAGAGCTTTTAGTACCACTTAGTGTAGACTTAAATGTAGGTGATAGTTGGTATGAAACAAAATAGCAAAATAATCGGACTTACAGGGGGGATTGCAACAGGAAAATCCACAGTAAGTAGGTTTTTAATTGAACAAAACTATCCAGTCGTTGACTGTGATAAATTGGCTAGAATAGCAGTAGAACCAGGAAGACCGGCCTATATAGATATAGTGGATTATTTCGGTGCTGAAATACTGCTAGAAGACGGCTCATTAAATAGAAAAGCACTTGGAAACATTGTATTTTCAGATAAAAGAAAATTAGATAAACTTAATGAAATAATCCATCCAAGGATTAGGGATTTGGTCTTGGAAAAGATAGAAGAGTATAGACTAAATGGATATGAAAAGATATTTGTAGATGCACCTTTACTATTTGAAACCGGTCTAAACCAACTTTGTGATGAAGTATGGCTTGTAAGTATACCGACAGAGCTTCAGATTGAAAGAATGGTGAATAGGGATAATGTATCTGTTGATTATGCAAAAAGCGTAATTGCTTCACAGATGTCCCTTGAAGAAAAAAGAAAAAAATCAGATAAAGTCATAGAAAATAGCAAAGATTTAGCAAGTCTATACAAATTAGTTGATGAGTTATTGAAATAAATTCCAACACGCTTAGTGTATATACAGCTGTATATACACTAAGTGTGTCTAGTCGTAAGACCAAATGAAAATATAATAGTTTTTTGTATATATTAGTCATTGAATATTTTGGGGAGATTTATTATAATTATTGTGATTACTTGATTTAATGACATTTGGGATAAATTTGGGTATTCCTTTATAGAAAGTGGGAGGTTTAACAATGAACCAATTAAAAGGACTAAAGGATGTAGAAAATTTTAAAATAGAAGATGATAGAAAATTACATTCAGCAAGTCATGAAGAAATTATTTCTGGAGCAACAACAGATATTTATTTTGTAAGAACTTTAGATATTCTTAAGGGAATGGATTTAGATGAGGCTATGGTTACTGCTGAAATCTTCCCGAGAAAGCCTGGTATAATGGCTGGAATGGATGAAGTAATAGAATTACTTAAGGGAAGAGACCTTGAAGTAATGGCTGTAGAAGAAGGAACAGAGTTTGAACCTAAAGATACAGTTCTTAGAATAACAGGAAAATACAAAGATTTTGCTATATACGAAACAGCAATGTTAGGTATGCTTGCAAGTGCAAGTGGATGGGCTACAGCTTCTAAAAAAATAAAAGAAGCATGTGGAGACAAGCCATTTTTATGTTTTGGTGCTAGACACCTACATCCATCAGTTGCACCAGTAATGGAAAGAGCAGCAGTAGTAGGTGGAGCGACAGGAGCATCATGTATCTTAGCTGCAAAAATCTTAGGAGTTGAGCCATCAGGAACACTTCCTCATGCATCGATCCTTATCGCTGGAGATACAGAGAAGATAGCAGTAGAGTACGATAGACTAATGCCAGCAGAACATCAAAGAACAGTTCTTATTGATACATTTAAAGATGAAGTTGAAGAGTCACTAAGAATAGCAAGAGCACTAGGTGACAATCTTTACGGAGTTAGGGTAGATACACCATCAGAAAGAGGTGGAGTAACACCAGGACTAATTAGAGAACTTAGAGCAAAGCTTGATATAGAAGGATTCAATCATGTTAAGATAATCGTTTCTGGAGGATTAACACCAGAAAGAATAGAGATACTAAGAGAAGCAGGAGCAGATTCATTTGGAGTTGGAAGCTTCATTTCAGCAGCATCTCCAATTGACATGACAATGGATCTAAAAGTAGTAAACGGAAAAGAAGTAGCAAAAAGAGGTAGAATACCTGGTTTAATCAACAATGATAAGCTAAAGAAAATTGAATTATAGTCACAAAAATTTGACATATAATGCTAAATGATTTAAAATAATATACGTCCTGAATAATAGTCAGGACGTAATTTTCGCGGATGTGGTGGAACGGCAGACACGCTATCTTGAGGGGGTAGTGGGCAACAGCTCGTGCGGGTTCAAATCCCGCCATCCGCACCAGATGATAAAGGCAATCTTTTGATTGCCTTTTTTTCGTTTTTGATTGACCCCAACTCAACTGCTTTTCTCCATATAGAGATGACCTGAGGGCAAAGTAGTTTATCCTCATATTGGTTTTGATTTAAACTACTGTGCTTTATTAGTCTAGTGCTCATTCGATGCTCAAATTTCGCGTCTAGTCCAGAACTCAGTTCTGGGTCTAGTGCAAAACTTATAGAACATGTTTTGCGACTAGTATACTTCCTTTGGAAGTATGTCCAAGGAAATTTTACTTGCGTAAAATAACAATAGAAGGTTTTAGGTTCTTTCTTACTGAGTAAAAATCTATAGATTTTTACTCAGTAAGATTTTTTTGTTGGTTTTTAAGACCCGAATTCAAAAATCGGACTTTCTCATAATAGAATGACAGTCATAGAAAGTTGATTTAGCTCTATAAGTGACCCAAATTCAACTGTTTTCTCCGCATAGAGATCAAAAGGATGCTTTTTGTCATGCAAAACCGTATTTTCAATTTGAATAGGAGCATTTCAATTTCAAAATACTAGCTTACAAAGTAGTTTTTATCCTAAGAGTGGTTTTTATTTTAAATATTGTGCTTTAATAGTCTAGTACTTATTTGATGCTCAAATTTCACGTCTAATCTGAACATTATGTTCAGGTCAAGTGCAAAACTTATATAACCTGTTTTGCGACTAGTAAAGCTAAGAAATATAAAGTAAATGTTTTAATTCACTTTATATTTGTGGTTTTGTGAAACAAAAAGCATCCTTTTGTGTGAAGTATGTCCAAGGAAATTTTACTTAGGTAAAATAACAATTGAAGATGTTAGGTTCTTTCTTGCCCAGTGAAAATCTATAGATTTTTACTGGGTAATATGTTTTTAAGGAGTTTGGTTTTGAGTAGTTTTCGGATCTAATTCAATAACTCGACGTTTTATTATAGAATTATTTTTTCATAGGAGGTTGCTTTATTTTTCATGTGAACTGCAGTAGTTAAATAACTTTTATTAATGAAGATTGAGTGAAATAGTATTTTCGTGAGAAGTCATTCAGATGAATTATTCTTAATGAAAAAATCAATAGCTCAAATCCTGTTTGTTGAGATTAAAGTTGAGTGGAACATTAAAATTTATTTCAATGCGTACAATTTTTTGTTGTTATTCAAAGTTAATGTTAATAATATTATTATGAGCTTAATTTCTTGATTAGTGTATCCAAATTTATAAGAATAGTGAAGTTATTAATACTGAAATTACATAATAAATATTATAAAAGAGCTTTATTTAATTTATAAAAAAGAGTATAATTTACTTAATATAGGTAAAATTAGAAGTATGATGTAAAAGATTATGATTAAATATCTTGTAATGAAATAATTGAGCTATATTAATTATTTATAAATGCAGATAATAAAACACTATACATATAGTGTAAATAAAAAATGGAGGATGACATGATAGCGGTAAAAAATATTGAAATAAAGGGTTTGTTTGATCAATTCAATGTAGATGTTCCTTTAGGTTTACAAGCAAATATTTTTGTTGGTGAGAATGGAATGGGTAAAACAACTATTCTTAATTGTTTATATGCAGTTCTTTCAGGTAAAATTGAAAAGCTATCAAATATTAACTTTGATTCAATAGCAGTATATTTTAAAGATGGTACTAATGCTGGAATTACAAGTCAAGATGCTATTGCGTATAATGAGCACTTGTTTAAAGGGGGAGCCGTTAGAAGAAGAATAAATTTCGAAACTATTTTTACTTCTAGAGAAATTGAGATAATGCAAAACTATAATGAGATAAATGATGTAGACTTAGCAAAGTTTATCTATCGTATATCGGATACATATATGATGCCTACAAATTATGCTGAACGAGAATTACGAAGGTATATGATTGGATTAAAAAAAGAGAAAAAAAAAGGAAATTACAAGAATGTTATTAAGTTTAAAGAAGTAATAGAAAGTAAAGTAAAAGAAGAAGTTATTTACTTTCCTACATACAGAAGGATAGAAGAAGATTTAAATAAGCTTGGTATTCATGTGGATAGAGAGAGGAACTCGTTTAATGATAAGTTAATACAATTCGGAATGAATGATGTAGATAAAGTAATAGAAAAATTATTGGATGAAATAAAGTTAAAAGCAATAAATGGATTTAACAAAATGACGGGAATATTATTGAATCAATACCTACATGCTCAGTTGGAATTAAATAAAGTTGAAGAAATTGACAGGGATAGTTTAGTTATTGCTTTAGATAGACTAGGTGATGAGATTAATAAGTCAGATAAAATGAAAATCATTGAATTAGTTGAAAATAATAAAATGATGGAAGCTGAGAACGAATATCTGTTAAATTTGATTATGAACCTAATTTCAAGTTATAAAGAACAAAGCTCTATTGATGAAAAGATTAAATCTTTTTCAAATACATGTAATAAGTATTTGAATGATAAGAAGTATATTTATGATGAAAGTAATGTAGATCTGAAGATTTTTAGGAATAATTATAAATGGCCAATCGAAATTCAAAATCTATCATCGGGAGAGAAACAAGTAATTTCTATTTTTGCAAAATTATATTTTGAAATTGATGACAAATGTATTTTATTGTTTGATGAGCCGGAGTTATCATTATCGATAAAATGGCAATCAATGTTTTTGCCTGATGTAATAGACACAAAAAAATGCTCGATGCTTGTTGCCGTAACTCATTCACCGTTTATATTTGATAATGACTTTGATGAAATTGCATTGGATATGTCGGATTGTATTAGAGATAAGAATGTGCAGGTGAATTAGATGTTGAAAGTATTAAAAAACGCAAGAAATAAGGGTGTTGTGGCATTTAATAAGTTTGTACTAGATTCGAAAGAGTATGCATCGAAATTATTTTGTTTCTATGAAGGTGAAGACGGAAAGTATTACAATCCTAGAAATGTAGATAACTCAAAGTATGATTATGAGGATTTAATAAGTTATGATTGTGGTGGGAAGAAACAAGTTGAAAAGGCATATAAATTAATAAGTAAAACAAATAAGTATAGTTATACTAGAACAGCTTTTTTTATTGATAGAGATTTTTCACTATATGACAACATTGACGATGATAAGATATATGAAACACCATTTTATTCAGTAGAAAACTTTTATACTGATGAGAAAGTATTAATCAATATTCTTATCACTGAGTTTAATGTTAATGTAAGTAATGTTGATTATTATAAAATAGTTAGTGATTTTAGAGAAAGAAGGGAGGAATTTCACAAACATGTCACTAATCTTAATGCGTGGATGTATCTAGTTAGAGAATATGAGAAGGAAAATAAAAGTAAAAGATTTGAGTTTGCTGAAGTAAAATTAAACAAGTTCTTTAAAAAAATACAAATAGATAAGTTAGAATTAAAAGAAGAAATATGTTTAGAGAATATTGAAAAAATTTTTCCGGATGCCCCAAAAATTAGGCGTGAAGATTTAAAGAAATTAGTAGAAAGAAATAATGGTATTGATAAAGGGAAATATTTTAGAGGTAAAAATGAGTTAGAATTTTTCAAATCTATAGTTAATGATTTAAGAATGAAAAATAAGAATAACACTTATTTTGAAGAGAAAAGGGCATGTGTAAGAATTGATCCTAATTCGAATACATTATCTGTTTTTTCCAAATATGCTATTACAACGGACTGTTTAAGAAACTATATTAGTAATGTGTGTTAATAAATGTTCTTTTAGACAAATTGAGTTATTTGAGGAAAATTCAAATTATGGTTAGAGGTATAAGAATTAATGAATGAAGAGCGAAGAATTATATTAGATTAATAAATCTTAGATTATTACATTTTATTAAATAACTTACAGTGAACTAAATATAATAAGTAAAATGAAAATTAATGTATGACTGTTTGGCGGGAAGTAATAGAGTTATTTTATGAGAATTGAGATTAATAGCTGGATTGATTTTATATCTTGACTTTCGTATATAACTAAAGAGAGACTATAATCAATTACGTTGTTATTTTATTCTAATTGTATAAATATAGTGAGGTGTTTTTATATGAAAAAGGCTTTTTTTGAATATCACATAAGAGATGAAAGAAACTTTTCAAAGTTATTAAATGATGCACTAATAATTCTTGATACAAACTCGATATTAAACTTATATAGATATAATAATGAAAATAGAGAAAAATTTTTTGAAATTTTAGAATCAGTTGAGGACAGACTTGTAATGCCATATCAAGTAGCTTACGAGTTTTATGAGAACCGCGAGAAAATAATCCAATCCAAAGCGAGTTTTAAGAAAAATATTACAGAATTTTTGAATACACAGTTATCTAAAATTTCGAACAATATCAGAGAGTCCAATAGCAATGATAATTATAATAGTTCCGTATCTTTATTAAAGTATGAGGATCCTTTGAGAAAAGAATTAGTTCAAAAATTTGATTTGTTTAATAAAGATATTATAAAAGTAATAGAAGATTATGAAAGTGATATATCTAGTGAGTATATATTTACGAATGACAAAATATTGGATGACGTTAATAAGTTATACAATGAAAGAATTTCTAAAGCTTTTTCAATAGAAGAACTTGAAAAGATATATGTAGAAGGTAAAGATAGATATGAAAAGAAAACACCTCCAGGTTATAAAGATTGTAATAAGCCAGAACCTAAAAGATATGGAGATTTAGTTATTTGGAAAGAAATGATTAAAATATCTAAAGATAAAAATAAATCAGTTCTTTTTATTTCTGATGATAGGAAAGAGGATTGGTGCTACAAATTTGAGGGTAAAGATTTAGGTTCGCGCCGTGAATTAATTCGTGAATTTTATGATGAAACAAATAAGGTGTTTTACTCACTAACTACATCAGATTTTATTAAGAAAATTTCTGACTTGAATTCGATAGTAGAAATAGAATCTTTAGAAAGAGAGACAGTTATTCTAGAAGAGGAACTTAGAAGAGAGGACGAGTATCTTAGAAAAAGAAATTCACCAAGAATGTTATTAAATCAGATATCTCAGTGTGAAGAATGTCCTGATAAAGAAGGTTGTGATTTACTAGATGAATACAAGAGGGATATAAAAAAATTGTTGAAAGATGGGAATTTAGATATAACTTATCAACATAAGCTGTTGAGATATCTGAAAAATGATCGTCAATTTAATTACTTGGGTAACTATATTGATAATTGGAAAAAAGTTAATAACTTAATACTGGAGGAGAAAAATTTTGATCCCATAGATGGGTGTATTAATTTAGAAAACAAAAGAAATGAACAAGATTACGAAGTAATTAAGTTAGATGATATTAGTGATGACAAAATTAGTATGGAGAAGTATTACAAAGTCCCAAAAAATATAGTTGAAAAAATTAGAAAACAATCTTATGAAGAGGATGAAAATAAATGGTAGAATTTATACTTTAAATGTTATATGACTCAGGTTATAAATAGTGAGTTAAAGAAACAGCATGAATATAGTTATTTTGTTTCTGCTGAATTGTTTTCATGCGAATATTAGGTTCAATTTCAAATTTTGATTTAAGTATTGTAGGAGATTACAAAAACTTAATAAGTTAAGAAGTTACATATTAATTTATAATTTCACCCAAAACATGGTTTAGAGGATTTAATCTGTAGAATCGTGTTTTTTAATGTTACTTTTTTATCGGAATCTTTTATAAAAATATATACAAAGCCAACATATTATATTACAGATCAATAATATAGATATATGATTTATGCAATAAATTTATTATAGAGTCATTTTTCGTTAGCAAAAAATAACCTTGCTCTAGAAATTATCCCCATATAATTTCCCTGGGCTAAACACCAAAGGTGTAGCTGGGCTTATATCCTGCAAGAGATATAGCTAGGCTATCATCAAAGATGATGCTAAGCATAATAAAACATTTTAGTTGAACTTTCAACTAAAATGTTTTATTATATAAAGAAAGAGGTGATCAAAATGCTAAAAAACACCCTACTAAGGGAAATCGGAAGTATCACAAGGTGTATTCAGTATCTTTCGGATATTGAGTATAGGAAGTTTAATTTACAAAAGGGGCAGTTTATGTATCTTGTCAGAATTATTGAGAATCCTGGTATTAATCAAAGGGATCTTACTAATATGATGAATGTGGACAAGACTTCTGTTGCAAAGGTTGTTGTTAAGCTTGAGAATGAGGGATATATTCATAGGGAAAAATCTGAGATAGATAAGAGGATGATGATGCTTTATCCTAAGGATAAGGCTAAGGATTTGTATGATGAGTTTATTCGGATGGAAAATGAAAATTTAGATCTTATTCTTGAGGATTTTGATGATGAAAGTGTTGGAAAAATCATTGAAGATTTAAGGCTTATAAAAGAAAAAATTAATGTTAAGTGGTTGGAAAAACAATAAGTTTGACTGTTAAAGAGCAACAGTTGTTGAGCGTTATGATCAGAGATCATAATGTTAAGCGTTCCTTTCACTCCGTTGAGCGATGAGTTTATCAACTCATTGTTAAGCGGTAATTTTACAAATTACGTACAATGTTACTTTACTTCGTAAACTTTTCTTAAAACAAAGTGCTTGCGCTAGCAAGGTTACCATGTACAGCATTGAAAATGCCGCTTAACGCTATGATAATAGCTGCTTAACGGTGGATACACCTGCTTAACATATATTAATCTTATTAATATATTGCTTAACGAGAGTGTTGATTTGAAGACACTCTGAAAATAAGACAATTGGAGGTAGCTAACATGATTAGATTGGCTAATGTTAATGATTTGGAAAGAATAATGGAGATTGTTGATGAGACTGTTAAGATTATGAATGATTCTGGCAATTTCCAGTGGGATAGTACTTATCCTAGGGAGGATAGATTCCAGAAGGATATTGATGCTGAGGATCTTTATGTTTACGAAGAAGATGGAAGGGTTCTTGGTTTTGTATGTATAAATACTGAGGAATCTGATGAGTATATGGATGCTAAGTGGTCTTTGGAGGGTGAAGCCCTTGTTGTTCATAGGGTTGCTATTGCAGTTGATGGAAGAAGAAAAGGAATTGCTGGAGCTTTTATGAAACTTGCTGAGGAAATTGCAGTTAAAAAAGGTATAGGACTTATAAAGACTGATACAAATACTAAAAATGATCCTGCCAGGGGAATGTTTAAAAGATATGGTTTTAATGAAATTGGTGAAATCAACTTAATTGGCAGATTTGGAAAATTCGTGTGCCTAGAAAAAGTCTTATAAGGTATTAATAGAATTTAATTACAAATTATGGTATAATGATTTTCAGGAGGGATTTTTATGAAGAAAATTGTTATACCATTTATTTTTGTTCTTGTTTTACTTGTTAGCAATTGTTTTGCAGGGGATGAGCTATATAGCATAGGATCTGCTTCAAAGGTTTATAATGTCCATTACATAAGTGAATCAGGTAAGATTTATATTAGTCTTGATGATTTGGAGTCAAAACTAGATATTACTGATCTAGGTAAAAAACAAGTGATAGAAGAAAAGGACCTTACCCTTAAGGATCTGTATAATGAAGTATTGCTACTTAGTAAACGTGTAGATCAATTAGAGAAAAATGGTCTGGTTATATCTGATGGTGATTCTGATGATGATGGGGGCGGCTATGTGTATATTACTGAGCATGGAAGCAAGTATCATAAAAAGGGATGTGGATCTTTAGGTAAGAATTATAAGAAGGTTACTTTGAAAGAAGCAAAGAAAGAGCACGAAAAATGCAAAAGATGTAATCCGTAATAAAGCGAATAGTTAAGAAATTAATCGTTTTATTACTAAATCATTATAAAAATCTTAAGAATATCTTAAAAGACTTATTCTTAAGATTTTTTGCGTTATAATCAATATAGTTAATTTAAGGACAAAATAATTATATTAAACGGAGGTAGCTATGGGCATATTGTTAAAATTTACTTTTAAGAATATTAAAGAAAGTAAATTTAGATCTTTTCTTATTATCATATCAGTTGCCCTTTCTGTAGCATTGTTTTTCGGTTCTTTTTCTTTGTCTGATACTGTTGAAAATATGTTTGTAGAGCAGTTCAAAGCATATTTTGGTACAGCTGAAGAAATTGTCCAACCAGATAAGTCATCTACTTTCAGGTATATGGTACCTGAAAATTTAGAACTGGACTATGAATATCTAGTTGGTGCTTATGAAACATCCGGCCAATTTAAAGCTAAAGATGGGACAAAGACTGGTGTCTCTATAAAGGGTTTTGAACTTGATGGTCTAGATAAGATGAATCCGATAACGATACTAGAAAAAGGTAAACTGGACGATTTTTCTGGGAAAAAGGTTATAGTTGGTAAAAAATTCGCTGATGAGAATGGCTATAAGCTTGGTGATGATATTGTATTTGAGATTGGTGGTAAGAAGGATAAGTACTTCATAGAGGGTATAGCTGAAGACTATGGATTTTTTAGACCCAATGACTATAATAAAACAGTCATCGTGCCAAGGAATACTTTAGCAACTAAGTATGGAAAGGCAGGTCATGTTACTTCCATTTATGTTAAACCTAAAGAGATGCTTGATTTTGATACTGTAGAAAAGGATCTTAAAAAAGGTTACAACAAACATATGATACAGGAGACGATTTCTAAAAAAGAAATTAACGAGATTTCAAAGCAAATTCGTACTCCATTCTTATTTATGTTGATATCTGTAATTTTTATATCCATTTATATTATATACACATCTTTCAAAGTAATTACTTTGGAGAGATTACCTATACTAGGTACATTTAGAAGTGTTGGTGCAACTAAAAAGATGACCAACAGAGTACTTATAATAGAAAGTATGACTTATGGAATTATTGGTGGTATTGTTGGTTCAGGACTAGGAATACTGGTATTAAAAGGTGTAACTAAAGTTCTTGGAAGTGGTGCTCTAACTGGCCAACCAATGAGGGTTGCAATGAAGTTTAATCCTATGAATATTTTATATGGATTCCTTCTTGCGGTTATTTTATCATTTATTAGTGCTATTATTCCTATAAGAAAAACTTCTAAAATGCCAATAAAAGAAATCCTTCTTAATATTATGGAGGGTAATAAGAAGAAAAAAACTTATATAAGATATATTATTGGAGCATTTTTAATGGTAGCTGCAAATGTACTGCCGAATATTGTTCCAGAAGCTCAAAAGCTTATGGTATGTGCTATATCTATGGTTATGATAAGTGTTGCTATAGTAATGCTTGTACCAGTAATGACAATGTTCCTTCTTAGATTTGTAACACCGATAATATCAAAGCTTTTTGGAAATATTGGTATATTGGTTGGGAAGGGCTTCAAGGGAAATAAGGGACTAATCAGTTCTATAATACTTCTTACAATGGGTATATCTTCATTAATGATGATAGATTCATTAAGTTCATCAGTAAATAGTTTGATTACTGAGCATTATGACAATATGCACTATGATGTGAGCCTTAGAATATGGGGTTCCAAAGAAGGTGGAGGAATTGGAAACACACTTTATCAGAAAATTGCATCAGTAGATAATGTTAAGGGATATCTTCCTTATGATTCTACTTGGGGAGTATCTTTGGCAAATAAAAAGGATTTTGCTGATGAAGTTGCAGCAATAAAGAATATGGAGTATTTCAAATACTTTGGTCTTGAAATAGAGACGGATGATTTAGATGGTCTTGTTAAGAAGTTAAATAACTCGAGATCAATGGTTTTATCTAAGAATATGATGAATACTTCTGGATATAAAATTGGTGACAAGTTTTTACTGAAGACTCCAAGTGGTAACAGAAATTATGAAATAATAGCTTTTACAAGAAAGAGTTCAGGAAATGACAAGAAAATGTATATTGGTGATGTTTTCCTAAGATCAGATTTTAGGACAGGAAAACCTGGAAATATTGCTATAAAACTAAAAGATCCATCACAATTTTTCTCTACTAAGGGAGAAATAGAAACAAAACTTAATAACTATTGGTATAGATTAAGCTCAGTTGAGGAAGATAAGGCTAGAAATCTTAAATCAAATGCAACTATGCTGATGCTTATGAAGGCCTTTTCAATTGTAACGATGGTAATAGGTACGATTGGTATTGTTAACAACTTCCTTGTTGACTTTATGAGAAGAAGAAGATCTCTTGCTCTTTATGCTTCTGTTGGTATGAGTAGAAGACAAACTGTAAAGATGGTATTTGCTGAGGCTCTTACTACGGGATTCTTCGGTGGTATATTCGGTATATTTGGAACGATTTTAATGGTTAGGATGCTTACAATGATATTTAAGGCACTTGAAATGGGTCTTGATATTGCGGTACAGCCATCCTTGATGATACAAATGACTATTGGATCAATGATATTAAGTCTTATATCTTCAATAGTACCAGCTATGAAATCTTCAAGAATAAATATTGTAAACGAAATAAAATATGAGTAGGTGAAAAAATGGACACTATGATAAAAGTAGAAAATCTTTATAAGAAATTCACCCTTGGGGATCAAGAGTTGACTGTTTTGAAAGATATAAATCTTGATATTCAAAAAGGAGAATTTGTTTCCCTAATGGGGCCGTCAGGTTCTGGTAAGTCAACATTATTGTATTTAATTGGTGGTCTTGATAAACCAACAGAAGGCTCTGTGAATATTAAGGGAAAGCAACTTGAAAAAATGAAAGACAAGGAAGAGAGTATTTTAAGAAGAAGGGATATAGGATTTGTATTTCAGTTTTATAATCTAGTTCCTAATCTTAATGTAGAAGACAATATTATGCTTCCAGTTCTTTTAGATGGAAAAAAACTTAAAGACTATAAAGAAAGATTAGATGAGCTTCTTGATCTTGTAGGTCTTAGTGATAGAAGAGACCATACTCCTAGGGAGCTTTCAGGTGGTCAACAGCAAAGGGTTGCAATTGCAAGGGCATTAATCAACAATCCAGATATAATTCTTGCAGATGAGCCTATAGGTAACCTGGATAGTAAGACAGGTGCTGATATTATGGAATTATTCCAAAAGATCAACAAAGAAAAAAATATTACTATAGTTCAGGTAACACACTCTTTTGAGGCATCTGAATATGGAACAAGATTAATCAAATTGATGGACGGGAGGATCATATAATGAAAAAAGGTATATTGTTAGTAATGGTTGTAGCCTTATCTTTTGGACTGTTTGGCTGCGGAGGTGGAAATGCTCAGGCTGAGGCAATGCCAGAGGATATGATGGAGCAGACAGAAGAGGTTAAAGAAGTACCTAAGATAGATGCTTTTGGAGTTGTTAAGGTAAGAGAGATGCAAAATGTTAAGGTTGACTTTAACAGTAAGGTTGAGAAAGTTTTTGTTAAGGCTGGGGAGAAAGTTGCCCTTAATACTGAACTTGTTGAGCTAGATTTATCTAAACTAAATAATGAACTTGAAGATCAGAAACTTGATCTTGAAGAAAAAGAATATGAATTATCAATGAAAGATGTTGATGTAACTAAAATGATAAATGATTTAAAAGTATCAAGAGATAATTTCCAAATGGCAAAAGATGATTACTTTAAGTCAAAGGATCTATATGCTAAAAATTCTATTTCTAAAGAGGAACTTGATAAGAAAGAATTAACATATAAAGAATCTCAGAAAAATGTTACTAATATGGAGCTTTCTCTAAGTGATACGAAAAACAATAAAAACAACAATGATAGAAAGCTTATCAATAGTATTTCTAAGGCTAAAAGAAACATCTCGATTTTAGAAAAGAAAATTCAAGATGCAAATCTTAAGGATGGAAGTATTTTATTATCGAAAGTGAATAACGGAGTAGTTCAGAAGTTAGATGTACTGGAAGGTGATTACCTAACTAATGAAATCAAAATCATGACAATCATGGATCTTGATACAAGATATATTGAAACTGAAATTGCAGAAGAGTTTGTTAAAGATGTAAAAGTTGGACAAAAAGTAGAAGTGAAATCAATGGCAAATTTAGACAAAGTATACACAGGATCAATTAAAAGAATCTGGAAAACATCAGAAAATAGAAATGGCGAAACAGTAGTACCAGTTGAAATTGAAATTGATAACCTTGATGATAATTTACTAGTAAACTTTAATGTAGAAGTGAAAATTATTCTTGAAGAAAACTAAATAAAAAATAGACAATCGTAAAAAATTACGATTGTCTATTTTTTTATTTTTTATTCCTCTATCTCAAGCTTCTCTACACAAGACACCGAGTCCATTAAAAACTTAATTCCTAATCCTAAAGCAGCAAAGAATAAAAGAAGTCCACAACACTTTTTACATTTGTTCATATTATATTACCTCCCTAAAATTCTATATATTTATAATATACCATTTTTCTTAGACTATATAGCATAATTATGATTTGTATTTTAATTGTAATATCTGTGACAGGGGCGGTGAAACGGGGAAGCGCACAAGATTACATTTGTGCTAGAAGAAATTTTACTTTGTAAAAGGGGAATGGGAAGAACTAAGAACTTATGCAAAACTTAGACTTTAGAAATAATCATTTTAACAAACTAATATTTATGTACAAATATGCGAAATGCGGATTCGTACTATGATTAAAAAATCTTAATCACTTCCTTTTCACCTAGACTTTGCCAAAGCAAAGTTGATTCCCCTAGCACAAAAATTATTGTGCGATTCTCCTTTTCAGCCAGAGGACATTTTTACTATTTATATACAACAAAAAAGTGATAGACACCGCTTCACTACTATAGTAGACTTAGTTGATTCAAAAAATTATATTCTTTTATGGTTTGGTCTAAAGAATATATGTGGATTGTTTAGGTTTAGAGGTTAGTGAAAAATATGATGTTTGGGTTAATATTTTTTTATAACCTGTAGGATAAATGTGATTTTTTGGACTATTTATCTTTGGAGGTGTTGTATGAAGTTCATTTTACAAGGAATCCTTATAGTTGTACTACTAAGGGTAAGTGAATTCATAAGCGAATTTTTTAGACTTCCTATACCAGGAAGTTTGTTAGGAATGATAATTTTATTTCTTTTATTAGAGACAAAGGTATTAAAGTTGGATTTTATTTCTGATTTTGGCAATGTAATGCTGAAGCATTTAGGTTTTTTCTTTATTCCACCAGCAGTATCACTGATGGTATCTTATGGAATAGTTAAGGGAAGTATAATGAAAATGCTAATCATACTTGTTGTGAGTTTGTTTATAGTAATGGGAGTAACGGGAAAAGTTGTAGATAGAATCTTAAAGGAGGATCATTAATATGATACATGAATTATCAATGGTCGCTATGACAGTAATTTTTTATATACTGAGTACTGTTATTTATAAGAAATTTAAGACTCCCTTACTTAATCCTATACTAGTAAGTACAATATTTATTATAGCTACTTTAATGTTTGCTGGAATGGATTATGAAGCATATGATATGGGTGGGAGACACATTAAATTTTTCCTTGGACCATCAATAGTTATACTTGCAATTCCACTACACAGACAGTTTCATATATTAAAAAAATCATACAAGCCTATTTTAGGTGGAATAATAACAGGAATAATCGTTTCTTTTATAACTGTAGTGGGATTATCTAAATTATTTAATTTAAATAGAGAGTTGATGCTTTCAATAGTACCAAAATCAATTACTACACCTATGGGAATACTTGTAACAAGCGAAATTGGTGGTCTAGAGTCAATTACAATAGCCTCAATAATCCTTACAGGTATCATAGGAGCAGTACTTGCACCAACGGTAATGAAGGTATTCAGAATAAAAAATAACGTAGCGGTAGGGATTGGAATAGGAACCTCATCCCATGCTGTCGGAACTTCAAAAGCAGTAGAAATGGGAGAAGTAGAAGGAGCAATGAGCAGTCTATCCATAGCAGTAGCTGGACTAATTACTGTACTTTTAACTCCGCTTATTCAGATTGCTTTAAACTTAATATAAAAAAATAAGCCGAGTAGGCTTATTTTTTTATATTAAGTTTCGTTTTTGCTGTCCTTAGGATCCACATACTGTATCCCATCAATAACAATATTAGGATTTACAAGTAAATCCATTCTAGACTTTTGGACTCCGGCCTTACTAATATTAAGAATATTGATTACCGGTCTAAGTGGATAGTTTGGATTAACTTTTTCAACAACGGCTATTTGGCCATTACTTAATTTTACTAATGTTCCTGCTGGATACGGTATTATCTTTCTTACAAAAGTATTTGCCATATCAAAATCAAAATGTCTTCCTGCTGCCCCCATTATATATTCTATTGCTTCATTAGGTGGTTTAGCAGGCGAATTTACTGTGTCTGATGTTATTTCGTCGTAAGAGTTTGCTATTGCAACTATACGGGCCATTCTATTTATAAAATTGCCACTCATTCCCCTAGGATAACCTGAACCGTCATAGTGCTCATGGTGTTGAAGGGCAACAACCTTTGAATGGCTTGATAAACTATAATGTTCCTTTAGATAGTTGTAACCATCAAGTGTGTGGTTTTTATATTGTTCCTGTTGATCTTCATTTAACTCATCAAATGAAACTGACAACAGTTCCTTTGGTAAGAATGCTTTACCTACATCGTGTAATAAAGCTCCCATAAATAACTTATATAGATCCCCCTTAGAAAGTTTAAGTTCAATACCTAAGATAAGTGAAAGAACTGCGACATTTAGGGAATGCTCATAAGTATAGTTATCTATAGATTTTATATCAACAAGATTTATCATAAGCTGACGACTGTTGGTAATATCTTCTACAATATAGTCAGATACTTGCTTTAATTGTTGTAGGTATTTTTCCATACCCTTAACCTTGAGTTTATCATTAAAGCTAGTAAATTCATTTTTCATAGAAGAATTGAACTTTTCTATATTTTGAAAAGTTTCCTTAATGGCTTTAATTGCCTGGTTTCTAACTTCAGGCTTAATAAGCTCATTTATTTCTTCATCACTATAACCGTCATCTATATAAACGGTGTAAAGACCGTTTTCTTTAATACGTGTAATTAGTGCTTCTGATAGAACTACTCCTGCCTTGAGAAGAATACTTCCCTTAGAGTTATAAATGGTTTTGGCAAGGCGAGTTCCTTCACGAACACAACTTAGTGGAACAATCCTCATTCTCTAACAACTCCTATTCTAGATATAAATCAATTATACCATAAAAGCTACTTTCCTTTAACTTAATAGTAATATTAGAGCCTCAATAGATATGATATAATATTCTTATATAAATTATCCCTTATAAGCAGGGGCGAGAGGAGGAAATTGCCATAAAGGCAATATTTGAATATGAACAGAATGGATAGAAAAAATAATAGTCGTAGTTCTAAAGAAAAAAAGATGTCAAAGATAAATATGCTCTTCATAATTTTACCTTTGCTTTCAATAATTATTGGATTTGTAGCAGTAAGATTTGTTATGATACCAAGGTTTCAGTCAGTCTACCAAGAGAGGGCTAAAAAAATAGAAGAATTTAATAAAGAAAAAGAGAAGAAAAATATCGAAATTCAAGAAAGTGGAGACAATGATGAAAATGTTATTGTTAGACCTGAGTCTGTTGAAGATGATAATAATACTGTAGAAAAAACGGAAACGGAAAATCAGATAGAAACAGGAAAAGAGACAGGATCTTCTTCAGATGAGATTGATTTAGATAATGTTACTATTAATAAAGAAAGCTCAAGAATTGTCTTAGCTGATAATAGCTATTATGCATTACAGGTGGCTAGTTTTAAGGAAATGGCTAATGCAAATAAGATGAAAGAAGAAATGAATAAGAAAGGCATACCGGCCCTTATTCAAGATGATGGTGCTATGAAAAGAGTTTTTGCAGGTGTATTTAATGATAGTGAATCTGGAAAGGCTATACTTGAAACTGTAAAAAAAGAATATCCAGATGCTTACTTATCTAAAAGAACCATAGTACCTATGTTGTCAAGTACTACAATTCATGGAAAAACTGACATAGATAAGGTGAAAGATGGTGTTAATAATATACAGAAAGAAATTTATAAAATTTCATCGATTTTAGAAGGTAAAAGTAGTTTTGAGGTATCAGGAAAGTTACTTAGTGAGGCTATGGAAACCAGTGATAGTGTAATTGTTGAGAACTTTCAGAACATTGAAATACTAGGTGATGGTCAAGAAGTTGATAAAAAATTCACAGATTATCAAAATGAATGTATGAAAATACTACAGAAGGTCAAAAAACTTGACGAAAATCAGTGGATTGAGGCATGGGAATATTACATGAATTTAAGAATTGTATACAATAAGCTGACTTAAAAGTCGGCTTTTTTACTTTTTTGTAATAAAATAGCAAGTTAAATATTTAACATGTACTAAAAAAAATACATTTTATATAGTAAGGCTAAACAATTGACATGCCGTCTCTTTGTAGTAAAATAATAGGGTAAAGGCGATAATATGATTTGATTGTGTGCATAAAAATACACATGAATGAATATTAAAAACAAATAAAAATATTTAAAGGGGTGAAGTTATGGGTTTACTGTCTTTTAAAGGTGGTATACATCCTCCACATGCAAAGAAAAGTTCTGAAAAGAAAGCTGTGGAAGTTGCAGTTAAGCCAGACGTAGTTACAATACCGCTTAGACAGCATATTGGTGCTCCATGTGAACCGCTAGTTCAAAAAGGTGATCAAGTTAAAGTTGGTCAGAAAATTGGAGAGCCAGGTGGTTTTGTTTCGGCACCAGTCCATGCGAGTGTTTCAGGTACTGTAAAGGAAGTTAAAGATATGTTTGGTATGGGTCTATGTGTAGTTATTGAGTCTGATGGACTTGATGAAGTACATGAGAGCGTTAAACCAAGCAAAGATTTCACTGAGCTTGATTCGAAGGAAATCTTAAACATTATTAAGGAAGCTGGTATTGTTGGTATGGGTGGAGCAGGTTTCCCTACTCATGTTAAATTATCTCCTCCACCAGAAAAGAAGATTGATACAATCATTCTTAATGGTGCTGAGTGTGAGCCTTATCTTACAGCTGACCACAGACTAATGTTAGAAGATCCTGAGGAAATAGTTTACGGATTAAGAGCAATGATGAAATCTTTAGATGTAAAAGAAGCATATATTGGTATTGAAGATAACAAGCCAGATGCTATCGAAACAATGAAAAATGTCTGTTCAAAGTACGAAGGAATTCATGTAGTTGGGTTACATACTAAATACCCACAAGGTGCGGAGAAGCAGTTAATTTATGCTTGTACTAAAAGAGAAGTTCCAAGTGGTGGCCTACCAATGGATGCAGGAGTTGTTGTAAACAACGTTGCTACATCGGCAGCAGTTTCTACTGCAATCAAGACTGGTATGCCTTCTATAGAAAGAATTTGTACTATTACAGGAAAAGGTGTAAAAGAGCCTAAAAACTTAAAAATTAAAGTTGGTACTAGCCTTCAGTCAATCATTGACCAGTGTGGTGGATTTGCTGATAGCGTTGGTAAAATAATTCTTGGTGGACCTATGATGGGTATGGCTATTTCAGATACTGAAATGCCTTCAACAAAAACAACTTCAGGTATTCTTATTTTCAGCGAAGAAGAAGCTAAACTTCCTGAAGCAGGCCCATGTATCAAGTGTGGAAAATGTGTAAGTATTTGTCCTGCTTTCCTAGAGCCGCTATATATTAGTGCCTACAGTCAGAAGGAAAACTTCGAAATGACTGAGAAGTATCATGCTCTTGATTGTATCGAGTGTGGATCTTGTTCGTTCATATGTCCGTCTAAGAGACCACTTTTACATTCAATCAGAGTAGCAAAGCAACAGGTTCAAAAAATGAAAAGAAAGGCTAAATAGGAGGTAGGAAAATGGATAATAAATTATTGTTGTCATCGTCTCCTCATATTAGGGCGAGTCACACGATTAATTCTGTGATGAGAGACGTTGTTATAGCTTTACTACCAGCAACGATAGCGGGTATTTACTTCTTCAAGATGGCTGCGGTTAAGGTTATTTTAGTTGCGGTTCTTGCAGCAGTTGCTACTGAGTACGTTTGTCAAAAGCTAAAAAAGGCTCCAGTTACAATTAACGATTGGAGTGCTGTTGTTACAGGTTTATTACTGGCACTTAACCTTCCGGCTTCTGCACCATGGTGGTTGCCACTTATAGGTTCTATA
Organism: Bacillota bacterium; assembly: GCA_025210655.1. Lineage (GTDB taxonomy): Bacteria > Bacillota > Clostridia > Peptostreptococcales > Acidaminobacteraceae > JAOARG01. The sequence continues at coordinate 25,811 of JAOARG010000028.1, forward strand.
TTTGCCATTGCAATAGTTAAACAATCATTTGGTGGTCTTGGACACAACTTCATGAATCCAGCACTTGCTGCTAGAGCGATGCTTGTTGCTTCATGGCCTGTTGAAATGACTGCATGGGTTACTCCGGGAGCTGACGCTGTTGCTACAGCTACACCACTTGGAATAATCAAAGAAGGTACAGGAGATGTATTACCATCACTTATGGATGTTCTTGTTGGTAATGTTGCAGGTTGTATTGGAGAGACTTCAGTTATCTTACTTGTTTTAGGTGGACTTTATTTACTTTATAAGGGTGTTATCGATATCAAGATTCCTGCAGTATACATTGGTACAGTTGCAGTACTTACTCTTATCTTCGGAAAAGGTGATTTTACTGGAATGATCTATCAAGTATGTGCTGGTGGTCTTATGATTGGTGCATTCTTCATGGCTACAGACTATGCGTCAAGCCCATGTACTCCAAAAGGACAAATCGTATTTGCTTTTGGTTGTGGACTTCTTACTACAATAATCAGATTCTTCGGTGGATACCCAGAGGGTGTTTCTTACTCAATCCTGATTATGAATGTTGCAGCTCCACTTATTGAGAAATATACAAGTCCTAGAGTGTTTGGAGGTGCAAAATAATGAAAGAAATCGGTAAATTAGGTGCGATTCTATTATTAATATGTGCCATTGCATCTGCTCTTTTGGCTTTCGTAAACACAAAGACTATCGATAAGATTGTTGAACAAAGAGAACTTGCTAGTGAATTAGCAAGAAAAGAAGTTTTACCAGATGCGGATAAGTTTGAAAAACTTGACGATGCACTATTAAAAGAATTTAGCGATAAAAATGATAAAGTTAAAGAAATTTATGTAGGATTCAGTGGAGACACTGTAATCGGATACGTTGTTAAAACTGCTCCAGGTGGATATGGTGGAGCTGTAGAGGTTATCTCAGGTATTTCTACTGATAACAGCCTTACTGGTGTAAGGGTTGGTAACCATAATGAGACTCCTGGTCTAGGAGCTAACGCATTACTTCCAAGTTTCTACGAGCAGTACAATGGTATGAGCGTAGAGGGGGAAGTTGGAGTTGCTAAGGCAAATCCTCAAGAAAATCAAATTCAGGCAATTGCTGGTGCTACAATTACATCTCAAGCTGTAACTGATGGTGTAAATATGGCAGCAGAAGTTGTTAAAGAGTTAAATAAGAAGTAGGAGGTTAAAGTAGATGAATATTAAAAATTTTACTAATGGTCTGATTAAAGACAATCCAATATTTGTTCAGATGCTAGGTATGTGTCCTACTCTTGCCGTTACTACTTCAGCAATAAATGGTATGGGTATGGGACTTGCCACTACAGCAGTATTGGTATCAGCGAACATCGTTATTTCATTGCTTAAGAGTGTAATTCCAAGCAAGATTAGAATACCGGCGTTTATCGTTATCATTGCAAGTTTCGTTACAATAATAGGTATGGTTATGGAAGGATATCTTCCATCATTATTCAAAGCACTAGGATTATTTATTCCACTAATCGTTGTTAACTGTCTTATCCTTGCTAGAGCAGAGGCATTTGCATTTAAGAACGGTGTAATGCCTTCACTTCTTGATGGTGTTGGAATGGGACTTGGTTTTACACTTGCACTTACTATTCTAGGAGCTGTTAGAGAAATATTTGGAGCAGGAAGCGTGTTTGGTTTTACATTATTCGGAGCGGCATACAAGCCAGCGCTTATAATGATCTTACCTCCAGGAGCATTCCTTGCATTAGGTTTACTTCTAGCTCTTAAGAACGTAGCTGAGGCAAAAGGAGGTAAAAACTAATGGAAAACGCAAGTATTTTTGTCATACTAGTAAGTTCGATACTTGTAAATAACTTTGTACTTTCAAGATTCTTAGGAATCTGTCCATTCCTTGGAGTTTCTAAAAAAGTTGAAACTGCATTTGGTATGGGTATGGCTGTTACATTCGTTATGACTCTTGCAGGTATCATCACTTATTTCGTACAATATAAAATTTTAGTACCACTTGAACTTGAGTACTTACAAACAGTAGCATTTATCCTGGTAATCGCATCACTTGTACAGTTTGTTGAGATTGTTCTTCAAAAGATCAGTCCAACACTTTACCAAGCACTTGGTGTGTTCTTACCACTTATTACTACTAACTGTGCGGTTCTTGGACTTGCACTATTAAACATTCAGTTTAAATTTGGCTTAGTACAAACAATCTTCCATTCAATTGGTGCAGCTATAGGTTTCTCCCTTGCAATCGTATTATTTGCAGGTATTAGAGAAAAACTTGAAATTGCAGACGTTCCAAAGCCATTCCAGGGATTCCCAATAGCATTAATCGCAGCAAGTTTAATGGCAATTGCATTCCTAGGCTTTACAGGTTTAGTATAGAGAAGGGGGATTCTAGATATGGATATAAATAGTATAATTGTACCAGGATTAACCCTTGGAACAATGGGCCTTCTTTTTGGAGCTGGACTTGCATATGCTTCACAAAAGTTTGCCGTAGAAGTTGATCCTAGGGCAGTAAAAATAGGAGATGCTCTTCCAGGAGCTAACTGTGGTGGATGTGGATACCCAGGTTGTGGTGGATTCGCGACTGCTGTAGTTGCTGGAGAAGCACCAGTAAACGGTTGTCCTGTTGGTGGACCTGACTGTGCAGCTGCAATAGCTGAAATCATGGGTCTTGATGCTGGAGATTCAGTAAAAATGGTTGCTAAGGTTCTTTGTAACGGTGGAAGCAACTGTCAAGATAGTTTTAAATATGATGGATACTCTGATTGTAGAGCGGCTTCAATGCTTCAGGGTGGAGAAAAATCATGTAAGTATGGATGTCTTGGTCTTGGAACTTGTGTAAATGTTTGTCCATTTGACGCAATGTTTATCAATGATCAAGGAATTGCAGAAATAGATAAAGATAAGTGTGTTGCATGTGGAAAATGTATTGATGCATGTCCTAAGGCAGTTATCGGAATGGTACCTTATGAGCAAGAAGTTATTGTTGATTGTAACAACAAAGAAAGAGGCGGATTCGTTAAGAAGAACTGTTCTGTAGCTTGTATAGCTTGTGGAATGTGTGAAAGAAACTGTCCTTTCGATGCAATTAAAGTTGTAGACAATGTAGCAGTAATTGATTACGATAAGTGTACAAACTGTATGGTTTGTGTTGAAAAGTGTCCTACTAAAGCAATCGAAGGAAACCTTGAAAACAGAAAAACTGCAGTAATTGATGAAGAAAAATGTATCGGATGTACTTTATGTAAGAGAGCTTGTCCAGTAGATGCAATCGAAGGAGAAGTTAAGCAAAACCATAAGGTTGATCCAGAAAAATGTATCGGTTGTGGACAATGTGAAGTTAAGTGTCCTAAAGATGCAATTGAGATGAAGTAAAAAATAATAAGCGCCCTTTAAAGGGCGTTTTTTATTTTTTGTTTGGCCTAAGCTAGCCTAATGTTTAAAGAGTCTAGGGTAAATTGTATCTTTGATACATCCATCTAGGATCAAAGCGAGGCCCTAGACTATTAATATAAAACTAAAGTCCCTAAAGTTCTTCCCGCCTACGACCAACGACCTAGGACCCACGAAAAAAACAATTTGTTTTTTCAAAAGTTACAATAATAACACCATTTACTCCTTGATTGTACATATGTATAATGCTAAACTTTAAGTATATTGGGGTTTTTCCGTCCAAATTAATATTACCCGGGAAATAAATAGAAAATTAATATAGAATACTTTGGAGTGATTGATTTATGGCAGGAAGAAATAAAAATACCTTATTGTTACTAATATTGTTGCTGGTTGGACTGGTTATCGGGGGAGTAATTGGTGAACTTCTTGAGAGTCATATTAAGATTCTTGCATATTCTGAAAGAATCGGTTTTAGCCCTGTAACGGTTGATTTATCAATAATTAAGTTTACAATTGGATTCTTGATGGATATCAATCTATCCAGTATCATTGGTATAATATTAGCAGTAATTGTTTATTCAAAAATATAGGTGGTGTAATATGAAGATAGTTTTGGCATCAGGCTCACCAAGACGTATGGATTTATTAAATATGCTGAATGTTGAGTTTGTAAAAGATCCTTCAGGTATTCCAGAGGATATTGACTTAAATGATTCACCAGAATCCATAGTAATGTCCCTAGCTTTTCAAAAGGCCATGGATGTTTCTACTAGATATGAGGATGGGGAATTAGTTATAGGTGCAGACACAATAGTATATAATGACCAAGTGTATGGTAAACCTCTTGATAGGGATGATGCATATAATATGCTTAAAACCCTTAGCGGAAAAGAACATTCTGTGTACACAGGAATAGCTGTAGTGAAGGCTGGATCAAATGAAAAGGTCGTAGATTATGTTAGAACAAAGGTTGTTTTTAAGGATCTTTCCGATGAGACAATTTATAGTTATATAGATACACAAGAAGCCTACGGGAAAGCAGGGGCATATGCTATTCAAGGCTTTGGATCAATTTTAGTAGAGGAAATACAGGGGGACTATTTTAATATAGTTGGTCTTCCTATTTCGAGACTAAGTGATATATTAAAGAATTATTTTGGATTTAGAATTTTATAAGGGGGAAATGGCATGTCTTTTACAATTAAGGAGATGCCTTTAAGTGAACGCCCTAGGGAAAAAATGATTAGGGAGGGAGTGGATACCCTTTCTAATTCAGAACTTCTTGGTTCAATTTTAGGAACCGGTACAAGGAAAGAAAGTGCAGTAATACTATCCCAAAGAATCTTGAACCAATCTGAGGGACTAGTAAGTTTAAGTCAGATGAGTATCGAGGAATTGAAAAGAATTAATGGTATAGGTGAGGCTAAAGCATGCCAAATTAAGGCATGTTTTCAATTGTGTCACAGATTAAGCTCAGAGAAATCCTTCAACAAAAAGTCTGTAAAATCTCCTGGAGATGCAGCTATTTATCTTGAGAGTCAGTTGAGATTTGAGAAGAAGGAGTATTTTGTAATATTACTATTAGACACAAAAAATCAAGTCATAGCCAAGGAAGTAATATCAGTAGGCAGTTTGAATTCTTCAATTGTTCATCCAAGGGAAGTATTCAAAGTGGCAATAAAAAGGAGCGCAGCAAGTATTATTCTTGCCCACAATCATCCAAGTGGTAACACTAGCCCGTCTCAGGAGGATATTAAAGTCACAAAAAGACTAATAGAAACCGGAGATATTGTGGGAGTGAAGGTGCTTGATCACATAATTATAGGAGATGGAGGTTATCTTAGTCTTAGGGAAGAAGGCTATATATGACCTTTGAAAGGAGAAAATAATGAAGTTTTTTAACATGTATAGAGATTTCGGAATAGATTTAGGTACAGCAAATACTCTGGTAAATCAAAAAGGTAAAGGTATTATCATAAGAGAGCCTTCAGTTGTTGCTATTCAAACTGGAACTAATGAAGTAATGGCAGTTGGTGAAGATGCTAAGAAAATGATTGGTAGAACACCTGGAAATATAGTTGCAATAAGACCACTTAGGGATGGTGTAATTGCTGATTTCCATATAACGGAGAAAATGCTTAAGTATTTTATAAAAAAATCATTCAACAAAAAAAGAATGTTTTGGGGTCCAAGAGTTGTTGTTGGTGTTCCTTCTGGAGTAACTGAAGTTGAAAAGAAAGCAGTTATTGATGCTGCAATCGCAGCAGGGGCTAGGGATGCACTTTTAATTGAAGAACCAATGGCAGCTGCTATTGGAGCAGGACTTCCAGTTGCTGAAGCTACAGGTAGCATGGTTGTTGATATCGGTGGTGGTACTACTGAAATCGCTGTTATTTCATTAGGTGGTATCGTTACAAGTCTATCTATTAGGATAGGTGGAGATGAACTTGATGAAGCAATCATCGGATATGTTAAAAAAGAGTATTCTTTACTTATTGGAGAAAGAACTGCTGAAAATGTAAAAATGTCTATTGGTTCAGTATACAGATCTGATAAGGTAATTGAGTATGAAATAACAGGAAGAAACATGCTTTCAGGTTTACCTAGGACTATGAAGGTTAATTCTACTGAAATATATGAAGCCCTTATGGAGCCGGTAAGTTCAATCATAGAAGGAATTAAGAATACACTTGAGAAAACACCACCAGAATTAGCTTCTGACATAATGTTACACGGAATTATGCTTACAGGTGGAGGTGCATTATTAAAAGGTTTAGATAAACTTGTAGGTGATGAGACGGGTATGCCTGTAAATATAGCTGAAGAACCATTAGACTGCGTTGCAGCAGGTACAGGAGTTGCAATTGAAAATTATGACATGTTAAAATCAGTATTTCTAACTTCAAAAAGAAAATAATAGATTGGTGATAATATGAATTCGATGTCAGGGTTAAAAAAATGGGCAGTGATCGTAGTAACAATACTACTAATTGCAATAATGGGATACTCCATGGGAGGACGTACTAGGATAACGATATTTGAAAATGTTATTGGAAATGTTGTTACTCCTATTCAAAAGGTGTTAAAGATGACTGGAGATTCTATTTCTTCGAAGCTTAAGCCTATCAAAAATATTTGGGTTTACGAAGAAAAACTTCAGGAACTTGTTGAAGAAAATTCCAAGTTAAAAAAGCAAGTAATTGAAAATACCCTAGATAAAAATGAATACAGAGAACTTAAAAAATTAGAAGAGCTGTTAGATTACGATAAAAATATATCACCAGAAAAAGTAATGGCTAGTAATATAATTTCTAAGGACCCAGGAAACTGGTTTAGTATGTTTATTATTGACAAGGGAACTGATGATGGTGTCAGTAAAAACTCTACCGTTGTAACAGGAGAAGGACTTGTTGGTCTTGTTTATGAGGTAGGAAGTAACTGGGCTAAGGTTATTTCTATAGTTGATAATAAAAGTTCTGTAGGTATTGAAATAATATCTGGAGATAAGCTTTATGACGGAGTTATTAGTGGGACTATTGATGGAAAGCTTGTAGGTTATCTTTTTGATCCTGATGCAGAAGTTGCAGTTGGAGATCAGATAATTTCTTCAGGTATTGGAATATTTGCCAAGGGTATTGTAATTGGTTCAGTTGAAGAGGTTATAGTCGATAATGATTCCTTACTAAAAAACATTTCAGTAAAGCCTAATGTGGATTTTAAAAACTTAAATATAGTAATGGTAATTACAAAGTAGTTTAGGAGGTATAAATATGAAACTAAGATATGTAACACTTATTTCAATACTTCTCTTTCTACTTCAGACTACACTATTACAGTATTTCAGAATCGGAGGTGTGATTCCTAACACCTCTTTGATTTTTATTATACTTATGACGGTTTTATATGGAAAGTCGGAAGGATTGTTAAGTGCAGTATTATTAGGGGGATTTCAGGATATATTCTTAAGTAAAGCATTATGTATGAATTTACTTATTTATCTTGCGATTTCAGCTTGCCTTATTCTTATTGATGATAAGATATTTAAAAATAACTATACTGCACCAATAATTATATTTGTAAGTACTACTATAATATACAATCTTCTATATGGAATGTTTTTGTTTTTTATGAATGATCAAATAAACTATAGTAGAAGTTTTATAGAAATAATTCCAATAGAGGTTATTTACAATACCTTGATTGGTGTGTTTATTTACAAGAAATTGTTTAAGAGAGTATTCGGATATGAACTTAGATAGAAAGATGGGAAGAATATGCTGAATAAGTTGAAAAGTAGAGATTATCATATAATTATTGCATTTTCTTTAGTTTTTCTTATTCTTCTTGCTAAGCTTGCAATTATTACAATAGCCCAAGGGGAATACTATAAAGAAGAAGCTTTAAATAAAATGCTAAAGAAAATTCCCATCGTTGCAAAGCGTGGGGAAATTAGGGATGTAAATGGTAAAATACTTGCTGGTAATATACCTGCATTCACAGTAAATCTTCTAAACTCAAGTTTGACGACTAAGGACTTTGATAATGTAGCCATATCGGTATTTGATTTATTAGATCCCAATGGGGAATATGAGTTATCAATGCCTATAGTATATGAAAATGGACACTTTATTTATAGTGCTGATGAGCGAATCCTCCAGTGGCTAAATGAAAATGGATATGAAGATTATGTAGATGCCCAAGTTGTTTACGATGATATAAAGGAGAGGGAGAATATTTCAAGTGAACTTGATTATTTTGAAGTTCAGAGATTTCTTTTACTCAAGGGAATTAACCTTCCTATATCAGTAAAGAGTATGAAGTATTTACAAGAGCTTGAAAAGGATAGGTTCCTTGAAGAGTTTAATATAGAAACAGACTTGTCCGCAGAGGAAGCCTTTAAGAAATTAAGGGAGTATAAAAGTTTTAAGGTAAGTGAAGAATATGATGATTATACTGCATATAAAATAATCATGCTAAGATACGCAGTAAAACAAAAGGGTTATAGAAAATATGAACCTATAAGAATCTCAAGTAATGTTGATAAGGAAAGAGCCGTAAAAATAGAAGAGATGTCAATGGATTTACCAGGTATTTCTGTCGATGTTGAACCTATCAGATATTATCCTTACAAGGAGCAGGCGGCCCATGTATTAGGATATATGGGTAAAATATCAACTGAGGGTGAGATTGAGAAGTACGTTAAGGAAAATAAATATCTTAGAAGTGACATTATAGGTAAAGTTGGTATAGAAGGAAACTATGAACTTGACCTTAGGGGAGAGAATGGTTTTAAGTATATAGAAGTTGATGTATATGGCCAGCTTGTTAGAAACCTTAATGAAAGTGTTTACGGAATTGCAAACAAAGCTTCTAAGGCTGGTAAAGATATAGATCTTACTATCGATATAGACATACAGAAAAATACTTATGAGAATTTAGAAAAAGCTCTAAAGGCAATTCAAGTAGGTGGGACATATAAGAGTAAGTGGGGGGATTATAAGTATCAACCTTATCCTAAAGCAGAATCAGGTGCTGTTGTTGCTGTAAATGTTAAAACTGGAGAAATAATAACTCTGGTTAACTATCCATCCTATGATGTAAATCTATTCTCAACAGGTATATCTCTTCAGAATTGGAGAGATTTACAACCGGATAACGTTAGGAATCCACTTGCACCAAGACCACTTTATAATACGGCTACAAGAACGGCGGTTCAGCCTGGTTCAACATACAAGATGATTACAGGATTTGCAGCCCTTGAAGAGGGACTTGATCCATATCTCAAAATTTTCTCAGATGGATATATAGATATAGGTAACAATAGATTCGGTTGTTGGTTATGGAATACCTATAGAGCTAAACATGGCCCTACAAATCTATTTGAAGCAATTGAGGTTTCATGTAACTACTATATGTATAATATATCTACAGGATATAATCACTATAAGGATGAGCCTTTAGATTTTGATATGGATACTAAGAAACTTCTTGAATACACTAAAAAGTTTGGATTAAATGATCCTACAGGTATTGAGATTTCAGAATCAGTTAAAGGAGTTCCTGATCCAGAGAAGAAAAGAAAAATGATTATTTGGGGATTAGAGAGAAAACTTGATAGGGTTCTTGATGAATATTTCCCAGAAGAAATGATGAACAATGAAAAAACAAAGGAAAATATCAAAAGTACTATAGTTTCATGGGCAGATGAAAATCCTTCTAGAGGGACACTTATTAGAAGACTTATCGAACTAGGTGCAAATGATGATTACTATATTGTGCAAAATCTTGCTGATATCATAAAATATGATTATTTCACTCAGCTTAAGTGGTTCAAAGGAGATACATTCAACCTTGCCATAGGTCAAGGTGGTCACCAGTATACACCAATACAAATGGCTAGGTATATAGCTACTGTGGCTAATGATGGATATTTGAAACCTTTATCAATAATTAAATCAGTTGACTCAGTAGAGCTTGTAAAAGAAGAAACAGAATTTATTAATCAAAATGACAATATGAAATTCATTAGACAGGCGATGCTTAGGGTTATAAATGGTAAAAGTGGTACAGCAAGAACCGCTTTTGTAGATTTCCCAATACAAGCTGCCGGTAAAACAGGTACTGCTGAAAAAGATGGTAGGATTCCTCCTAAGGATGAAGTTAAGTATATCCTTAGTAATTTAAGAAGAATAGCCCCTTATATTTCTAAGGATGCACTTCAAGAAAAAACAGATGAAATACTAAAGAATCGTCATGGAGAAATAAGTTCTTTACAATTATCGAAAAAGGAAATAACAGATGAGGAAGAACTTAATAAGATTGATGAAAAAATAGTTAATCTTGTTAAATCGGGATATCTTACTGAAAGAAGCAGTATGAGAGAAGCACTTAAAATATTAAGCAATGATAAAATCACAAATGAAGATATTGATCAGTTTAGGGATACTTACGACAACTACGCATGGTTCGTTTCATTCGCACCATACGATGATCCAGAAATAGCAGTAGTAGTAATGATCCCACAAGGTGGACACGGAGGCTACGGCGCTCCAGTTGCCAGAGACCTAATGGCTGACTACTTCAAGCTTAAAACACAAGAAGAAGTAGAGCAGGAAAAAATCGCAAAAGAAGCTGAAAGAATTGCAAAAGAACAAGAACAGTTAAATCAAGAACAACAATTAGAAGAAACTTCACCCGACGGGCAAGCCGTTGCTGAATAAATATTGTTGAATCAATTATTTTATTATATAATAAGAACAAATGATACTCTGTGCTTTGGAGGTTGCTATGGGGGCAAATAATATAGTAGATTTTAAAGGTCTAAAAGATGGACTGGTAATATATGTACTTAAGGGTGGCATAGATATAGATGCCATGATTGAAGCGATAAACAATAAGATTCTGGATAAAGAGAAGTTCTTTAAAGGTGCTAAAATTAAAGGTGTTGAGGGTATTGATCTTAGTGATGATCAAAAGATTGATTTAGGATATTTCCTCAAGACTAAGTACAATATGAAAATTGAAAGTCTCTCTTCCAGTAAGACATCAGAAGAAGTTGTTATAATAAAGGAAGAGCCTGTAAAGAAAGAAGAATTTATGGCAGGTTTCAATCCTGGGGCAACAAAATTCATCAAGTCTACCATTAGATCAGGAACAAGGGTGGAATATGATGGATCAATAGTCATACTTGGAGATGTTAATCCTGGTGCAGAAATTATGGCCAAGGGAAACATACTTGTTTTAGGTTCCTTAAGGGGAATCGCACACGCAGGAATAGGCGGTGATGACAAGGCATTTGTCATATCAATGAAACTCCATCCTACACAGCTGAGGATTGGGGAAATGATAACAAGGTCTCCGGATGATTATAAGCCGGAATATCCTGAAATAGCGTATATTAAGGGAAATAATATAATAATAGAACCTATAAATTAAGACTTTGAAAAATTACCTACAGTTTATTCTTATCTACAATATGTTGGGTTCCATAGTTGATAAGAAGATATATATTGTGAAATAAGAATTTAAAAAGTGATTTATTTAAAGTACTGAACTTAGATTGGGAGGATTTTCTGATGGGAGAAGTAATAGTAATTACATCTGGAAAAGGTGGCGTTGGTAAAACTACAACAACTGCAAATATTGGTACAGGACTTGCAATGATGGGTAAGAAGGTAGTAGTAATCGACGCTGATATAGGACTAAGAAATCTTGATGTTGTATTAGGATTAGAAAATAGAATAGTATTTGATATAGTAGACGTTGCAACTGGAGTATGTAGACCAAAGCAAGCACTAGTTAGGGATAAAAGATATGATGGTCTTTTCTTTCTTCCAGCAGCTCAAACAAAGGATAAAAATGCAATAAATGAGCAGCAAATGATTGATTTAGTGGAAGGCTTTAGGGACGAATTTGATTTTATTATAGTTGACTGTCCAGCTGGAATTGAGCAAGGATTTAAGAATGCCATTGCAGGTGCAGATAGGGCAATCGTAGTTACAACACCAGAAATGTCAGCTGTAAGGGATGCAGATAGAATCATTGGACTATTAGAAGCTGCTGAACTTAACAATCCTAAGCTTATTGTTAATAGAATTAGGATCGATATGGTAAGAAACGGTGACATGATGGATATTGATGATATTAATGAAATATTAGCAATAGACCTTATTGGTGTAGTTCCTGATGATGAAGATATTGTAATTTCAACTAATAGAGGTGAGCCGGCTGTAACAATGGAAGCCTCAAGATCAGGAAGAGCATTTAATAATATAGCGAATAGAATTGCAGGAAATGAAGTTCCGTTTATGGACCTTAATGTTCAAGATGGATTCTTTACAAAGATAGCCAAACTATTTAGTTTAGGCGGAAAGTAGGGAGGGAAAAGTTTGTTTGATTTATTTAAGCTACTTAAGAAAGATCCTTCAAGCAAGGAGCTTGCAAAAGAAAGGCTTAGGGTAGTGCTTGTAAATGATAGAACAAAGTGCTCTCCTGAAATAATTGAAACAGTAAAAGGGAACTTATTGGACGTACTATCAAAGTATGTTGATATTGAAGAGGAAGGTCTTGATATCAAGATTGAGAATTCGGTTGATGAAACTGATGGAAAGCCTCTACTTACAGCATATATTCCAATTAAAAACTTGAAAAGGTAAATTTATTTCGAAAAAATAAAGGACATTCCTTTAATAAATATTCTGATAATAAAAATTGAAGCATATTTATTTAGTATTGTTCTTATAGTCAAGCTGTTGCCAAGCATTTGGTGAGCAATGGTTTAACGATTGTAGGGTATAAGACCTTATAACAATTGTTAAACCATTGTTTGACAATTGCTAGGCTACTGCTAAGCGGGGCAGTCTTTTTACGACTGGCCCAGTTTCTATGTGAGGGGGTTAACATGTTTAATAGAAAGCTCCTAAGGAATCTTGACTTCACACTGATAGCCCTGGTACTTGTGATTTTTACTTTAGGTTTAGTAATGATTGCGACTGCCACAAATGTAAATGAGTTGGGCCTTACAAGACAAGTTAAGATTCAATTTATAGGATTTATAATAGGAACCGTCATGTTACTATGTATTTTAGCCATAGATTACAACACCTTTGGAGATTTTTATAAATCAATATATGTTATCTCCATACTATTCTTACTCAGTGTATATATACCTGGACTTGGAATAGTAAGAAATAACGCTAGATCTTGGATCAATCTAGGAATAATTGATTTGCAAACTTCAGAGATTGCCAAAATAGGATTTATACTTTCATATGCTAAGTTTTTAGAACTGAGAAAAGGGCAGCTTAATACTATAAAGGATTTGATTGGACCGGTAGCTTTTATATTACCATTCCTATTACTCCTTTTAAAACAGCCAGATCTAGGTTCTGCATTAGTATTTTTAAGCATAGCCTTTGGAATGTTATATGTAAGTGGTCTAAATTATAAAATTATTTTTGCAGGGATAGTAGGGGCTGTAGTTTCACTACCCCTTATATATAAAATGATGAAACCACATCAAAGGATAAGAATTGATGCATATCTAAATCCTCAGGATTTATCACTTCCGGGAAATTATCATGTATTCCAGTCTAAAATAACAATAGGTTCAGGAGGAGTATATGGTAAGGGACTATTTATGGGTCAATATCATAGATATGATTACTTACCAGTTCAAGAAACAGACTTTATTTATGCTGTTCTTGGTGAAGAACTTGGTTTTGTAGGAGGAGCTGTTGTAATAGCTCTGTATTTTATGTTTCTCATGAGAATGCTAACAATCTCAAGAAAGTCAAAAGATTTATATGGTTCCCTAGTTGCGGTGGGAATAACTTTTATGTTTGCATTCCAAATAATTGAGAATATCGGTATGACAATGGGAGTAATGCCAGTTACAGGTGTTACATTACCATTTATAAGTTATGGAGGAAGTTCTGTTATTACCAGTCTTCTTTCAATCGGACTTCTTCTTAATGTTTATATGAGAAGAAAAAGAATCAGTTTTAGTCTATAGTAGGATACTTGGACATAATTAATTAGAACTTTGGAGGAAACACAATGTTAGATAAGTTAGATGATATCTTATACAGAGTTGAAAAACCTGGAAGATATATAGGGGAAGAAATTAACATGGTCGAAAAAGACCTTGGAAAAGTTACAACTAGATTTGGTTTTGCTTTTCCTGATATTTATGAAGTTGGTATGTCATATCTTGGTCTTCATATCATATATGGTCTTATGAACGAAAGAGAAGATCTTTACTGTGAAAGAATATTTTCACCATGGGTTGATATGGAAGCTGAGATGCGAAAGGAAGAAATGCCACTATTTACACTTGAGACAAAAACACCTATAAAAGAATTAGATATTATAGGAATAACACTTCAGTATGAGCTTTCTTATACAAATATACTAAATCTTATGGATTTAGGAAATATTCCATTAAGAACAAGTGAAAGAACTGAAGATGATCCTATTATCTTTGCGGGTGGCCCTTGTGCCTATAATCCAGAGCCTCTTGCTGGAATAATAGATTTCTTTATTATGGGTGAAGGGGAAGATGTCCTTAATGAAGTGATGGACGAGATGAATTATAAAAAGGAAAATGGCCTTACTAAGGCTCAGTTCCTTGAAAGAATAGTAAAAATTGAAGGTATTTATATACCGGAGTTTTATGAAATTATTTATAAAGAAGATAAGACAATTGAAGAAATGCGTCCTTTAAAAGAAGGATATCCTGTGAAAGTAAAAAAGAGAATTATGAAGGATATGAATGAAAGTTATTATCCAGAAAAATTCATAGTTCCATACCTTGAAGTAGTTCATGGTAGAGTAATGACTGAAATCTTCAGGGGTTGTACAAGAGGTTGTAGATTCTGTCAGGCTGGTATGATCTATAGACCTGTAAGGGAGAAGTCGCCTGAGAAGATTATAGAGAGTTCTTTAAAGCTTTTAGAAACAACTGGATATGAAGAATTATCTCTTACTTCATTATCTACATTGGATCATACAGCTATTAAGCAAATTGTAACTACACTTATGGAGAAAAATAGTGATAAGAAGATAGGTCTATCACTTCCTTCATTAAGACTTGATTCATTCTCTATGGAAATACTTCAGGAAATTCAGAAAATCAGAAAGACTGGACTTACATTTGCTCCAGAAGCTGGTACTCAAAGGATGAGAGATGTAATCAATAAAGGTGTTACAGAAGACAATCTATTTGATACCCTTACTGAAGTTTTTAATCTTGGATGGTCAAAGGTTAAATTATATTTTATGATTGGACTTCCATATGAAACAGACGAGGATATTGAAGGAATAGCTAAGCTTGGACAACAAGCCCTTGGAATCTATAGAAATACACCTAAGGAAAACAGAGGAAGAGGTGGTTCTATTACACTTTCAGCAAGCTGTTTTGTACCTAAACCATTCACACCATTCCAGTGGTTTGCACAAAATCCTGTAGATGAATTCTCAAGAAAAGCATATTTCCTTAAGGATGCAATAAATAGCAAGCATATCAAGTACCAATACCATGATTCAAAGACATCTTATCTTGAGGGTGTATTTGCTAGGGGTGATAGACGACTTTCTGAAGTACTAATCAAGGCATTTGAACTTGGTTGTAAGTTTGATGGTTGGGGAGAGTACTTTGATTTTGATGCTTGGATGAAAGCATTTGAAGAGCTGGGAGTAGATCCAGATTTTTATAACTTAAGAGAAAGGGATTATGAAGAGATCCTTCCTTGGGACTTCATTGATGTTGGAGTAACTAAGAAATTCCTAATCAGAGAAAATGAAAAAGCAAAAAATGGTGAAACAACTGGAAACTGTATGGATACATGTGGTGGTTGTGGAGTTAATACTGGTTTCTTAGGAGGGCTTTGCTAATGTACGTATTAAGACTTAAATATAGAAAAATAGGTGCCCTTAAATTTGTATCTCACCTTGAAACATTAAAGATGGTAGAAAGATCATTCAGAAGAGCTAAATTGCCACTAAGCTTTTCACAGGGATTTAATCCCCATCCTAAAATGTCATTTGCAGCACCATTATCAGTTGGTATAGCAAGTGATGGAGAATATATGGATGTTGAACTGGATGAAAAAATAGATATAGATGAGTTTATTAAAGATCATAGTAAGTATTTTCCTAAGAACTTTATTCTTGTTAAGGGAAAATATGTAGAGGGAAAGAAAAAACTTATGAGCCTTGTTTCTATGGCTTCTTATGCTGTGACATTTGAAACTGAAAAGCCTTATACAAAGGAAGAAGTTGAAAATGAAATTAAGAAATTTATGTCACTAGAAGATATTATCCTTGAGAGAGTAAATAAAAGAAAAAAGAAGGTCGTTAGAAATATTAGACCTTCAGTTAAGGATATAAAAGTACTACAATATGTTGATAAGATTATGCTAAAACTAGATTTATCAACAGGCTCAGTTGAAAATCTTAATCCAAAGACTGCTGTAGAGAAGATAAATGAGCATACAGATATTGATGTTGTTTTAGATACTATAAGAGTTCATAGAATTGAAATGTTTGCCGAGAAAAATGGGAAATATGTAACATTAATGGATTATTAATAGTCAAATCGGAGTGATAATATGAAACAGTTACTGTTAGAAGACGGTATCTTGTACGAAAAAATTGCCCTGATTGAAGATGGTAAACTTCAAGATTTTCATATATCAAAGAAAGATAATTCCGTAAAAAAAGGCGATATTTTTCTAGGCAAGGTAGTAAATATATTAGATGGTATGGATAGTGCTTTCCTTGACATTGGATTGAAGACAAATGGATATCTTCATATACAAGATATCATTGGAAAAAATGATATTAAAAATAAGGATATAAAAGTGTCTATCAGTAATCTTTTGAAAAAGGGAAGGGACTATGTAGTACAGGTTATTAAAGAGCCTGCTGGAACAAAGGGACCAAAGCTGACAATGAAACCAAGTATTTCAGGTAAATACTCAGTCCTTTTAATAGAAGATACATCAGTTAAGGTATCAAGAAAAATAATAGAAAAAGAAACACGAGATAAGTACCATGAGGCTGCAAAGGATGTTCTTTATGGACTGCCATACGGTGCCATTATACGTACAGAGTGTATAGAGGTAACGGTTGAGGAGTTTGTAAATGACTTAAAATCTCTCATTGCAAAATGGGGTCAGCTTTCAAAGGGAATAGAAATAAGTAGAGCTCCAAAACTTATATATTCAGGTGAAAATATATATGATCACTTGAAAAATGATTTTTTACAAAGAGATATTGATAAAATAATCTGTGTTAATGATGAAGAAAAATCATCAGTATCTAAGATTGTTGATCAACTAGGTGAAGATTATAATACTGAAGTTGTTCTTCATAAAGAAAATGTATCTTTATTTAGGGATTTTAATGTAGAATCTCAGATTGAAGAATCATTAGGAAAAAAGGTAAATATAGAAGATGGTGGATTTTTATATATAGAAGAAACTGAAGCCATGACTATAATTGATGTCAATTCAGGAAAGTATATAGGGAAGTATGATACAGAAAAAACATTTCTTGATATGAACATGAGAGCAGCAAAAGAAATAGCCCGTCAATTAAGAATTAGGAATACAGGTGGAATAGTTCTGATTGATTTTATTGATATGAAAAAAGAGTCAAGTAGAAAAAAAGTAATAGGTCTATTGCAAGAAGAATTTATAAAGGATAGAAATGGCTGTAACATACTTGGCTTTACAAGACTGGGTTTCCTAGAAATGACTAGGAAAAAGCAGCAAAAGTCTATCAAGGAGCTTTTAACATGGCCATGTAGCTTTTGTGATGGTGAAGGTTTTCTTATAAATAGTGATTACATGATGAATCATGTAATTGAAGAAATAAGAAGAATAATTAGGCACCATCAATCTAGTAAGATACAATTTAAGGTTTCTAGAATTTTTTATGAAAATATTGATAAAAAATTCATTGAAATAATTTCCGAAGAGTATGGTGTCAGTATTGAATTTACTGTAGATGAAGAACTTTTTCAATTGCCAAAAATAAAACGTATTGGTTAGCAAAAATCTATTGACTAACAGTAAATCCTATGATAGTATATATATTCGGATAGCCGCATAAATTAGGTTGTAAATTCGAACAGTTCGAATACCTAATATAGCGAGTTTGGTTTGAGGAGGTGTAACAATGTACGCAATTATCGAAACAGGTGGAAAACAGTACAGAGTTCAAGAAGGAGATACTATTTTCGTTGAGAAGCTAGGAGTAGCTGCTGGTGAGAAAGTAGAATTCGATTCTGTATTAGCGGTTTCTAAAGATAATACTCTTTCTGTTGGTGCTCCATACGTAGCAGGAGCTAAAGTTGAGTGTAGCGTTGTTGAAGAAGGTAAAGCTAAAAAGATTATCGTTTTCAAATACAAGGCTAAGAAAGACTATAGAAAGAAGCAAGGTCATAGACAACCATTTACAAAGTTAAAGATTGAAAAGATCAACTTATAAGGATTAATTATGACCAAGGTTATAATTAAACTTGAGAGTGATGCCATTGTTGGTATCAACATATCAGGTCATGCCGATTATGATGAGCATGGTTATGATATTGTTTGTTCTGGAATTTCTGTATTAGGTCAGACAGCAATCGTATCTTTGTATGAGGTTGCACATATAGAAGATTTAGTTTACGAAATTCAAGATGGGTATATAGACATAAAATTACCCATAGATATAAATGAAGAGAAGCTTGGGACTTCCCAAATTATTTTCAAGACCATAATCCGAGGCCTTGAAGGAATTAAGGAAGCATATCCTGAGTATATTGAGGTTTACGAAGAGGAGGTGCAAGGATATGTTAAAATTTAACTTGCAGTTATTCGCTAGTAAAAAAGGAGTAGGTTCTTCTAAAAACGGTCGTGACAGTATCGCTAAGAGACTTGGCGTTAAGAGAGCTGACGGTCAGACAGTAAGCGCTGGTAGCATACTAGTTAGACAAAGAGGAACTAAGATTCACCCTGGAAACAATGTTGGAAGAGGTGGAGATGACACTCTTTTTGCTAAGGTAGAAGGTGTAGTTAAGTTCGAAACAGTTGGTAAGAACAAGAAGCAAGTAAGTGTTTATGCCAAGTAATTAAGAGCTCAAATACTGAAGGGGCTGTACCTAAGTACAGTCCCTTTTTATTGGTTATAGGGAGCCTTTGGATAGTAAAAATCTAAAGGTGGGTGCATTACTAGATTAATGATTGAGGCTGTGTAATAGACGAAAAAATGGATATCTATTAAGATGTTAAAGCTATTATAAAGCCACGATCATTAGTTTGTAGTACGGTGTACTCAAATTGAAGAGTCATGAAAATGAGGTGAGAAACATGTTCGTAGATAAGGCCCATATACATGTTAAAGCTGGAAACGGTGGAAACGGAATAGTATCTTTTAGAAGAGAAAAATATGTACCGGACGGAGGTCCAGATGGTGGAGACGGTGGACGTGGAGGAAGTATTGTCCTTCAAGTAGATACTGGTATGAGAACACTAATGGATTTCAGATACAAAAGAAAATATGTTGCTGATAATGGCAAGCATGGAAGTAAGAAAAATGCTACAGGAAGGGATGCTGATGATTTAGTTCTTCTAGTACCTCCTGGAACAATTGTAATAGATGAAGAAAGTAATAGAGTTATTGCAGACCTTGTGGATGGAGATTCTAGGGCAGTAATCTGTAAAGGTGGAAGAGGTGGAAGAGGAAATACACACTTCAAAAACCCAGTAAGACAGGCCCCAACATTTGCAGAGCAGGGCTTTTATGGTGAAGAGAGAAATATCGTTCTTGAGCTTAAGATGTTAGCTGACGTTGGACTTGTTGGATACCCTAATGTTGGTAAGTCAACACTACTTTCTCAGGTAACTAAAGCAAAGCCAAAGATTGCAAACTATCACTTTACAACACTTACTCCAAATCTTGGTGTTGTTGAAGCAATTAAGGGAAAAAGTTTTGTAATGGCTGATATTCCTGGCCTAATAGACGGAGCTCATGAGGGAGTAGGTTTAGGTCATGATTTCCTAAGACACGTAGAAAGAACAAAACTAATATTACACGTAGTTGATGTTTCTGGTATTGAGGGAAGAGATCCAGTTGAGGATTTTGAGAGAATCAATTCAGAACTTGAAAAATATAGTCCGCAGTTAGCAACAAGAAAGCAAATCGTTATTGCTAATAAGTCTGATCTTTTATTTGAAGAAGGAAAGCTTGAAGAGTTCCAGAAAGCTATGGAAGAAAAAGGACTAAAGGTATTTGTTATTTCAGCAGCAACATCTCAAGGTATAGCTGAAGTAATGGAGTACGTGACTACAGAGCTTGATAATATAGAAGACATTGATTTATACGAAGATATTATGGATCTGGAAGAAGAAGTTGTTGAAACAAAAGGTCCTGATATTGATTACAAGATAGAAAAAGGAAAATATATCGTATTTGGTAGAACAATCGAAAGACTTGTTTACAGTACGGATTTTGAAAATGTAGAATCCCTAAGAAGATTCCAAACTGTTCTAGGACAAAGAGGAGTATTCGATAAGCTAAGGGAAATGGGAATCGAAGACGGAGATACAGTATCTATAGAAGGATTCGAATTCGATTATTACGAGTAAATCGGGAGGTAACAAAATGAGAGGTAAAGAAAGAAGTTATTTAAAAAGCCTGGCTCACAATAAGAAGCCAGTTACTCAAATAGGTAAGGAAGGCATCACAGAAGCTGTAATCGATAGATTAAGACAAGATCTACAGTCTCACGAACTAATTAAAGTAAGATTATTAGATTCAAGTCTTTTAGGAGCTAAAGAAGCAGCAATTGAAGTGTGTGATAGATTAAGTGCTGAGTTTATCCAAGCAATTGGAAATATCTTTGTAATCTACAGACCTAATCCAGAGTTAGATAAAGAAAAAAGAATTAAATTACCTAAATAAATAGGCAAAAAGAAAATCGGGAATTTTTCCCGATTTTTTTTTATATTATTTTTTTAATGCATTCTCTCTACAACATGCTTAATATCTTCTAAATCTTGCTTAATAGACTTATTTAAAGAAGTAGTCATAGACCTTCCGAAAATAAGTTCCCCAAGTCTTCCCCAGAAATTCATAGGAGTACTGTGGAATTCCATAGTAAGAGTCTCACCACTATCATCATCAGTAATAGTCATTTTAGAAACATAGGCCATACCATGGCTCTTAGCAAGAGTTTCATAGTAGTAGTTTTCCTCACTATCAGAAACCCACATAACCTCAGTAGCTTCCCTACCAAACATCTTCCTAGTCTCACGCCACTTAAGTCCTTCTAAAGATTCCCCAGCCTCTTCAAGAATTTCAATTTTCTCAATAGCTGAAATATTCTCATTAGCATGCTCAATATCAGAAATAACCTTCCAAACCTCTTCACGAGATCCATCAATATGAACGGAACTGCTAACTTTCATAAAAACCAACCTTTCTTATTAGTTTTGGTGTTATATTTATACCCGAAAACTAGGACTTTAATTATATTAAAGTCCGTTTGTATAGCTAAATATTGGGTATCCAACTCCTAGATAGAATATGTAAAAAAATGGGGTGGAAATATGGAAAAAATATTAGTAGTAGATGATTCTATGACTTACAGGGGAATAATTTCAAGTATACTTGAGGATTATAATCTTGTAATGGCTGAGGATGGTTCTAAGGCTATTGAAAAGCTTAATAAGTATGATGATATAGATATTATGATACTTGACCTTAAAATGCCTGTTATGGACGGATTTCAGGTTTTGAGTGAGGTTAAGAAAGAGAGAAAGTTTAAGGATATACCGGTTCTTATTCTTACTAATGTTGATGAGATTGAGAGCGAAATTAGGGGTCTTGAAGCAGGAGCGGTCGATTATATAAGAAAACCTATTAATGCTGATTCACTTCAAAAGAGAATTGAGGTTCATAGGGATCTTATTAGGGCTCGTAAAGAGATTATTAAAAAGAATGAAGAGCTGGAAGAGAGGGTTAAGTATAGGACTAAGCAGCTTGAATTATCTAGGAAGATAACTATTGATGCCCTGACTGGTCTATTAGAAATAAGGGATGTTGAGTCATCTAATCATACTAGGAGGACTCAATGTATTATGAAAGTTTTAGGTGAAAAGCTTTTAAATGATTCACCTTATTCTAAATCACTTAATAAGTTAAAAGTTGAGGAAATATATAAGACATGTCCACTTCATGATATAGGAAAAGTAGGAGTACTTGATTCTATACTTTTAAAACCTGGAAAACTTACTGATTATGAGTATGAAGAGATGAAGAAACATGTAAAGTATGGTGTAGATGCTCTTATCAAAAATGTTCCTACTGAAGAGGATTTACCTTTAGTGGGGACTGCACTAAACATTATTGCACATCACCATGAAAAATTTGATGGAACAGGTTATCCCAAAGGACTAAAGGGAACTGATATATCAATAGAAGGAAGAATGATGGGGATAGTTGATGTATACGATGCTCTTTCAAGCAAGAGGGTGTATAAAAACGCATTTCCTCATGAAAAATCAATGGAGATAATTATTTCTGAAAGGGGAAAACACTTTGACCCTATTATTGTTGATGCATTCATTAAAATTCAGGATGATGTGATCAAAATAATAAAGGAATATGGTGCAGATGATGAATAGAAAGAAAATTATCAGCCTTTTACTTGCTATGGTTATGTTGCTTCTTAATGGATTAGCAGTATTTGCCTCATCGGAAAGTATATTTTCTTTAGAAGAGCTTGAGTTTATTAAGGACAATCCAGTAATTAAGATAGGTATTGACCCAAATTTTGCACCCTTTGAATTTTTTGACTCAAAGGGTGATTACCAAGGATTAAGTAAAGAGTATCTCCAAAATATAGAGGAAATCTCAGGTTTGAAATTTGAGATATATGGAAATGAAAACTGGGAAAGTACATATGAAAGGGCAGTCAATGGAGAGTTAGATATGCTCCCTTGTATATCGATGACAAAGGAAAGGCAGGATCTATTTGATTTTTCTGATCCATACTATACTTTCCAAAGAGTTATAGTTATCAATAATGAAAATGACGAAATAAAATCTAGAAAAGATCTCTTATATCTCAAGGTAGCTGTTCAAAAAAATAGTTCCCATGAAAGCTATCTAGGTGAAAAGGAAAAGTTTCAGCTAAATATTTATGATAATGTTGTTGAGGCACTAGAAGCAGTTGCAATTGGTGAGGAAAAAGCCTTTATAGGAAATATGGCTACAACTCAGTATATAGTCAAAAATAAAGGTATAGCTAATCTTAAGTATGTTAAGTATGAAGCTAAAGATGAAAGCCATCTTCATTTTGCTGTAAGGAAAGGGATGAGTTCCCTTACATCTATATTAAATAAATCATTAGTCCAAATATCCGAAGCTGAAAAACTTAGAATTCAGAATAAGTGGATAGGTATGGAGAAGGAAGTTGATTATTCTTGGATAATTAAATTGATTGTGATTATTGTCATATTAGCTATTATTATATTTTCTGTGTCGACATATTGGATAATGAAGCTAAAAAGAGAAATAAAGAAGCGTGAGGAAATACAAGAAGAGTTAATCATTGCTACTGAAGATGCTAAGAGGGCAAATGAAGTGAAATCTGATTTTCTTGCTAGAATGTCCCATGAAATTAGAACACCCCTCAATGGCATAAGCGGTATGGCATTTTTACTAGGCAATACGGATCTTGATTATAAGCAAAGGGCACATTTAGAGAGGATAAAACAAGCATCTGATACTATGTTAGGGATAATAAATGATATATTAGATTTTTCAAAAGTAGAAGCAGGTAAGATAGATATTGATCATAGTCCTGTAAACTTAGATGAACTAATAAAAAATGTACTAAATATAGTTGCATTTAAGATAGAAGAGAAGGGTTTAGATTTTACTTTAGTAAGGGATCCTAAGCTTCCTAATTATTTCATTAGTGATGCAAAAAGAATTCAGCAAGTATTTCTTAATATTATCAATAATGGAGTAAAATTTACCAGTGAAGGTGGAATTACATTAAGTGCTAAGCAAAAGGGCTGTGAAGGTGATATTTGTTTGGTGGAATTTTCCATTAAAGATACTGGAATAGGAATTGCAAAGGAAAATATGGATAAGCTTTTTCAGCCATTTATTCAGGAAGATTCAAGTATTACGAGACGGTTTGGAGGAACGGGTCTCGGACTTTCAATATCGAAAAATATTGTAGAAATAATGGGGGGAGAAATAAAGGTTGAAAGTGAAGTGGGTAGTGGTACAGAGTTTATTATATCTCTTCCACTAAAACATGATGAAGAGAAGGAAGAGATTGAAAAAAGTAGCAATAAGGCATTTGATGGGCTTAAGGCAATAATTCTTGATAAAACAAGTACAGAGCTAAGTGTTACAAATGCATACCTTAGTTCCTTTGGAATTAAATCAGAACTTACCACATCAACAGAACACATTCTTAAAATACTTGATATAAATGAAAAGAGTGGGGCTAAAGCCTATGATTTATTGGTCATTGATTATGATACACCTGAAATGGGACTTGAAGAGTTCCATAGGATAATTGATGAAGATACCAATTTAAGCAAACAACCTAAGATGCTATTTATTCTTCCATTCCTTAGGGATGATATGTCTACCTCAATAGATAGTAATCATATGTACATTACAAAGCCAATTTTTCCATCAATACTTCATGATTCACTTATGTATTTATTTGAATCCAAGGTTTTAAAGGAGAAGAAGGATATGATAATAAAAGAAGACGATATTCAAAGAGAATCATTTGGTCAAGAAAACAAGGTACTTATAGTTGAAGATAATAAAACCAATCAGTTAATAGCAAAGTCACTTCTTGAAGAAGAAGGCATAAGTGTACTTTTAGCAGATAATGGTGAAATAGGTGTGAAAACTTATGAAGAGAAGAAAGACGAAATAAGTCTTATTTTAATGGATCTTCATATGCCTGTGATGGACGGTTATCAGGCAACCAAATCAATAAGATCAAATGATACAGATATTTCTATAGTTGCCCTTACAGCAGATGCAATAACTGGTGTAGAAGAAAAATGTAGGGCCTATGGTTTTTCATATTTCCTTAGTAAACCATTCGTACCAGAACAGTTTATAAAATTGGTTAAAGATATTATTATAGATACAAAAACTAAAGATAAAGACAAAGAAATACTTTGGGATAAAGAGTTAGGACTAAAAATGTTAGGAGGAAATGCCAAACTCTTTAAAGAAGTAATCAATCTATATTTGATAGAAAACCAAAATACCGAGATGGAATTGAAGTACTTAGTAGATAATAATAAATTTGAAGAAGCCAGAGACCTTGTACACAAATTAAAAAGCTCCACAGGATCAATAGGAGCAAGACCGGTACAAAATCTAGCTAAACAGCTACAAGAAGCCTTTGATAGTAATGATGACAAAGAGATAGAAGCACTATATCCACACTTTATGGATGTGTTTTCTAAGTTGATGAAGGAGTTGAAGGATGAAATATAAATGACTGGGTGGAGTGTTTTACTAGATGTAAAACGGTAGTGTACGCGCCTGAGAGGCTTGTGGTGGTTAGCTTCTAGGTGAAATGGGGAATCGCACGTTACTTTGTAAGTACTAGGGGGAATAAAACTAATAAATAAGTTTAGGGGAAAAGGAAAACATAAGATCTCTTAAAGGTCTTACGTTCTTCCTGTTCCCCTAAATTTTTTTCGAAAATTGATTCTTCTAGTACGATAAAATAGCGTACGATTCCCCTAAGAATTACTGCCAAACCACCGCTTGCGATAGCAAGCTCACTACCATAAGTCACAAGGTGACGAGTACACTACCATTTTTTCTAAAGGAAAAATACACCACCCATTCTACCAACTAGTTAAATCCTTAAAATCAGCCCTATACACTCCACTTTCAAATACCGGAGCCTTAAATTTCCACTTCCTGGTTCCGCTAATGGATTCGATAGTATCACTTGAAGTAGCAACAACATATCCTGCTTCATCAAATAAATCAAAACTTATTGTAACCATTTTGATATCTTCTTTTGAAAGATTTTCAACAACACCGGTTAAATAAACTACATTATCGATTTTTTCAAACTGGAAATCCCAAAGTACTAGCCCGTTTTCAGTTCTTGCAACATGGGCTGGGAGATTAGCCATACTACTTTGATTTTCATTATATTCTACTTGAGTACTATCAAAATCGTATGATGCAATGACTTCGTTATTTCTGCTCATTACCTCTACAGTAGCAATAAATTCCGTTTCTATTTCATCAAAAAAAGTTGAAACTATACCATCTGACTGAGGGATTATTTCAATAACCTGTGCAAGTCTATCAGGTAGAGGATTTATTACATTTCCATCTACATCAACTAGTCTTATGGCTGTTTCCCTAATTTTCACAGTTCTTTTCCCCGTATTGCTAATAGTAGTATTTAGGGTAAAAGCACCTGCTTCTAAAGATGCAGAGTTAAAATTAGCTCTTATACTTATTTTATTTTGTTCATCTCTTTCTTTCTTAGACTCAGTTTTTTTCTTTTCCTCGGCCTTTCGAATTTCTTCCTTTTTCTTTACTTCATCAGCTTTTCTTTTTTTCTCTACTTCTTTTTCTTTTTCGGCTTTTTTAGCTTCTTCGTCTTTTTTAATTTCCTCTCTGACCTGAGCTTCAATTTCTTTTCTGATTTCTTCCTCAGTTTTTTCTTTTTCGATTGGCACTTCAGAAGAGCCTTCCTGAATCTTGTTAGAAGAAGTATCATTGTTACTTCCACAGCCAGTAAAAAGTAATGAAAGGATCATCATGGATATAATTAATTTGATATATTTTGATTTCATTTATCATCTCTCCTATGAAGTAATTTTATTATAATAATTATACATTATATATATGGGGACTAGGATTAAGTTTTAGAGACAAGAAAATCTTATTAAAAAGAAGGTCCACAAGTTCTAATAAAGATTGAATGAAGAAAAGTTAGGGTATTATTTATCTGAAAGATACCGTATAAAAATTCACAAAAAGGGGTGAGGAGATGAAAAAAACATATATTATACTAGCTGCTTTTATTATTATTTTCATGTCCTTTAGCTTTGCTCAAGATAATAAGTCAGTACTAATAATTAATTCATACAGTACTGAATATAGTTGGACTGTTGATACTATTGAAGGAGTCAAAGATAAATTAGGTGAGTATAGCCCAAGTATTGATATAAAGACTGAGTACATGGATACGAAAAATAATAATACGAAAGATTATATTAGATCTCTCTACCAAGTTTATAAAGGAAAGTATAAAGATGTTCACTTTGATGGAATCATAGTTTGTGATGATAATGGCCTAAGATTTATATTAGAATATGCTAATGATTTATTTGGTGAAACACCTATATTTTATTGCGGTATAAATTCCACATCGGTTTATGAAGAAGGGATACTTGAAAGTCTAGTGGGGATAATCGAAGAAGCATCTATTAGAGAAACATTAGATATAGCATTAGAAGCAAATCCTGACCTTAGCAAAGTGTATTTGCTAAAAGAAGAATCCACATCAGGAAAAATAACAACAAATGAAATACTAAAAGAAATGGATTTATATGAAAATATTGATGTTGAGCTTATTGAAGGAAATAATTTTCATGAAATATCAAAAAACATAAATGATATAGATGAAATAAATAGCATCCTACTCCTTACATTTTTTGCAGTAGATAAGGAGGGGAATGTTTATAATTCTGTTGAAAGTACATTTGAAAAACTTATCAAAAATAGTAATATACCAGTTTATGGATTGTGGGATTTTGGTTTTGGTCATGGAGTGATTGGAGGTAAGATGATTTCAGGCTACAGTCAAGGAGTTGAAGTGTCTAAATATCTTATAGATTATTTTGAAAGTGGAAAATATGAAGCTGGTACAAGTAGGGTAGAGAATATTCATATGTATGATTATGAAGCTATGATGACTTACGGTATAGATCCAAGCATTATCCCAGAAAACTCAATAGTAATAAATAGACCTATTTCATTTACTGAAAGACATAGGGATGCAATTATGTGGAGTATTGTAATAATTACTGTTTTAGGAATCTATATAATTCTTTTAAGAGTTCAGATTAGAAGAGGTATAGAAAGGGAGAAAAACACTTTGGAAGAACTGATGGAAGCTAAAAAAATGAGTTCTTTGGTTTCTATAATGAATAGACTCTCCCATGAAATGAATACACCCCTTGGAAATCTTGTAACAAGTCTCTCACATATGAATAATACAACAAGAAAAATAAAAAGTAGTGCACTAGCTGGAAACCTAACGTCTAAAGATTTGTCTAAGGCACTGGATTTATATGAGGCTATCCATGACATAATGGAAAAAGGTATAGATAGTACCATGAAGATATCAGAATCTTTTAGAGAAATTTCCAAAGATAATTCTGTTCCTAAGATTAAATATAATCTTTTAATGAAGATAAATGTAATAGTAGATTCTTTAAAAAAGAAAAATGAGGATATAGATACTGTTCTTTTATTTGATATAGATTGTTCTGATAAGTTGCAGATTTATGCAAGACCAGGGGCATTAAAAACAATTTTTTCTAATCTCATTCAAAATTCTATAGATCACGGTTTTGAAGGTTACCATAGTGGGCAAATTTCTATAAAGGCATATGAAGATGATAGCAATGTGTATATAGAGTACAGTGACAATGGTAAAGGAAAAGCTGAAATTTGTAGCAAGGTTTTTGAACCCTTCTATACAGAAAAAAAATGGTCTGAACATCAGGGATTGGGACTATATACAGTTCAAAATATTATCCATTCTATGGATGGCAGTATTAAATGTACCCCTGGGGAAGTGGAGGGATTGATTTTTAGCATTCTTATTCCTAAGGACATTGTAAAATAACCTATTTATGATATAATCACCTTAGCAAAAACATAGGGGGAAGTATGAGTAAAAGAATTGGAATTATGGGAGGAACATTTGACCCTATTCATTATGGTCATTTAGTCTTAGCTGAAGAAGTGCTGAATGCATTCTCTCTGGATAAAATATATTTTATACCAGTTGGAAAAGCACCCCATAAAGATGAAGAAAAAGCAGACAAGGATATGAGATTTCAAATGGTGCAACTTGCTACTATTACAAACTCAAACTTTAGAGCTTTAAGCATAGAAATAGATTGCGAAGAGGTCAGTTATACAATAAATACTGTTGAGAAACTAAAAATGGGAGAAAATAAGGACGATGAATTGTTCTTTATTACAGGTGCAGATGCTATATTGTATTTAGATTCATGGATGAGATTTGAAGAATTATTCTCAATGTGCAGTTTTATTGCCGCTACTAGACCGGGTATAGACTATAAAAATGTATTAGAAAAAATAGAGTATCTAAAAGATAAATACGGTGCAAATATATATCCAATAGAAGTTCCGGCACTTGATATATCATCTACAGAAATTAGGGATAGGGTTAGGGATGATAGATCTATAAAATATCTTGTACCAGAGTCGGTTGAAGCATATATTAAGAAAAATAATCTATATAAGAAGGGTTAGAATTGAAAAAACTAAAGGATAAAGTTAAGGGGAAGCTAAAGAAAAAAAGATTCTTACATACTGAAGGTGTTGTTGATACAGCTGTAGAACTATGTAAAATCTATGGTATAGATGGACAAAAAGCAATTTTGGCAGGATATTTACATGACTATACAAAGTATATGAAAAAAGATGAAATATTAGAAATTGTAAAAAGAGAGAAGATTAAACTCAATGAAGTAGAAAAACACAATCTCTTTCTAGTACATGGATATACAGCAGCAGTAGTTGCCAGGGATGAATTTGCTATTTCTGATGAAGAGGTCCTTGATGCAATTAGATACCATACCTTTGGTAGAGTTAATATGACAATACTTGATATGATAATGTATGTTGCAGATGCTATAGAACCTGAAAGGGAATATGATGGTATTGAGCAGTTAAGAAAACTAGCAAAAAAAGATATAGAAAAGGCTTATCTTATGGCTTTAGAGCATTCAATAAAGTATGTTATAGATAAAAATCAGATGATACACCCAAATAGTATAGAGTCAAGAAATGCAATACTTATGAAGAATACGGAGGAATAAATGAAAGAAATAAAAGATGTGGCTATTGACATAGCAGGAATGATAGATGAGCACAGCGGACTAAATGTTTCGGTACTTGATATAAGTAAACTTTCACCTATGGCAGATTATTTTGTAATAGCTACTGGAAAAAACAACAGACATGTAAATGCCCTTGCTGCACATGTGGAAGATGAAATGGGAAAATATGATTTTGATATAAGACACAAGGAAGGTCATAGACAGGGGAAATGGATACTACTAGACTATAGTGATATAGTAATTCATATCTTTACTGAAGAGGAAAGATATTTCTACAATTTAGAAAGAATATGGGCGGATGCAAATAAATTGGATCTTCATATTGACACATTCTAGAATAAAAAGTAGAATAATTAGAAGAAGTAAAATAAAATAAGAATAATTAGGGAAGTATTAGATAAGAAAATCTTACTAGAGAGCTAGGGTGTGGTGGAACTTAGCAGCTTTTTTTATTGAACTTGTCCCATTCAAATAATTATTGGAGTAGTTTACCTTATAAAACTTACAAGAGGACAGTTATAGGTCATAAAAAGACTTATGAATATAGTCAATTAGGGTGGTACCGCGGGCAAAGCTCGTCCCTATTAGATGTGAAAAAGGGTACCTTTTTTATTTTTTGAATTTATTAAGGGAGGAAATATTTATGCATTATAATTTTGCTGAATTTGAATCTAAATGGCAAAAAACATGGGAAGCCAACAAAGATTTCAAAGTAGAGATGGACAAGGACAAAGAAAAGTACTATGTACTTGAAATGTTCCCATACCCATCAGGTAAGTTACACATGGGACACGTTAGAAACTATTCTATCGGTGATGTAATTGCTAGATTTAAAACAATGAGAGGATTCAACGTACTTCACCCAATTGGATGGGATGCATTTGGTCTTCCAGCAGAAAATGCTGCAATCGCTAACCAGATTCACCCTGATATCTGGACTAGAGAAAATATTGGAGATATGCAAAGAGAGCTTAGAAGACTTGGTATATCTTATGATTGGGATAGAGAAGTTGCTACATGTATGGAAGATTACTACAAGTGGACTCAGTGGATTTTCACTCAGTTATATAATAAAGGTCTTGCATATAAGAAGAAATCTCCAGTAAACTGGTGTCCATCATGTGAAACTGTACTTGCAAATGAGCAGGTAGTAAATGGTTTATGTGAAAGATGTGATTCTGAAGTAACTAAGAAGAATCTTGAGCAGTGGTACTTCAAAATTACTGATTACGCTGATGATTTATTAGCAGATCTTGATGTACTTAAGGGATGGCCAGATAAGGTTAAGACAATGCAGGCAAACTGGATTGGAAAAAGTGTAGGAGCAGAGATTGACTTCGAATTAGAGGGACTTGACGAGAAAATGAGAGTTTTCACAACAAGACCAGATACATTATTCGGAGTTACTTATATGGTACTTGCTCCAGAACATGACCTTGTAGATAAGATGATTGAAGGTAAAGAGCAAAAAGATGATATCATCAAGTTTAGAAATGAACTTGCTCACCAATCAGAAATAGAAAGAACTTCAAATGATACTGAGAAAAAAGGTATCTTCACAGGAGCATATGCAGTAAATCCTATAAACGGAAAGAAAGTTCCTGTATACGTTGCAAACTATGTATTAGCAAATTACGGAACAGGTGCAGTAATGGCAGTTCCAGCTCATGATGAGAGAGACTTCGAGTTTGCTAAGAAATACGATATAGAAATAATTCCAGTAATCAAGCCATCAGATGATTCTATCAATTTAGAAAACCTTGAGGCAGCTTATGTGGAAAAGAATGAGATGATGAACTCAGGTGAGTTTGATGGACTTTCATTCGAAGAAGGTTCTGCTGCAGTTATAGCTAAGCTTGAAGAGCAGGGAATCGGAGAAAAAACAGTAAACTTCAGACTAAGAGACTGGTTAGTATCGAGACAAAGATATTGGGGTACTCCAATTCCTGTTATTTACTGTGACGACTGTGGTGAAATGGCAGTTCCAGAAGATCAACTTCCAGTAAAACTTCCAAAGGATGTTGAGTTCACTGGTAAGGGAGAATCTCCACTAATTACAAGTGAATCATTCAAGTACACTACTTGTCCTAAGTGTGGAAAGAAAGCTAGAAGAGAGTTAGATACAATGGATACATTTGTTGATTCTTCATGGTACTTCTTAAGATACACAGATGCAACAAATGAAAATGAAGTATTCAACTTCGAAAAAGCTGAGTACTGGATGGATGTAGATCAGTATATTGGAGGAGTTGAGCATGCAATACTTCACCTTCTATATGCAAGATTCTTTACAAGAGTATTATACGATCTAAAACTTTCTCCAGTTAAGGAGCCATTCAAGAATCTTCTTACTCAAGGTATGGTTCTTAAGGATGGAGCAAAGATGTCTAAATCTAAAGGAAATGTAGTAAGTCCTGATGAAATCATTAAGAAGTATGGAGCAGATACTGCAAGACTGTTTATCCTATTTGCAGCTCCTCCAGAAAGAGATCTTGAGTGGAGTGATGAGGGAGCAGAAGGATCATACAGATTCCTTAATAGAGTTTGGAGACTTGTTGATGAGATGAAAGATCATCTTGGAGATGGTAAGTTAGAGATAAGAAACAAAGATGAAAAAGAGCTTAACTTCGTTCTTAACAAGACACTTAAGAAGGTTACTGAAGATATTGAAGGAAGATTCAACTTCAATACAGCAATCTCTTCTATCATGGAGCTTGTTAACGAAGCATATAGATATAAGGAAAAATACAAGGATGACTTAAATGAAAACCTTGTAGGAGATGTAATTACTAAGCTTATCACAATGCTTTCACCATTTGCACCTCATATCACTGAGGAATTATGGATGAACATTGGTAAAGAGTACAGTGTACACAAATTACAGTGGCCTGAATTTGATGAAAAAGCTTTAGTACAAGATGAAGTAGAAATAGTAGTTCAGATCAACGGTAAAGTTAGGGATAAAATTGTAGTTTCTACATCAATTTCTAAAGATGACCTTGAGAAGGCTGCACTTGAATCAGATAAAATTAAGGCAGCAACAGAAGGCAAAAATGTAGTAAAAGTTATAGCAATACCAGGAAGACTAGTAAATATAGTTGTAAAATAAAATGTATTATAGGGCAGTCATATATTGACTGCCCTAATTTATAAAAATGAGGGAGGTATTTAAATTGGAAAGAGAAGT
The DNA here is from genome assembly GCA_025210655.1 of Bacillota bacterium. Lineage (GTDB taxonomy): Bacteria > Bacillota > Clostridia > Peptostreptococcales > Acidaminobacteraceae > JAOARG01. The sequence continues at coordinate 59,089 of JAOARG010000028.1, forward strand.
TCATCCGGAAGTACTAAAATTTAGACCCATGGTAAAAGCAGTAGCAGAAACATTTGGAAATAAGTGCGAAGTAGTACTCCATGATTTTAGTGACACTTCAAACACAATAGTAGCTATAGAAAATGGACACGTTACAGGAAGAAGTATCGGAAGTCCCCTCACAGAAGAATCCCTCAAAAAAGTCAACAAGGGAAATACAGATAAAGACATCTACAACTATACAGGTAAAAGCACAGACGGAAGAATCCTAAAATCCTCAACAGTATTTATAAAAGATGAAGAGGGATATACCGTAGGAAGCTTTTGCATCAATCTTGATATTACAGAACTTACAGCTGCAGCAAGTGTCTTAAAAGACCTAATGAAAATAAACAATGGTGAAGAAGAAAAAGAGCAAGTAGGGACAAAAAAAATAAATGACGTATTAACAGACCTAGTAGATCAAACAATAAAAGCATACGGAAAACCAATTGCTTACTTGTCAAAAGAAGATAAAGTAAAAATAGTAAAAGAACTAGAAAAACATGGAGCATTCTTAATAAAGGGAGCAATAGACCATGTTGCTAAGATACTTTGCGTTTCTAGGTACACAATTTATAATTACTTAGATGAAATAAGATGATTTTGATTTAATCAAAATCATCTTATTTCTTGTCTAAAGCAAAACTTATTAGATTCGTTTTGCGTAAAGTAAAGCTAACAAATATAAGGTGGAATGCTCTAATTAACTTTATGTTTGTGGTTTTGTAAAATAAAAAGTATCCTTTGATATGAAGTAGGTTCAAGGAAATTTTACTGTGTAAAATATCAATTTAAGAATAGTTCTTACTTGCCTAATAAAAATCTATAGATTTTTATTAGGCAATATGTTTTTTAAAAGGAAATTTATTTGCTAATAGAGCAAAAAATATCATAGTACGCTACTCAAAGTGAGTAGTACTAGACGAAAAACTGAGAAAATCAAAGTTTTTCACTAGACATTTTTACAAAGTAAAGATACTAGACGAAATGATGAAAGAAATGAATCATTTCACTAGACTAAATAAGTACACAAAGAACAAAGATGACAATGATAATCATTTACAACAATCGAAATTACTGCTATAATAAATAAGTACATGATTGGCATAAATTATCGCGGCGAAAATTTATGTTTGGAGATGATTAATCATGGCAAGAATGAGAGAAGCAAGATTTAAAAAATGTAGACGACTAGGTCTAAATGTATGCGGACATCCAAAGGCAATGGCTCGCGCTGGAAATGGCCAGTCTAGAGAGAAAAGGAACCTATCCCCCTATGGTGTTCAACTTTTGGAAAAACAAAGGTTAAGATCCTATTATGAAGTTATGGAGAAACAGTTTATAAGGTATGTGAAAGCTGCAATTAAAGATAGTGAAACTACTGGTAGTTCACTGGTTAAGCGATTAGAATGCAGACTGGACAATCTTGTATACAGACTCAGTCTTGCGGGCTCTATAAGACAGGCAAGACAAATGGTAGTACATGGTCATATCCTTGTTAACGGAAAAAAGGTTGACATTCCTTCATACTCAGTTGAAGTTGGCGACGAAATTTCTTTAAGAGAAAAATCAAGGTCTAATGAATTATTTAAGGCAAACTTCCTTGATAATTCATCATTCACACTCCCGTACTTAAAGAAAAGTCAGACTGAGTTCTCTGGAATCCTAGAAAGGATGCCTGAAAGAGATGAAGTGCCAATTGACATTAATGATCACTTAGTTGTTGAATATTATTCACAAATCATCTAAGTACAATTTAAACAGCCGAAAGGACATCGTTTACGATGTCCTATTCATTTTGAAATTAAACATGGAGGTGGAAGGGATGCAGGAGCAAAGTAAAAAAGATAATTTTTATTTTTGGGAAAATAAAATTAGAAATATAGATGATATCCTGTTTAGTAAATGTGATAAAGAAAAAATAACTAGAGAATCCGTAATAATTTATATAGGAATACTTGATAAGAAAAAGGGATTGTTAAGATCAGGTTGGAGTGTACAAGAAGATTTTTCAACAGCCTTAGGTTTTATTAAGTATGTATTTTTACCAACAGCATTTTATACATGGATAGACAGGGAATCAAATGGCTTTTTTATTCCCCTTTCCCCATTTGATATATTAAAAGAAGAAGTATTGCAGTATCAAAAAGTAGTAACGAAAGACACCTCAAATGATGCTATAAGAATGGAAAGAGCCTATCATTATTTAAATACTTTGGGAAGGAAAGAAGATGGAAATAGTAGACTGAAGCTTGACAAATTCACCAAAGATTTCAACAAACTATGGAATAAAGATCCAGAGAATCGTTTGTTTTTAAAAGTCTTTTCCAGTGCCCAGGAAATAGTAGACTTTATATTTGATGAAAATGAGTTTGAAGAGTTTGTAGAGGAAGAAATAGAAATGAGCAAAGCAGAGTTAGAAAACTTATGCCAAGATGTTTACACTCAACCTTTCATAAATAGGAATTTTATTAATATACTAAATAATAAAATTCCTGTATGGTTTTAAAATTAGAAAAGCATCAGCTGATTAGCTGATGCTTTTACTCTTTTTAAACCTGAAGTTTCTCCGCAAGAACATATAAATCTGTATCTTCTTTCTTAATCCTAGTTTCAATAGCAGAAAATACCTTAGCTACTTCTGATTTGAATTGAGAAAGAGAATTGTTGATTTTAGATTGTGTATTATACTTATCCTTAAAATCCATATATATAGAAGATAAGTCACCCATCTCATCTATATATTTCTTAGCCTTGTTTTGAAGATCAGTATTGCTACTCTTTGTAAAAGCAGGATATAGATTTCTATCTTCACTCATAAGATGAATTTTTAATATTCCAGCCAATTTACTAATATTCTTGGCAATTTTCATTTGTACAGAAGAATCATCAATCTTATTTATCATGCCCTTAGTTTCATTAAGAAGTTCAATAATATCTCCATGTTGTTTTTTAAGTTGATTTAATTTATTCATTATATTTACCTCCAAAAGTTAAGTTTTGATATATCTGAAGTATATATTTTATTAATAAAGGATACCGTAACTTAAGTTACGATTTTAATATGAGAGAATATAATTTTTAGGAAAAGACTAAATTCCGTAGCAAATAATTAGATGATTATTATTCAAGATTATGAGGATAAAAAAGGTCCGTAGACTCTAGAAATAATGAAATTTTTTCTATATTATAAAATTAAATTTAAATACTTGTAAGCATAGCTGCAATATATTAATATAAATCTATGGAGGGGACTAAATGAAAAAGATAAGTGTTGTTATACTTTTAATAGTTATATTAACCATAGGAGCAACTTTCGGGGCTTCAAAATTTCAAAATGAAAATTATACTATAGAAAGTTTTGATGATATTAGCTTAAGTAAGGATGAGTTTTCAAGTAAGCTTCCTAATGATGGTGGTTATATAAAATATGATATGTATTCTACAGAGTTGGACAATGTTTTGATTAGATTTTTTACTAAATCCAGTTATGATATTGATATATTTAAGTCAAGTCTTCCTGGTGCAGATTTTGTAAATCATGGAGAAATCGATTATTCACGTGTAAACAATAGTGATGGCACTTTAAATTATTATCAGTGTACTTTTGAAAAATATGGGACCTACATGGTGGAGATAAAAGATCAAAATTCCAAGTTGGTAGAGAAATTTCCTATATTTATAGGTGGTTTTGGTAAGGCTCTTGAAGCTGATAGAAACAATAGGGATATACTAAAAGTCGGTGAAAATGAGTATATAGATTCTTTTATTACAAGTAATTATTCAGGTCATAAGGCTTCAATTACTTCAGATGAAAGGTATATTTATATTGATGGTGCTTATTCAGTGGATAATCAAAAATACATGCTTTATGATATAAAAAAAGAAGGCAGTAAATCATCAAAGATAAAAGACGTAGAAAAAATAAACTCCAAAGGCATATTTGATATGAAAATCAGAAATAATTTAAGTGATGGTGATTATATCATAGGTCTTTATACTTCGGATAAGAGAAATAGTACATTCCACTCATTTATATATAATGTTAAAGTTAAGGTTGAAGATGATCTACTGTATTTTGAAAAGTCACCTGTTCTTGATCATAATAAGAGATTATTTGATGAAATAGGAATGAAAAAAGATCCTCAACAATATTTAGTATCAGCTGGCATGCTTACTATGGATAGTCCAGAATTAATAGAACTTGCTGATAAGATTACTAAAAATAAAGAAACAGATTATGAGAAAATACTTGCTATTCATGATTGGGTGGCTGAAAATATCTATTATGATTTTGATAGTTACTATGGAGGAACATATCCAAGTGGGAAAGCTATTGATGTATTAAATAGCAAAAAATCTGTTTGTGAGGGATATGCAAATCTTACGGCATCTCTTGCTAGATTATCAGGAATACCTTGCAGAAAAGTGTCAGGATATGCCCTAGGTATTTCCTCTCAGGGCAAGTGGACAGATGAAAATATAAACAATGATACTAATCATGCTTGGAATGAGGCATATGTGGATGGTAAGTGGATTATATTAGATACAACTTGGAGTTCAAGAAATAAATTCCAAAAGGGTAAGTTTGATAAAAAAGAACAAAATAGACAGTATTTTGATAGTACTATGGAGTTTTTCTCATTAAGTCACAGAATTGAAGGATATTAAGATAAAAACATACGGAAATTTTCCGTATGTTTTTCTATTTTTTGGGTATATAAAATAAGTAGAATAGGAGGGGAAGGATATTAGCATTTTAGAAACATATAGGGTTGAAAAAAAGTTTATAGTGGATAAAATTACAGCTGAAAAAACAAAGCATCTACTTAAACTATCAATGTCTCCTGATACTAACAATGGTATTGATGGTTATGAAGTAAGATCCTTATATTTTGATTCAATATATGATGATGATTTCTTTGATAAAAAAGAAGGTCTTGAAAATAGAAAAAAAATCAGACTCCGGACATATGGTCATTCAAGTGAAATTATTAAACTAGAAGTTAAGGAAAAGAGAGGTGAGAGTCAATTAAAGAGGTCACTTATTATAAATAAGGAAGAAGCTGAAAAAATGATAAGGGGAGATTACAGATTTTTATTACTAAAAGATAGTGATTTATCAAAAGATATTTATCTGGAAATGACTCAAAAACTTTATAGACCTAAAACTTTGATTGAATATAAAAGGGAAGCTTATATTATGAAATCCAACGATGTTAGAATTACTTTTGACACTAAGCTAACAAGTAGTGAAGCTAACTTTGATATTTTTTCAGAAGAAATACCAATGAATCAGATATATTTTGAGACGATTATGGAAGTAAAATATAGGGATTTCTTATTCGAATATATAAAGAAAATCATACGTGGAATAGACAAAAAAGAGGTTTCAGTAAGTAAATATGTACTAGGAAGGCGTTTAGGCCATAGATAGGAGAGGATATTATGAAGGATTTAATTATACAGAATTTATCATGGAATTTATCAACATTATCAATTCAAGATGTGATAATGAATTATACAGTAGCTCTTGTATTAGGAGTATTAATATTTATATCTTATCGCTATTCACACTCAGGTGTGGTTTATAGTAATAGATTTAATGTATCTCTAATAATGCTAACTATGGTTACGACATTAGTTATGAATGTAATAGGTAACAATGTTGCCCTATCCCTTGGTATGGTAGGTGCCTTATCAATAATTAGATTTAGAACACCTATAAAAGATCCTAGGGATGCTACATACCTGTTTTGGGGAATTGCAGTGGGAATATGTTGTGGTGTATCAGAATATCTAATAGCTGCTACGGGAAGCGGTGTTATTTTTCTTTTATTACTTATCTTTGGTACGGTAAAAAATAATGATAGATATTTACTAATTGTACATTCAAGTAGAAAAAGCAGTAAAGAAGTTGAATCATATGTACTTTCAACTTATGAAGGATCCGCTGTTATGAAAGTGAAAAATACCACAAGTGACTCAGTTGAGTATATTTATGAATTATCAAGAAAAATGCTGGAAAAGACTAAAAAAAGAAATATATGTATTACTGATAATCTACATGAAATAGAAGGTGTAGAAGCAGTTAATATAATTTCTCAAAACGAGGAAATAAGTAGATGATAAGGTCAGGAAAAGCGAAAAAGTTAAGGCTTGTTAGTCTTATTTTAGCTCTTTTCATGGTAATACTTGTGGTTGCAGGCTCCTTAGTATTCCAATCAGATTTTTCTAGGTTTCACCATCATATGGAAGGTGAAGCAGAAAAGGATAGGAATAACGGTATGGAATGTTTTAATTATGATTTTACAGTAAATAATCTATTTAGATCCCATTTACCAATAATAATTATTGATGTTGATGAAAGGGATATAAAGACAGATACAGAGTGGGATTCCTTAAAGGGATATAGGGTTCCTTTAGGTATTGATCCCTATGGTTACGGCAAGATATCAATAATAGACAATAAGTATAAAGTAAATACTATTACAGATGAAGCTGATGTGAGCTCAGATGTAAAAATAAAACTTAGGGGTAATTCATCCTTAGTTCTTGATAAAAAGCAGTATATGGCTAAAACCATATATAAAGAAGGGGATAAAAGAGTAAGAAATATTATGGGTTTAGGTAAAGAATGGGAATGGATAATCAACATTTCTATGGCAGATAAATCCCTTCTTAGAAATTATATGTGTATGAACATAGCTGCGGAAATCATGCCCAATACACCAGATATAAGGTTCTGTGAAGTGATTTTCAAAAAAAGAAATTCATATCATTATCGGGGAGTCTATCTCCTTATGGAGAGTATTAAAAGGGATAAGAATAGAGTAAATATTCAAAGATATAAAAAAGACAGTGGTGAAATTCCCTATTTACTTAAAAGGGATAGATATGACGAAGAGGCACTACTACTTGATACCTATGGTAGGACAAATGGTTTATCGGATAATTACTTAGAGCTTAAATATCCATATGAGATTACAGAAAATGATTTATATGATATAGAGAGTGAGATAAGTAATCTAGAGAAAGCCCTGTATTCTTCGGATCAAAATGAGTTTTATAAGTATCAAGACTATATTGATAGGGAGTCCTTTATAAATTATTTCATTATAAATGAATTTTTCGGCAACTATGATTCCGGTTACCAATCAATGTATTATTATAAGGATATAAGGAAGAAGATTTCCATAGGACCAGTATGGGACTTTGATAGATCCATGGACAATTTCAATGAAATTCCTGCAAGAATAGATAGCACAGCTATGCATGACGGGGTTTGGTTTAAACAATTATTAAGGGATGAGACCTTCGTAAGGGACCTTATTATTAGGTATCGTGAACTTAGAAAAACTATTCTTTCTGAGAAATTCATAGAGGATTATATTGATAATACAATAAGATTTTTAGGTCCATCCCAAAATAGGGATTGGGCTAAATGGGGATACTTCTATGAGGACCCTGATGTAGTAGATGAAAGAAGGCAAAAAGTAGCCAATGTAGAAACTAATTATGAAGATGAAATAATCAAAATGAAAAATTATCTAAGGGATCATGGCAAATGGTTAGATGAAAATATTGATTCACTATATCAGTTTAGTGAGTTTAAAGATAAGGAAATAAGTAGGGATATAATCTATAGAATAGGTGAAATATTATTTGGAGATAATTCAGATACTTGGTCTTATTCAATTAATGGACTAGTATTTATAATGATTTTTATTATTTCCATAGTATTAATACAAAGAGAGTAGCTTGAAGGGAGGATAAATATGAATGCAAAAAAGAAATTTTTTATGGCAGCATCTATGCTTTCATCCCTTATCTATATATCTTGGAGAATAATTTTTACAGTGCCTATGAGGTATGGTTTATTATCCATGATAGCAGGTATAGCTCTGGTTACGGCAGAGACTATAGGTGTTATAGAAGCATTTTTTCATTATAGAAACATTAGTGCAAATAATTATGTTTCTATGCCTCAAGTTAAGCCCCATTTGTATCCAGATGTAGACGTGTTTATTGCGACCCATAGCGAAGATGTAAAGCTTCTATATAAAACAGTCAATGGTGCAATCAATATGAAGTATCCAGATAAATCTAAGGTGCATGTATATATATGTGATGATAATAATAGACCAGAGATGAAAGAATTGGCCCAGCATATGGGTGTAGGTTATTTTGGATTATCAGACAATAAGCATGCCAAGGCTGGAAATTTAAACAATGCAATTGAAAAGACCAATTCACCACTTATAGTAACTTTCGATGCTGATATGATACCAAGGAGTAATTTTCTTCTTGAAACAGTACCTTATTTCTTCCTTCCAATAATGAAGGAAGAAGCAGATGGTAGCTGGGTCAAGAGGGAGAAGCATGAAATAGATAAAAACTTCGTAATAGGATTTATCCAAACACCCCAAAGTTTTTATAATACGGATCTTTTCCAGTTTAACTTTTTTGCTGAAAAAAATATTCCAAATGAACAAGATTTTTTCTTTAGAGAAGTAAACGTAGGAAGAAATCACAGTAATTCCCCTATATATGCAGGTTCAAATACTGTTTTGTCAAGAACTGCCCTTGAACATGTTGGGGGAATAAAGACAGGTACTATTACTGAAGACTTTGCAACAGGTATAGATATTCAGGCAAGGGGATATACTTGTTATGCAGTTCCACAGGTACTTGCCCATGGACTTGCCCCTGGAGATTTTAAGAGTTTAATCAAACAAAGACAGCGTTGGGGTCGAGGTTGTGTTCAGAGTCTTATGAAGAGGGATTTTATATTTGGTAAATTAAAGTTTAGAACAAAGCTTAGTTATATATCATCTTTTCTTTACTGGTGGACTTTTACAAGAAGACTAATATATATACTATCACCTATACTTTATACTGTTTTTGGTATAGTTGTAGTAGATACATCACTTTGGGAACTATTCCTTATATGGCTTCCTTCATACTTGTTGTACAATAGGGCACTAAAGGTACTCTCTGGAGATATAAGGGATCAGAAGTGGAGTAATATTGTAGATACTATATTATTCCCATATATGATTATTCCTATAGTTGCAGAAACTTTTGGAATTAAGAAGAAAAAGTTTTTTGTTACACCTAAGGAAAAAGTATTTAATAGGACAGTTCAACTAAGGTATGCTATACCACATATGATACTTGCTTTTGGTACGGTAGTCGGACTATATCTGAGTATGGTTCAATTAATAGTATATGAATCTATAGGGAGTATTGTGTTGGTATTTTGGCTAATGGTAAATCTTTATTTCCTTGTGATGGCCATTATATTTATGTTTGGTAGAGTTAATTATAGGAATGAAGATAGACTTTATGCGAAGGTATCAGTTAAGATATCATCTGATTATGAAAATTTTGAAGGTATTACTACGGATATTTCTGAAAGTGGAATGGCAGTACTACTCGATATTCCCCATTATGTGGAGAATGAAAGTGACTTAGATATTGTTGTAGAAAATGAAGGTTATAAATCAAGAATGAAAGTAAGATTGGTTCATGTAAAGCAATCAGGACTGAAATGGAAGTATTCTCTAGTTATAACGGAAATATCGGATATGGATAGAAGAGAGTATCTAAATATAGTATTTGATAGGAAGCACACTTTGCCAGTAGTAATCAAATCTCATATTATTCAGGACATTAAAGATGCTATATTTGGTAAGTTTAAGCATAATGTCATATCCAATAGAAAGCTTCCAAGGATACCCCTTGATAAGGATGTGTATACTGAAAATGGTCAAAAAGTACGTATAATCAATTTTAATTATCAATATCTTTTGATTGAGGGGATAGATTTGCCTGAGCATATTCTTTTAAATATGGACAATAAATTGGAGTTAGACTGTACTTTAGTATCAAAAAATGTAGAAAAAGCTACAATGCTTTTTCAACTTGAAAAGTGGGAAAAACTTGCTAAGGATAAACAGCTTGCAGAGGTTTTATTCAAGTCGTGATGAAAATTTTATATTTTCATGGAGGTGATAGTATCAAATTAATGAAAAAAATCTTTATAATGATTATAATAACAGAACTTCTTTCTTTTTCATCATTTGCTATGAAATTTCCTGTGAAAATAGATTTAGATGATTTTTCAGAATTTATGAACTACTACTCAAAAGGGGTGACATATAATGGACATTTGAATGTTCAAGGCTCTAGACTTTTGAATAAGTATGGGGAAATCCTGCAGCTAAAGGGAATGAGTAGTCACGGTATTTTGTGGTATCCTGAGTACACAAACTACAGGTCACTAATGACAACAAAGGACTATGGAGCAAATGTATTTAGGATAGCTATGTATACTTCTGAACGGGATGGTTATATAGGAAAAAAAGAAGAATCAAAAGATGCTCTATATATGGCTCTTGAAAATGCACTAGGTACAGATATGTATGTGATTATAGATTGGCATATTTTAAGGGATAGTGATCCAAATACTTATGTTGATGAAGCAGTAGATTTTTTTGCTGAGTTATCGAGCAGATATCCAAATAATCCGGCCATAATTTATGAGATTTGCAATGAACCCAATGGAGAGATATCTTGGGAAGATGTTAAAAAATATGCAAATACAGTTATTCCTGAAATAAGAAAAAATTCTCCGAACGCTCTTATACTAGTAGGATCTCCAAAGTATTCAACAGATATTAGAGCAGTTGCTAAAAGTCCTTTGGAATATGATAATATAATATACTCCTATCATTTTTATACAGGTTTAGGCAGTGATTACAAATCAACAATTGATTTTGCCATAAATAACCGTATTCCCATATTCGTAAGTGAATGGGGAATGAAAAAAGATGAGGATAGTGGAGAATTTGATTTTGACGAAGCTAGTGGTTTTTTAGACTATCTAGAGAAAAAAGATATATCATGGATAAATTGGTCATTAAGTAATAAAAAAGAAGACTATTCAGTAATAAAACACACAGAAGAAAAATTAAGCCACTGGTCAGTAGATCAACTAACCGAAAACGGAAAGTTTGTATTTGAATACATGGCCAAGTGATAAATAATAAAGCGATATAGCTGGTATTGCCTTTTGGTGCTTCTAGCTATATCGTTTTTATAATGGTGATCTATTTCGACCTACGAAATTCGAACTATTAATCTAGACAATATTAGTAGAGTACGTTACTATAAAATTACAAGGGGGAAGAAATTTGAAAATACTAATTGCTGAAGATAATATTGAAATCGTTAAGGTATTAGAACTTTATTTAAATAAAGAGGGTTATGAAGTAGACACAGTAAATAACGGTCTTGATGCCCTTAATATGTGTAAGAAGAAGTCATATGATTTAGGAATTTTTGATATTATGATGCCTAAGATGGATGGCTATGAACTTGTTACTGAAGTGAGAAAATTCTCCAACATGTCTATTATTTTTCTTTCTGCAAAGGGAGAGGATGTAGAGAAAATATTGGGGTTAAATATAGGTGCGGATGATTATATAACAAAACCTTTTAATCCACTAGAAGTTGTTGCAAGGGTAAATACAGCACTTAGGCGATATAGCATGGGAAGTGATGCATCAAAGGAAAAGACAAAATTAGAAATAGGTAGCCTTCTCTTAGATATTTCTGAGCATAAATTATATAAGAATAAAAAGGAAATAGATCTTACAGTAAGTGAGTTTAATATATTAAAAATATTAATGGGTAAGGAAAATCAAATATTCTCAAAATCACAAATAAGTGAATATATTGGGGGAGAATATATGGAAATGGATGACAGTCGAATTACAGTACATATAAGTCACATTAGAGAAAAAATAGGATTAAATGAGAAGGGCAATCAATTTATTAAAACCGTGAGAGGACTGGGATATAAAATTGAAAATAAATAGGAGAAAGAGAAGAAAGTCAAAGTTTTTTGGAATTATGGTTAGGGACCTATTAATATTTTTGACAGTTTCTTTAATACTATCAACCGTAATTGCAGGAGCAATGGTATATCAATTATTTATAAAGAAGAATGAACTTTTCGATTCCCCATATAATGTCGACGAAGAGATGATACTAAGTGGTAATTATAATGAATATGATGTAACAAAAGCTCTTGGGGAAGGCAGTTACTTTTTTGTTTTTGATGAGAATCATAGCATAATCTATCAAAGTGATGAAAGTAAACAGTTTCCTTTTGATGAAAGGACAATGCTACTTTTACCCAATGAAGATGAAAGATTTGATGTAAATCATTTTGGATTTAAAACTATAGAAGGTAAAAAAGCAGAAATGCTTTCAAGATGGGATGATTCAGTAGGGGGAAGAAGCTTAATTATAGTAGATAATGAAAACAATATACTATTTTCTAATTTCCTAGGCATAGAAGGACAACTAACAGACTTGCAATATCAAGCAATTTCAGGACAAATGGACGACTATAAAATAATCAAGGATGTTTTTAAAAGTGAAAGTGGTGGATATCATACAGCTGTTTATTTCAACTACTCAGATAAAAAAGTGAATTTTGATAGTCAGTCTGCTTGGAAATTATTAGCCATAGTTGTCACCCTTTTTATAGTATTTATTATGTCTTTATTACTTTACTTGATACATCTTTGGAGAAAAGTAAGAAAGCCATTATTGCTTTTAGAAGAGGCCGTAAACAAATTTGAAATAGGAAAAAGTGAAAAGATACAGTATAGAGGTCCTAGGGAATTTGTTGAAATATGTGATAAATTCAATGAAATGTCTGAAAGACTTAATGAAGCAGAAAAAATAAAAATACAGACACAAGAGGAAAAACAAAAATTCTTATCAGATATTTCCCATGATTTAAAGACACCAATAGCAGTAATTCAAGGGTATTCAAAAGCAATAAGTGACGGTGTTGTTCCAGAAGAAGAAAAGGAAGAGTTCTTACAAACAATTTACAAGAAATCCATGGGATTGGGTGACTTAATAAATACATTTAGTGAGTACAGCAAAATGGAAAGACCAGACTATAGTCTTAAACTTGAAAAGACAGACATAGTAGCTTTTATAAGAGATTATCTTATAAGTAAATACAACGAACTAGAGTTTTTAGGATTTTCAATGGAAATAAATCTTCCAGATGAAAAAATATATTCCCAAGTAGATCACTTCCAAATGACAAGGGTACTTGAAAATATAATTTCTAACTCAGTAAAACATAATAAATCAGGAACAAAGATTTATGTAGAGTTTAAGAAAGAAACTAATCATATTGAGTTTAAAATAGGAGATAATGGAGTAGGAATTGATAATGAGCTTAGAAAAGACTTCTTCAAGCCACTAATTATCGGTGACAAATCCAGAACAGAAGGAAAAGGTTCAGGTCTAGGAACAGCAATAATGGAAAAAATAGTAGCTTTACATGGAGGTTCAATTGAACTAATAGCAGAAGAAGACACTGAGTTGTCATTGGAGTATATAATCAAGCTTCCGCTTGATGTTTAGCATCATCGGAGATGACAGCCCAGCATCAGTAATTTACTGATAGCCCAGCCATGTCATAAGACATGAGGCCAGCGAAGTTTATAAAACTTCGCTGGGCAAGGAAATTTTACTTAGGTAAAATTACAATTTAATGTTTTCGTCCCATAAAAATCTATAGATTTTTATGGGACGTTTTACTTATTGATTAGTAAATTATACTTATAATTTACTTCGGACAGTATAAAAAATCTTGCTTTACGGGACCATCAAATCCTTTCTTAAAAGGATTTGACTTTGTTCTTGGCTAGGAAATTATATTTATAATTTCCTTCGGACAGGTTAAACAATCCCGCTTTACGGGACCATCAAATCCTTTCTTAAAAGGATTTGACTTTGTTCTTGGAATGAAATTTATTTGCTTCTTAAGCAAAAAATAACTTTGAACAAGTTGCATAGCAACCGCTTGGCTTGAATCAATTTCTTTAGATTCAGCTGGGCTCGAATTATAAATTCGGCTAAGCTACTTATCTATCAGATAAGTGCTAGGCTAAATTTATCAGAAGATAAATTTAATGATTTCAAAAGAGTTTCTTAATAAAACAGTGGTATATTATAAATAAGAAAATAAAAGGGAGATAATAATGAGTAGACAAAGAGTAGTTGGACTGTTATTTATACTGATGATGCTTGTAATGGAGCTTAGTGGCATATTTACTTTCTTTATTCCAGAGCAGTTTATGATGGACTATGGGCAGTTTATAAGTATACTAATACCAGTAATTATAATTGGGATATTGATTAAGGACGGATTTAGAGAAAGATTTAAACTAAATGGATTTAAACTTTCAACAGTACTTGTATGTATGGCAGTAGCAATAGCGGTATTACCCGTAACAGGATTTTTAGGTGATCTAAGTACATTTATATTTGGAAGAAATCCAATAGGTATAGAATCCTATGTAATGGAGCTTAAAGGAAGTTTGTTTACCCAGTGGATTATACTAGCACTTACTCCAGCTATATGTGAAGAAGCTTTATTTAGAGGATTACTTTTAGATAAAAAAGCAGGACTAAGTATCCATACATTAGCTATAATGAATGGACTTATGTTTTCCTTATTCCACATAGGATATGATCAATTATTATATACATTTGCCCTTGGAGTAATAATGGCATACTTAGCAATAATAACAAGTTCAATATTCCCAGCAGTCATATTACATCTAATAAATAATTCATGGTCAATATTAGCTCAGGGAGCATTTGGACAACTAACAGCTGAAGAGACAGCCGAAATGATGGCAAGTCAAGTTACACTTTCATCATTATCAATGTCTCTAATATACGGCATCATTGGAAGTATAATCATAGTATTTTTAATAAAAAGACTAATGAAAAAATATAAATACAATGATAGGGAAAGACTTAAAGAAAATGCTCAAGATAAAGTAATATATGCAGTAGAAAATAAAGCTATTACTTATTTACCGCAGATAATAATGTTTTTCTTGGTATTACTTGCAAATTATTTGCTAATTAGTATGTAGTAAATATTTAATAACATTGCATCTTAAAAAAAAGATGTAATGTTATTTTTTTTCCTAGAAGATTATCTCTTTCCTTAGAGGGTAAAATACTAAGTAAGAGAGACTGGAGGTAGTATTATGTTTAAGTCAATTAAATACAAATTGGTTATTGCATTTATGATTGTAGCTTTAATCCCATTTGGGATAGTATCATTTATATCATTCCAGAATTCTAAGGCAGAAATAGAGGAAATAGTATTTAATCAACTCACAGCAATCAGGGAAAATAAGGCTGATCAGATAGAGTCGTATTTTGAAGAAATTGACAATCAAATTATTACTTTTTCTGAAAGTAGAATGATTATTGATGCTATGAAAGAGTTTAAAGAAACATTTTATCAAGTTAGTCAGGAAGCAACAGATCAGCAATATGAAGAAGCTCTTAAAGGTACTCATGATTATATCAAAAATAAATTTCTTCCTAGATTGAATGAAAATTTAAGTTCATCTAAGTCAGCACAGGAATTTTATTCTGATTCTATAAATACAGTTTTACTACAACATGAGTATATATCTTCAAATCCAAATGAAATGGGAAGTAAGGATAATTTGGACAAGGGATCTTCTAACTATTCATATAATGAAATTCATGAGTCCTATCATCCAATTATAAAAAGTTATCTTCACAAGTTTGAATATTATGATATTTTTCTAGTTGATATTGATACTGGAGATATTGTATATAGTGTTTATAAGGAATCGGATTATGGAACAAACTTAATAAATGGACCATATAAAAACTCCAATATAGCTAAAGTTTTTGAAAGAGCTAAGGAAGCAACTAATAAAGATGAATTTTTTATAGAGGACTATGATTTTTATGATCCTTCATATCATGCACCAGCGGCTTTTATCTCATCAGCTATATATGATGGTAATGATAAAGTTGGAGTACTTATATTCCAAATGCCAGTAGATAAAATAAATGGTATTATGACTAATCATGGAAACTGGAAAGACTCTGGATTAGGCGAAAGCGGAGAAATATACATCGTTGGAAGTGATAAGAAATTAAGAAGTATGTCTAGGTTTCTTATAGAAGATAAGGCAGGTTATTTAGATACATTAAGAGGTGTTGGTATTTCAGAAGAAGTGCTTAGTAACATAAATAAGATGGAAACATCAATACTTTATCAAGCAGTAGATTCAGATGCGTCAAAAGATGCATTAAATGGTAATTCAAATACAAAAGTAGTAAAGGACTATAGAAATATCAATGTACTAAGTTCCTATAGCCCGTTGGAGATCAAAGGCGTTGACTGGGTAATATTATCTGAGATAGATGAGTTAGAAGCATATGAGGCAATTAATGAACTAAGAACAATAATGGTGGCTATAGCTGCTGGAGTATTTTTTATAGTATTGATAACTTCTATTATATTTTCAAGGGGAATATCAAGTCCACTTATAGCGACAACTGCAATATTAAAGGATATATCAGAAGGTGAAGGGGATTTGACCAAGCAGCTATTATCTAAATCAAATGATGAAACAGGACAAATGTCAAAATGGTTTAACCTTTTTGTCGAAAAGTTAAGAGCTATTATAATAGAAATAATTGAAAAATCGAAAAGTCTTAGACATAATATAGAAGAGTTCGATGGTATGATGAAGGATTCCAATAATAATCTTAGGGATATTATAGATGAAGTGCAGATTGTAAATGATTCTATACAGACAAATGCCAGTGTATCAGAAGAAGTAAATGCAAGTATAGAAGAACTTTCAAGTACATCCCATTCTATATATGAAAAAACACTTGACACTTTGACAAATAATAAAAAAATGACTGATGCAACCCTAAAAGGGAAAGAAACCATAATTGATGTAGTTTCAACAATTGACGATGTAAAAGAAAAGTCTGAGAATGTATCAAGTGTAATCAATGAACTTAAAAAATCTGCAGAAGGGATAGGAGAAATTGTATCCCTTATCACTTCAATTACAGAACAAACAAACCTATTAGCATTAAATGCATCCATAGAAGCTGCAAGAGCAGGTGAACACGGCAAAGGATTTGCGGTAGTAGCTGAAGAGGTTAGAAAGTTAGCAGAAGAGAGTGCTAGTTCAACCAGTAAAATATACGAAATGATAATGGATATACAGAGTCAGATGGAAGAGACTGTTAAAATAATGGATGAGGAAAAAGAAATTATAAGTAAAACAGTGAAGAAAGGTACAGATGCTAGAGAACAGTTCGATCAGATAAGTGAAATAATAGACTTTATATCAGAAGAAATAAATGATATAACAAAAGCCTCAGAACAACAATCAAAAATCGCTGATGATATGGCAAAAGCAGTAGAAAGTTTAGCGACATCAACCCAAGAAAATGCAGAAGCAATTCAAAATATAGCAAGCAGAACCCAAGAACAGTCAAATATCATATCTAATATGGAAACAGGAAATAACACAGTCAAAGTTCTTATAGGTGAACTTGATGAAATATCAGGTAAGTTTAAAGTTAAATAAAGTGTTAAAAAAACCATCCTTTAGAAAGAGTTAAGGATGGTTTTTTTCTAAGAGTTCACTATGTTCATATTTAAGTGAGGATTTCTTTAGACAGTCTAGGGATTTATTTCATTCACATCTAGGTACTCGTCCTGCTCGAATCTAGGGAACAAATCTATTGGATTTGTCATCTAGGGAGAGTTGTTCCAACTCCATCCATGGAAATTTTCCATACGGAAAGATATTATAAAAGCCGTAGTTCGTTGGTCGTAGGTTGTAGTTCGGAAGAGCTTTTCAAACTTAAGGATATTTTTCTTGCGAAAAAATTAATTAAAAAGACCTCAAGTTCAAGTCGCCCCTTTCATCCTAGAAGGATTCACTTGTATTTAATATCTTAAAAGACCCAAGTTCCAATACTTTCTCCGCTCTTTTCAAATGTTATTTTACGCTGGTAAAATGTATCCAAGGATGTTGATAGAATATCAACCCTAGATGAAATGTAGTAGCACTACCATTTGCCCTAGATTTGAGCAAAGCGAACACCTAGATGCGACGCAGGAGTCCTAGACAAACAAACTTAGTTCAGCTGTAAAGCAAAGTAGCATTAGGCAATATTATGCCATCACAAAATGGTCCTCTCTACCTACAAACTACGAACCCTCCCATTGTACCCAAAGAACTATTATGGTAAAATAAGGATAAGAAATGTTTCAGGATACAACTGGAGGGGCTATATGAAATTTCAAAACAAATTGATGCTTACTATTGTTGTATTAATTGTTTTAACCAGTGCAGTCATTACTGGTCAAGGGATGATGAAGATTCAAGAATCCTATAGCAAAAATATAGAAGAACAAGGGATTTTAATTGCATCATCTGTAAATGATAAGTTGGAAATGGCAAAAGGTTTTGAAGGGGTGCTTGATGAACAAATTGCCGAAAAGATACTAAATGCTTGTGAAGCTGTAAATCTTATTGATTTTGATGAAATGAGTAATGAGAAGTTGAAAGATATTGCAGATAAGATGGGAATCAATGCAAGTATATCAGTATCAAGTTCAGACAAAGTTGTTAGATATTCAGACTTTGTTGAATATGTTGGATGGCAGTATCCAGAAGGTCATCCTATGACAGTTGTTTTTGAAGGAAAACAGAGGAGCTACATAGAAGCTGCTAGAAAAGATATGGCCAGTGGAAAAGTATCAAAATTTGGTGGTATTGCACTTGACGAACCTGGATATTTTGTACAAATAGGTATAAGTGCAGATTCTATTGCAGAGTTACAGGAAAGATTTAGTCCTGAAAAAATTCTATCAGAAGTTAAAGAAAACCAGCTTATAAAATACGCTTTTATGGTGGATGATCAAGGGATAATATACGCCGGTGATTCTGAGAGAAATGGCCAAAAACTGGAGACAGGATACTCTACTAATGCATATCAGGATGGAAATGTATACTCTGAAAAACTAACAACAAAAGAGGGTTTAAGAGTATATGATATTCAGATTCCTTATTATGAGGGTGATCAGTTAAAGGGAGCAATTATCATAGGTTATTCTCTAGTAGATATGGAAAAGGCTCTTTCCTCTACAATGATGCAGTCAATAATTATTACAATAGTTACAATAATTATAGCTTCATTTGTGATTGTATTTGTACTTAAAGTACTTCTTAAACCACTAAGAAATCTGGCATCACAGCTTTCAGAAATATCATCAGGAGATTTTACTGTTGAACAGGATGCCAAAGTATTAAAGAAGGATGATGTGTTGGGAGTCATAGCAAACTCAGTGCAAGATATGAGAAAAAATCTTAGTTCTCTTATGATTATGATTAAAGAGGATTCAAAACATGTGGAAGATGGATCTGACAATCTGTCAGAAATTATGTCTGAAACAGCAAGGGCTATTAGTGAAAATGCCAAGGCTGTAGAGATGTTAGCAATTTCAGCAACAGAGCAGACTGATGAGGCATTTAAAGTGTCTCAAAGTGCTGAGAATCTTGGCAGACTTGTGGATGATAGTAAAAGTAGTAT
The DNA here is from genome assembly GCA_025210655.1 of Bacillota bacterium. GTDB lineage: Bacteria > Bacillota > Clostridia > Peptostreptococcales > Acidaminobacteraceae > JAOARG01. The sequence goes on from JAOARG010000028.1 coordinate 78,622, forward strand.
ATCATCAGCAAGTGAAAAAGCAGAAGATGTTGATAGCTTAAGTAAGCAAGGTGAGGACATAATCAAAGAACTGGCTAAAGTTATTCAGGAAAGTGTAAAAGAGATTGAAGTAATTTCCAAGGGAATTACAGAAGTAGAAGACTCCGTAACAAACATGAGGGATTTCACAGGCAAAATCAGATCAATATCAGAGCAAACAAATCTTCTTGCCCTTAATGCATCAATAGAAGCAGCAAGAGCAGGAGAAGCAGGCAGAGGTTTTGCAGTAGTAGCCGATGAAATCAGAAAATTAGCTGAAGAAACAAGCCAGACAACAGAGCAAGTAGAATTAATAATTGGAGATATATCTGAAAAAACTAATACTGCATCTAGAGATATTACAAAAGTCGGAGATGTTAGTATACAGCAGAAAGATTCATTAGATAGAACAGTTAATATTTTTGCAAATATCCAAACTGCAATAAATAACCTAGTAATTTCAATGAACGAAGTAGTAAATGTTACAAACACAGTTGGATCGAGTAAAGATGTAATACTTGAAGCAGTAAGTAAACTATCAGACCTAACATCCAACTTATCAGCAACATGTGAAGAAATATCCGCATCAACAGAGGAACAAACGGCATCTGTTGAAGAAGTGGAAGTGTTGGCTGATAGAAATAAGAATGTAGCAGTAGGACTGAGTGAGAGAGTTGGGATTTTTAAGACAGAATAAGCATTGAATTGGGATGGCAACATCCCAATTCTTTTTTTAGCTTGACTTGAGAATAATTATCATTTAAACTAAAAGCGAACGATGATTCGTTTTTGAGGGGTGTAAAATATGCAAATAAAAAAAGATGAGGTAAAAAATAAGATTATAGATAGTGCTACAAAGCTATTTCTTGATAAGGGATATAAGAACACATCTATGAAGGATATCGCTATTGAAGCTGGATTGTCAACTTCTAATATATATACATATGTGAAGAGTAAAAATAAACTTTTCAAGGATATTGTTATTGATGGCTATAATGCTTATTATAATTTTATCGAAAGCATATCTACTGACAGAGTATGGCAAGATTCGAATTCTTGGACTATTGAAAGGGAAACATATATATTTAAGAGATATGTAAATATGATTTATTTGTATAAGGATCAGTTGAAAATACTCTTTTTTAAAGCACAAGATAGTGAATTTGAGGATTTTCTCGAAGATGTTTTTACAAAGCAATATACAAGAAGTTTTGAAGTAAATACCCAAGCTGTTGGAGGCTTATACAATTTTCTCGAAAAAGAGCTTCCTGTCTATATTGTTAAGAATTCGACACGAATGTATTTGAATATTATGCTTGAAGGGTTAAAAGAGGATATTGGTAAGGATGAAATGGTAAGTCGATTGTCAGAATGTGTCAAATTTCTCTTTGGTGGATACAATTCATATTTCACAGAAGAGATAAAAATAAAAGAATAATTTTTTTTACAAGGTCATTGAGAATGATTCTGAATCTCACTAAAACTATAAGGAGGTAACAATGGATAATAGAAATGAATTATTAGAAGACAGTATGGGGAGTTTGTTTATGAAACTTGCTGTGCCGGGAATAGTTGGAATGTTAATTATTGGACTTTACAATTTTGTAGATGCAATATTTGTAGGTCAACTTGTGGGAAAAGATGGTGTTGCAGCTATAGCCTTACTATATTCAGTTGTACTACTGAATCAAGGAATACTGACTATAGTCGGAAGTGGTTCCATGGCTATTTTATCAATTTCCATAGGTAAAAAAGATCAGAAAACCATAGATAAATTATTGGGTAATATGATTATATTTATAGTAATTGCGTCAGGTGTTTTAACCGTATTAACATACATATTTAGCAATCAATTAGTTACAATCATTGGTGGTACTGGTTCAGTGCATAGTCTTGCCGTTAGGTATTTGAGAGTATTACTTATTGGATTTATTCCAGCGGCTTTAGGACCTGCAATGAACTTTCTTCTAAGAGGTGAAGGCAAGATGAAGCATGCCATGGTAATAGCGGGAGGAGCTGGTATACTAAATATTATTTTAGATCCAATACTTATTAGTGGATTAAAAATGGGGATAGAAGGGGCAGCACTGGCAACCATAATTTCTCAAACTATATTTATGATAGTACAGTTTATATATTTCAAATCAGGAAAAAGTGTTGTTTCTATATCTAAATTGAAGATAAGAATAGAAAAATCTGTAATAGCAGATGTACTAAAACTGGGATCATCTCAGATGTTTATGTGTGTAATGATGATGGTGCAGCAAATTTTCTTATTTAGATCACTTGAGCATTTCGGGGGAAATAATCATATATCTCTTATGGGGGGAACATTTAGACTATTTATGTTCGCATACCTAATTGTATGGGGAATAGGTACAGGACTGCAACCCATAGTTGGGGTTAACTACGGAGCCAAACAGTATGGAAGAGTAAAGGAAAGTTTTAAAAAATTCAGCCTCATTGGAGCTGTAATAACAACAATTTGTTGGGTTTTATTTATGAGTTTTCCACAGTTTTTCCTAAGTTTATTCATCAAAGATGCAGATTTGATAGTTATGGGGATACCATATTTTAAACTTTTCAATATCATCTTTTTTGCATACATCTATTTTGCAACAGTCCTTAATCTTTTTATAGGATTGGGAAAAGCAAAAGAAGCAGGTATATTGGCTATAGGGAGACAGGTCCTATTCTTTGTACCAATGGTACTGATACTTCCAAGATTTTTAGGTGTATGGGGAGTATGGCTGTCATTACCTTTAGCCGATGGAGTAACAATTATTCTTGGATTTTACAATCAATATAAAATATTCAAATCAGAAGAGTTTAGAGAGGAAGAGCTACTAAGGATATAAAATAGCTGAAGCAAAACCGTAAATTTATAATTGTCCTGGTTCTGTCAATTTAAAAATTCTAAATGCAAGGATGTTTTTAGCTTAAGCTAAACCGCAAATTTAAAATTGTCTTGGTGCTGTCAATTATAAATTATTAAGGGCAAGGATGTTTTTAGCTGAAGCTAAATCGTAAATTTAAAATTGTCTTGGTGCTGTCAATTATAAATTATTAAGTGCAAGGATGTTTTTAGCTGAAGCTAAATCGTAAATTTAAAATTGTCTTGGTGCTGTCAATTTTAAATTATTAAGGGCAAGGATGTTTTTAGCTGAAGCTAAATCGTAAATTTAAAATTGTCTTGGTGCTTGACAATTTTAAATTTACTAACTGTATTGACAAAAAAACAATTTTGTTCTATGCTTAATTCGTACTAAATTACTAAGAATTATTATTTAGTACATGCGCGAGTTGTCCTTTGGGCAGGACGACTAAAACAATTTTTAATATTTTGGAGGGAGAAACATGAAAAAAGTTGGGCTGATTCCTAAGCTACTAATTGGAATCGTATTGGGTATTTTTGTTGGTTTATATGCCAGCGAAAATGTAATTTCTGTGGTACAAACAATCAAAGATGTACTAGGTTCTATTATTTTCTTTACAATTCCGTTGGTTATTATCGGATTTGTTACACCTGCGATATCAGGTTTAAGAAAAAATGCAAGTCAAATGTTAGGTACATACCTTGGACTTTCTTACAGTTCTGCAGTTGGAGCATCATTGTTTTCAGCAGCAGCAGCGTACTTTATTGTACCAATGCTGAATATTTCATCAAAAGCTGAAACATTAAAAGAAATTCCAAAGCTTGGATTCAAACTTTCGATTGATCCAATCATGCCGGTTATGTCGGCTCTTGTTCTTGCAATTATGCTTGGAGTAGCAATTATCTGGACAAAATCTGAAAAAATGGACGCATTATTTGGAGAATTCCAGAACATGATACTTAGTATTGTAAGTAAGATTATTATTCCAATACTACCTGTTTATATTTTTACTACTTTCTCAGGTCTGGCATATGAAGGACTATTAACAAAACAATTACCGATATTCTTTAAGATGATTATTATAGTTATCATCGGACATTTTATCTGGTTAACATTATTATATTCTATAGCTGCTCTAGTATCTAAGAAAAACCCATTTGAGGTAATCAAACATTACCCACCAGTATACATTACTGCAATGGGAACAATGTCAAGCGCAGCTACATTACCAGTAGCATTAACACAGGCTAAAAAGTCAAGAGTACTACCAGACGAAGTAGTAAACTTCGCAATCCCATTAGGTGCAACAACACACCTTTCAGGATCAGTACTTACAGAAACATTCTTCTGTATGACAATAGCACAAATGCTATATGGACAAATGCCATCATTTGGTACAATTCTATTATTTTCAATGTTATTTGGAATATTCGCAGTAGGAGCACCAGGAGTACCAGGAGGAACAGTAATGGCATCCCTAGCAATAGTAACAAGTGTCCTAGGATTCGATGCAGATGGAGTAGGACTACTAATAGCAATATTCGCAATCCAAGATTCATTCGGAACAGCATGTAACGTAACAGGAGACGGAGCCTTAGCCCTAATCCTAAGAGGTCTGTTCTATAAGGATGTAGCGGATAAGCCTGCAGAGCAGGCAGCATAGCTACTGCGCTTAGCATCAGCTTTTAAAAGCTGATAGACTAGCCATTCTTAAAACCGCATCTATTAGGTGCGGTTTTATTTTATTTTTGACCTTCCAGCCTAATGTTGCCTAAAGCTATTATAATCGCGCCTAATCATTGCTATGCAATTAGCCTAATATTGTACTTAAGTGCTATTACTTTTCATTTTGAAAAGTAATAGGCAAAACAACCTTAGGCCAGCTGAAAATCAGGGATTAGGCGCGATCAAAGTAGCATTAGGCTACCTTAGGCCAATAAAAATAAAGAAGCATTTATTATCAGTCTAGACTGTATCAATAGCTGGGCTTGAATCAGCAAAGTAAGATTCAGCTGGGCTAAGAATAAAAATTCTTGCTGGGCTACTTATTAAAAAATAAGTGCTAGGCGCTTCACTCCAATTTTTAGAGTGAAGCAGTTTTATGATATACTATCATAAAACGCCAATAGGGGGACAAAATGAAAAAAGTATTCTTAGTATTTTTAATAGTAGCAATGTTTTTAGCAGGATGTTCAGGGAATGCAGCTCCAAAGGAAACTGTAAGCGAAGATGTGAAGGAAGAGATTATTAGGGAAAATCTTTTCAATAAGACTTATTTTAATGCTAGAAATAGGTCTAATGATTACTTTCCTTTCATGAAATTTATCACCAACTTGAAAGAAAATGCTGGTGAATTATCTGTAGGGTTTGTCAATCAAATGGGAAGGCTTGATACTGAAAATGATACAATTGAGTCTTATGATTTATTAGGTAAAACTATGGAGTATTTAGACATAAATGATTTGGCTGTGTGTCTTGTTCATTTCATGGAAGATGGCAAAATATATTACTCTAGCAATGTTATGTCCAGTAATTTTCTTAGAAATAACAATTCAGGAGTATTTTCTTATGATATAGATACTGATACTGTAGAAAAAATCATAGACTTAGAATGTACAAATGGATATTTTGTGAAAAATGATGATGGATATTATGCTTATGGAACGAAAATTGAGTACAAAGACAAAGTTGGAGAAGACTTTGATTTAGTAAGACCTTTAGGTCATTATAGATATGACTTACAGGGTAAACTACTTAATGATTACAGTGAAGTTGATGACATAAGATTGATTACAGGTGAAGACAAGGAAATATATTTTTTAACCCATGACAATAAACTATATAAGTCAGATCCAGATGTTCAAAATAAGACATTGATTTATGATTTTAAAGACAAAACAATAGATGGTGGTTTAATAGTTGAAAAAGGTAAAATATATTTAATTGAGACATATGACTATAAAGTTATAGATGGAGGAGGATCAAAAATATTGACCCTTCCACTTAGTAGGATATTAATGATAGATAAAGATACAAAAGAGCTTATTAGCATAAATTATGGTGAAAAAATGGTATTCAAATTAGCTTCTTCAGAAAATAATATATATTTTAGTGGTAGGGAAGTTAACGACAAAATGATAAATACAATAAAGCAAGAAATCGAAGCCCTTTCTCCATCAGATAATTTTGAAGCAGCGAATTTATTGGTACAAACAGACTTTGGACCATCAAATTTATATAAAATAACAAAAGAAAATACAGTACAAAAAATTTGTCCTATAAAAGACGTAGATATAACAGCAGGACCAGACAAAGTATACTATTACAAGCCTAATGACCGATTTATAGATTCTGTAATAGATAGACTTAAAAATGGTGAGTTGACTGTAGGAGTGTATTCGGAGTAAACAAGGGGGATGGTTAGCCTAGCATCAACTTTATAAGCTGATAGCCAAGCCACATTAATGTGAGACCAGCCATGTCTGAGAGAAAGGATATTTTGCTTATGCAAAATTACATTTTAATATTTTCGTTCCATGACAAAATCTATAGATTTCATCATGGAACGTTTTATTTTTAGAAATGAAATTTATTTGCTCTTCGAGCAAAAAATAACATCGAACAAGTTGCAAAGCAACTGCTGGGCTTGAATCAGCAAAGCAAGATTCAGCTGGGCTGAGAATAGAAATTCTTGCTAGGCTACTTATCAAAAGATAAGTGCTAGGCGCTTCACTCGAATTTTTAGAGTGAAGCAGTTTTGTGATATACTATCATAAAACGCCCTAGGAGAAAAATAAATGTTTAAAAAAACTAGAAATTTTAGAAGTCTTAATTTTAAAATTCCATTTGACTTTATGATTCTTCATCTCATTATAAGTCTAATTGGGATACCTATTATTGTAGGATTAGTTACAAGTTATTCGGTAACTGAATCCTTTGAGAGAAATAAGGTTGTATCTGAAATGCTGAGTAATGAAATATTTAACTATGTAAGCGATGCAGCTGAGACAGTAAAGGCCTCTGCTATAGTTACTAGTGAAAATTATGGTAATGATGAACTTATTTTTGAGAATTTAGAGAGGGTTTATGATAGGTATAGCTATTTTGATATAATAGTTTACTTGGATTTACAAGGAAATATTAAGTATTCAATACCTGGCAGTGAAAAAAGCAAACATGTAAATTATGGTGACTTTCATTACTTTCAAAATGCAATTGAGTTAGGTGATACATATATAACAGATATTTTTAAAAGCAGGATTTTAGATATTGACCATTTTGTTATAGGTCATCCAGTAAGGGACAATGAAGGTAACATAGCTGGTCTTATAGTTGGTGGTATACCACTTGAAAACATAGAGAAGAAGATTCAGCAGACTGATAAAATTTTTGAGGGCAATATTCGAATAATAGATAAAAATGGTAACTATTTATATAATCCATATGAATACAAAGAGCTTAAACCTATTGAGAACTTTACTATTTATACTGATTTAGGGGTTAAGAAAATAAAGCAAGTATATGAACAAGGTTTGGAATTAACAGGTATTGCAGATGTAGATGGAAACAAGTATAGGCAAAGTATTAGTAATGTCAAAAATGTTGGATGGACTATTATTGTTGAGGAAAGCAACATAGCTATACTGATAAATAGTTTTAATGAAATACTTCTACCAATACTATTTTTTACAGGTTTCTTAATTATAATAGGTATGGTTGCAGGTAGACAGCTTATACAAACAGTTACATTGCCAATAGACCGTTTAGGTAAGAATATAAGAGCAGGACAGTATGGAGATGGTTGGATTGATGATGACAGTTTAGATACTGCTGACGAACTTGGAGAATTATACAGAACTTTAAAATATACAAATATCGCACTACAAGAGAATACCCTTCAGCTGAGAAAATCCTTTGAGGAACAATATATGATACAAAAGCACATGAGTAGTATTCTTATGAGTGTATCAACAGGAATTGTGGTTACAAATAATCATGGGGAAATAACAATGTATAATAGGGCTATGGAAAATCTAACCCAGTATTCAAGTAAATTCGCCATAGGTATGACTATAGAGAAGTTTTCAGAGATAGTAGAAATTGATTTTAAGAGACTAATTAACTCAATAGATCCTAAAAATCTTACATCTGAGGAAATAAGATGGGACTTCGTTAGAAGGGATAAAACAAGTAAACGTTGTTCAGTTATTACATCCAGTGTTACAAATTCAGAAGATCAACACGTGGGCTATGTTTTTGTAATCAAAGATTTAGAAGATATATTGAAGCTTCAAGACGAGGTAAGTAGAGAAGACCGAATAAATACAATAGGTGAGTTTGCTTCATCGATTATTCATGATATAGGCAATCCCCTTTCTGGAATAAGTAATTTGCTAGAGTTATGGAAAAATCCTAGTATAAGTCAAGAACATCGAAATGAAATTACTGAAATGCTTGAAGATGAAGTAGATGATCTGAATGAACTGGTAGCCAACTATTTGGACTTTATAAGATCAGATAAGCGTAGTGATTCTTTGGTAGATGTGGACAGTCTTATTAACAACGTTCTTAGGATTTTAAGAAGTGAAATCAATGATAGAAATATACTAGTAGATAAATCTTTTGATAAGTGTTCTGTTTATATGAATAGAAGAAGCCTGAAACAAGCCATGATGAATATACTAAAAAACAGTATTCAGGCTATAGATGATGGTGGAACAATTTCCATAAATGTTTCTTGTGATGAAATGGATGTAAGAATATCTATTAAGGATACTGGAAAAGGTATAGATAAGGAACATTTAGATAAGATATTCCAACCTTTTTATTCTACCAAGAAAAAAGGTGTAGGACTGGGGCTTTCAATTACCCATAGATTTATACATGAATACGGTGGAACAATTGATGTAAACAGTGTTGTAGGATTAGGAACCGAATTTATTATCACAATACCAATGGAATCGGAGGTAAGACAACTTGAAAATACTAATAATTGATGACGAAATGTCCATACGTTTTTCCTTAAAGTCAACCATGGAGTTGATAGAAAATACTAAAATATTTTCAGCGGAAACAGGGGAAGAGGGGCTTGAAATACTTAATAAGGAAAAAATAGATATAGCAATTATTGATATTAGCCTACCGGGGATTTCTGGTATACAGGTACTTGAGAAAATAAAAGAAAAGGGAATTAAAACCCATGTAATAATGATCACTTATATGAGTGAAGTAAGGCTAGCTGTAAAAGCGATGAAAATTGGGGCCAAGGATTACTTCACAAAACCATTTTCCTTAAGTGAGGTTAGGGAAATTGTTGAAAATCTTATAGATAGTATAGATAAAAACAATAAAAAAGAAGATATTGATAATCCCAATTTTATAGGCCATAGTAATAATATTTTAAAAATTAAAGACACAGTCAATAGAATAAAAAATAGTGGAAGACACACCAATGTACTTATAGAAGGAGAAAGTGGAACCGGCAAGGAAGTTGTGGCAGCCTACATTAGGGATGTCTGTATGAAGGATAAACCCTTTGTAGCCTTAAACTGTGCAGCAATTCCCAAAAGTCTTCAGGAAAGTGAACTTTTTGGATATGAAAAAGGAGCATTTTCAGATGCAAAAAGTACAAAGGAAGGGCTTTTTGAAAAAAGCAATGGGGGAATATTATTCCTAGATGAAATAGGAGATATGGATATAGAACTACAAGCAAAACTCCTAAGGGTAATCCAAGAAAAGAAATTTAGGCGAATAGGAAGTACAAAAGAAATAGAAATAGATGTATTTCTAATAAGTGCTACTAATAAAAATATAAAAAAATTAATAGAAAAGGGACTATTTAGGGAGGACTTATACTATAGAATAAATATAATTCCAATAAACATAGAACCCCTAAGAAATAGAAAAGAAGACATAGGTGAATTGGTACAGCATTTTATAAACCATTTTAAGCACTCCCTAAACTCTCCAGTAAAATCAATAAATTCGGATACATTAAAAATACTTGAAAAATACAAGTGGCAGGGGAATATAAGAGAGTTAAAGAATACAATTGAAAGAGTAATGATACTAGCAGACAAAGAAGAGTTGACAATAGATGATTTTCCAGAAGAAATCAAAGAAAGCGCAAGTTCATCAAACTCAAGAAAAAAACTGAATCAAACAGAAAAAGAAACAATTGAAGATGTACTTAAATCACATAATTATAACATCACCAAAGCTTCAGAAGAATTAGGTATAACAAGAACTACACTTAGAAGTAAGATGCGTAAGTATTCTATTGATAAACAATAATAATAAAATGAATCAAGGGTCAGTCAGCTGACCCTTGATTCATTTTTTGAATGATTAACCGGTTAATTTTTAACCACCTCCGAGCAAAAATTAACCACTATGGTATGGAATTAAACCATAAATACATTGAAAATTGATACTTTCCACTTGGCACGATACTTGCAATATATAAATCTGTAAGTATAAAAAAGAGAGTGTACGAGATTGAAGACATAATTAAGAATACATAACAGAATATTAAACAAGGAAAATCTCTTGAATAGTTTATTGCTGCGGATATTTTATTTTAATTATAATTTAACGGGGGTAAGATTATGTGTAAAGTAAGCGAAAAGGCGTATATTTGTCCATTGGCTTTATCAGTTGATGTATTAGGTGGAAAGTGGAAGATGCAGATAATGTGGCATCTCAAAGATGATATACTGAGATACACAGAGTTAAAGAAAAAGCTGAGCAAAATATCACAAAAAATATTAACATTAAACTTAAGGGAATTAGAAGAGGCTGGATTAGTATCAAGAAAAATTTACCCAGTATCTCCTCCAAAAGTTGAATATTCACTTACGGAGTATGGCGAAACAATTATACCAATATTAGATGCAATCCATATGTGGGGCAAGGACTACAGTGAAGAATTCGGAGTAGATGTAGAGGCAGCTGAAGAAATTCCAATGCTTAAGTATGCGTAGGACCGTATTTCGTGGGTCGTAGTTGGGAAGACCAAAGGGCAAGAAGATTTTTTCATGTTGAAAAATACTTTAAGTTAGAGATATATTAAAGTCGAAAGTATTTTAAAAATTATAAAAAAGCTCTCACTTCTAGTCGCTATGAACTTGTATTATTAGGAATACAGGTTTCTAGCGACTTTATTTATTTTGGTGAGATTCTAAACAGACTGAATTTCTTAGCCTAATATAGCTTAAGCTATTAAGTCTAGGGCTAAAGCATCTAGGAATTCACCTTGTTCATGTCTAGGTGAGAATGTATCTGGAATAATTCTAGACTAGGGAGAGTTGTTCCAACTCCATCCAAGGATATTTTTCGATACGAAAAGATACTTTAAATAAGATCTAAAGAACCCTTATGCTGTTAAAGTAAATACATTCTGGGTTGAAACTGTATGGAATGATTCACTTGAATTTCGGGTCTTCAAGTTCTTATGAACCCAGTCCAAGTCTGGCCTATGAATGTCAAGGAATTAAAGGATGCTTTTTGCTAAGGCAAAACCATAAATATTAAATGAATAAGAGCATTTCAATTTAATATTTATTAGCTTACCTGATTTGTCCTAGAAGGCTTCACTTGAATTTAATATCTTAAAAGACCCAAACCCAACTGCTTTTTTCTGTAGAGAGATGACCCGTCTACAAAGTAGTTTAACCCTATAGGGAGATTTTTTTTTGAAAAAATTTCTTAAATCAGTTCATTTATTTATAATGTTATTTTTCCAAGTAAAATATATCCAAGGATGTCGATAGAATATCGACCTTAGATGAAATATAGTAGCACTACCATTTGCCATAGATTTGAGTAAAGGGAACACCTAGATGTGACCTAGGAGCCTTAGACAAAGAAAATTCGCAAAGAACGTGCAATATTTTGCATGTTGCAAAACAACAAGTGATGGGATGTAGAAATAACGTTTTCTTATGAAGGTACAACAATAAAACACAAAAAACTCCTTGACACAATAAAAAATATACCGTATTCTATTATAGATTTAGCTTGGTGAAGCCAAGAATGACAAGGAGGAAATTGTAATGAAATCAATTAAGAAATATACCATATTCTTTGATAAACATAAATATAAAATTCAAGACCATAGTAATTACAATTTCATAATTATTGATTATTTTAAGGATGATACTTTTTGAGTTATTTACTCTCAGTATCATCTTTTTTGTTGTATTAAATAGGTGATGAATAGGAATGGAGGGCTAAAAATGAATGGAAAATTAGTACTGGAAAACGGAGTTGTCTTTGAGGGAAAACTTATTGGAAAACATTTAGAATCTGTAGGTGAGGTAGTATTCAACACAAGTATGGCAGGATATAAAGAGATAATGACTGATCCATCATATTATGGACAGCATATAGTATTTACTTATCCCCTTATAGGTAACTACGGTATAGCGCTGGATGACTTTGAATCAGAGGGACCCAAGGTAAGGGGAATAATCGTAAAGGAAGCATGTGAAGAGCCAAACAATTTTAGAAATGAAGTATCCCTACATGATTATTTATTAGGACATGGCTTAGTTGGACTTGCAGGTGTAGATACTAGGTCACTTACAAAACTATTAAGATCAAGTGGAGTAATGAAAGGGATTATTGTAAAAGCAGAAGTAAGTATTGATGAAGCAATATCAAGATTATCTGGCTATGATAACAGTAATGCAGTAGCTCAGGTAAGTACCAAAGAAAAACAAGTATTTAACCAAGATGGAAATAAGAAAGTAATCATGATTGATTATGGAGTAAAAGAAAGTATAAAAACTCAGTTAATAAAAAGAGGAACGTCTTTAACAGTAATGCCCCATAATGTTACTAGCGAGATTATACTTGGGGAAAATCCAGATTTAGTATTCCTTTCAAATGGGCCAGGGGACCCTAAGGATTTAGGATCAAGGGTTGAGACTATAAAAGAATTGATTGGAAAAGTACCTATTGCAGGAATCTGTTTAGGACACCAACTTTTAGCCCTTGCATGTGGAGGAGATACAGCAAAACTTAAGTTTGGACATAGGGGGGCAAATCATCCAGTGAAGGATATGATTTTAGATAAGGTATATATTACAAGTCAAAATCATGGATACTATGTAAAAGAAATTCCAAAAGGATTTGAAGTAACACACCTAAGTATGAATGATCAAACACTTGAAGGAATGCGTCAAGTAGATCAAAAAATCATGAGTGTTCAGTTTCACCCTGAGGCCAGTCCGGGCCCAGAGGAAGCACAGGTATTATTTGATGAATTTTTAAAGTTGGCTAAGTAGAAGGAGTGGGATTGAATATGGGGAAAATACAAGGAATTAAAAAGGTAATGGTAATAGGTTCAGGTCCTATAGTAATTGGTCAAGCAGCAGAGTTTGATTATTCAGGCACACAGGCCTGTCATGCCCTTAGGGATGAAGGAGTAGAATCGGTTCTTTTAAATAGTAATCCTGCTACAATAATGACAGATACTGAAACGGCAGACAATGTTTATATAGAACCAATGACAGTAGAAACAGCTAGAAAAATAATCGAGAAAGAAAAACCTGATGGAATAATAGCTGGATTAGGAGGTCAAACCGGCCTTAATTTGACAGTAGCACTTGATGAGGCCGGAATTCTTGAAAAGTACAATGTGAAAGTCCTTGGAACTTCCATAGAAAGTATAAAGGATGGTGAAGACAGGGATAGATTCAGATCTTTTATGAATAAGATAGAGGAGCCTGTTATAAAAAGTGAAATAGTAGAGACACTAGATCATGGTATTGAAGTAGCAAGGGAACTTGGATATCCAGTAGTACTAAGACCAGCATATACTATGGGAGGTACTGGAGGGGGTATAGTAGACAGTGAAGATATGCTAAAAGAAAAACTTGCCCTTGGTCTTAAACTAAGTCCTGTTACACAGGTCCTTGTGGAAAAATCCATATACGGCTGGAAAGAAGTAGAGTATGAAGTGATGAGGGATATAGCAGGTAGTAAAATTTGTGTGTGCAACATGGAAAATATAGATCCGGTTGGTATCCATACAGGGGATAGTATAGTTGTGGCTCCAAGTCAGACTCTATCAGATAAGGAATATCAGATGTTGAGAACGTCTGCCCTTAAAATAATAGATGAAATAGGGATAATAGGTGGATGTAATGTACAGTTTGCCCTAAATCCAAATAGCTTTGAATATGCAGTAATAGAAATAAATCCAAGGGTATCGAGATCATCTGCCCTAGCCTCAAAAGCTACAGGATATCCTATCGCCAAGGTATCTGCAAAACTAGCACTTGGATATAGACTTGAAGAAATACTAAACGATGTAACAAAAAAGACCTTTGCATGCTTCGAGCCTTCACTGGATTATGTTGTAACGAAGATACCAAAGTGGCCATTTGAAAAGTTTGATGGTGTATCAAATGCACTGGGCACAAAGATGACCGCGACAGGGGAAATCATGTCAATTGGTAGAACATTAGAAGAGTCTTTAATGAAGGGGATAAGATCATTAGAAATAAAAAAACATACCCTAAGTGATAAAAGCTTGAAGGACAAAAATATAGTTTCCCTAAGGGAAATGGTAAAGACCCCTTATGATGAAAGAATATTTGCATTAGGAGAATTAATAAGAAGAAAATACAGCATGGAAAGATTACATGAGATAACACTTATCGATAAGTTCTTCCTTAATAAGTTTAAAGAAATAATCCAAACAGAAATTGCAATCGAAGAAAAAGGTCTTAAGGGAATCGATAGAGAAATGATGATAAGAATCAAGGAAATTGGACTATCTGATAGGGGAATCAGTCAACTTGCAGGATGTGAGATTGAAGAAGTTTATGCCTTAAGAAAAGCATACAAAATAGAAAGATCTTATCTTGCAGTTGATACATGTGCAGGTGAGTTTGAAGCAGAAACACCTTACTACTACTCTACCTTTAATGAGGCCAGTGATGTGAAGAAAACTCACGGAAAAAAAGTCGTGGTTGTAGGTTCGGGACCAATAAGAATTGGTCAGGGAATAGAGTTTGATTATGCATCAGTCCACTGTATCAAAGCACTGAAAAAACTTGGATATGAAGCAATCATAGTAAATAACAATCCTGAAACAGTTAGTACAGATTTCAATGTAGCAGATAAACTCTACTTCGAGCCAATAACACCAGAAGATGTTCACAGTATAGTAGAAGAAGAAAATGCAGATGGAGTAATAATACAGTTTGGAGGACAGACATCAATAAAACTTTCAAAGTTTCTAGAAGAGAAAAACATAAAAGTCTTCGGAACTAGTGAATCGGGGATAAGAATGTCAGAAGATAGGGATGAGTTCAACGGACTTTTATCAGAAATAGGAGTTGCCCAACCGGAGGGGAAATGTGTCTATACAGCAAGGGAAGGTATAGAAAAAGGAAATGACCTTGGATATCCATTAGTAGTAAGACCATCTTATGTACTAGGTGGAAGAGGAATGGAAATAACATATGATGAAACGCAGCTTTCAAGATATCTAGAAGCGGGATTCCAAAGAGATAAGAAAAATCCTATATTACTTGATAAGTACTTAGTTGGAAAAGAGATAGAAATAGATGCAGTATATGATGGTGAAAATATTCTAATACCAGGAATCATGGAGCATATAGAAAGATCAGGAGTTCACTCAGGGGATAGTATGACAGCTTACCCAGCAATATCCCTTACAGATGAAGATAAGATGAACATACTAGATATAGCTAGAAAGATTGCAAAGGGCATAGGAGTACTGGGGATATTCAACATACAATTTATAAAATATCAAGAAAAAATGTATGTAATAGAAGTAAATCCAAGAGCCAGCCGTACAGTACCATATATAAGTAAGGTTACAGGATTACCAATAGTAGAACTTGCAACAAGGGTATCATTAGGGGAAAAACTAAATGACTTAGGATACGGAGTAGATTTATATAAGGAGCCTGAAATAAAAAGTATCAAAATTCCTGTATTCTCAACACAAAAACTAGAAAATGCAGAGATTTCCCTAGGACCAGAAATGAAATCCACAGGAGAAGTACTGGGAATAGGAAAAAGTTACAATGAAGCCTTCTATAAAGGATTTATAGGAAGCGGAAGCAACTTCGACTTCCAAGAAAAAACATACCTTGCTACAATAAAAGACAAGGACAAGGAAGAATTCCTAGAAATAGCCAAAAGACTAGACAAATTAGGGTTTAAGTCATACGCAACACCTGGTACATGGTCATACCTAAAAGAAAACGGAATAGAAGGATTATTAGTAGAAAAACTATCAAAATCACAAAATACAATAGAAGACATAATAGGCCAAGACAAAGTAGATTTCATAATAAACACACCAACCCTAGGCTACAATGCCAAAAAAGATGGATTCAAAATCAGAAGACTAGGAATAGAAAGGGGAATGAGTGTATTCACATCACTAGACACAATATCCCTATACCTAAAGGTTATGGAAAATGAAGGACATAAGAAGGACTATGAAGTTATAAATTTAAACAGTTTAGCTAATTAGCCCAGCATGTTTACAGACATTGGATTTCAACCGCATCAGTGATTGATGCGGTTTTCTTTTGCCTAAACTAGCCTAATGTTCTTTACTACTTTTCCTTGAGAAAAGCTGAGAAGAGTTCCTTATAGTCACGAATAGTGCTTCGCGGGTAGTACAAAAGGCAATCCTTGCTTTTGTGAGTAGAGATTGATAAATCAATCAGCATGGAAATTTTACATAGGTAAAATAATTAGTTTGAAAAGGTCTTTTATTATATCGTTTTACCCTAGTAAAACTTCATTGATGATTGCAAAGTAATCTCTAATCGATGAAGTATTAAAGCAGTCGCTCATATCATAAAAACCCGGACCAATATATCGGAGTGACTTTGCCCTAAAAAACTAGTTCAAGAATCAATGTCCCATTGACATCCAAGAAAAAATACATTAGAAAATAAGACCCCGATTCAACTGATTTTCACTACAAAGAAATGACCCATCAACAAATTAGTTTCACCCTATAAGAAAAAATCCCTTCCTATAAGACAAACAGACTACCCGACTATCAGACTAAACCATCTTTTGCTCTATTGCTCCATCACAAAGTGATATTTGCTCGATAAATAAAAATTACTTATCTTTGCTCCTTAAGCCTAAATTAGCCTAAAGCATTACAGTCGCGCCTAATCATTGCTTAGCAATTAGCCTAAGATTGTACTTAATGTCTCTTACTTTTCAAAATGAAAAGTAAGAGACAAACAACCTTAGGCCAGCTACAAAGTAGTAATTAGGCGTGATCAGAGTAACATTAGGCAACATTAGGCCAAGTAGAAAACCTTTTATTAAATGACGATACCCTCCAAAAATGCTATACTAAAACTAATTACAATATATTGTAATAAACAAACAATAAATGGAGGTCGCTATGGGATTAGAAATTAGAGAAGCTCAGCACATAATTGAGTATCACAAGGATGATGTTGATAGTATTAGACTTGCTATGGAAAAATACGTATACCTACTTGAAGAGTATGAAGCATTTGATGATTGTGAATGTATTGTAGGATTCAGACATACTGGTGGTCCTATTGGAATGAACCACTTTGAATGGTATCCTGAATTACAAAAGTTTATAGTTGAGAAGTCATATTATTTTTTTGAAGATTCAAATAGAAATGATCTTGCCTCGACAATGACTAGTGAGTCGCTATTTTTCCTATGTGCAGTAGCACATCCGGGATTAGAAGAAGAAATCAAAAAAACATGTGAGAAAATGGTATTATATATGAACGACAGAGGTTGTCCTGAGGATGTTTTATTAACTGAAGAGTATCCATTTGGACTTGAAGCATTACATATTGTAGCGACAAAGTATCCCAAGTATGGTTATTTACTAGGAGCATTTATTCACTTTGGATGGGATGAAGAGCTGGAAAAAGGACTTAGTGTCATGGCTGATTGGGTAAAGGATATAGGTATTACAGGAGATTCTATCAAAGCATATTGCTATTGTGATAATTCTAGGGCAAGAAATATGATGTTGGGTTATGATTTTTACTATGATCCAGTAGAATCATCAGATCAAATAGATTCAAATTTTGATTTACTAAGTTATTTCAAAAAATATCCTAATGCAATAGATTTCTTTGCAGAGACATATACTAATAAGCTAAAAGAATATCCACTATATCAACATGTTGATGAGTTCCAAGTTTTTAGTGAATGTCCTATAAGAGAAAGGGTAATGGAGCTAATGTTTGTCCATGATCCGATGGATTATGATATGGAGGAAGATGAAGAAGAATATATTGAAAAACCATTCTTAAATATGACTGGTGCCCAGGCAGCAGATAAAATTAAAGAAGCGATAGAAGTAAAGCTTGGACACAGTGTGATGAATAAATAAATGTTAATTAACTAGCCCTTAGAAATCATAGGATTTTAAGGGCTAGTTCTTTTTATATCTAAATGCTATACTGAGTACGAGAATAAATCAACTATAATCAAGCAGAAAGAAGAGAGGTCTATGAAAAAATCGGAACGTTTAAATGGAGTTATTTTACTACTCAAAGAGCATAAACGTATGACTGCAAAAGATTTGGCAGATTATTTCGAAGTTAGTGAAAGGACAATATATAGAGATATTGATGCCCTAAGTCAACTTAAAGTACCTATTATTGCTTATGAAGGTCTGGGTGGGGGGTATGAGATTAGCCCTGACTACTTTATTCCTAGTATACACTTAAGTCCTCAAGAAAGTACGATTTTATTAATGGTGCTAAAGATGGGGTCAGAGATCAAAATTCCAAATCTTTCAAGAAGTTATGACCTGATTAAAAGTAAAATTGTAAATGTCTTAGAAAAATCTTATTGTGATGAAGTGGATACAATGCTGGATAAAATTCATTTTTATATTTCAAAAATTGAACCGATTGCTTATGAAGAAGACATTATGATTTCTCTATTAGAATCGATAAAAATTAATCATCGTGTTAAAATTATATATTCTGCACCTAGAAATCAGCAAGTTACAGAAAGAGTTATTTCTATCCAACAGTTATTTTTTGAAGACGGTGCTTGGTATATATCTGGCTACTGTCACCTAAGAAAAGAGAAGAGAACTTTTAGAATTGATCGTATAAATAGTGTTGAAGTACTTGACGAAGAAGCGCTGATGGTTCAAGCACTTAAAAGTTCAACTGACAAATTTCAACGTACAAATTTTGAAATTTTGATTAAGGAAGACTTTTATAGGGTGATAAAAGAAAATGAGTATATGAAAAATCATGAGATCGTATTTTGTGATGAGTACATAACTCTTAATGTAACAACTAAATTTGTAGATAAAATTTTTGAATTAGCTCTTATGTATCCTGATCAATTTATGATACTGGGTCCTATTGAAAAAATCAGTCAACTAAAATCAAAAATTATAAAGTTGAATAAAATATATTAGAAACCCTGACATAAAGTTGTCAGGGTTTCTTTGTTATACTGTCTATAAAAAGGAGGTATTTATGATAAATACGGTGTTAGGACCAATAGATAAAGAAAAACTAGGATTGACATTAGCCCATGAACATATCCAGTGGATATCTGATGAGCAAGTTTCTTATGATATGTATTATTCAAATAAGTATAATGATTCTTCTATAAATAAAAGTTTTCAGGTGATTTTTCCACTACTTATGTCCCTTAAAGAAAAGGGAATTCAAAGTGTAGTAGAAGCATCTCCACCAATAGGTGGTCAGAACATAAAATTATTGTATCGTTTATCAAAAGAGACAGGTGTACATATAATTCCCTGTACGGGTTGGAATGTAGCCAAGGAAATGATTGAAGTTTTTCCAGATAGATTTAAAGATCAATTAGTTAGGAGATGGGTGAGGGATTATGAAGAAGGTCTTGGTATTGTAGAAGATCATATTGTACGTCCATCCTATATTAAGTTGCTTTTAAGTAAGGTACAGCTTCATAAAGCAGACAAAGAAATGTTAAAAGCAGCAATAGAGACATCCAAAAAAACAGGAATGGCAATTCATTGCCATATTCTCCAAGCTAAAAGCATTAGCCATGTTTTAGAATTGTTAGAGGAAAATAATATGGATATGTCCCGTTTTATCTGGGCCCATGCAGACAAAGAGGCCGATAAAGAAACTATTATTCAAGTATTAGAAAGAGGTGCATATATAGGTATAGATAATGTTGTAAATGAACATTACAAAAAATGTTTTGAATTACTAAAATGGGCTATTGAAAGGGGTTATAAAGATAGAATTTTTCTTTCAGAAGATTTAGATTTCTATGAAGAAGCTAGAAATAAGAATGGGTCAAAGTCAGGGAAGTTAATATCAGACTTCTTACCTTATTGTAAATCAAGAGGTATTTCTAAGGAGGTACTGGATTATATATTAATCAATAATCCAGCTGAATTTTATAATATTAAACAATGTAAGGAGTTGTAACAATAAAAGATCATAGAAATCTTGATAAATATAAGTCTTTGTTAGAAGATGAAGGAAGTGTAAATAAAATAAAAATCTAGTTGTGACAATAAAAACTAATAGAAATACAAAAGATCACTGAAAAAAAAATTATGCTTTTTTCAGTGGTTTTTATATTACATATTTAGAAAAGAAAAAAATACCTCTACTAATATAGTAGTAGTTTACATCTATTTACAAATGGGTAGCTAGAATACATAGGTTGAATTATGTTTAAAAGAGGTGAAGGTATGAGGTATAGAAATATCTTAAGAATCATTTTTATATCCTTAATGATCTTATTAGTTTTAATTGGATGTGGAAGTAAATCTGAAACTAAGCAAGTTAAAGAAATTAAGGATGAAAGTAGAGAAAGTTTTTCTAAAGAAGTAACAGACAATGATGAAAATAAACTTGAGAAAAAAGATGAGAATCTAGAATCAGACTCATTAAAACTATACATAAGTGCAGATAGAACAGGCACAAAGGAATCAGGAATAGCAATTGAACAAGGTATAAGAACAGCCCTTTCAGAAGTAGACTATACGGTAAATGGCAAAAAAATAGAGATTCTTATTTTAGATCATAGAGGCTCTACACCTAGGGCAAATACACATCTTGAAAAATATTTAGAGGATGATAAAGCTTTAGCAGTATTTTCAGGTTTACATTCTCCACCCTTATTAGCGAGTCTCGATTTTATAAATGAAAACGAAATATTAGTACTTGATCCATGGGCAGCTGCTGCACCAATTACAAGATATCCTTCAGAAGAAAATTGGGTATTTAGACTATCAATTGACGATAGCAAAGCAGGTTATGTTATTTCGGAGTATGCAGTAAAAAAAGAAGATTTTGAAAGACCTTTCCTTCTCCTTGAAGAAACAGGTTGGGGTGAATCAAATGAGAGAACAATGACATCGGCTTTAAATGATTTTTCAGTCGATATTGCAGGTACTGCTTGGTTCAACTGGAATTTAGGAATAAATGAAGCAAAAATGTTATTAAGACAAGCTAAAGAATCTGATGCTGATGTAATATTCTTTGTAGGAAATGCCCCTGAGGGTAAAAAATTTGCAAAAGCAATGAGTGAACTAGAGGAGAAAGAAAGACTTCCAATAAGGAGTCATTGGGGAATTACTGGTGGTGACTTCCCAGAAGTAATAAGTAAAGATATAAGGGCAAATATAGATCTGAAATTTATCCAAACCAGTTTTTCCTTTACTGGTATGGGTGATAGTAAAATAGGTAACAAAGTATTTGATATTGCAAAAAACCTTTATCCAGATAGTATTAAAAAAGTTGAAGATATCAAGGCTCCTACAGGATTTATCCATAGTTATGATTTGACCAAAATTCTTATTAGAGCATTAGGACAATCAGATTTAGATAGCGATATTAATACAATTAGATTGGAACTAAGAAACAATCTTGAAAATATTAATGGGAAGGTAGAAGGTTTGATTAAAACTTATGACAAACCATTTACAGTATTTACAGAGGAAAATCCAGATGCACATGAAGCACTTAATATAATGGATTTCGTCATGGCTAAATATGGAGAAAACAATGAAATTATAATACTACCTTAAGAGGGTGAATAAGAAATGTTAAAATCAGAAAAGAAAATTCCGTTACAAAATATAGTTATAAGTATAGTTGTGATAATAATTACTATACTTGGATTTATTATTTACAATGCAGTAGGAAATAATGTAGAAAAAATGCTACATGTGAACCAGGAGAAAAATATTGACCGTGAAATTAATGCTATAGAAAAAGAGATAATATCATATATAGATACTATGAAAATAATACTTAATGATAATTCCAAATCTCCAATAGTAACTCAAGCAGTTATGCAACCGGAGTACGGAATTGCAAATTTCAAGGATTTTCTTGATGATTTAAAAATATTAGATAATCAGTTTAATGTCACAGCAGTTGATTTTAGAGCAAAGACTATATACTCCAATAATCATATAGGATATAGTGATTACAGTTCAGAAAAATGGACGAAAAAAATAATTTTAGAAGAGATAGAAAGTTATAAAGGTGTTTCTAAAATAAATTCAAATTATTATTGGACCATTGCAGTTCCTGTTAAATACAATGGAAGTCCAGAGGGGATTTTAATAGCCGAAGTTCCAATAGAAGACGTTTATAGAAGTATTGGTTTTAGTAGTTCCTCAGAAGTACAGCTTGAGATTGTTAAAGATTCAGAACTGATACTGACTATTGGCGAAGTAGAAAATGGTTGGGAAAGGATTAAGGATTTGCCAGAGCTTGGAATAAAGCTGAAATTTATAGTTGATTCCACAGATTCGATTAATCTGTTAAAGCAATTAAGAAATAATATCTTATTAGTAATATTCTCATTTATTATCATAACAGTATTGGTTCTTATTTTCGTAAGTAGGAGATTTATTGTACGTCCCCTCAATAGATTAAAGGGAATAATGGACAAATTTATGGAAAAAGGATCCATTGCAAGTGACCGTTCAGGAGTATTGGTAAAAGAAATAAGTCAGTTGCAAGATCATTTCATAGATATGAGTCTAATAATAAGAAAAAGAGAAGATGAACTAAAAGTAAGTGAAAAAAGTTTAATAGCAAAAAATGAAAGGCTAGAAAGTCTTATTAATGAGTTGGAATCAACCCAGTCCATGATAATTCAGCAAGAAAAACTTGCATCCATAGGTAGACTTGCTGCAGGTGTAGCCCATGAGCTAAACAATCCAATAGGATTTGTAAGCGGTAATTTTACAGCCCTAAAAGACTATGTACCAATGATAGTCAAATATATAGAATACCTAAAATCAGAGAATAAAGAGGACGTCAAAGATATAGACTTAAAGGATATGGAGTTTATTTTAGGAGATATACCTGAATTAATTGAAGAATCAGAAGAGGGTCTTAATAGGGTAACGGAAATAGTCAAAAACCTAAAAGAGTATTCTCGAATTGATAGGGTTAAAGATGACAACTATGAGTTAAATAAAGGGGTATCTACTACCCTAATGATAGCAAAAAATGAATATAAGTATGTAGCTACAGTGAATACCAATCTTGGTGAAGTTCCAGATGTGAAAGCAAATGGAAATGAGATAAATGAAGTTATTTTAAATATTATTGTAAATGCAGCACAGGCTTTAGGTGATTATGAGACAGATATTCAGAAAACTATAGATGTTAAAACATATTCTGATGATAATTATTTATACTGCGAAATATCAGATAATGGTCCAGGTATTCCACCAGATATAATAGATAAGATATTTGATCCTTTCTTTACAACTAAAGAACCAGGTAAAGGAACTGGATTAGGTCTCAATATTGCCTATAACATAATAAAAAATAAACATGATGGTGAACTATTGGTAAATTCAACAGAGGGTAAAGGAACCACATTTGTAATAATGTTACCTATATTTGGAGAGGAATGATAATATGGATGATGCTTATGGAAAAATATTATTTGTAGATGATGAAAGCTTCATTCTTAGCAGTATAAGGAGAGCTTTAAGGAGACAGAATGTAGAATCATTTTATGCAGAGAATGGTCATGAAGCACTAGAAATATTGGAAAATAATGATATTGATATTATAGTTTCAGATATGCGAATGCCCATAATGAATGGAATGGAGCTCCTAAGAAAAGTAAGGGATAAGCACCCAAAAGTATATAGACTTATACTTAGTGGTCAGGTGGATCAAAGTGAAGTATTTAAAGCAATTATGTCCGGTCTTGCCTTCGAGTATCTGACAAAACCTTGGTCAAATGAGCTACTTATTTCAAAAATAGATCATATACTTGAAATTAGACGTATACTAAAAAATGAAAAAATAAGTAATCTTATAAATAGTATTTCCCATCTTCCCAAGAATATAGATATACTAAGGAAATTTGAAGAAGCGGTAAATAAAGAAGAATCAATAGAAAGGATTTCACAAATAATTGTTGAGGATGTATCAATAACCACAAAAATACTACAAATGGTCAACTCAGCGTATTATACAAATAAGCGTATATCAAGTGTGCAAGAAGCCCTGACAAGACTAGGATTAAACAGTGTTAAAGGGTTGATATTGACCTCAACATTTATGGCAGAAGATAGTCTTTCCACATGGCAAAGAAAGAAGCTAGATATAATTATGGCAGAAATATTGAAAGTGAATAAACAGTTTTTAATTGACTATAAGAATGAAACAAAAAAAGAAATACCAGAGGAGTTTTCTTCAATAGCACTACTACATAATATAGGGAAAATAATAACTTTAGTTTATTTGCCAGAAAGACATAAGGAGATACTAAAGATATCAGAAGAAAAAGAAATAGACTATCATCCAGCTGAGCTGGAATTAGGTCTAGAAGGAGAAAGCCACAATGAAATAGGAGCCTATTTTTTAGACCTATGGAACTTTTCAAAAACAAACGTAGAAGCAGCCCTTTATCATTATGATATAGACAGGGCATCAGAAAATCTTAAGGAAGCTCTGAACATTTTAGAAAGATCAAGTGAAAAAGTTAAGAGTTTGGAGCTATAGTAGTAATATATAAATGAATAGTGAATATAAAAGGAAATATCCCATAGTAATCAATAAATTGCTATGGGATAATTAATTTGTATTGTTAATACATAACAAAAGAAGTGAATTTTCTGAAAATTCTCTTTAAAAATTTTAAAAAGAGAGTATAATAGGATATAGAGAAAAAAACGGGGGCGCATAAGATGGAAATCACAAGAAACAGACTTGGAAAATGGATAGTTCAGTTTTCCATAATGCTATTACTGTTACATTTTTGGGTTAACCTATCAATGACAAAATCATTAAAAATTTCAATCCTAACAATAATCGTACTCGGAACAATAGACATGATGGGAAGATCATGCAAGAGAAAAGTTCACTAAAATTACACCCTTGGGTGTATTTTTTTTTACTGTGTGCCAGGCATGGCACTAATCTTACTGGTGCAAGTCCAGTCACGGGTATTTACCGCCAAGTGTAGCGAACCACAAGTTGATATCAGTAATGATATAGATGAAGGAAGTGGTGTAGCAAAATTCTTGAGCCTACGAACA
>JAOARG010000029.1 GCA_025210655.1 Bacillota bacterium
CTTGTAGATGATGCTCCTGCTTCTTCTATCTTTTCCTCTGCCTCACCACTTGTTGGTGATGCTCCTGCTTCTTCTATCTTTTCCTCTGCCTCACCACTTGTTGGTGATGCTCCTGCTTCTTCTATCTTTTCCTCTGCCTCACCACTTGTTGGTGATGCTCCTATTTCTTCTGCTTCGCTACTTATAGATTCCTCTTTACTTTCTTCTGTCTTTTCTGCTGTTTCCCTACTTATAACTTCTTCTTTTGCTAATTCGACTTTTTCAATTGCATCTTCATCTTTTTCTTCAATAGCCTTATCAATTCCAAGTACATCACCGAAACTAATAAAAATCCCGTTAAATATCAATAGAAATGATAAAATATACACCAATGTCTTCTTCATTATTTGCCCCCTGCGTCCTAATTTCAACTATTCATTTTCTCTCTTTAATACTTGCTTCAAATTTAATAACAATTGTAAATTATATTTACCAATTATTAATTTTATCTTAAAGATTGAGTGATTTTGGTAAAGTTTTGGTAAATTCGCATGACTATAGTCCTATAAAGAATAATTCTTCAAATTTTCGAGCAAAAAAAATAGCTTCTATATAATAATATATACAAGCTTCCATAAATTTATTTTTTTCGAGAGGGATCAAAATCTATTCCTAGTACATCTTTGTAGCAAAATAATCAGACGGATTTTTAAGCATAT
Source organism: Bacillota bacterium (assembly GCA_025210655.1). Classification (GTDB taxonomy): domain Bacteria; phylum Bacillota; class Clostridia; order Peptostreptococcales; family Acidaminobacteraceae; genus JAOARG01. The sequence goes on from JAOARG010000029.1 coordinate 699, forward strand.
CTACCGCAACATTATCAGAGATTAACTCTGAATCTATTGTAGTATCTATCACAATCCACTTACCATCCACTAGAACTTCATTCCATGCATGATAAACTGAAGTATTGTTACTAGTACCTTTAACTAATTTTGTTGGAACACCAACACTTCTTAGCATTGATGCAGTTAGTGAAGCATAATCATAACATATTCCCTGATTACTATTTATAGTTCTAGTATTATCAGGTATATAACCAGCTTTCACACTATCAGCCTTAGCATAATCATACTCTATATTGTTAACAACATAGTTGTATATTATACTTACCTTTTCCATGTCAGTACTAGCATTCTCAGTTAACTTTCTAGCAATCTTAGTAGATAAAGAATTGCTATTCCAACTTACGTTTTGAACGCTTGATAAATACACATTGTTTACATCAGAAGATTTAACAGAAAATTTTTCTGATGTAATAAGGGAATACTTCTTTCCCTTAACATGTTTATAAAGTCCAATTTCATATTTACCAGCACCCATCTGTAGAGGGAACTTCTCGTCATCTGAAGATAGATTATAGACATATTTAGCATCGTCTTTCTTAATCACTACCTTGACTTTAGAATAATCTGAAGTGTTATAATTAACACTTACAGTATTTCCATCAGTATTGACTTTTATTAATTGACTATCAGCGAAATTCACTGACATAAAACTCATAATTGAAAGTACAATTATAAAAGTAAATACTATTTTCTTCATGGATTTCTCCCCCTTGGCACCTGGCTATCTTAATTTTTAAGACCCTATAGTTTTGCGTCCCTACCTCACGATAGGTTTGCCCTTATAACAGGAAAGAAAAGTTATTAAATTCTTGTTGATATCCAGAGCGAATATCAACTATAAAACTTTTCCTTCGGTAACTGGCGACCATATCAATATTGACTTAGGCCCTATAGTTTTGCGTCATATATTTTCATATATTTTGCCTTGTTTCGTTTGAGAAAAGTATTTGATTATATGGTAATCAAAAGCTTTTCTGGCAACTGGCTATCATAGTTTATTTAAACCTTAGACCCTAGTAGTTTTGCGTCACATACTTTCACATGTTTTGCGATTGACAGAATTTTACCAGTCAATACTGATTTCTTTGATTACCCTCTCATGATTATTATACCACATATTAATCAGCACTACTCAACTCTTACTTCAATATCGTCCTTCAGCTTATCCATACCGGAAATCACAATTTCTTCATCTATTGAAATTCCAGATAGTATTTCAATATTGTTATCTGATGATAAACCTATCTCAACTTTTACTAGACTCACCTTTCCATCACTATATTTATAAACATAATTATTGTTTTCTGACTTTATGAGTGATGATCTAGGAACTTCTATTCCACTTCTTTTATCAACAATTATTTCTAATTCTGTATATTGACCTTCATAAAGTTTTTCCAAATATTCAATAATATTTACTTCTATATCTACTAACCCCTTTTTATTGACATTATCATCGATAAACTTTATATCACCATCCAAGGCGATATCTTCCTGACCACCTACATAAATCTTCACACTATCACCTATTGAGACTTTTCTAGCATCTTCTACAGTAATTTGACTTTCAATATGAACAGAATTATCGTCACTAATCTTAAGTACAGGCGAAGCAGATACATATTGATTTACTTTAATATATATTTCGCTTATTTTACCGGACATTGGTGAATAGACGACCCTATCCCTTAGCTGTCTTTCTTTTACAGAGACCTGTTTATCATAATTCACTTTCGAATTATCATAAATTTTCTCTTTTTGCTTATAATCATTTAAGCTATCATCTAAATCTTTTTTTGATATAGCTCCACTTTCAAAGAGATTAAGGTTATTTTCATAAACTTTTTTTGCATCATCAAACTTCAATTTGTTGTTTTCCATATCCGTCTTTAATTGACTCTCAAGTGCCTTTAGACTCTCAGTCTCTGTAAAAGTATCAAATTTAAATAGTTTTTGACCTTTCTTTATATTTTGTCCTTCCTTTACATACATATTTCTAATAGTTCCTGATACCTCAGGAATAAGTTCCAACTCATTTCCTGCTTCCAATGTCCCTATAGAAAAAATCTTTTCCTCAAAAATGTTTTCAGATGGAAACCCTACAGATACTAGGGGTGGCAGTACTTTTTTCTCCTTGATTTCTTCTGGTCTACATCCCGACAATAGAAGAAGTATAAAAACAAAACACAATACTTTTTTCATTGCAACTACCTCCTAATTCTTTCTACTATCGTATAAGCAATAGGAATATATATTAATGTCATCAAAGTTGTCACTAATAGCCCAAAAACAAGGGCAAAACCAAATTGAGCGTAATATATATTTTTAAGTGCCAATGGTAATATTCCACATATGGTTGTTAATGAAGTTGCAAATACAGGATTAAATCTAGTATATGCAGCTTCAATCATAGGATTGGATGTGGAACTTCCTTTAAGCTTAAGGAAGTTACTATAGTCAATTAAAACAATAGCATCATTTACAGCTATACCCGAAAGGGCGACAAGACCCATAAAACCATAAAAGCCAAAATCATTTCCAGTAAGTGCAAGTCCCCATATAACTCCAATGATTGCCATAGGCAAGGTAAACAAAATAACGAAAGGTTGCAGTAGCGATTTAAACTGTAATACCAGTATAAAGAATATGATAAAAACAGCTAATATCATACTTCTAAACAAATCTAAAAAGCTATCCTCTATCCCTTGTATATCACCTTCATACTTAATAAGTACATCTTCCGGTAAAAAATCTCCTTCTATCTTACGTCTAAATTCAGATATTATATCATTGATATTGTATCCCCTTTCAAGATCTCCGGTAATTTCAACATATCTTTTAGAATCTTCCCTTTGAATACTTGAAATAGATCCCTGATCAACAATTTTTACAAAATGACCTAGGGGATATATTTCACCATTCTTATTTTTTACATAAACATATTTCATATTGTCCACACCGATGTTTTCAATATCTGATTTAAGAGAAATATCAATTTCCTCACCACTTATTGTAATTGAACCTCCATCAATCCCCTTTATTTGTGCCAATAATTGTTCATATATATCCCTAATTTCGAATCCGTAATATCTTGCTTTTTCCCTATCAATATCAATCACAATTTGTGGTATTCCAAATCCTGATGAGGACTGCATATTATAAACCCCTTCAATGGAATTAAATACTTCAATATACTCTCTTGCAACTTCATTTATAGTATCTAGACCATTTCCATATATCTTTAATCCTATTGGTTTAGAAACAGGAGGGCCGGATGATTCTTGATTAATAATAAAACTAGCTCCAGCAATATTTGAGAATTCATCAATTATATTTCCAAGTATTTCATAACCATCACCACTGGAAAACTCTACATATATTTGTCCTTGGCTTGGATCTTCACCACCATAAGTAATATTAAATCTCTCTATTCCTACTATTGATACTAGAGTTTTTTCAATTTCTTCAACTAATTTTCTTGAATCTTCTTCGACGCTTCCCTTCGCTAATTCCATATTAATTACAACACTATCAGGCTCATTGGCTGGAAAAAATGACACCTTTAAGAAACCTGAAGAAAAAGCTCCAAAGGATCCAAAGAATAATAATAGACCTAATATAATTGTAAGTGCCATCAATTTTTTTGAAGAAAGAAGCTTTGTTATAAATCTTTTATAATATCTAAGAATAGGATTTTCTCCAGACTTTTTCCTAATAAATTTTATTGAAAATAATATTACAAATAATCCTGCCATTGTTATACTTACAGTACTATATCCTTTTCCCCCACTAATTACCCAATTAATTATCAATCCTATTAAGGTCACTAGTATTATTTTTATAAATAAACCCGGCTTATACTTTCCTGCTCCTAATAGTCTTGATGAAATTGCAGGAGTGATTACTACAGAGACAATGAATGAACATATCAAAGTTAAAATAATCACCTTTGGAATAGTAGAAACAAAATCCCCCAAGGTACCTGGTAATATTGCAAGTGGAAAAAATGCCCCAATTGTAGTTAAGGTTGATGCTAAAATAGATACAGATACTTGATTAGTTCCATAGATTGAAGCAGTTCTAGTGTCAATATCAAGTTTTCTAATCCTATCAATATTTTCCATTACAATGATTGAGTTATCTACTAATAGCCCTAAGGATACAATAAGTCCCAATATTGCAAAAGTATTTAATGTAATCCCCAAGAATGAAATTATTCCAAGGACCCCTAAAATTGATAAGGGAATTGATATAGATACTATTGCAGCTTCACTAAATCCTATAAAAAGAAATAAAACTACTATTACTACTACTAATCCTGAAATAGCACTTGACCAAATATCACTTAAATCCTCTTCCACATCAAGTGACATATCATTGAAATATACAATCTTCAAATCTTCCGGAAACTCATTTCCCCTTAAAGATTCTATACTTCTTTTTAAAGTTTCACTTGTTCCAATAACATCAGATTCTTCTTTTCTTAAAACTTTTAAAAATACTGAATTACTTATTTCCTTATCCTTGCTATATGTTCTATTTGAAGTTTTTTCGTCTGTTTCCTTAATACTAACTGTTGCAAATTGATCAAGAAAATACAAATGCCCATCCCTGCCAGGAACCATTATATGCTTAAGCTCATCTAAATTCTTATAAGCCATATCAATCCTCATACTGTACCTAGTACCATTTAAGTCAATATTATCTATAGGTAGCTCTATATTATTATTCTTTATTGCAAAGCTTAAATTGTCATAAGTAATTCCATAATCATACATTTTAATATGGTCAACAAGTATTTCTGCTTCCCTCTCACTATCCCCTTCAATAGAAACATCATCAATATCAGCTATCTTCTTTATTTCATCTGAAATAGTTTCTGCATAATTTGACATTTGATATGATTCATAATCACCTGAAATACTTATTTCCATCAGGGGAATTCTAGATGTTCTAAATAAATCCACCCTAAGGCCCCTAATATCATCAACATCATCGATTCTGTTCACAAGATTTTCAGCTTCCAATCTCCTAAGTGATATCTCATCTCCATTATCTATTTCAAGAAAAATAGTAAATCTTCCATACTCTACAGTAGAACTTATGCTCTCAAGATCTTGAAGTTCTGAAAGCTCATCCTCTATTTTCTTCACATAGGAATTTTCTATATCTTGGGCACCAGAACCTGGGACACTTCCGCTAATAATCAGATTGGGTATAACTATCTCAGGAAGAGACTCCCTGGGAACAGATACTAATCCAAACACTCCAAAAATAACAATAAATAAAACTATCAAAATCAGCATTGATAGATTTTTTATAAAAAAACTAGATATTTTACCAATAAAATTTAGTTTTTCCTTCAATTCAGGCAAGCTCATATTATCACCTCTTAATAGATAATATTTACCCCTAACTAAAAAGAACTAGCATAGAATTTATCTATACTAGTTCTTTCTTCTTCGATTCATATATCCCATCCAACTCTTCTTCACTTAAAAGACTCTTGATACCCTTTCTACCTATAAAGTTTTTAACGGTTTCTGTCTTAGGATAAAATACTAGTTCCTCTTTACTAGAAACCTGTATAATCCTCCCCTTATCCATAAAAACTATTTTTGTACCTAAAAATAAAGCCTCTTCTATATCATGGGTGACAAAAACAATAGTTTTTCCCAAGTCTTTATGCAATCTTTTGATTTCACTTTGAAGATTTCTCCTCACTATTTCATCAACCGCACCAAAGGGTTCATCCATCAAGATTATTTCTGCATCTGCTGCCAAAGCTCTAGCTACACCAACTCTTTGTTTTTGACCTCCGCTGAGTTCCCTTGGTCTCCTATCTAGTATTTCCTCATTCATTCCCATTAAGCTAATGAGTTTACTACTCACTTTATTCTTTTCAGTTTTTCCAAGACCTTGAAGCTTAAGGGTAAACTCTATATTTTCCCTAACAGTTAAATGGGGAAGTAGTCCAACTTGTTGAATAACATAGCCAATACTCTTCCTTAAAGCTACCTTATCCCACTTGCTTATGGACAGTCCATCAACTATAATATCGCCTTTTTCTATTGGGTGCATTTTGTTTATACTCTTTAGCAAAGTAGTTTTTCCACATCCCGAAGGCCCCAATATAACTACAAAATCACCAGGATCTATATCCAATGAAACCCCATCGAGTATATTTGAATCACCATATGATTTCACTACATTTTTTATTTTAATCATTACTCTATCAATCCTTTTTCTGATAAAAAGTTTCTAGCTAATACAGGAATATCTTTACCCTCAACTTCAACTAAATAATTCATCCTAATCATATCTTCTTCAGAAATTAACATCTCCATCTTCATTAGAATATCTCTAATTTCAGGATATCTTTCTAAAACATCTTTTCTCATCACTATCCCACAGTGATATGAAGGGAAAAAATTCTTGTCATCCCTTAAAACTTTCATACCGTACTCTTTTAATCTCCCATCAGTGGAAAATCCATTTATTACATCAACTTCACCTTGATCAACTGCCATATATTTAAGTCCTATATCCATTTCCTTTACATCAAGAAAATCAAATCCATACTTAAGTCTAAGTCCATGGAATCCATCCTCCCTTTCAAAGAAATCATATTCCCCTCCAAATTTCAATTTATCTGAGAGAGAAGATAAATCAGAATAAGTCTCTATATTCATCTCTTTTGCCACGGAGTCTTTTATAGCTAAGGCAAAAGTATTATTAAATCCCAATAAATTTAGCCACTCTAGCTGAAATTCTTCCTCATACTGAATCTTCAATTCTTCATACATTTCATCACTATTTAAGGAAGGGGCATTCTTTAAAACAAACATCCAAGCCGTACCAGTATATTCTGGATATATATCTATATCTCCACTTAAAAGTGCTGGATGAATATTTGAAGTTCCACCACCTATACCCTGTTTTAAAACTACTTCTATATGACTATTTTCTTCAATAAGTGTCTTCATCATTTCAGTTATTATATACTGTTCCGTCATAGGCTTGCTGGCAATAACAAGCTTTTTAGATTCTTCATTACTACTACAAGCTGACAATAGTAAAGCTAATATCATAAATACTAAAATTGTTTTTTTCATTTTTATTCTCCTGATTTTTACTCAATCATGCTGAATACTTTACAATAAGCCTTTTTTCTATCTTTCCCAATAACAAATCAATTAACATTGCCAAAATGGCAACAATGAAACTTCCCGAAAGGACCATTTCCATATTGTATGTGGTAATCCCCCTATATATAGCCACCCCAAGTCCACCAGCACCAATAAAAGCAGCTATAGCACCAAGGGCTATAGTCATTACAACCATAGTTCTAAAACCAGCAAATATTACTGGAAGAGCCAAGGGCAATTCCACATAAAAAAGGATTTCATGTGATTTTGCCCCCATTGCTCTAGATGCCTCAACCACATCCTGATCAACTTGTTTTATCCCAACATAAACATTCCTAATCATCGGTAATAATCCATAGACAATCAAGGCTATAATAGCACTTTTATTACCAATTCCAGTTATAGACACAAGAATTCCAAACAAAGCTATGGAAGGGATAGTGTAAATAATCCCGCTAATAGGAAGTACAAGAGCTTCAAGAATTTTAACCCTAGTCATCAAAATTCCCAAGGACACCCCTATAATCATTACGAAAAGTATTGCAATTGAACATATGATTGTGTGCTCAATTATAAGTTCAATAAAAAAACTAGACCTTTGTCCAAATATATCAATTATACTAGATATCATATTCCCACCTTACATTCCAGTAGGATAAGCAATTGCATCTACAGGACAAGAATTAACACATAGACCACACTCATCACAAAATTCTGGGTTAATTGAAAACATTTTATTATCTTCACTAATAGCTCCGAATGGGCAAACCTTTATACAGGCTCCACAGGAAATACAGCTGTCAGTTATTTTACATCCAGCTTCCCTAACTTTTCCCTCACCAAGTACAAATCTTTCCCTTCTCATCTTGACTTCCACTCCGCTTAAGTCAAATATTTCCCCCTTACCCTTATAAACTCTAAAGGCTACATAACTTGAAAATCCATTAGGAAAAAGTTCTTTCAAGGAAGGATTCAAGTGAAAAATTTTGTCCATTATATCTTCATCAACTATCTCAACTTCACCATCTAATCTTACCTGCACATAAGACTTATTCATTGCAGTTATTGATACATGCATATTTTCCATAAGCTGTCTATAAAAAGGTTTTGTCTTAGCTGTTACAAAATAAAGTCCCTTCTCATCTACATGCATTACGTCAATAATCCTTGACTTAGCTTTTCCATTTTCAACAGTTGAAATTACTACGGATTTAATCTCCCTCAACATTTTTAGAGCCTTCATATAATCTTCCTCCTCGAATATACTTCGGTATCGAAGTATATATTCTAATATTAGGCGGCTATTTGCCACCTAAAAAATTATCCCTAACCTTCATAAGTCCTTTTCTAAAAATAAGGATTTCCTCTTCACTCATACCTTGATACTGAATATTGTATATCTGATTTGATATTTCAAATATATCATTTTTCATTGCAAGACCCTTATCAGTAAGACAAACTATTTTAGAACGTCCATCTACCTCATTGCTTTTAGAATAAATATAACCCAACTTTTCAAGTTTACCTATCAAAGTAGTTACTGTAGATCTTTCCCTCCTAATTTCTTCTGCAATTTCAGTCTTTGTCATCTCACCCTTCATAATTAAGGTTGCAAGTATATCTCCATGGGAAGGTGCAAGGCCCTTGTGGCCCCTCTTACTTAGTTCATCAACAATAATGCTATTGGCCGCTTCCCTTATTCGACCAATTATTGAAATTGTATTATCATTCTTCATAGGGTAATTATACTTCGATATCGAAGTAAATGTCAAGAAAAATCTCTTTCCTTATGCCTAAGATAGCCTAAAGCTGTACTAGTCGCGCCTAATCGCTTATTTTAAACTAGCCTAAAATTGTTTTTATTCTTGTATTTCTAAAGAAATACAAGAATAAAAACAACATTAGGCTAATTGCATAGCAATGATTAGGCGCGATCAAGAGTAGCTTTAGGCTATTTTAGGCAAAAAAATCCACTGCACTAAAAACAGTGGATTATAATTATTTATTTCAAAACTAAATGTTCCTTAAGAACACTTATTATTTTTTCCTGCATATCCTCTTTTAGATCACCGTTTTCGTCTAAACAACATTCATTGAAATCTATTCTAACCTTTGGACAGATGTTGAAAGATTCATACCACTCTTCGTAGTTTCTTCTTAGGTCTTCCATATAATCCCTTGGTATTAAATCGGCTTCTGTTGATCTAGCTCTACAGTTGATTCTATCCATTGCAGTATCAACGCATACATCTACATATATAAGTAGCTCTGGTGGTCTAATGTGTTGTAACATATTATAAAGAAGATCTCTGTATATAGTAAACTCGTCAGCTGTCATTTGCCCTCTATCGTGAATTGTTTTTGCAAATATTTCATCACCATAGATGGATCTATCAAGAATTGCTTCGTTTCCATTTGCTTCTATAGCTTTTATATCTCTGAATCTGTCATTCAAAAACATTACCTGGATAATTGCGCTCCATCTTTCTTGATTTTCATAAAATCTGTCAAGCATTCTTTGTGCTAGACTGTCACTGCTTTCATCCTTTAACTCCTCATAAAGTGGAAGTTCAAGATACTCACTTATAAAACTTGCCAGTGTACTTTTACCAGCACCAATAATACCGTCAACAACAATTGCCATATTGCTCGATTCTCCTTCATAAATATAGTTTCTATAGTCACTTGATAAATACTGTTTCATTCTACAGCCTCCGAACACAACATATAGTACTTTTCGTATATATAATACAGTATATATTGTACCATTTATTTAGAAAAAATAAAGTGCTTTAGAGCAAATATTTTAACAAAAATAAGATTGTAATAGTAACCATCTTCTTGAAATTGAAACAATAATATGTTAGTATTAAGGGGTGATACCTTATATTCAATTGAAAAATGCTATACTTGGATAATACAATTATACGTTACATGTAAGTTACTTCCAAGTTTAATGAAAATTCTGACCTATGTCTGCTATTTTTATGTAAGTTAGTTTTTCAAAAAGAATTAAGGAAATAATAATTTGGAGGTAATGAACTATGAACGGTACAGTAAAATGGTTTAACGCAGAAAAAGGATACGGATTCATCACTGGAGAGAACGGAGAAGATATCTTCGTACATTTCTCACAAATCAACGTTGACGGTTACAAGACTTTAGAAGAAGGACAAAAAGTTTCTTACGAAGTAGGCGAAGGTGCTAAAGGTCCTCAAGCTGAGAACGTAACTCCTGCTTAATTAAAACCTAATAAAGCAAACTAAAAGAGCAGTCTTATGACCGCTCTTTTTTTATTAGCCTAACACTATAGGTCTTACCTTAACAATCTATTCCTTCCCTAGACATTACACCTTTTTGATAATAATGCTTTATCTCTTTCATTTCTGTTACCAGGTCTGCAAGATCAATAATTTTTTCAGATGCATATCTTCCGGTAATTATTAGCTCAGTATCACCATGTCTCTTATCAATTATTTTGATAAGATCCTCTTCTTTTATTAAACCCAAATACACTGCTATTGTAATTTCATCAAGTATAACAAGACTGTATTTCCCTGATGATACACTATCAAGTGCCTTTTCAAGGCCATCCTTTGCACACTCATAATCTTCCTTAGTAGGCTTACCGTCAATAAGGCAAGATCTACCAAGTTGTTCTATTTCTATATTTTCCATCAAGTCAGATATTTTAGTTTCTGAATATTTCATTCCCTTTAAAAACTGGCCTATATAAACTCTTCTTCCCATAAGTCCTGTCCTTAGTGCAACACCAAAGGCAGCGGTAGTTTTTCCCTTACCATTACCTGTATAAACATGAACATATGCAGCCACCCTAATCAATCCCTTCTCAAATCAATATCACTGCTATTGAGTATATAAAAACCATAATTAAATAAGTCTTTTCTAGTATAATCTATATCCTTATCCTCAAAAGTTTTTATGAGCCCGCCAGCTTCCCTTATTATGGTCTCCATGGCACAGGTATCCCATATCATTGTATTACCAAATCTATAGTAAATATCACCTGTTCCATCTGCAATTTTACATCCCTTCAGAGAACTACCCATTCCTATGGTTTTCCCCACCTTAGGACTCTCAAGTAGTTCCATATAAGGGCCTGAACCATGGGATCTAGAAATAAATGCTATAAGATTTTCCCTTCTTAAGCTAACAGTAATTTCATCAGTAATACCTGATTCAATTTTGTATGCACCATTTCCCTTTTCTCCATAATACATTATGTCAAAACAAGGGGCATATATTACCCCCATTACTGGAATACCATCCTTGATAAGACCAATATTTATAGTAAACTCTCCGTTTTTCTTAACAAATTCCTTTGTACCATCAATGGGATCAATAATCCATACATAACCTTCACTTCTATCAATTTCATTGACGGATTCCTCAGACAAAATTAAATCATGGGGAAAATTCTCCTTTATCATATTAATTATTATTTCTTCTGCCTTTAAATCAGCTTCTGTAAGTGGAGAAAGATCTTCTTTACTATATACCTTAAAATCCTTATTATATATATCAAGTACTGCCTTTCCAGATTCATATCCCGCTTTTATAGCCATTTCAAGTCTCTTATTCAACTTTATCACCCCACAATCATCTTGATTTTCGTATTACTATCTTCTTTTTCAAGGACTATCTTAGAATTAATCCTATGTTTGATTTCTTCAACATGACTTATTATACCTACGGATAACTGTTCGAATTTTAGTTTTTCTAAGCTAGATAAAACTGTTTCAAGTGTCTCACTATCAAGTGTTCCAAATCCTTCGTCTAAGAAGAAGAAATCAATATTACTTTTGCTTTTCATCTGTATTTTTGATGAAAGTGCAAGGGCCATTGAAAGGGATGTAAGGAATGACTCTCCTCCAGAAAGGGAATTGATATCCCTGCTAATTCCACTATTATAATAATCACTAACTATAAAGTTTCCGTTCATATCCATACCAAGGGAATATCTATTGCCGGTCAATTTCATAAGTCTATTTGTAGCGTCAGCTAGGATGTATTCCATCTCTCCTTTTGAAATAAAATCAACCAGCTTATTGCCCTTTATTAGATCATTTATTATAGAGTAGTCATGAATTGATTTTTCTATATGAGATTTTTCCTTTTCCAGCTCTATTACCTGCTGGAGTTTCATTTTATATTCCTCAATAATAACATCAAAATTTCCTAATTTCTTTATGATTTCATTATAAGAAATTTGAACTTCCTCCTTGGAAGATAAAGCCTCTTCAATTGTTTCATTGATCCCCTGATAATTATTCAAATCTTTTGTCAAAAGTTCAAATCTTGACTTGGAGTTATTGTATTTTTCAAGCCCCATGTAATAATCACTATTAAGTGACTCAAAGCTTTCTTTATCATATATTCTTTCCTTGTAATCATCAGGAAGTTCTAAAGATTTGAACATGGAATATAGTTCATTCTCAAGTTTTTCTATTATCTCCCCATAGTTAAGTATTTTTTGACATAAATCATTGTAATTCTTATCAAGATTGTCAAATCGATTTTTAACCATTCTTAAATCTTCTTGAGTATCTAACTCATTCTTTTCAAAGTTATCAATATAAGAAGAAATTTCTTCATATTGAGTCCTTGTATCTTTTTGAATATGGTCTAATCCAATTTGACTTTCAACTTCATTAACTTCAATACTTAAATCCTTAATTATTTTAAGACTATTATCCATATCCCTTTCAAGGGACACAATTCTTAGATTTTTTTCATTGTAATTATTATTAATAACTATAAGCTGATTATCAAGTTCAGACCTTACTATCCTCAAATCATTAACTTTCTTTTCATTATCGAGTATAGTTTTTAATTTATCTTCGGGATATTTTTCATCTATGGAAAGTTTATCAATTTCATAATTTACAGCACTAAGACTCTTCTCACTATCAGCAATTCTTATTTCTATATTTTCAACATCCTCCATATTTCTTTTCATTTTTAATGTCAATAAAATTATTTCTTTTTCTACTTCCCTAACTTTTGATTCCTTAATATCTATGTCATCTAAAAGACTATTCATTTTTACTGCTGCTTCATCCATTTTTTTCTTCTTTACCATTATAGTCTTCAACTTATCTTCTAAATCTTCTTTTCTTATATCTTCCTTATCTATTCCCTTAACTATCTTTTCAATTTCCATATCCATATGGGAAATTTCAAAGCTAAGTGACATCAGCTTTTCCCTTGACTGAATAACTTGAAGAATATCTGAAGAAAATGCACCTTCCCTAGTCTCCATTAAGCCCAAATGATTATAAGTTCCCATACAAACAGGACATACATCACCCTCATTCAGCTTATCCCTAATCGCCATTCCAATCACACTTAGATCAAAGCTATCCATCTCATTATCCACTAGCTTTCTAAGTTTTCTTTCCTCAGACTTTTTCCCATTCAAGCTATTTTTTGATTTATTCAAATCCTCCTGAAGTCCTGACAAGTTATTCTTAATAAGATCAATATTTTCCCTTATTGAATCCTCTAAGGAAATTTCTTTTGCCAGTTCGTCCATATGTTTTTTTAGTTCTTTTTCTGCTTCTTTAGAATTAACTATTTTTTCTTCTAAATCTTTTTTACTTTTTTCAAGTTTATCAACAGTTTCTTCACTTTCGGCAAGTGATTTCTTATTAATATCTTTTTCACATTTATTTTTCTTTATATCTTCACTTAATGATTTTCTTTCCTTAAGTAAATCCACCAATGATTTAAGACTCTCCCTAAAATGGATATCTACCGTCATTTCCTCTATCTTATCTACTGTATCTCTAAGTATAGATTCTTTCTCTTTCTTATTTTCATCAATTTCTTTCAAATGATTTTTTATACTAAGTATTTCATTTTTAAGCTCTTGGGATTCAGTATCTTTCAAAGTAAGTTTCCTTGATAATTTATCCAACTTCTCCTTTAATTCAAGAATAGTCTCTAACTGCTTTTGGTATAACTTTTTCTGTGGAAGACTTTCTTTCTTTTCTAAAAATATACTTTCCAGCTTATTTTCTAGATCAATAAGCTGCTTTTTCATATTAGTGTGTTTCTCCCTTAAAGCCTCTTCCGAAAGCCTAAGGTCACTTCTAATCACTTCATTGCTTTTTATGTCATCATCGATTTTAAGAATAGGTTGACATTTTTTCGTAAGCTCTAAACTTTCCTTTACCCCATTCCAATAATCAATATTATCTTCATATTCATTAACTAAGGCCTTTAGTTCCTCAATCTCCTTAGCAGTTCTATCCCTTTTTCCTATAAGCTCAATTCTTTTATCAAGCTCAAGAAGTTGGGATTTCTTTTCTTCTTTCTCCTTATCTGCATCTTTCCTATCTTTCTCAATTTCTTTAAGTTCCTTAGATGTTCGATCCCCCAGTACAGCAAGCTTACCCCTAACTACTTCTATATCCTTATCTAGTTCCCTTCTTATCCTTCTGATTTTATCTTGAAGTTTAGAACCATACTTTTCAAGATTTAATATTCTCTCAAGCATGTCCCTACGATTCTTACCAGACAGTTTAAGAAACTCGCTGAATTTTCCCTGGGGTAAAACCACAGACTTAACGAAGTCCTCTGACCTTAGACCAATAATATCTATAATTTTATTGTCCACATCCTGTACCCTATCAAGAATCTCTTCTGTAACTCCTTCACTTTCAATAGAAAGTCTAACCTTATCAGAAAGAACACCATTAGTATTTTTATTACTCTTAAAACTTCTCTCTACTGTTACTATTTTATTTTGTCCATTTATATTAATATCAAAGCTGAAGTTTATAAATGCCTTCTTCATATCTGAATTTATAAAACTTTTAGACCCCCTAGGAATACTTCCTGTACCATATAAGGCTATGATTATGGAATCAAGAATAGTAGATTTACCACTTCCCGTAGGGCCAAATATACCAAATATTCCAGATGACAAAAGAAGATCAAAGTCTATACTCTGCTCTTCCTTAATATTGTTTATTCCTTTTATCCTTAGATTTATGGGCTTCATATTTCTTCCCCCTCTTCTACAAGGCTAAGAAACTTCCTTAGAATATCATCTTCCGGTTCACTAGAATAAGTATTCATATAAAAGTTTTTAAAAACTTGATCTATTTTTTCTTCTTTAAATTCCACACTTTCCCTATCCGCTTCCCTTGAGATTATAGGTACAATTGATAAGATATCTTCCTTCATGGATTTCATCTTCTTTATCTCATCCTGAAGCAGTGGTCTATCCATCTCTATTTCTATATAAGACCACACCTGTCTATCTATATTTTCTTCAAGATATTCCATAGACTCATCCACAGATTTAAATCTCCATACCTCAATAGGTTTGACATTTCTAAGGGGAATAATATCCAGGCTCTTAAGCTTGGAGTCCTCGGTCTCAATAAGTATTACTGACTTTGATATCGTTTCTTCTCCCCTTGAATAGGGAAGTATAGATCCTGAATAATAAACATTCTTAGATCTACTAATCACTTGGGGTTTATGAAAATGTCCTAGGGCACAGTAGTCCGCCTTTTCAGGAAACATTCCCTTCTCAATACCCATAGTTCCACCTAACTGAATAGATCTTTCTGAATCACTGGTGTCCCCACCAACAGCAAACATATGTCCAACAAACATATTAAAGTGCTCCTCCGAAAAGCCCTCATCAATTTTATTGAATATGTCTGCAAGTATTGATTTAAAACCATCAAAGTGTTCTTTTTCTTCAATAGAATTTGAATAAAATCTCTTGAGTCTACTTTCACCGGGATAGGGTAAAAGGCCAAGATTAAGTATCTCATTTTCAAAATCAATTATCATATTGTAACCATTGAAAGTAAGACCTTCTTGGGGCTTTTCAAGATATCCATTCATATCCCCTGGATAGGAAACTACATAAGCCCCGTGATCTCTTGATAAAATATTTGAGGCTGTTATTCGATCAGGTGAATCGTGATTTCCTGATACAATTATTATTTTCCTTTCTCCACCCTTACCAAGTTTTTTTATTGTCTTATAAAAAAGTCTTTCAGCTGCCGATGGAGGATTATAGGTATCATATATATCCCCAGCAATAACAATAGCATCCACATCATTTTTTTCTACTATTTCAATAATATCTTCTAATATTTCTTCCTGTTCTTCAATTCTCGAAAAGCCTTCAAGGCTCTTACCAAGATGCCAGTCCGATGTATGGAGTATCTTCATTCACCCACCTACTTTCTAAATCATCTAGAAAAATATATTTATCTAGATATTTATCTTTTTTTCTTCTTACTCTTTTTGTTTTCCCTTACTACGTGGTTTTTAAGTACCTTTTCAACTATTTGTCTATCCTTCTTGTCAATTACCAGGTACTTAGAATTTTTTGATGAGTGTCTTATAAATCTTACTGTAAGTCTCTCTGGATTTTTACCCGGATGAAATTCATAGTTCTTAATGTCTGTATATAGAAGAACAAAATCTGGATTATATACACCATCTTCACACAACTTTGTCTTTGTATAAGCTTTTATAATCATTGAAGCACTACCGATAATAAGTATTACTGCTGCCATCAAATATAGGAAATTTGCCGTTACAATAGCATAACCAAGCATAGCTCCTTCAAGTAATAGTGTTACATATCCTGATATTTTCAAATACTTTGCACTGTGATTATAATAATCAATTCCTTCAATGGACTGTGCCTTTCTTATCTTATTGAATCTAATAAGTGTTTTAGATATATCATATGCATTTAGTGCAATAAATGAGTAAATAATAATCTCTAACCATCTCATAATTTTTTACCTCTCTCTACAACTTAATAAATTTGTCTACAGACATAAGATATATATATCTTTCCTTAACCCTTATGTCTCTAATCTTCTCAATTGCTGTGCTATAGTTTTCTATCTGTTTCTTATACCTTCTTGCCACCTCTTCAGGTGAAGCTTCAACCTTATCAGTTTTATAATCTATAAGTACTGCCTGGCCATCCTCTACGAAGTAGCAATCTATTATTCCCTGAAGAAGTAAAGAATCTCCCCTTAGTTCATCCATTTTAAGAACGAAAGGTACCTCCCTATATAGCTCATCAGAGTTAATCATTCTATCACATATTGTACTCTTAGAAAACTTATATATGCTATTTAGGTCCACAAGTTCAATTTCTTCTGGCTTAATTAACTTTCGAGAAACAATAGCCTGAATCTGAGTATGAAGATCTTCCATTGAATCTATCTTAGAAAAATCAATAAGCAACATAAGACTATGGGTAAGGGTTCCTATATCCATACTGGAATAGCTATCTATCTCCTCTATAAACTTTGGTTTTTTAAACTCTTCCTTTAGTTTTATCTCCTGATCTAAAGAAATCTTTCCTTCCTTTATATTTTTGAGCATAGTTACTGTAAGCTTGGAAGGAATCATGGTATTCTCTTCATGGGAGTATGACCTTCCAAATACTTGGTCAAATTTCTTATACTCTTCATCTGAAGATACCATTTCCATAAGTTTATTTACCTTATCTTGATACTCTACAGTACTTTGAATTTCACCCTTCTTAATAAAGTCTATATTTGCAAACTGAAGTTCAAAACCTTCACCTTCATATATCTTATCAAACTCTGGACCGTTTCTTAATTCCAGATCAAGATTACTCACTAGACCCGGCATGACGAAATCAAGATATGAAGATGCTTTTCTATAAAAGAAAGAATTATCCTTGCCAGTCCATCCATCCACAGACTTTTCAATATCCTTTACAGAACCTAAGAGAATCAATTTGTTAACAGCCCTTGTAAGGGCAACATAAAATATTCTCATTTCCTCTTCAATAACTTCCCTTTTCTTTTTTAAAGATATGGCCTTTCTTATTAGGGACTCAGTCATGTATCTATTTTCATGATCTATATACTTCATACCGATTCCAAGTTCTTTGTGAAAGACCATTTTTGAACGTACATCTTGAAAATTAAATCCCTTGCCCATACCAGAAAGAATTACAACTGGAAACTCTAGTCCCTTTGATTTATGAATTGTCATAAATCTTACAACGTCATCTTTCGCTGATATCATACTTGCCGGACTATAATCATTTGAAGATGTTTTAGCCTTGTCTATATAATTTAAAAATCCAGACAAACCTGATATCCAATTTTTCTCATATGATACAGCCCTATCAATAAATAATCTAATATTTCCCTGCCTTACTTTACCCTTAACCATGGATCCAATATAATAATAAAATTCAGTCTCTAAAACAAGATCCCATATAAAGTCACCTAGTCCTTTAATATTTGAAAGTCGTCTAGACTCTTTTAATAACTTAAAAAACTTTTTAATCTTATCTGAAATAGGGTTATCAAAGAGCTCCTTATATTTGTAGACAGCCTGATAAAAACTAGTATAATCACCAGAAGTCCTAATTTCAACAAGTTCACTTACATTAAATCCACCAATCATAGATCTCATTACTGAAAGTAATTTTAAATCCTGAGTATTATTATTAATAAGGGATAAAAAATCAATCAGTATCTTAACTTCAAATTCGTCAAAATATCCCCTAGAATCATCCACATACATTGGTATATTCTCTTCAGCGAATACATTATTATAAATATCAGTCAAATTCGATCCAGTTCTTGAGAGTATTACAATATCCCTATGGGATATTTCCCTAAATGACTTAGTCTTACCATCATAAATTTTCTGACCTACTATTTCCTTTATATTGAGTGCAGCCTTTCGAGCTTCAATCTCCACCCATGTAAGACCATAAAGTTCTTCACCAAGATCAGATTGATCAGGTCTTTCTATTAGGTCCATCTTTGCTGTGAAACCCTCTTCCTTATCAAATTCAAGTCCCGGATAAAGCATGGAATCCTTATCATAATCAATATTATTGGTATCCAGATTCATTATTTTTTTGAATATCATATTAATAAATGATAGAACACCATCTGAACTTCTAAAATTTTTATTAAGGTCTATCTTTTCAGATATTTCATCACCCTTATAATCCCTATACTTTTCTAGGAAAAGTTCTGGTTCAGCAAGTCTAAATCCATATATACTTTGCTTGACATCCCCAACAAGGAATAAATTGTTTTCCCTCTTTATCATTCCAACTATTGTTTCCTGAATAATATTATTATCCTGATACTCATCAACAAATATATATTTGAATTTTCTCCTATAATAATCTGATATATCTGTATCTTTCAAAATATCAATAGACATGTGTTCAATATCATTAAAATCTAGAAGATTATTTTCAATTTTCGCCTGAAGAAATTCTTCATGAAAAGACTCTACTATTCTTATTATTACATCAAGATTATTCTTAGAAAATTCTAGGGACTTAATAAAGGATTCCCCTTTGAAAAATGCTAAAAATCCCTTTATCTCTCCTATTACTTTCTTTTTATAATAATCCCTTAAAGCTTTTACCTTTTCAAGAAGCTCTGGATCCACTTCTTCTTTTCTTGACTTAGATATTCTTTTTAAAGTTTTAAAAGACACTTCCGAGACATTATGAAGTATATCTTCCAGTTCACTGCACTCCATAAGTTTTCTTATATAATCTAAATCAGATTCCAAAGCCTCCACATATTCGAGAGGTCCCATATCCTTATTAGCTATTTCTATAGCTTGAAGAAGGGAATTTTCACCACTCTTAATTATTTCAACTATCTCTTCTTTTAAGAAAGCTCCCCATTTAGTATCGGAAATATTTTTGGACTTTCCCTGTTCTATAGAAAGCTCCCTTAGCCATCCGATTGGATCAGGTTTAGAAAGGATAAATCCATAAACAGTTTCAATTATTTCAATTAATTTTGAATCATTTCTGTTACCAGTAAAGGACTCAACAAGATTTACAAAGTCTTCTTCTTCCTTGAGATACTCAGCTTCCAGAACCTCTTCAAGAACTTGAGTCTTTATAAAATCAATTTCTGTTGAATCTCCAATTCTAAAATCAGGATCAATCTCAATTTTATGAAAATTGTTTCTTATCACATCAATACAAAATGAATGAAGCGTCTTTATATTTGCCCTTGGAAGCAAGGTAAGCTGTCTTCTGTAAAAATCCCCTAAGTGGCTTTTTTTCTTTAGATTTTCAAGAAGCTTTTTCTGAATCCTTTCTTTCATTTCACCTGCTGCAGCATTTGTGAATGTAACAATAAGAAATCTATCTATATCTACCTTTTCGTCCTCAATTAGGGATACTATTCTTTCAACTAGAACAGCTGTTTTTCCTGAACCGGCCGCTGCTGATACAAGAATGTTCTTATCCCTAAGCTGTATACATTTCAGCTGTTCATCAGTCCACCCCATTATCATCACCGCCCTTTCCAGTCTTTTTCTTCATTAATTCCATTGCCTGTTCCTTACTCATCTTAGCCATAACATTGTAATTATTGTCCGGTAGATTTGAATCAAACTGACATATATTTTTATAATCACAATACTCACAAGCCTTAAATCCATTTTTATCACATGGTTTAATTGATATGTCCCCATCCATAATTCTCTTTCCTAATTCCAAAGCTTTTATCTCAATATACTCCATAAGTATATCTAAATCTTCCCTAGAATAAGCTGATGAATTTTTAGATAGACTGGCATCCTTATTTAGCTTGGCATTTATTATATCTGATTTTTTATTTTCTACTATATTTTTATCCATTGCACTTATAACATCCATATCATCAACAAATATACCATTCATCTTTAATTGACCCATGATTTCTTTTTCTATCTCCTGGAAATCATCCTCAACAATAGTATCCTTTTCAACAATGGGATCATCTATTCTAAAGTAAAATGTTCCACCTAATTTCCCTTGATTTTCACTGTTTTTTTGATATGCCATGGAATACAGTCCCAACTGCATCTGCAATCCATAATATAAATCATCAAAGCTAAATTCCTTTGCCCCGGATTTATAATCGATTATCCTAAAATACTTTCCACTTTCATTCTCATAGCTATCTATTCTATCTATTCTTCCCTGTACTAGAAGCTCTGACTCTTTATCCTCTAAAATAAGAGGTCCGATATTTGCAGAAGAATTTGAATCATCAAAGGCAACTTCATGACCTATAGGAGTAAATTCGCTATTGTTAATCTGATTAAACAATGTATCAATAGCTCTTTTAGAAACCCTTTTAATTTTTTTAGAGAGATATTTATATCTACTGGAACTATCTAAAATACCACCATTGTAAGTAAGAATTAATCTATTAAGAATAGAATCAACCATTTCTTCCTTAGTATTTTCATCTAATTTGTCCCATGTAATATCCCTTCTATACATTTCTTTACCAAAATGCTCAAGGGCATCATGAAATAAAAGTCCCATATCAGGATAATCAACGATATATTCCTTAAGATCCTTTGGCCTAAGTACATATTTGACAAAATGAGCGAATGGACAAAGAACAAATTTTTCTAGTCTTGATATTGAAACTCCAAGGGGATTAGTATATAGCTGACCAAGCAATTTCTTATCTATACTTGTGACTATGTTACTATGATATAATCCATCCCTTACTGATTCCCCATATCCATTTTCTAAGAACCATCTAAATAGAGGAATAAGTTCATCTTTTCCTTCTGGATTTTTTACAATATCCCTAGAAATACTGGCAAATCTATTAAGGGCATCCCCCTTGCTATATAAATCCTCAGTATCAAGCTTTATGTCCCTATGAAACTCCACTTCCAACTTAGGGAATATCATAGCTATTCTATCAAGAATATATGATCCCCTTATTGTTTTTCCGTCAATATCCCCTTGTGAATAGGATAGTACTAATAAATCCTTTGGCTTTGACAGTACTTGATATATCAATAGATTCTCATCCAGTACCATATTTTGAATATTACTCTTAATAGGAAGTCTATTTTCTATCATGGATGATTTCTCTTCATCCACTAATATACCTGCCTCCTGATGGTTTGAAGGTATTACCCCATCATTCATACCAAGTACAAATAGGGCTTTAATATCGTGGGATTTGGATCTATCTATTGAACCCACCAGAATTTCATCAAGTGTAGATGGTATAACCCCCAGTTCAATACTTTGCAATCCCATTTCAAGAACATTAACATATTCCTTTAGGCTTATCTTTTCATCACCTAGTATTTCAACAATCTGATCCAGGGTATCAATAATACTTTCCCATACCTGAGAATGGGCATTATAGTATTCGTATCTCCCCTCTTCATATACATCCCTTAGCCAAGATGCAACATTGTCTTCAAATCCTATATCAATCAGCTTTTTATATAATAATTTAGTAAACTCCCTAGGACTAAGATTCCTTTTTACTGGAATCATTCCTTCAAACATATGATGAAGTTTTTTTCTAGCCTCTTCAATTATTTCTATATCAGGATATCTACTGTCCTCAAATACATCAAACCATTTATTTCCCCTTATTCCCTTTTCAAAAGAATAATTCTCTAATAGATTAATTTCTTCAAATGTCATATCAGTAAGACCTGTTTTAAGGAAATTAAATATATCTTCCCTTTTGAAATTTAAAAGCATAGACCTTAGATAAGAAAGAAGAAACTTTATAGCTGGGCTATTCAAACTACTCTTTTTCGTATCAATAAACATATGAAGATCGTGAAGTCTAAAGACCCTTTTAATAATATTTTCATAGGTATCCATATTGTTGGTAACTACAGCTATATCTCTATATCTATAACCCTCTTCGTGGATAAGTTTGTCAATACTGTGGGCAACAAGTTCAACTTCTTTTTCTATAGACTGAACACAGTTGACCTTTATACTTTCGGTCTCCCTTTCATATTCATCAAATGGATATCTAAATAGATTTTTTTCAAGGTGATTAATCTCCTCATTTTCCACTTGGCGATCGGTAAAAACTTTACTTTCTTTTATATTATTTCTCTCCGCTATATCTCTAATCCCCTCAAGCATTTTCCTTACAGGAGAAAAAAGTTCACTATCCCTTTCATCCCTATGATCAAACACACCTGAAATATTTAGATTTTCAGAAACCTTGGCAACTTCCTCAAGTATTTTAAATTCTTGACCTGTTAATCCATTGAATCCATCAACATATATAGTGCTCCCCTTTACTCTATCCCAAGCTGAAATAGATCTAATAAGAATTTCAAATTTATCATCACTATCTACATATGTATTCTCTAAAAACTCATTAAACTTACCGTATATAGACTTGATATCAGAAATTTTACCCTTCAAAAGACTTGAGCTGGCTTCTCCTATTTGATATTCCAGATCATGCTCATTTATTCTATTTCTTTTAAATTCACTTACCAGTCTGGAAAACTCCCTTAGAAAACCAAGCCTATTGTAAGAGTTTTTAAAGACCTTAAGCTCTTCCTTATTATCATCAAAAATCTTTTTCAGAGCCATCATACGTCCTACTTCGTCAAGAACAGGAAAATCAAGACCCCTTACCTCCTGAAAAACCATGTGGGAAAGCCTCTCGAAACTTAAAATCTCAAGATTAATCATACCCTCCATATTCATTTTTTCTATAAAGTCCCTCTCCGCCTGTAATGTAAACTGCTCAGGCACTATCATTATGACCTTTTTATTCAGTGAAAGCTTCTTCTTTATTTCATTTAGCATATAATAAGTTTTTCCAGAAGCTGAACGTCCAATTATATATCTAATCATATAAATACCTCCAGGCTACCATTAGTATTTCACTTTCCTAATATTAATCATTTTTCCTACACTAAATACCACAAGCCCTATCCAAATTCCTCCAAAACTGATAAGATCGTTTACTCCAAGTGTCTCCCCACCAACAGTTATTGCCAGAAAAAATTGAATTGTTGGGGCTATAAACTGCATAAAACCAAGTGATGTCATACTTAACATGGGCGCTCCCTTACCATATAGCATAAGGGGAACAGCAGTCATTACCCCCGAAAAAGCTATTAAAAGAACCTGGCTTTGGCTCTTCATTGCAAGAAGGCCATCCCCGGCAACTTCTCCCTTAAAAATAATAAATAAAACTATAGGTAAAACTATTCCCGTCTCCCAACCTAGGGACAGCATATAATTCACCTTAGAAGTTTTTTTGACTAAACCATAAAATGCAAATGAAAGAGCTAATCCTAAAGCAATGTATGGAATCTCTCCATATTTAAATATCATAATTCCTATACCAATTGCAGCAAAAATTACTGCCATTTTTTCATATCTAGCCATCTTCTCCCTTAAAATAAAAATACCAATAAGTATCATAACAAGAGGAGTCATATAATATCCCATAGAAGACTGAAGTATGTTTCCTGTTGTCACTGCATATATGAATAGATACCAGTTAATAGATATAAGCAATGAAGATGTCACTAGCCTTTTCATGGTATTAAAATCTTTAAGCAATCCAAAGAATTCTCTTACTTGCTTTCTATAAAAAAGTATAGCCATTACAAGCACTAAGGACATTACTATCCTATAAGAAAAAATCATCATGGGTTTAAGTCCCACAATCATCTTCCAATAAAGGGGTAAAAATCCCCATAAAACATATGTTAATCCAATATATATAAAACCTTTTTTCTCCACTAAGTATTTCCTCCAAAACTCATTGTTAAAGATCATTATTATAGCTAGAACCTAGCCATATTTTATCATATTTTGATGCTTCATTCCCGAATCTGGGTAAATAATTTGACAAAGGTATCAATATTCTGTATAATCCGCTTATTGTAATGATTCATAAGCTTTTTATCATTTAATTATCTTTAGGGGGGATAATCTTGGAAAGAAGAGAAAATTTCACGTCCAAACTGGGCTTCATTCTGTCGTGTGCAGGAGCAGCAATTGGTTTAGGAAATGTTTGGATGTTTTCTTGGAGACTTGGAAAATTTGGAGGGGCGGCCTTTCTTATTCCATACTTCATTTTCGTTTATTTTTTAGGGAAAACAGGTGTAATTACTGAAATTGCATTCGGAAGAAAGCATAGAAGTGGTGCACTTACTTCTATTAAGAATGTTTTTAAAGAAAAAGGATTAAAACTTGGTTCACTAGTTGGAGCTATACCACTAGCAGCAATGACAGGGATATTCATATTTTATATTGTTGTTGTGGGATGGATACTGAGATACTTTTATGCTTCTGTAGCAGGTAAATTCTACACAGAAAATATACCTGAGTATTTTGGTGCTTTTGCAGGTTCATCTTCAACTGTATCATGGACAGTTTTAGCAATGATACTTACTGTAATCATATTGTGTTTTGGAATTACAACAGGTATCGAGAGGGTCAACAAGGTAATAATGCCAGGACTATTTATACTTTTCGTAATACTACTTGTAAAATCACTGAGTCTTCCAAATGCAATGGAGGGTGTAAAGTATCTATTAATTCCTGATTTTTCATATCTTTTAAAACCTATAACATGGATAATGGCCCTTGGACAAGCATTCTTCTCAGTATCCCTTAGCGGAGCTGGTATGGTTGTTTATGGATCTTATCTTGGTGACGATATGGATATACCATCATCAGCAAAAAGTATCGTTATATTCGATACCCTAGCAGCACTTATGGCAGCTTTTATTATAATACCTGCTGCATTTTCATTTGGACTGGATCCAACATCAGGTCCAGCACTGTTATTTATAACAATACCAGAAATTTTTATTAGAATGACAGGTGGATATATATTCTCCCTATTATTCTTCTCAAGTATAATTTTCGCAGCCCTATCATCTGCAATCAACATGATGGAGGCTCCAATAGAATCACTTATGAGTGAATTAAAACTTTCAAGGGTTAAAGCTTCAGTAATCACAGGAATGTTAACACTTGCAGTTGCCCTTGTACTAAGTACAAACATGCCTATCTTCGGAATGTGGGCAGACTTAATGAGTGTATATATGGCTCCGCTAGGAGCAGCAATAGCAGCCATCGTATTCTTCTGGCTTGATAAGGATCCTATGGAATACGTAAATAAGGGTGCTGTAATTAAGCAAGGTAGAGGATTTGAGATTCTTGCTAAGTATATTTACATTTTCGTATCACTGGGGATTGTGGTACTTGGATGGATATATGGGGGAATTGGGTAAGCAGAAAAGGGGAATCACACTAGACTACGTTAGTGCTAGGGGAATCGTTTTTAAGAAAAAACTAGGGGAAAAGGAAGAAATAAGATCTCTTAAGCATTTGCTTTAGGTCTTGTGCTCTTCCCTTTCCCCTAAGTTTTGTATAGCAAAACTGATTCCCCTAGCACAGACAAAGTCCTGTGCGATTCACCTTTACAGCCTGTGCAAATACACCACCCGCTAATCCTTAGTAAGTGTTAAACCTACTCCAAAGAACAGCAATGACAACAATAAAAACATCCCAATTATTATAACAGCCATATCAAGAAAGAATCCCGATGGCAATATCCTAATCAAAAGATCCGTATCTGGATTAAGAAGCCATAGATCGTTTGAAAAGAAAAGTTCATGAAACTTTATAAAGTATTTTGAAAAGTCAACTTTGATTAAAAGGAACAGGAGTCCTATAAAAAAACCCGTAAATATTATTTGAAACTTGAAGCATTTTTTTCTTATGTCGCTATTTAACCTTACTGCTAATATCATAAGTGCAACAAGGAAAAGTGAAATATAGTTAGTATATCTTATTCTGTTAAAAATAGATTTTACATCTTTCATATGAAGTACTTCCCTATTATTGAATGCGTACTCCCCATCTTTTGTTTCATCAATTTTAATATTAAAATTATTAGTGCTTCCCCTTAAATACGAAGTCGTATTCTCGGCAAACTTATCTAACTGAACAAAACTAAGACCTGACTGATGATCAACATGATATTTCTCGAAAAGCCTAACATAAATATCTGGGTTAAATGATATGGCCATTATGGAAATCGTCAGGATAAATACCATAAATACCAATCCTACCCCACCCTCAAAAACATACTCCAAAAATTTTCCTTTAATCTCCTCCCTCTTTTTTTACTTATATATCATATACCCAGTTTAAATCATTTTATTTGGGTATATTAATTTTAAGAAATTGAATTTTAACCATTTTTCTACAATTAACTTTTTAGGAGATATATTATGGAAAGAAAAAAGAGTTTATCTATCAACTTAATAGCTGTTTTAATAATTGTCTTTGCATTTGTTTCATACTATATTTTTGAATATATTAATTATAACTACACTATTAAAAAAAACTATACTGAACTTGAAAAAGTACAAGGAAATATGTATTTGGATAATTTTGATAACTTGCTTACTAATAACATCAAAAGCCAAGAACGATTGATGCTTGACTATGCTGCTTGGGATGATACTTATGATAATTTTTACAATCCTGAATGGATGAAAAAAGAGATTGTAGATTGGATAGGTGAATACTACTCCCTGACTAATGTATTAGTAGTCAACAAAGAACTTAGTCCACTATATTACTATGAAAAATCTGATAACAATTTTATATCAAAAGTTTCAGATTTAATATCTAGATCTGATAACAATCAGGGTAGTAATTTTATTAAAATAAAAAATGTAATATATATTATTTCCTTTGCTGAAATAGTGCCCGAAAGGGAGAATTTTGATAAAGTGGGTTATCTAATTCTGGTTACAGAATTAGATAATAATTTCAAAGAAAATTATTCTAATATATTGGGTCATAAGTTAGAAATCGAAAGTTGGAAAAGTAGTGATTTTGAACTTACAGATTCTGAAATGATTATCAGACTTCCAATAAAAAATATACATGGTCAAGTTATTGGAAAGTTTGCTATTACAGATTCAAGGGACATATATAATTTGCTTTCTAAATATGAAACAAGCTACAAGTTTCTACAACTTATCCTCCTTATAATAACACTTACTATCACTTACTGGATTGTAAGCAAATATATAACCAAGCCATTCAAAGCACTGGAGAATGATATATCAAATTTAGATACAAATAGATACAATTATTTAGAAGAGAAATATAGTACATCGGAAATAAATAAATTGGTAAGAACATTTAATTCCTTGATATACCGACTATTGTATATTGAAAATCAAAATGAAAAGCTTCTTTCTGCAAATAAGATGGATTTCTTAACCAAATTATACAATAGGAAACACTTTAGCCACTACATAAATACTTCTAAGGAAGCAACACTTTCATTCATATTTATAGACATTGATAATTTCAAGAGTATCAACGACTATCACGGTCACGAAAAAGGCGATTTGATTCTAAAAGAAATAGGCAAGATAATCCAACTTCACAATCAAGGAAAATACAAAGGTTTTAGATATGGCGGTGAGGAAATAGTAATTGTTTACAATGATACTAAGGACATAGCCTATAATGTAGCTGAAAACTTGAGAAAAATAATTATAAGAAACGATACTATACAACATTATTCCATAGATAAACCAATTACAATAAGTTGTGGTATATCAAACTATCCAGAGGATACTAATTCTGTAGAAGAAGCTGTTAACTATGCTGATATAGCTATGTACAACGCTAAGAAAAATGGTAAAAACAGAACACACCTATATACAAATAATCAAGTTCATTCAAAAGAGCATCTTGAAATGGAATTTAATCTCGACTATATCATAGCAATAAGTAACGCAATCGATTCAAAAATACCATTCAAGGAAAACCATGCAAAGTTTGTATCTGACTATAGCTTCTTAGTTGGAAAAAAACTTGGTTTTAGGGACAATATATTAAAAGAACTTAGAATAGGTGGTTATATACACGACATAGGTAAAATCTCAATATCAGATAGTATATTCCTGAAAAAAACACGGCTTTCGGATGAAGAACTAGATACAGTTACAAGCCATCCAAGCCTTGGTTTTGAAATTATATCAAAAGCTACAAATAGCCAAGTAATACTCAGCTGCATCAAGGAACACCACGAAAGAATCGACGGACTTGGTTTCCCTAATAAGCTAAAAGGGGAAGAAATAAGTATTTATGGCCGTATAATATCAGTAGTAAATGCATATCACACAATGATATCAGATCTTCCATACAAAAAAGCCCTCTCCCATCATGAAGCTATTGAGGAGCTCATTGATAATAAAGGGACTCAGTTTGATTCCACTGTTGTTGATATTTTCATTGGGCTTATGGATTAAACGGAATGTTATTGTCCAATTTAAACTTCTATATTAAAATAACCACCGATTTAATTTAAACTCGGTGGTTATTATTATGCTATATTCTTTGGACAATTTACCTATAATCTATTCAAACATATCCTTTGAATCCTTTAGATAAGTATCAATTACATTCTGGATATTACCATCCTTAAGTGATACTGAAATCTCAATTCTTCTGTTTGCTCTGTAATCAGCTTCTGATTCCCCTGATGAAATTGGTCTAAATTCAGAGTAACCACTTGCCGCAAAGTATGAACCGTATGATGACTCAAGGTTTGGATTACTTGACATCATGTAGTTTACTACAGATGCTGCTCTCTTTGATGAAAGATCTCTATTGTATACCGATCCACCCCTGGCATCTGTATGACCTTGGATGTTTATAGAATCGATACTGGATCTAATATTTCCATCAGCAAGTACCTTTTCAAATCCTTTTGCTAATTTGTCAAGTATCTGCTTACCTTCTTCTTTAACTGTATAAGAACCTGTATCAAATACTAGGGCTTCATTGATTATGATATTACCATTGTCGGCAATTGATACATATTCTTGACCACTCTTATTTTTCTTACCAAGCTCATTTTCAAGGGAGCCCTTAACCTTATTTAAAACATCAAGTCTAAGTACTGCGATTCCCTCAAGTTTAGATCTAAGTTTTGCTAGTTCTTCATTTGAAATAGCTATTATCTCTTCTTGTGTTTCAATTTCTTCTTTTGACATCTTAAGGGCAAGCTTTCTATCCTCAAGTTCGTCTATTGTTATTTGAAGTTTTTCTTCCTTGTCAGCCAATTGTTTTTCAGTAGTCTTGATTTCTATCCTAGACTTTTCAAGTTGCTCCTGAGTTATTTCATATTGTTTACCAATTACTATATTCTGAACATATGATATTAGCATTAGGAAAAACAATATTAGTGCAATAGTTGAAATGATATCCGTAAAGGCTGGCCAGAAGTTTTCTTCTTCATTTTTCTTAAAAAAAGCTCTTTTTCTATTCTTCATCTTCTACCTCCATGGATACTACTTAATAACTTTATTTTCTGTTCCCCTAGCTAATAACTCTGCATTGTTTTTAAATTCTTCTGAAAGATCATTGAAACTCAAACTCATTCTTTGAATGTTAGTTTTTAAATGATGATTGAATTCTGAGAAATCCCTAACATTAGTTGAGAATCCATTTAATGAAGCATCAAACTTATCAACTGTAGTTCCAAGTGAAGCAGCAGTCTTAGCCATTTCCCCTGACACTACTGAAAGATTAGACTCAAGTGCTGTAATCATAGTTTGGAAATTACTTTGCATACCTACAGTAAACTTATCAAATGATCTATCTAACTTATCACTAACAAGGTGTAAATCATTTCTTCCTGCATCAACACTATTCATGTTCTTTCCTAAAATATTATCAAGGTACTCTTCAATATTTACCATTGTATCTTCTCTTAAGTCAGAAATACCTGACCAAGTATTTAATAACGTAATTACAATTGAAGCTCCAATACCAAATAAAGATGTAATAAATGCTACTGACATACCTTTAATTGAATTTATTAATCCACCAGTAATTGAATCCACACTACTTAAAACTGTATCTCCAGCGCTTGAAAGTAGATTTACAAGCTCTGCTATTGAAAGACTTAGTCCGTAAAATGTTCCAAGTAAACCAAGGATAATCATTAGTGAGTTAGCCTTTGATACAAATCTTTCACCAGAAATATTCTTCGCTAAATTCTTTCTAAAGTTCTTTTCAATAATTGCCTGTGTATTTATTTCATCTACATTATCTTCCTGAGCTAGTTCGTAATCCTTTACAATATCATTAAGTACTTTAGATGAAAATCTTTTGTTTGATCTGTTTTCACCATCTCTTATATCCTCAAGTACTTCCTTATAACTACTTTTAATCCTCATTGTAAATACGAATGCCACTGCCATGATTATAAGAATAACTCCGATAATTCCAATCGCAAGTGGGCTAAGCTTACTAAAAACATTTAAAAATCCCATTAAAACTTCCTCCTTAAAATTCAACAACCTGCTTGTGTTTCCCCTATTATATGTAATAAGGAATATCTTTGTTTTAGCCGATCGTCTTATATGTTTTTATTATTTAGATGTATAATTCCAACAGTCCATTTCCTGAACATGTGATTATGATAACACCAAAAGCAAGTGATAGCAATGACTTAAACAAGTTTGTAATTAAGTGTGACAAGTTTGTAATTGTTTTTATCTAGTAATGTCATTTTATTATTTTTGCTGTTAAATCCATCTTTCATAAAAATTAAATCTTTATTAAATAAGACCTGGAATGATTGAAAATTAACAAATCCTGATATATACTGATTTAGTTATAAAAAAAGTAGATTAAATGTTATTTTATGGGAGGATTAAAAATGGAAAACAACAACACGCAACAACCTAAAAACAACAAAAATATGCTTTACATAATTATTGCATTAGTTGCTATCGTAGGTATTGCAGCATTTGCCCTAATGGGTAAAGGAGGTTCATCTGATAAGAACCTTACTTCAGTAGAAAAATTAATGGAAGCTTACAAAAACTCTATGAACATGAAGCAGATTGATGGTGACCTTACAGTAAAAGGTTCTTTCGAAACTACTTCAGAAGATCCATCAGAGCAAGCTGTAGCAGAATTACTTAACAAAATCAGCCTTACAGCTAATGTAAAGGTAGATATGGATACTAATCAAGTTGAAGAAGCATTTAAATTAAATGTTGAAGATCAAGAACTAGTTTCTGCAGCAATTTACATCGATGATAAAATCATGGCTGGATCTGTTCCACTATTATTTGAAGGATGGGCTTACGGAGAAGTTGAGAAAATCAACGAGCTTTCTGGTCAATCATTCAACTTCGGTGAAACAATGAAAAATGCTTTAGAACTTTATGATTTCTCAGATATCGAAAATATTGATGCTGTTAAAGAAAAGTATCTAACTTTTGCTAAAGAAAATATCGATCCAATGATTACTGTTGAGAATGGTGTTGAAATAACTGACGGATACGAAAAAGCTCACAAGACTGATAAATACACAATCGTTCTTACTCCTGAAAACTCACTTGAATTAGTTACTAAGTTTGTTGAAATAGCTAAGGATGATGAAGATCTTAAGAACGTAATCATTGCTAAAGTTGATGATTACATGGATTACATGGCTAAGTCTACTGGATTACCTCAGGATCAATTAGACATGATGTTTGCTGATCTTGTAGAAGCTAAAAAAGAAATCCAAGATAACTATGTAGAAGGTATGAATGAAGTTTACACTGCTTTAACTTCTGAAGAAATGGAAATTCCTGAAGAATTAAAAACTCTTAACCTTGAAATTTCTTTCTACTTAGAAAACAAGAACATAGTTGCTCAAGATATGGGTATAAACTTCGATATGGACCAAGAAGGAACTACTTATAAATTAAACATCACTATGAACCAAGTTATCAATAAGATCAACGAAAAAATCGACTTCACTGCTATTGATCTTGAAAACGGATACAACCTTACAAGCGAAGACGGAGAAGATGCTAACAAGTTAATGCAGGAAGCACAGGGTAACTTCATGACTAACATCCTGTTCAACCCTGATTTCCAAAACCTTTTCCAAGCTTTCGAGCAATTCCAATAAAAGATAAAAGGTGATTCTTATGGGAAGACTAATTTACTTCATAAAAAATGATATTAAGATAATTCTTGATAAAAAATTTTGGAGGAGATTAGTCTTTCCTTTATTTTTGCTTATTATCTTATCTACGAACTTCTCCAACTCATTCGATAAAATTAATCAAATCGACAAAATATCTATTGCTGTTATAGATAATGACAATACATATTATTCTAAAAACCTTGTGAATAACTTCATAAAAAACGAAAATTTTTCACATCTATATGACATATCAACACCTGAAGATATTCTTCCATTTGAAGAAAGAGATTTAACTGCATACATAATAATACCTAAAGGTTTTTCAGAAGGACTTGTATACTTTGAGAATCCTCCTATTGAGGTTTTATTAAACAAAGGGCATACTATGAAGTCCTTAATACTTAAAAATACCCTAGACGCATATGGGGATTATATAAGCTCTGTAGATGCATCCATACACACCCTATATACAGAACTAAAGGATATAGGCTACGATAAGGAAAAACTAGAAAAACTCAACAGCCTCTATTCAGTTGAGATGGTCTTCCTTGCCCTTGGAAGAAACAAGTTTTTCGATTTTAATCCTATTTCTGATTACCCATCAGTAAACTCAATGACTTATTTCCTATTGGCCCTAAGTATGGTCATGGTAATGTATCTTACGGGAAAATCAGGTGAACTTCTGCAATTTGAAAAAGAAAATGGTATTTATATGAAATATCGAATGTACGATAAATCTGGATGGACCTATATTTCATCCAAGATTATTTCCACAAGCATTATTAGCTTTTGTGAAATAATACCCTTTTATCTTTTCTTTGATTATATTTTAGATATTGTAGAACTAAATGCAATTTTCATCCTGAATCTAGTTCTTGGAATACTTATTTTATCATCACTATCAATACTCATATCAATGGCTTCAAGTAATGGTAAAAACAATAAGATCTTAGGAAATGCTGTAATCTTTATATTTGGAATACTTGGGGGAAGTTTTATTCCACTTACTATGATTCCACAAAATATTCTAATAATCAGTAGAGTAACACCCCTTTACTGGATAAATATTAGTCTTCTAAATAGCATACACGGAATTTATCCTGTAAAAATTTATCTTGCCCTTGGATTTTTTGCTATATCTATTTTTGCACTATGTATCTTGATATACAGAAACTCTTTAGGCAATTATAAGGAAGCAGGTGACTCAATATGATCAAAGCCATAATATTAGCCAATTTTAGGAACACTTTTTCCACAAGAAAAATTTCTATCTCCATATTGAGTTTCATAGTCCTTATAACACTATTCAATGCTGTGTTTTTCAATAGTTATAAAAACACCAACAACTTCTCTGTCAATATAATTGATGAAGATATATCCTCCTATTCAAATGAGTTTCTTGATTTACTAAGTAATAATAATCTCATTGAACTTAACATAGTAGAGAAACTAGATAAGACAAGCCTTAATGACGAAAAACTACAAGGAATTTTCAAAATAGAAAAAGGCTTTGGGGATAAGATTCAGAAAGGTGATTTGGATAAATTAATTTCTGTATATTATCTAAAAAACAATATTGTAGCTCCTGTACTTAGTGACATAATTGCAAAGGATCTTTTGGCTGTAATATCAGCAGAAAAGACAAAAAAATCCCTAGATTTTTATTATAAGGAGTTAAATATCTCTAAGGAAAATAAAAGTTACTCAAGGGTTCTTAATTACTATAAAGACGATGAATTCCAGCTTAACTTCGAATATGATATGAAAGATTCCATAATAAAATCAATAGATTACGGAATAATTCAAAAAAGAGCTTCATTAGGTATAACTAGCTTGTTTTCGACAATATTTATAATCATCCTGATTAGCTTCATAGAGAGTAAAAATCATAGTGCTATTCAAAAGAAAATATCAATACACGATAAAAATGGATTAAAAGGATATCTGGCAAATATGATATTTCTAACACTCATATCATTTCCACTTCTTCTGATACCACTTTACTTGGTGCTATTTAAATATGGCTCACTGGGAAAGTTCTTTATATTTTTACTAATTACACTGCTATTTATAATAGATATACTGCTATTACTGGATATACTTAAGAAAATTTTTAAAAATAATATCAAGCTACAGACCTACGCTCCATTGATACTACTAACATTATCATTACTGGGTGAAGGAATCTTCACTTCAGATTTTCTACCAGAAAGTATGAAGATTTTTGCTATGATATCACCTTATAATTTTTATGGTCAGTTTCTTTATGATAATTTTATTGTTGGGTATTCCCTTGGAAATGGATTCTATCTCAGTGCTTTAATAATAATCGGGATAGTCCTCTTAGTGACTAGTGCTCTTTTTAGTAAAAATTCGCGACTAATATTCAAGCAAGTCTTGAATGACTAGTGTAAGACTTATTTTCACTAGTCTTACGTCAAGTGGACATACTTAGTAGTCCGGCCATTGTGACCTTGCTATGCAAGCTTTCTTTTGGAAGTTTGTGTGGTGGGGTTTTTTATTTGCGGAAAAGGGGAATCGCACTTGACTTTGTCTGTGCTGGGGGAATCGATTTTGTTTCAAAATCTAGGGGAAATGGAAAGAATTTGTAGCAGCAGCTTTGCTGCATAAAAAAACGGTATAAGATCTAAAGTACTTCCCTTTCCCCTCTTCCCCTTCAAAGCCAGTAGCTTTGATATTCACCTTTTCCGCCAAAATTCTACTTATTTCAAGTTCAAAGTAAGGCCAGACTGAAATTCTTCTTTTAGTCGCCTCTATCAGATAAGTTTTGATATGCATATGGATGACTTAGGTTTTTAGGGGAAATGGGGAATCGCGCAGAATTTTTTCTGTGCTGGGGAAATCGATTTTGTTTCAAAATCTAGGGGAAGGGGAAGGGATTGATGCTAGTAGTTTTGCTACGAAAAACTCTTAATAGAAAAATTTGACTATACCATGCTAAACATGAGTATAGTCAAACCTTAAATTCTATTTTATAATTTATCACTTAATA
>JAOARG010000030.1 GCA_025210655.1 Bacillota bacterium
GCTATACACTCTATTAATTCATCATATGCTATGGCACTTTTTAAAATGGTGCCGGGGACCGGAATCGAACCGGTACGATCGGTAAGGATCGCAGGATTTTAAGTCCTGTGCGTCTGCCAGTTCCGCCACCCCGGCACAAACTTTAGATTTGTTTATGCCTTTTCATATAGCATATTCATTTTTCAGGCCCCATTGAAAATCAATGGTGCCGGGGACCGGAATCGAACCGGTACGATCGGTAAGGATCGCAGGATTTTAAGTCCTGTGCGTCTGCCAGTTCCGCCACCCCGGCACAGTATAAACCATCTGTGCATCTTTGTATTTTTCTCAAAGACAAGTACTATATTACACTAATTCTCATACTTCGTCAACACTTTTTTATCTTTTTCCTACAATATATTTTAAGTATCCCTCTAAATTGTCACAATCACTTAAAAAAACTTCCTTTGAGCCTGTAAAATCAAGTACTTTTTCAAGAATTACAGCACCGGCTAAAATAATATCTGCTCTTTTCTCCGAAAGTCCAACTATATTTTTTCGCCCTTCATTATCGAGTCTAGAAAGCTTTTTAAGAAGATCCGCTAAAGAAGATAAATCCAATCTGTATCCCGCAATCCTATCAGGATCATACTCAGCAAGTTCCATATCCATTGCACCTAGAGTAGTTATAGTTCCCCCAATACCAATTGTCATAAACTCAGTAGGAAGAGATAGGTCACAATAACCATTTTTCACCTTTTCCCCAACTACATTGTCAAGAGTATTATAGTCTTCTTCTACAATAGGATCACTATCTACATATAGTCCTGTCATTCTAACAGCACCTACATCAATACTTCTTTTATATTTCATATCATTCATATCACCAATAATAAGCTCAGTACTTCCACCGCCTATATCAATAATCATTACATCCTTATTATACTCAGCATCAAGACCTGCAAGTACTCCTAAATATCCTACATAAGCCTCTGTATCACCGTCAATCACTTCAATATCAATACCTAGTATATTCCTAGCAGGTTTAAGGAGTTCATCCCTATTTGACGAATCTCTCACTGCAGAGGTAGCCATTGCATACACTTCATTTATTCCCTTACTATCTATTATATCTTTAAAAGTTCTAAATGCATCTAAGCTATCATTTATGCTAACAGTATTTAAAGTCTTATTCTTCTCAATATCCTTTCCAAGCCTTGTAGTTATGACAATTTTTTCTTTCTCATATATGCCTAAGTCATCATACTTACATGTTAAAAGTCTTACTGAATTGGAACCCACATCAACTACAGCTGCTGTCTTCATAGATTTCCCTCCTATAATATCAAAGGGCTGTATTATAAAATACAGCCCTGTAAATACTATTTCTTATTATTCTATCTATTGTAGCCATTTCCTTTTCTATTACTCTTAGCCTTCTTAATACCCTTTAGTTTATCATCACTTGTTTTGATAAAACTATTAAGCATCGACTCAAAATCTTCAGCTGGCTTTGCACTTCTTCTAGAATTATAATTGGAATTGGAATTATTATAATTTCCTCTACCAGAATTGGAATTATTGTAAT
Organism: Bacillota bacterium; assembly: GCA_025210655.1. Lineage (GTDB taxonomy): Bacteria > Bacillota > Clostridia > Peptostreptococcales > Acidaminobacteraceae > JAOARG01. The sequence continues at coordinate 1,568 of JAOARG010000030.1, forward strand.
TCCCTCTACTATTATTATAATTCCCTTGTGAAGGCTTTTTCTTAAATCCATCCTTCTTTTGGAATCCATCTTTCTTTTGGAATCCATCTTTTTTCTGGAATCCTTCTTTTCTTGCCGGTCTAGGTCTCTCTGGCCTTTCAGCGCCTTCAACAGCCTGACGTATTGAAAGACTAATCTTGCCCTTGTCATCAATTTTCGTAACCTTTACCTTTACTTTTTGATTTTCCTTAAGAAAATCCTTTACGTCTTTTACGTAATCATTTGACACTTCTGAAATGTGACACAATCCTGTTTTACCATCAGGCAACTCAATAAAAGCTCCGAAATTGGTTATTCCAGTAACTGTACCTTCTATAACCTTACCAATTTCAACTGACATAAAAATATATATCCTCCTTAAAAAGTTTTAAATATTTAAACCGGACCTATTCCGGATTAACCTCATCATCGATGTCGTATATAACCTCATCTGGCTTTACCATTTTAAGCTTTTCTCTTGCTAATCGCTCAATGGCTTCTTCACTCTTGGATTTCTCAATTTCCTTCTCAATGGAATCAACTTCTTCGGATAATTCCTCTATTTTTTCCATGTACTGAGCTTCAACTGCATCCAGTTCTTTTATTTTAACCTGCTGATTTATAAGTGTCACAGATATGTATGTAACAAACACAAATAAGAACAATATAAGTATTCTATTTCTTTTTATTACACTCTTCTTTTTCTTCACAGTTATCACCAAACATAGGTTTATTTATATTCATATAGTCGCAATTTACCTTGAAACTTACAAATTTTTATACATTAGATTTGCCTCATCCTTTGTAACGTGATCCTTTAGGATAAGTACTTCAACCTTAGTAGTATTACTTCCAAAGCTCAGTGTAATCTGGTCACCAACCTGAACTTCACTTCCCGCCTTAGCAACTCTGTCATTTATAAGAATTCGGCCCTTATCACAGGCTTCTTTAGCTACTGTTCTTCTTTTAATTATTCTTGAAACTTTTAAAAATTTATCAATTCTCATTTGTTACCTCCTAAACCAAAACATAAGTCTAGTTTATCTTCTAACCTATTATATAATAATGACGGTCAATTTCAATAGCACATATAAAATATTTTATTTAGTATTTTTTCCCCATAATAGAAAAAAGCAGCACGGCTGCTTTTATTCTTATTTGTTAACAAGTTCCTTAAGAGCTTTTCCAGCCTTGAAAACTGGAGCTTTTGATTCTGGGATGTCAATAACTTGCTCAGGATTTCTTGGATTTCTACCTTTTCTAGCTTTTCTTACTCTTACGTCGAAAGTACCAAATCCAACTAATTGAACTTTCTCATCAGCTTGAAGTGTTTCTTCAACACTCTTCATAAAAGCGTTAAGTGCTAATTCTGCATCTTTTTTTGTAAGACCTGATTTCTCAGCCATACTTGTAACTAATTCAGCTTTGTTCACGATAATACCTCCTCAAATATTAAATATGTAGCTTACCATCGCTAACTCTATGATATCCTGAAAAACACTACTATTTCAAGCGTTTTTTTGATTTTTTTTGCGATTTCTTCATATTTTTTTCACATTATATGGATTTTTTGGCTAAATTCCAGAATTCATCAAGCTCTGAGAGGCTTACACCTTCTATTTTTCCATATTTTTCTATCGCTTTTTCTTCAACAAATTCAAATCTATTTACAAATTTATCATTACTATCCATAAGTGCAAGCTCAGGATTTATCTTTAAAAATCTTGAAAGATTCACAACTGAGAAAAGTAAGTCCCCTAATTCTTCATGGCATAAGGTCTGATCTTTTCCAATTACTTCTTGCAATTCTTCTAATTCTTCATGAATTTTTTTAATGACATCTTTTATTTCATCCCAATCAAAACCAACATCTGCTGCCTTTTTTTGTATTTTATATGCCTTAGTAAGGGCAGGTAGAGTTTTAGAAATCCTCTTTATAGAATCAATAGTTCTACTTTCATTTTTCTCTTCTGATTTGATTTTTTCCCAATTAACTAACACTTCTTCAGCAGAATCCGCATTTACATCGCCAAATACATGGGGATGTCTATTAATTAGTTTATTACAGATTCCCGTAGTAATATCAATATCATTAAAATATCCATCTTCTTCAGCTAAGATTCCATAAAATACTATTTGTAATAGCAAATCCCCAAGTTCTTCTTCTAAAAGAAAGAAATCTTTAGTTTTTATAGCCTCAATAACCTCATATGCCTCTTCAAGAATACCTGGCATAAGTGACTCATAATCCTGTTTTTTATCCCAAGGACAACCATTCTCTCCCCTTAGGCTAGCTACAATCTCCCTAAGATCATCATAATTATACTTCTTCTTTTCATCTGTCTTTGGTATATAAAGACTTGTAAGGTGATCTAAATTATCAACCCTGTCAATATTGTAAAGTTCCGTATGGTATATTACTTCCTCACCAGGTATACCAGCTCCCCTAACAACATAAACCTTGTGGTCGTCATCATAATACTTCATTAGCTTTAATTTCATTGATGATACTACAAAAGGATTATATGCTTGAATAACTATATTATCCATATTAGGATTAGGTATCTGTCTATCAAGATCAAGTCCATCAATAATTTGAAGTCCATTTACAGGATCCTTCCTTAAGGTTGTTATCATAACATCTACAAAACTTACACCATGTATAAACTCAAGTTCCCCTTGAAATTTTTCCTGAAGAAGCTCAACTGTCTTTTCAGCAACAAAGGGATTTCCAGGAATACAGTAAACTACCTCTTCCTCCTCTTGACTATACTGAATAAGTCTATCTACAATAGAACTGTAAACTCCATCAAACTCTTCATTTTCTTCATATTCATTATCAAAGGATACTACTTGACCATTCATATCCAAATGCTCAATTACAGGATGCTTAAGCGTTCTAAAATAAAGCTTCTTCGCTTCCCTTATTATTTCTATTGCCTCTAATGTAAGGTATCTCTTGCCCCCTGGACCTAAGCCTACCACTTTTATTTTATTCAAAACATACACCTTCTTATTTCTAATTATTTTCTTACCAATTTATTTTTAATCCTACCTAGATATTTCCCACCTGGTATAAATGAAAGATCTTCATCATTTAAAGCCCCAGTAAGGATAATCATTAGTAAATAACCTACCACACCTACAAATACACCAAATAATGTAGATATACTATTACCAAACACCATACTTGATACCATATAAGCTCCCTTAACAAGGACAGCCATAACAAGAACCGATATAACCGGTTTAACAACAACATGTTTGAAATTTGGCTTGTATCCACTTAACTTCATTAAAGTTATGATATTAAGTACTGCTGCTATAGCAAAGGCACAAACCGTAGCAATAGCTGCACCCCTTATATTCAGTGATGGTATGCCAACCAATGTATAATTAAGAATCACTTTCACCACTGCACTAAGTCCAAGGTTTCTAGCTGGTAAAATAGGCTTTCCTAACCCTTGAATAATTCCAGTAGTAATCTGGAATATGGAAAGGAATATGATACCAAAACCTGAAAACTGAAGTATTGCTCCAGCTCCAAGAGCAGTTTCTGGCTGTAGAGGATAAAGTAGTAACATTATCTCCTTTGCCAAAGTAACAACACCAATACCACAAGGAAGACCTAAAAGAAGTGAAAGTCTTACACCTGTATCCATAGTCTTTTCAAGCTCATTTTGTTCATTTTTAATAGCCAGATGAGCTATTGCAGGTACTATACTGATTTGTACTGCCGCAGTAATTACCTGGGGCAAATTCACAATAGTATTGGCATATCCTGATAACTGACCGTAAAGATTATTAGCTTCTTCAACAAAACCTATTTCAATCAATCTTCTCATAATTATTCCCAGGTCAATCAAACTCATTATCGGCATAATTGAAGCTCCAAGAGTAATTGGAATTGCTATTTTTAAAATCCTTTTTACTATTTCATTTGACTTTTCAAGTTCGAAATTTCCTGAATCAACTACAGGATTCTTCTTAGAATATCTAATATACATAAATAATATCACTAAAAACCCAAAGAAAGCTCCTATTGTAGCTCCTAAAGTACCTCCAGCAGCTGCAAATTCTACTCCCCTGTCTAAGAAAAATATAGCAAGTCCTAAACCGAATATAACTCTAAAGAACTGCTCTACAACCTGAGATATACCATAAGGTGCCATATTTTGCGTCCCTTGAAAATAACCTCTGAAGACAGACATCAATGAAACAAAAAACAAAGCCGGACCAATTGCCATAACCGATCTTAGGGCTGGTTCATTTTTTACAACCTTAACTAACCAAGGGGCACCAAAAATAATTATTGTACTGGTACAAGCTCCTATGATAGCCAGTAGTATAAAAGATACCCTTAAAACTCTCTTTGCTCCATAATAATCTCCAACAGCTCTCTTTTCTGAAACAATTTTTGCAATAGCCGTTGGTATACCTGCTGTAGATATAACAAGTAGGTAATTATATATAGGATAAGCACTTTGATAGTAACTCATTCCCTCATCACCTATAATGTTACCTAAAGGAATTCTAAAAAACATTCCTAAAAACTTAACCACAATGCCCGCTAATCCTAGTATAGCTGCACCCTTTAAAAAATCATTCTTCTTCGACATACTTCCTCCGATTTATTTTTCCCATAATAAAAACACTCATGGTCTTATGGCCAAACAATTTGTCTATAAATTGCTTTTCAGCCTAACAAAGTGCTTTTATTATAAAACTATTTAATGTTATTTAAAAAACTTTTGACTTCAGCCTCAGATTTTAAAGCTTCCACCACGGCTCCATACTCTTTTGCAACTTTTTCTTCAATGTATTCTTCTTTATATTTATCAGCCTTATCTTCCATACCATCTATTTCCTCTAGTTCAGAAATTGTTCTTGTTTCTTCAACTTTCAAAATATGATATCCAAGATCTGTCTTAATAAGATCACTAACTTGACCCGGCTCAAGGGAAAATGCCACATCCTCAAGTTCTTTTTCAAGCCTTGCTTTTGGGAAAAATCCTAAATCCCCACCCTTGTAAGCAGTACTTGGATCCTCTGAATTTTCCTTAGCAAGCTCTTCAAAATCTTCCCCAGATTTAATTTTCAAAAGAATATCCCTAGCAGATTCTTCATCCTTAAGAAGAATATCCCTAGCCCTTACTTCAATTACATTTTCATCGTAATATTTATCAAGTTCTTCTCCACTACCCTTAACCTCTTCCCTGATAGTATCTTTAAGACCTTCCATATAGAATTGGTTAATTATTTGCTTTTCTATAAATTCCTCATCTATACCATTGTCAGTATAGAATTTTTTTAGTTCTTCGTTAGATTCTATCTCCGAATTATATGTAGACAGTGCTTCTTCCAGCTCATTATCATCCAGTTCAAAATCACTTGAATCCAAACTTTGTCTAACAAGAGTTTCAACAATTATACTATCTAATAACCTTCCCCTAACAAGCTCACGAAAAGTTTTCCCATCTTTCTCCTCAGTCCAAATATCTTGGTTATAATACTCATTATAGCTTTTCTCCAGTATCATAAATTTCTTCTCAAAATATTCCTTAGAAATAATTTCTCCATTTACATCAGCCACGTTACCATTGCTATTTCCAGCAGAACATCCTACTAAAGAAAAAAACATAACAAGACTAAGCAATATCGCAGATATTTTCTTCAACATCAAGTACACTCTCCTTAGATTAATCTCCTTATGATTATATAACTTTTTAGGATTTATTTAAAGTTAAAATACTGTTACCTCTGGGTGGTGTATTTCCGCTATATGGCGAAAATGGTAGTTTGCTCAATACTATAGTATTTCACGGTGCTTTACTTGCCTTAGGCAAGTGGTGGTTGGGTTTTGGGGGCGAAAAGGGGAATCGCACTAGACTAGGCTAGTGCTGGGGGAATCAATCTTATAAATAAGATTTCGATGAAAAGGAATAACTTAGGAGCTAAAAGCCCTTTTAGCAAAGATCTCATATTTCCCTTTCACCTAGGTTTTGTGAAACAAAATCGATTCCCCTAGCACAAATGCAATCTTGTGCGGTTCCCCTCTTCTCCCTTCTCTCCACGCAACCACAAAGTGGTAAGTACACCACCATTTTTGCCAAAAGCAAAAATACACCACCCAATTAAAAATCAGATGGTGTAAATAAATCTACTTCTTTATAACAGCAACAAAAGCCTCTAAGAAATCCTCAACATACTTAATCTTCTTACTCTCTGGAGTCTTACCCTTCCTTAACTCTATATAAGGAGTGGATGATAAATTAATTTTTATATTTCTACCGTATTTAAGAGTCATTTCATTAATCACTTCTGGCTTGATATATTTGAAATCGAATATTTCAAATATAATATTTGTCTTATTCTCTGATATATTCTTGATTCTAATATATTCTGCCATTGACTTAATATAAGAAATTGATAAAAGATTATATACCGAACTTGGTATGGTTCCAAATCTATCTTCAATTTCTTCTTCAAGATTATAATAATCTTCCTTTGTCTCCACTGCAGATATTCTCTTATACATCTCCAGCTTCTGCTTTCCATCAGGTATATATCTATCTGATATAAAGGCATTTGCAGAAAGTTCAATGCTAGTTTCAATATTTTCAATAATTTCCTTACCCTTTATTCTACCAACTGTTTCTTCTAACATCTTACAGTATAAATCATAACCAATGGCATCCATGTGACCATGCTGTTCTGCTCCGAGAATATTTCCAGATCCACGGATTTCAAGGTCTCTCATGGCTATTTTAAAACCGGCCCCTAGCTCAGTAAAGTCTTTTATCGCCTTTAGCCTCTTCTCAGAAATCTCAGAAAGAACCTTATCTCTTTTATATGTTAAATATGAGTAGGCGATTCTATTTGATCTTCCTACCCTTCCCCTAAGCTGATAAAGCTGAGAAAGTCCCATTTTGTCAGAATCAGTAATAATTATTGTATTTACATTTGGAATATCTAAACCTGTTTCTATTATAGTTGTACAAACAAGAACATCAAACTGGTGATTTAAGAAATCCATCATTATTTTTTCTAGCTTTACTTCAGACATCTGGCCATGGGCATAAGCAACCCTGACATCAGGAAACATATTAGCTATTTTCCCTGCAACAACATCAATGTCTTTAACTTTATTATATACATAAAAGACCTGTCCACCTCTGTTAACCTCTTTTAGAATAGCATCTCCTACAATAGAATCATCATGCTCCACCACATAGGTTTGAACTGGGAATCTATCTTCTGGAGGATCTTCAATAACACTCATATCCCTAACGCCAATAAGAGACATGTGTAAAGTTCTTGGTATTGGTGTAGCAGGCAAGGTAAGGACATCCACATTGGACTTCAACTGCTTAAGCATCTCCTTATGTTTTACTCCAAAACGCTGTTCTTCATCAACAACAAGAAGTCCTAAATTCTTATAATTAATATCCTTAGAAAGAATCCTATGGGTACCAATCACAACATCAACTACTCCGCTTTTAACATCATCAATTATTTTATCTTGCTGTTTTTTAGTTCTAAATCTTGATAACATTTCTACATTAACCGGGAATTTAGAAAATCTACTTTTTATATTATTATAATGTTGCTGGGCAAGTATTGTTGTGGGAACAAGTACTGCTACTTGTTTTGAATCCATAACTGCCTTAAAAATACCCCTTATTGCAACCTCAGTTTTTCCATATCCAACATCACCACAAAGTAATCTATCCATAGGTTGAGGACTTTCCATATCCTTCTTTATGTCATCAATGGACTTAAGTTGATCCGGTGTTTCTTCATATGGAAACATATCTTCAAACTGTTTTTGCCATATGCTGTCCTCTGAAAATGCATATCCATTAACCATTCTTCTCTTTGCATAAAGTTCAAGTAGTTCATCAGTCATATCCTCAATAGCTTTCTTTACTTTAGCCTTGGCCTTTTTCCACTCCTGAGAACCCAACTTGTTTAGTCTTTTAGTTCTAACTTCTCCACCTACATACTTTTGAATAAGATTCATTTGTTCTATAGGTATATATAAGAAATCTTCCCCTGCATATTGAAGTTTCAAAAAATCTTTTCTAGTATTATCAATCTTAAGCTGTTCTATTCCAATATATTTTCCTATACCATGATTTTCATGGACAATAAAATCTCCCAAGGATAGTTCATTAAAAGATAAAATCTTCCTTCCAGACCTTTTTTTCTTCTTCAAGTATTTCTTATTTGAGCCTAGTATCTCTTTTTCACTAATAAGAAGATACTTTATAGAATTTAGTTCAAAACCACCTGCAATATCACCTATAAGAATATTTACACTGCCCTCAGTCAGATTCGACGATTCATCAACCATAGTGCAAGAAATACCTTCATCCACCATTTGATCTTTAATTCTTATTGCCCTATCTTCCTTAGAGCTTACTATTGATATTGTATAATTTTTCTGACTAAGCCTCTTTACATCTTCAATAAGATCCTTAGTCTTTCCATGATATATATTTGCCTCTCTCAAAGTGAAATTAACAAGTTCTTCAACCTTGAAGAAATCTAAATTCTTCTTAAGATTATTAACAAGAATTATCTTTTTAGAATGAGCTTTTGCTAAAAGTTTATTATATTCAAAAATAATCTGACTTTGGACCGGCAATACCTTACCAAGCTCCATAAGATTTTTGAAACCTTCAATATAATTTTCTCTACCATTCTTAAACTTTTCTATTATCCTATTGCTGTCCTGAAAAACTATAAGATCTTCTTTTGTGAAAAAATCCAGTATACATCCAAGATTTTCTTCAATGAGATTAATATATTTGTCAACACCATCAATATACTTACCTCCACCTTGAAAATAATCGATTAGATTTTGTATGCTATTTATTTTTTCCTCATTAATCGAAGACTTAAAACTTTCTAGTTGCTTAACTAGCTTTTCAAGAAATTCTTTTCTCTTAGCTTCAGGAATAAAAACTTCTTTTGCAGATATGATTTCAATCATATCCATCTTTTCAATAGATTTCTGAGTCTCTGGATCAAAACTTCTTATGGAATCTATTTCCTCATCAAATAGCTCTATTCTCACTGGATAATCATAGTTTGGAGAATAAACATCCAGAATTCCACCCCTTAAGGAATAAGAACCCTTCGTCTCAACTATTTCTTCCCTTGAATAACCTGTTGTTTGAAGAAATTCAAGAAAGTCCTCTAGATTGATATCTTCTGCAACTTTTATATTCATACGATTATCTAGGTAATGATTGACAGGAAGAATTTTCTCAAGTATTCCATCAACAGATGTAACGACTACATCAAAGTCTCCCTTGGCCATTTTATCAATACCTAGTATCCTATTGTTTTCAAGTTGATGACTATGATAGTAGGAATCAAAGAAAACAATATCTCTTCCAGGATAATATACAACATTTTTACCAAGACGCTGTAAGTTTTCAGTACAATTTTTAGCTTCAACTTCATTCAGGGTTATAACACATACCTTTTTGCCAGTCTCTTGACTAAGGAGGGAATAAATTACACTATTAAATCCACCAAAACTACCAAAAATGCCAATAACACTTTTGGGAGACTTTACTGTTTCTATTAAATTTTCAAACTCCTGGGACTTGACCACAGGTCCAATTACGGAATTATTCATATTAGCACCAACTTTAACTATCTGTTAAACTTATTCATTGCGATTTCTATACCATCATCTATATATGTTTCAAGTGCTTCTCCCGCCCTTACAATAGCTTCCTTTAATTCATCCTTTGATTCGCTGGAAAATCTACCTAAAACGTGTTCGATTATATCCCTTTCAGGTCTACCAATACCAAACCTTAGTCTCGGGAAGTTATCATCTTTTAATAAGTAAATGATATTTTTCATACCATTATGACTTCCACTAGAGCCTTTTTTTCTTAATCTAAGTCTACAAAGATCAATATCAACATCATCATATACAACCATAAGGTCTTCTATTGCCACTTTATAATAATTCATTATAGCCATTACAGATTCACCACTTAAGTTCATAAATGTTTGAGGTTTTACTAAAATAACCTTCTCACCATTTATTGTTCCACTGCCAATAAGGGCCTTGTGCTTTATTGTATCAACCTTAATACCGTGTTTTTCTGCCAAATGGTCTACTACCAAAAATCCTATGTTATGTCGGGTCATCTCATATTTTTTGCCTGGATTTCCCAAACCTACTATTACACGCATATCCAATCTCCTTATCTATCATAATTCTCTTTTTATTATTACCCCGATTATAATAAAATATACTTTTGGGCAAAACAATAAACTGGACCTTTTACAGGTCCAGTTTAACTATATTATAATCTATGTTATTTATCAAATAATTTACTTACTGAATCATTGTTGAATATTCTTCTGATTGCTTCAGCAAATATCTTAGCAACACTTAATTGCTTGATGTTGTTAACTTTTTCAGCACCAATAAGTTTAATAGTATCAAGTACTACAAGCTCTTCGATTACTGAATTGTTAATTCTATCAATTGCAGGTCCTGAAAGAACACCATGTGTACAACAAGCGTAAACACTCTTTGCTCCCATTTCCTTAAGAGCCTTAGCACCATTAGTGATAGTTCCAGCAGTATCAATCATGTCATCAATAAGGATAACATTTTTTCCTTCGATATCTCCGATAATATTCATAACCTCAGATACATTAGCCTTAGGTCTTCTCTTATCAATAATAGCGATAGGAGCATTAAGTCTATCAGCAAACTTTCTAGCTCTTGTAACACTTCCAAGGTCTGGAGAAACAACTACCACATCTTCAATAGCTTTCTCAATGAAGTATTCACTTAAAATAGGAATACCCACAAGATGATCCACAGGAATATTGAAGTATCCTTGAATCTGAGCTGCATGTAGATCCATTGTAAGAACTCTATCAGCTCCTGCTGCTGTAAGAAGATCAGCAATCAGTTTAGCAGAGATTGGATCTCTTGCCTTAGCTTTTCTATCCTGTCTAGCATATCCATAGTATGGAATTACAGCAGTAATTCTACCTGCAGAAGCTCTCTTAAGAGCATCAATCATAATCAATAACTCCATAAGGTAATTATTTACTTGTGGAGGACTAGTAGATTGAATTACATAAACATCTACTCCCCTTACTGTTTCATTAAAATTAACAGATATTTCTCCATCACTAAATGTCTTTACCTCTGCGTCAGCAACAGGTAAACCTAACTCATTAGCTATTTTGCTAGCTAATTCAGGATTTGAATTACCAGTAACTATTTTGATTTTCTTTCCATTAGAATGCATTATGAGCCTCCCAGTCATTTAATTAATCGTTTTTCCTTCTTGTCACCCATCCCTGGATGTTTGTCTGTCTTTCCCTTGCAATACCTAGGGAATCCTTTGGAACCGTTTTTGTAATAGTCGATCCAGCTGCAACATAAGCATTTTCCTGTACTTCTACAGGAGCAACAAGATTAACATTGCATCCGATAAAACTATTATCTCCAACAACCGTCCTAGATTTACTTGATCCGTCGTAATTTACAAACACTACTCCACAACCAATATTAACATCTTTCCCTACATCTCCGTCACCAACATAAGCTAAATGAGATATCTTAGTTCCATCTCCAATATTAGAATTCTTAATTTCAACAAAATCACCAATTTTAGTGTTCTTGCCTACATTGGATTTTGGCCTTAGATATGCATATGGTCCTACCTTAGTATATGAATCAATTTTACTTTCAAGAACAGTAGAATTATTTACCTCTACATGGTCCATAATCTTACTATCTTCAATTCTAGAGTTTACACCAATATAACATTCACTACCTATTTCAGTATCTCCTGTTATAAATACTCCTGGACAGACAATTGTGTCATTTCCAATAAGAACGTTTTTTTCAATGTAAACATTATTAGGATTAAGTATTGTAACACCATTTTCCATTAGTGCGTCACATACTCTTTCTTGAAGCATTTGAGATGCTATGCTAAGATGCTTTCTAGTATTTACACCAAACACCTCATTTGGATCCTCAAGAATATGACATCCAACCTTCTTACCTTGACCACTTAAAATTTTAACAATATCAGTCAAATAGTACTCACCTTGATTGTTATTGTTTTCAATTAGCTCAAGGCTGTCCTTAAGAAGTCTTCCATTTACAAGGTAAATCCCTGAATTGATTTCCTTTATCAAAAGTTGCTCCTGAGAACCGTCCTTTTGCTCTACAATACCAGTTACACGTCCATCCTCTTCTCTTATTATCCTTCCATATCCGAAAGGGTTCTCCATAATAGTTGTAAGGATTGACAGATCATTTCCCTGTCTTTCGTGCTCATCACAAAATTCTTTTATAGAACTGCTTCTGATAAGTGGAGTATCTCCATAAAGAATAAGAACATTGTCATCATCACCAATATGTTCTTTGGCAACCATAACAGCATGTCCAGTTCCCTTTTGCTCTGCTTGTAGTGCAAAACGAACATTTCTGCTTTCTAAGGAACTATGAACCATATCTTTTCCATGGCCATATACTACTACTTTTTTAGATGCATCAAGTTCATCCAACACATCAATTACATGATCAACCATAGTTCGTCCCAAAACCTTATGTAAGACCTTTGGAAGTTTTGATTTCATTCTTGTTCCTGCACCAGCAGACAATACAATTCCAGTTAAATTATTCATAAAACTAACCCCTTATTAACCTTTCCCCAAAGAATAAGCTTCCTTTAATAATGAAAAGATACTTCATAAAGTAATAATTATTCTCCAGTGGCATTTTATTAGCATAGTTTTTCCGCCTTGTATTATAACACTTTTTAATATAAAACTAAACCGTATTGATGAATATTTATAAACTATAAATATTTTCAACAACTTTTATTAAAATATTCGTGTTTTTACTTAAATTCTTTGTATATTATAAATAAATGAACTTTAGATAATAAGTGCAAAAAAAAAAGCGGGAAAATTCCCGCTATGTAATAATTATAATTCTTCACTTTGAAGGTTAGCTTTTGCTTTTTCGTACTCGTCGAAAATTACATCGCTAATTAACGATCTAGTGTTAGAATTAATAGGATGAGCTATATCCCTGTAATCAGTGTCGCCTATTTTTCTACTAGGCATTGCGACAAACAAACCATTTTGACCTTCAATGATTTTAATGTCGTGGATAACAAAGGCATCATCAAAAGTTACCGATACTACAGCCTTCATTTTACCCTCGTCTTTTAATTTTCTGATTCTTACATCTGTCACATTCATTTTTTTTCCCTGCCTTTCAAGATATTAGCCCAAACCAACCCAATACTATAACTATTCGACACTCCTTTAGATATTCCTCCTTTTTTTTGTAAAAAAAATATATTTTTTTTCAAAGAAGAAAAAACACCTTACTTTTTTTGTAAAAAAAGCTTATTTAATAGAGCTAATTTGTAACACTTGTATGCATAAAAGTAAAAATGTATTTTATTTACACACACTTATTAGATCCCATATTTAAAAAAAGAAGAAATAAACTTCTCTTTTCTAAGAAGATTATTTCTCCATTGTAGGCTTTATTACAAGCTTTCCATCAACATTTTCACATGTTAACAGGCTTACGTAGTCACTTATCATTTTTTCTTTTTCGCTTAACTGATCAATAAAGAAACCCAGTCCGACAACTTCAGAATCAAATTCTTTCACAAGATCCGTCATTCCTTTAGCAGTTCCTCCACCTTTCATAAAGTCATCCACGATCAAAACCCTGGATTCTGGTTTTATGGCACGCTTAGAAAGATACATAGTCTTAAGTTTGCCTGTACTTCCAGAAACATAGTTCATACTTACTGTAGATCCTTCAGTAACCTTATTTTCATCCCTAATAATTACTAGGGGCACATTAAGACTTCTTGCAGTCATAAGTGCTAGTGGTATACCTTTGGTTTCTATTGTAACTACATAATCTACATACTTACTTCCAAACTCCTGGGCAAATATTCCCCCTACTTTAGCAACAACTTCAGGATTATAAAGAACATCTGAAAGATAAAGAAAGCCTCCCGGTATTTCCCTTTGTTCCTTTAAAATCTTTTGACAAAGACCTTCAAGGAAAACTTTCTTTTCTTCTTTAGACACAAATGGTAAGTATTTTACTCCACCAGCTGCACCTGAAATAGTTTCTACAATACCAAGATTCATTTCTTCCATCATTTTTTTTACGATGACAAGATCTTCACTGATAGTAGATTTTGCTGCATTAAATTTTTCTGTAAAATAACTCAAGGTAAAAACCTTGTTTGGGGAATCACTTAATATTTTAACAATTCCACCGATTCTTTCATTTCTTTTAAATTTACTCACAATATACTCTCCTATTCCGAATATATTTTTTATTTACTCTAATTTTATTCATTTTTTTGCCATATTTCAATAGATATATTGCATATTTTATAAATTTTGTTCACTTAATTGTAGTATTGTTTTATAGACTACATTTTTATTTCATACTTTCTAAAAAATATGTTATAATTTTGTGGTAATATTTTATCTGGAAGTAATAGCTCTAGAAGGAGATTTAAGATGATTGACTTTAAAAAAAACATAAAAAACATTCACATGATTGGAATTGGAGGCATAGGCGTAAGTGGACTAGCAAAAATACTTATGGACAACGGCTTTAAGGTTTCCGGTTCAGACATAAAAAAAAGCTTTTTAACTGAAGAGTTAAAAGAAATGGGCGCTACAATTTTCATAGGACACGATGAAAAAAATGCACAGGATGCAGATGTAGTTGTCTACACATCAGCAGTATCTGAAGAAAACCCTGAATTAAAATATGCAAGGGATAATAATATACTGACATATGATAGAGCTGAAATGCTTGGAAAAATTGCTCAAGATTATAAAACAACAATAGCAATTGCTGGAACACACGGTAAAACAACAACAACATCTATGCTTGCTCAGGTAATGGAAACTTCTGAACTTGATCCAACTATACTTATTGGTGGAGTTCTTGAATTTATTAAAGGAAATACTAAAATAGGTTCTAATAAGTTTTTACTCACTGAAGCATGTGAATATAAAAGAAATTTTCTAAAAATACATCCAGATATCGCAGTCATATTAAATGTTGATGAAGACCATTTGGACTATTATGAAAATATAGAAGAAATCATCGGTGCATTTGAAGACTATGTTAAATCAGTTCCTAAAAAAGGCTTAGTCATAATCAACAAGGATGACCACAATAGCAGAAGACTTATTCCCCATGTTCCTAGCCAACTAATTACCATAGGTATAACTATGGACGGTGACTATATGGGAAAAAATATAACTTTTAACGAATTTGGATATCCTCAGTTTGATGTTTATAAGGGCGAAGAACTTATTACAACAATAAAACTTGGAGTACCTGGACAGCACAACATTTACAATGCACTATGTTGTATTGCAACAGCTCATCATTTAGGGGCAGATGTTGAAAAAATGGCTGAAGCTTTAAGTAGTTTTATTGGAGCAAAAAGAAGACAGGACATTAAAGGAAAAATGGATGATGTACTTATAATAGACGATTATGCCCATCACCCTACAGAGATCAAATCTACCCTTAACGCAGTTTCAAAAATGCCACATAATAAGATTTGGACTATTTTCCAACCCCATACCTACACAAGAACTAAGGAATTACTCCATGAGTTTGGAAGTGCCTTTAACGAGTCTGATTTCATCATAGTAACTGATATTTATGCAGCTAGGGAAGACAATGTCTATAATATTCACTCTAAAGATTTGGTAGATATCATTCAAAAGGAAAGTAAGAACGCTATTTACATCTCTGATTTCAAGGATATTATAAGCTATATAAAAGAAAACACAAGCCAAGAGGATATTGTAATCACAATGGGTGCTGGTAGTATAACAAGTCTTTCAGAAATGCTTATAAAATAGAAAAACAGGAGTAATCGTATTATTACGATTGCTCCTTTATTTTTCCAAAAGTTTCACATTGAAATTACTTATTACTGATGTCATCAAAGCTGGGAGTATTAGATTATAATCCCCTGTAAGTTCTAAAACGAATAAGCTGCCTGCAAAAGGTGCATCAAAAAAACCTCCTATGATACCTGCTATGGCCACAAGTACATAAGTGTTTTCCTTAAGCCCCCATCCAACTAGTAATAAACTCGCTACTTTCCAAAATAAGATTCCAGAATAAACACCAATTATAAGTCCAGGGGCAAAACTACCTCCAAAACCACCGGCACCAAGGGTAATACTAGTAAGAAGTATTTTTATGATTATAATTATAGGTATTATCCATAAAAGAAATTCAAATTTTTTCACACTAATAAAGTTAAAATAATCATACATCATAGGTGTAAAATACTCTACAGCAGCGGTCATAATACCTACTAACAGTCCCATCAAAACATATCTTCCACCACTGACTTTTCCAAGTCTACTAAATCTTTTAATAGACACAAGATACAGTTTAGAAACGAGGCCCATAAAAATACCTAGAATGATGAAAAGCACATACTCCCTAGGGCCCGATATGCCTATATCTTCACTGAATTTCAAAGTAACTGGTGATATAAAAAGCAGTTTATTAACGATTTTTGCAGTTACAACGGAACCAATTATGTAAATAAAATCTTCCAGAAGGTATCCTTCCATTATTACTTCTAAAACAAATATTGTTGCAAACAATGGTTCGTTGAATATACCTGCTATACAGGCCGCTACACCACATCCGATAAACAAACGAATACCTTCATCATCCTCATGGAGTGCATATGCAGTATTTGCACCTATGGCCCCACCCATATGAAAAATAGGTCCCATTGTACCAGCAGAAAGCCCTGATATAAGAGTAACAAATGCCCCAAATATCTTAATCGCAACATCCCTTGGCCCCATAATAAGTCTTGTAATTTCTTTCATTTCCTTCTTAACTTCAGCTATTCCAAACTGTTGATTATTCTCATTTAAAAGATATTTTCTTATTATACCTACTAATACACCACCTACAATAGGAACTAAATATATAATATATCCCCTACTTTTATTAAGTACAATAGCTATTCCATTAAATAATATCAATTTAAAAATAATTGCAAACAATCCACAAAGGAATCCAATAAATATTGCAATCATCATCTTTTTAAGAGCTATTTCTTTACCCGCTCTTTTCATCTCAAGCTCAACTCCTTATTCTTTAAATAACAAGAACATTTTTATCTGTATATCTAATTTAAACAAATAAAAAAAGGGCTGTATTCAGCCCCATTATATCACATTTAATTTGTATTTGTTCCTCTGCTTAAGATTTCTATCATCATTTTCTCTGTAGCTTCTGGATCATGGATGTAATAACTTGTACCTTCATACTTCACATCACCAGGAAGCCTATATGTTTTGATATTTGAAAAATCTAAGTCTACTGCCGTCGTTGCATAATAAACAACCTTATCAAGACTCATATCAGTTGTTACATAACTAAACGCAGTCTTAGCAACCTTTGGCAATTTAAGACTCATTGCCTTTTTAGCTGCTTCGATTACGAACTCTTGCTGTCTCTTTGTTCTAGGAAGATCTCCGGCACCACTTTCGCCGTTATTCTTTCTCCATCTAAGATACTCCATGGCTTTTTGACCATTAAGAACTTGTCTTCCTTTTTTAATGTGTATATGCAGTGGAGGATTAACATAAGGATCATCATAATCCATATCTTGTCTTACATTTATTTCTACTCCCCCAAGAATATCCACAATATCCCTTACTCCATTATAATTCACTTTTACATAGTAATCGATAGGAAGATCTAAAAGCAATGATACTTGCTTAAGTAGCCCCTTAGAACCACCATCAGCCCCACCAAAACCATAAACCGCATTAATCTTATGCTGTCCAGCTAGATTATGTCCTTTTACTGAATTGTAAGTATCCCTAGGTATAGATAAAATATCTACCAACTTATTGTCAGGATCATAGCTGACAAACATTATTGTATCAGCCCTAGCTCCATCTGTACCAAAACAAAGAATATTAATTCTATTAGTACTTTCAATAAGTTTCTCTAATTCAGTTTTTTCTTTTACTTTTATGCCACCATCATCTTTGTCATCAATATTTACTACAACAGTTTTCTGCGACTGTATCTCTTCTATAGTTGGTTTAGCCGGATAGTATTTTACAAAGGCGAATATACCCGATCCTATAAGAAGGGTAAAACAGACAAACGCCAATATAAATACCTTTAAATATGTCTTCATATAGCTCTCCTTCCGAATTTCAGTCTACCACAATATATTTTAGCATAATTTATATCTAATTAAGTTACAAATGAATTACAAATCGACCTCTAATATATCAATTTTTCACAAAAATTTCAAGAAAAAATTCTACTTCCATAGGATCTAAAGAGCTCAACTAAAGAACAATATTTATCAACAAACATTACCAAATAAGACTCCCTATAACTTGGAAAACCTAAATTCAGGGGCCACATATGCTTCTTAATTATATCCTTTTCCAGAGAATTTAAATCAAAATACATCTCAGCATTTTTTAAAGCTTCTTTAGCATGATTAAAACCATGTAGTCCCTTATGAGAGTTTCTTATATGCCAGTCATAAAGGTAAAAGTCGTGTAAAAGCGCCCCTCTAGCCACTGACACTTCATCCATACCAAACCTTTTTGCCAGTTTATATGATAATCTAGAAACATGGATACTATGACTAAGACAATCAATTTTGTGATGATGCCTATAGTCCTTAATCTCCTGTACTTTGGGATGATTTATAATATCCTTAACAATATTTTCATACATTTTATCACCTAATCAACTTTTTTATCTTTGCTTCTTTTATTCCTAACATGCATCTTTAGCTGAGTCAAAAGCTCAAAACCACCATTAAAAGGTCTTAAGAAGGTAGGTCTTCGACCTCTAAAGGGATTCCTGACCCCCTTCACCCTATCTTCAAGAACATCACTCAACTGTTCTACTTTTTCTGCAAATCCATCTCCAAATTGTTCCATACGATCATTTAAACTATAGATTCTTTCCCTAATCTCTAATTTCAACTGTTCATAATCAATAACAACCTTTTCTTCCCTTTCTTCAGCGAAAGCTTTAAGTCTGTTAAGAATATCAAATGAATTTGTCATATCAACAAAAAGTATCCCCAATACAATCCCTACAAAAAGTGAAAGTTCAAGATGACCGTATAAAAATTCTATTTGTAAATAAAAATACGGATACAGTATATAGTAAAAAAACAGTGATAAAATAGTCCAAAAGAAAGAATATAAAGGTGCAATTATTCCCTGTACATTAAATTTCAAGTTACTATAATCCCACAATCTAGTCTTATAATATTTTAAAAAGAATAGTCCAGTTATATATTCTATCAAAGTCGTTATTATAGTAAATAAAACTATTTTAAAACCTAGGGCTATATTAAAATCACTTACTATATAAAGAAGACATACCCCTGACCCATATAGGGGTAAAAAAGGTCCTGATAAAAACCCTGGATTGATCCATTTTCTTGCAGCTCCAAAATACCTTCTATAAAACACCTCAAGTAGCCAACCCATGATCCCACCAGTTATGAATAAGAATAAATACCTTAATATAAATACAATCATGATTATACCTCCAGCATTTCACCAAATATAATTTTTTTAACAACAGGTGACAATTCTTCAATTTCGGCATTATCATCATTAAGCCAAAGTGATAATACTTCAACCATAGCCCCCGAAACAAAGACCTTAAAATACTTTATTTCTAATTTAGATACATTCTTTTTAAATATTTTCATATCATCTATCAGTATATCGAAGTACTGAATAAACTTCCCACTTATTAAACCATGGAATTTATTATCAATCAAAGACTTTAGCAGTTCCCTATGTTCTTCAAAAAAAACTAAAAACATGGCTACCAACTCTTCTATTGATTTATTCTTATTTTCCTTTACCTTATTGACAAAACTTAAAAAAACCTCATCTAAATGAAACTCCAGAATTTCTTCCTTTGAAGAAAATAAAAGATAAAATGTTTGCCTAGCAAGTTTTGCCTGTTCATTTATCTCTTTTATTGAAATTTTATTAAAAGGCTTTATTTTCAGTAGCTTTAAAAATTCATTCCTAATAGCATCTTGAGATTTTATAGCCACTGGATTGTTTCCAGAATACATAACTCACCTCCTCTTTGACATCTGTCAAAGTAATTATACTTTACAACAAACTTTGACAGGTGTCAAATCACAATAATAAAAAAGGCGGTCTAATCGACCGCTTCTTCTTAACTTCAACTTTTTACTTTAATTCATAAGTTATGCCATGTACCGATTTATAGTATATTGGCTCCATTTGACCCGGGCACTGTGTACAATTAAATCTTGGCGGAAC
>JAOARG010000031.1 GCA_025210655.1 Bacillota bacterium
ATAGCAGTTTTGAAAGTATAATCCAGTGACTATAGCAAGAGGGCTACACCTGTTCCCATACCGAACACAGAAGTTAAGCCTCTTAGCGCCGATGGTACTTGGCGGGCAGCTGCCTGGGAGAGTAGGTCGTTGCTGGTTATACAAAATAGGAGTCAAAAGTATAAGCTTTTGGCTCTTATTTTTATTTTTTGTAATTTGTAATAAGTTCATTTAAATATTAGTATATTAAGTGATATAATTAGAAGCAAATCAATATGATAAAGGAGGATGTTCAATTCTAGTTTGCTTATGAGTTGAGCAAAAGTATATTATGACTGATAATAGAAGAAATAAAATAATAGACATTCTTTCTAATTCTCAAAAGCCTGTTAAGGGACAGGAATTGTCTGAAAAATTTGATGTTAGCAGACAAGTTATAGTTCAAGATATTGCGGTAATAAGGGCTAGTGGAATCAGTGTGATGGCTACCTCTAATGGATACATAATTAAATCAGATCAAAAGTTAAATAAAAATTATAGGTCTATATCTGTTTCCCATACTGGTGTTGAGGAAATGTATACTGAGCTTGAAACAATTATTGATTTTGGTGGTAAAATAATTGATATTACTGTAGAGCATCCTGTATATGGTGAGATAAATTGTCCCTTATATATTACCAGTAGATATGAACTTGATCAGTTTATAGAAAAAGTTAAGCTACATAATGCAGCACCACTGTCTACTTTGACGGATGGACTTCATATTCATACTATTGAAGTTCCAAGTGAAGAAATTTTTACAATAATTAAATCTAGTCTTAAGAGCAAGGGTATATTATATGAAGAATAGTCAATATGACTATTCTTTTTTTTATTGATTTCTTAATTTACATAATATAAAATAGTGACAAGACAGATGAATATACAGAAAAGGAGAAAGATATGAAAATCAGTTTAAGAAACTATTTTGTAAAGGTACTTAATGGAATGGCCCTGGGCTTGTTTTCTTCCCTAATAATTGGCCTTATTTTGAAACAGCTTGGGGAGTTTTCAGGTATTTCACAGATTGTTTATTTGGGGAAGTGTGCTCAATATATTATGGGACCAGCAATAGGTGCAGGAGTTGCTCATAGTTTGGGAGCTAGTCCACTTGGAATAATATCTTCTATGATTGCTGGCGCTGTTGGAGCAGGAACTATAAAAATTACTGATACAGCAAGTATAGTAACAATTGGTGAGCCTGTTGGAGCATTCATTGCAGCTTTAATAGGAGCTGAAATTTCAAAGTTAGTGGCTGGCAAGACTAAGTTTGATATTATTCTTTTACCTGGGGTTACAATCTTAATAGGTGGATTTGTAGGACTTACTTTAGGACCTTTTATAAGTTCTGTAATGAAAGATATAGGAACTATGATTAATTTAGCCACTAATCTACAGCCTGTACCTATGGGGATTGTTCTGGCAGTTTCAATGGGGATTCTATTGACCCTTCCTATATCAAGTGCTGCAATTGCCATATCTTTAGGTTTATCAGGAATTGCCGCTGGGGCTTCTTTGGTAGGTTGCTGTTGTCAAATGATAGGTTTCTCGGTCATTAGTTATAAGGATAATGGGATTGGTGAATCTATTGCTCAAGGCTTTGGTACGTCGATGCTACAGATTCCTAATATCATTAAGAATCCTAGGATATGGATTCCACCTATTGTTGCTAGTGCTATACTGGGACCTATAGCTACAAGTGTATTAGTAATGGAATCAAATAGTGTTGGTGCTGGTATGGGCACTAGTGGATTTGTAGGTCAGTTTGGTACGGTAGAGGCAATGTCTAGTGAAAGTTTTGATTTATTGATATCTAAAATAGGATTAATGCATTTTATTCTTCCAGGGATAATTTCCTATGGTATATATAGATATTTATTTTCTATAGGATGGATAAGAAAAGGGGATATGAAGCTTGAATAAGGCTCATATCCCTTTATATTTTTATGATTAAATTATTTTATTTCAAATGTACATGTAACAACAGAATTAATTACTTTATAAATACTTGAAGTATCATTAATTCCATAGTCAGATATTTCGGTTGAATACTGTGGTGTGATTTGGAATATTCCTACTTTTGCTGATTTAAGGTTACCTAATTTATTACCAGTAGCTTCTAACATCTTTTCTGCACGTTCTTTAGCATCCTTTGTGGCTTTGTTGATGGCATCTGCCTTAAGATCTGCTAAGCCTGTATAGTAGTATGTAGGATTATATGATTGAATCATAACACCATCAGATATTAAGTTGGTACTTTCCTTATATATCTTGTCTATGAGTTCAACGTTATTTGACTGGATTTTTATGTTTTTATAAAGTTTATATCTATCAATGATATTTGTATATGTACCATTTTCAAGAATTACATTATATGTTGTTGTTCCAATAGGCGAAAATGCAATCTGCTCTTTTTTTATACCTAATGTTTCTAAAAAGTCGATTGTCATTTTTTCTTGGTTTTCTAGTTCTAAAAATGCAAGTCGTCTGTCTTTATTTTCTGCATATATTTGACCTTCCCAAATACCGATGTCTGATTTGATTTCAAAGCTTGAAGATCCTTTTACAACTAGTGTATTATCAGTCTTAATGCTCTTTATGCCGTCCATAGCTATAAATGTAGATAGTATAAGAGAAAGACCTATTATTATTGCTGTAATTGGATTAATCAGTTTATCTTTCATATTTTTTCACCTCCTTTTCAGTAGTATGCAATTATCATATTGCTTGCTATAATAATTGTAGCAAGCTAAGCTGATAAAATGGTTACAAAATAGTGAAATAAGGGTTACTAAATAATGAAAATATTAATATTATTTTGATTCGAATGCTTTGCATTTACTTCCAGAGGATCTAAAAACGTAAATAGATGGAAATACCTTTGTTTTAAAGTTGAAATATCTGCACCCGTGGGGGGATTTTTTATCCCATGTCACAAAATAGTACTTACATTTTATACAATTTACCCTATTGCTCATTTGACTCACCACCTGATATTTTGATCTTTCCTTTATTTTAATTATAATTAATTGAAATAATTTCTGCAAATTTGTTTAAGTTTATGAAATATTTTAGTATATTTTGTATATTTATCATGTGCCATTATATAAAAATATGTTATATTATAATAATGAGAATTAAATAGATTTGAACATGAGGTGGTATGTTGAATAATTCAGATAGCCGTCCCATAGGAGTTTTTGATTCTGGTCTCGGTGGAATATCAGTAGTAAGGGAAATTGGAAGATTACTTCCTAATGAGAATATTATTTATATAGGTGATAATCTCAATAATCCTTATGGTACGAAAAGTAAAGATGAAATATTAAGAATTACTCTAGATGTTGTTGATAGATTAATAAAAATGAATGTTAAGGCTGTAGTTATTGCATGTAATACTGCTACTTCTGCTGCTGTAAGGATTTTAAGAGAGAAATATAATGTACCTATTGTTGGTATGGAGCCAGCAATAAAACCGGCTGTAATGGAAAATAAGGGCGGTACAATAGGGGTTATGGCAACGATATCTACTTTGAAAGAGAAAAAGTTCCAAAATAATATGGATAAATTTAAAGATATATCAAATATTTATAAAATACCTACCCAGGAGCTTGTTGAATTAGTGGAAAATGATATTTTCAGTGGTGATGAGATAAATAGGGTTTTGGATAAGCATTTTTATGAGTATAGGGATATTAAATTTGATGCAATTGTACTTGGTTGTACTCATTTTATTTTCTTAAAAGATTCTATTTCAGATTATTTTAAAGGAATTAAGATATATGACGGAAATGAGGGAACTGTTAATAGACTTAAAAATCTGTTAATGAGAGATGATATCCTTAATTATAGTAATCAAATGGGGAAACTTGAAATAATATTTACTAGGGAAAATGACAAGTTTAAAAGAAGGGCCATTGACCTTATGAAATAGATAAAGGGTTTGCAGTAAGAAAAGAGGTAATTATGAAAAACAAGATACTGAACATATTAAGAAGTATATTTAATATAAAGAATATATTTAGCAAGAAAAGTAAAAAGACAGATGAACCTAATTTGTCATCTTATCTTATATCTGATCATATCAGACAGACTACTAAAGGTAGATAATTTAGTATAGGGAGGTGATTCCTTTGAAAGACAATTATTCCCTTGAAGAATATGCACTTTTCAATAATGAAGAAACTATAGAAATGCTAAATAATAGAATAATGAAACTTATTCAAGAAGAGAGCGATGAGAACTTTAGAAAAGTAGCATCTTTGAGATATGGTCTTGAAGATAGAAAACCACTTACTGTTAAGGAACTTTCAAAGGAAATGAAGATGCCTGTGAAAAGTGTTCATGAATATGTAGTAAAGGTGGAAAAAAAAGTTTTTAATATGCTTAAAAAAGATATTTTAGATTGATGTTTATTTTTAATTATGTTAAAATTTAAAAAAATAGTTTTTACTTTGATGGGAAATAGTAACTATAGAGTTTTTTTAGAGAGTCAATGTTTGGTGAAAATTGATATTATTTCTGTTGTGAATCCATCCCGGAGTATTTCAAGTAATGTTGAAGGTTTTACATACC
Organism: Bacillota bacterium; assembly: GCA_025210655.1. Lineage (GTDB taxonomy): Bacteria > Bacillota > Clostridia > Peptostreptococcales > Acidaminobacteraceae > JAOARG01. The sequence goes on from JAOARG010000031.1 coordinate 4,594, forward strand.
TTATAATGTATTAGAGTGAATCTTAGGATTAACTAGGGTGGCAACGCGGATTATATCCGTCCCTTTTTTGAGGGACGGTTTTTTTGTTGCAAAAATTAAGTGTAAATCAGGGCGTAAGGTTTAAATATTGCCTTGTATGTGTAAATAATGAAAAGAAAATAAAGAAAGGAGAAATACTATGTTAGATATAAGAAAAATTAGAACGGATGTTGAAGAAGTAAAGAGACGTATAGAAATGAGGGGCAAGGGTGATTTTGGTCTTCAAAAAATCGTTGAGCTTGATCTTGATAGAAGAGAGCTTCTTCAAAAAGTTGAAGCAATGAAAAATGAGCAAAAAACGGTTTCTAAAGAGATTCCTAAGCTTAAAAAAGAAGGAAAAGATGCATCTGCAGTATTAGAGCAGATGAAAAAACTTTCTGATGAAATCAAAGTTCTTGATGAGAAAGTAAAAGATATTGATGAAGATCTTAGAGCTAAGCTTTTAGAAATTCCAAACATGCCAAACGAGAAGACTCCTCTTGGTGATACTGATGAGGACAATGAAGAGGTTAGAACATGGGGTGAACCTACAAAGTTTAATTTTGAGTACAAGGCTCATTGGGATGTAGGAACTGACCTTGATATTTTAGATTTTGAAAGAGCTACTAAGATTGCTGGAGCAAGATTTACAGTGTTAAAAGGATTTGGTGCAAAGCTTGAAAGAGCTCTAATTAACTTCATGCTTGATCTTCATACTGGAGAGCATGATTTTGAAGAAGTAATGACACCATTTATGGTAAACAGGGATGCAATGACAGGAACTGGACAGCTTCCTAAGTTTGAAGATGATATGTTCCATATTCCTTCTAAGGATTTCTTCTTAGTACCAACTGCTGAAGTACCAGTTACAAACTTATATATGAATGAAATTATTGATGAGAAGGATCTTCCTATCTATCATACAGCTTATACTCCATGTTTCAGAAAAGAGGCTGGTTCTGCTGGTAGAGATACAAGGGGTCTTATTAGACAACATCAGTTCAACAAGGTTGAATTAGTTAAGTTTGTTAAGCCAGAAGATTCTTATAAGGAACTTGAAAGCTTATTAAATTGTGCTGAGGAAGTACTTAAGAGACTTGAGCTACCATACAGAGTTGTAAGACTTTGTGGTGGAGATTTAGGTTTCAGTTCTGCACAAACTTATGATATTGAAGTATGGATGCCAAGTTATGATAGCTATCTTGAGATTTCATCTTGTTCTAACTTTGAAGATTATCAGGCTAGAAGAGGAAATATCAGATATAGAGATACTGAGACTAAGAAGGTGAACAATGTTCATACTCTAAATGGTTCAGGTCTTGCAGTAGGAAGAACACTTGCAGCTATTCTTGAGAACTATCAAAGAGAAGATGGATCTGTTGAAGTTCCAAAGGCTCTTAGACCATACCTTGGTGGGGTTGAAGTTATTAAATAGTAGTTAGTGAGTTAGTGGATAGTAGATAGAAATTAAAGCCCTCATTTGCAAAATGCAAAAGAGGGCTTTTCCTATTTCTATCAACTAACCACTAGCTACTATTTAATTATAAAGATTCAATCATACTCTTAAGTCTATTAAGTCCTTCTTTTAAAGATTCAATATCAGTTGCATATGATATTCTTATGAAGTCGTCATTTCCAAATGCTATACCAGGTACCGCGGCACATTTGAATTTTTCTAGAAGCATATCACAGAAGGCTATTGAATAGCTGTCTTCATATTGTAATTTTTCTTTGTAAGAGCTTATGTCCATAAATAGATAGAATGCTCCTTCTGGCTTAATATAATCAAGTCCAGAAATTTGATCTAATATCTTTACAGCTTCATTTTTTCTGTACTCATATTGATGTACCATAGTTTTCATTTCATGGTGACATTCTGTAAGTGCAGCTACAGATGCATATTGTGAAATAGTTGAAGGGTGTGATACTAAGTGTCCTTGAAGACTAGCAATTGCCTTAGCTATTTCCTTGTTTGATGCTGTATATCCTATTCTCCATCCAGTCATTGCAGCTGATTTTGAAAGACCATTTATAGTAATTGTAATTTCTTTTGCTTTTTCAGATAATGAAGCTATGCTAACAAATTCATCTACATATCTAATTTTTTCATAAATCTCATCTGCTAGGATATAGATATTGTTTTCTATACAAACATTTACTATTTCAATTAGCTCATCTTTACTGTAAAGAGAACCTGTTGGATTTGATGGATTTGTTATGAAAAGAAGTTTAGTTTTTTCTGTGATTGAAGCTTTTAATTCTTCTGCTGTTAATTTAAATCCATTTTCTTTTTTTGTGTTAACAACTACTGGAGTTCCTCCAGTTAGTTTAACCATCTCGGGATAACTAACCCAGTATGGTGCTGGTATTATAACTTCATCTCCGTGATCCGTAAGTGCTATTAAAGTGTTTGTAATAGCGTGCTTAGCCCCTGATGATACGACTATTTGATCTATATCGTATGAAAGCTGGTTTTCAACTTCAAGTTTGTTTTTAATTGCATTTCTTAGATCTTTAAGTCCACTAGCTGCATCGTATTTCGTTTTATTCTTATTTATAGCAATTACTGCTGCTATTCTTGCGTTTACAGGTGTAGGAAAATCAGGCTCACCTATACTTAGGTTGATTATATCCTCACCTTGTGCTTTTAGTTCATTTACTTTTGTACTTATCCCGATAGTAAATGAAGGTGTTATTTTTGATATTTTACTTGATAACATTTTAATATTCCCCTTTTTGTAATTCTTCTTGTGAAATCCTACACTAATTATACAAAAGTAATTATAAAAATTAAAGGAAATTTATTATATAATGGTATAGTAAGTATTAATTTGTTTCTGTAATAGAAGATATTCAAAATATAATATGAAAGAATATGGTGAATATATGGGTTTGAGTAAAATGATAATTGGATATATCATACTTATTCCTGCAGTGTATATAGTTGCTTATGCCTTATATGATACTGGTAAGGAAGTAAGAAAAGAAATGAAGGCTAGTAGAAAAAGTAGAGATACAAAGAAAAGAAGCACAAATAAATAGACAAAAAAGGTGATAATATGTCAAAGTTGATTAAGCAAGATGTAGTTAATGAAAAAATCAGTTATTTAAAGATAATTATCAATATTATTGTTACAATATTATTGATGGAACTTAGTTTTGTATTTACTGTAAATCTTTCTCCGGCACTTAGAAGTATATTTGCAGTATCTATACTTATTATGGGAACAGTTTATTGTTTCAAACTAATATATAGAAACCTCGCATATTATATTTACAGGATTATTGATGATGAGCTAATACTTGAAAGGGCAATAGGTAGAGCGAATTATCTTGTTTATAATATTACTGAAGAGCAGATCATTGCTTTTGAAAAATATTCTAATCAGAAAAAAATTAATCATAGATTTTATAGGACTAAGAACAAGGAAAGTTTATACTTTTTGGAATTTAGTAATAAGGAAGAGAGTATAAGAATAGTTTTTGAGCCAAATGAAGATATAGTAAGTGTTGTTAATGAAATGATAGGAAATAAATAATGGAGAAATATTTAAAGAAAATAGAAAATCACATTTCTTTTCATATGCCAGGTCATAAGGGAAGAGAAGTTTTTGATTCTAATATGCAAGATATTACAAAGTGGGATATTACTGAAATTCCTGGTGCAGACAATCTACAAGATCCAGAGGGAATAATTAAAGCAATTGAAGACAGATATGGTGCTTATTACGAATCTACAAGGTCATTTATTATGGTTAACGGTTCAACTGGAGGAATTTTATCAATGATAATGGCTGCCACAAAGCCTGGTGATACTGTTATTGTTGATTCCAATTGCCATAAGTCGGTTATTAATGGATTGATGCTTGGAAGACTTAATCCTATCTTTGTAAATGCGGATACTGATACAAATGGGATTCCAATGTCGGTAAATGTGGACAAGATAATTGATATAATAAGTAGTAGGGATGATATAAAGGCGGTAATCATAACAAGTCCTAATTATTTTGGATATGTTTCAAACATAAGTAAGTTAAAAAAGGCTATTTTAAATAGGGATATTGTAGTAATGGTTGATGAGGCCCACGGTAGTCATTTAAGGTTAAGCTGTAAATTGCCTGATGATAGTATTGAAATGGGAGCAGATATTGTTGTACATAGTATTCATAAAACATTATTGGGACTTACGCAAACTGCGGCATTACATGTAAATTCTTATAAAATTGATATTGAGAAAATCAAGCATTTTCTATATTGTTTCCAAACGTCTTCACCATCTTATATACTTATGGCTTCTTTAGAAAAGTCAATAGATATAGTTGAAAAAAAGGGTGAAGATTTAATGGAAAAACTTCTATTTAATATAGATGAATTTTTTAATGACTGTAATGAGTATTTGAGTATAGTTAAAGTGTTGGATTATAGAAATTTGAAAAATTATGATAATACTAAATTAATTCTTGATATTGCTAATTTAGACATTTCTACTTCACAATTTCTTGATATACTTGCTAAGGATTATAGTATAGAAGTTGAAATGACAATGGGTGAGTATATCCTTCTAATGACATCTATAAATAGTGAAAAGAAAGATTTTGATGAACTTTTAAGGGCTCTTATGGATATTGAAAAGATATATGGAGTAAAAAATCATAAAAAAGAGAATTTGATTGATTATGCTTTTAAATTAAATCAAAAGGTTAATCCATGGACTGCGTTTTATATGGAGAAAGAAGATATAAAGTTAAAGGATTCAGTTGGTAGGATTTCTGGAAGTTCTATTGTTCCATATCCCCCAGGTATTCCTGTAATAAGTGTAGGACAAGAGATTACTAAAGACGTTGTGTCTTTTATTATTAAGAATAGAAACTCTTTTAATCAGATTATTGGGCTAAAAGATGAAGAGATTAAAGTATTGAAAGGATGTTAATTAATAGATGGGTAAATTGATTATTATTGAAGGTACTGATGGGAGTGGCAAGCAGACACAGTCAGAGCTGTTATTTAAAAGATTAAAAGAGGAAGAGAGAAAAATAAAAAAGATTACATTTCCAGACTATGATTCTGATTCTTCTATGTTGGTAAAAATGTACCTAAGGGGAGATTTTGGAGATAAACCTGGTGATGTAAATCCATATGTGTCATCAACATTTTATACTTGTGATAGATTCGCTAGTTTTAAGATGAAATGGGGAAAGGATTATAATGATGGATCTATAATTTTGTCTGATAGATATACGACCTCAAATATGGTTCATCAAGCCAGTAAAATTGAAGATTCTGAAGAAAAGGATAAATATTTAAAATGGCTTATTGATTTTGAGTTTAATGTATATGGTCTGCCAGAGCCTGATATGGTTGTGTTTTTAAATATGAGTCCCGAAAAAAGCCAAGAGTTGATGAAAAATAGAAGTAATAAATTCTCTGGAGAGAAGGAGAAGGATATTCATGAGAAAGATCGTGAGTATTTAGAAAAATCTTATAATAATGCTATGGATATAGCCAAGGAATATGGTTGGGTAATTATCGATTGTGTTGATGGAGAAAGAATAAAAACTATAGATGAGATTAATCAAGAGATATATGAAAAGGTTATAGAAATTCTTTAGGAGGATGTAAAAATGATGAAAGAAGTAGTAGATTGGGTAAAATCAATAATAATAGCAGTAGTAGTAGCTCTTTTAATTAGCCAGTTTGTAAGGGGAACAACAGTATATAATACGTCTATGTACCCAAACATACTTCCTAAGGATCTTGTTATTATTGTAAAGACAATTACACCTGAAAGAGGAGATATAGTATCATTTAAGTCTGAAATAAATCTTACTAAAAGAGATATTGAAGGTTTAAGTCCATTTAAAAGACTTTTTGTAAGTGAAAAAAGCAAGAAAAACCTTATAAAGAGAGTAATTGGTCTTCCAGGTGATAAGGTTGATGTACAGGACGGAAAGGTATACATCAATGATGAGTTGTTTGTGGAGGATTATATTGATGTAGAAACATTTGGAGATGTTCATATAGACAATATCCCAGATGGTAAACTTTTTGTTATGGGAGACAACAGACCTGTAAGTCTTGATTCAAGGGACGAAAGGGTTGGCTTGATCGACCAAGGTAAAATAATTGGAAAAGCTGTGTTTAGAATTTTCCCATTCAATAGAATTGGGACTTTACATTAAATCTTTGAGAGGACGTGATTTTATGAAACTTGTTTTTGCTATTGTTCATGATGAGGATTCTAACATACTTATGGATAAACTGACAGAAAAAAGTTTTGGAGTTACAAAACTTGCTTCCACAGGAGGATTTTTAAAATCTGGAAATACAACAATGATAATTGGTGTAAAAAAAGAGTTGGTAGATGAGGTTATTGATATAATTAGAAGTACATGCAAAACTAGAAAAGAAATGGCAACTCCTACTCCTATGCTTGCGGAGGGTGCTGGATTTATGGCTATGCCTGTTGAGATAACAGTAGGTGGAGCGACCATTTTTGTAGTTGACGTAGAGAAGTACATGAAGGTTTAATGTACAGAGGTTTAGAATATGTTTTTTAATGAATTACTGGGTAATGACAATATAAAAGAATTTTTGAATAGATCTATTGAAAGTGACAAAATAAGTCATTCATATATATTTGAAGGGCATGAATCTTTGGGGAAATTTTCTTTTGCCATGGAGTATGCAAAGCAATTACTTTGTAGTAGTGAAAATATGAATTATTGCTTGGAGAAGGTTGAGCATGGAAATCACCCTGATTTAAAAATAATTGAAATAGAGGGTAAATCAATTAAGAACAAGCAAATTGAATCTTTTCAGGAATTTGTTCAGATCAAACCATATGAAGCTGAGAAAAAAGTAGTTATTATTAATGATGCAGAAAAGATGACTACTAGTGCTCAAAATAGGATTCTAAAGGTTCTTGAAGAGCCACCTTCATATGGTGTGATTATTTTGGTGTGTAAAAATTCAATGGAGCTTCTTCCAACTATAAAATCAAGGTGTCAACTTATTAAGTTTAATAGGGTAAGAAGGGATGAGATATCCAAATTTATTTGTGACAAGTACTCTGTTGAAGAGGAAAAGGGAAAGGTACTTTCTATCTTATCTGATGGAGCTGTTGGAAAAGCAATAGAGTTAGTTGAGTCAAAGACATATAATGAGAAAAGGGATTTTGTAATAGGGATTCCAAGAATGATAACTGAAGGCCAATTGAAAGTAATCAGAATAAATAAGTTTCTTAATGACAATAAGGAAAATATATCTGAAATATTTGGTATTCTTAGATCATGGTTAAGGGATTTATTATTCTATTTTGAAATCGGAGAAAGTGATTTATTAGTAAATATAGACTATATATTTGACATGAGGGAACAATTGAAATATATTGATGGAGAGAAGTTAATTAAGTATATAAAAATACTTGACCATACAGAAGATAGAATTAGTAGAAATGTTAATTTCAATCTAGCAATAGATAATATGCTTTTAAATTGGCAGGAGGTTTAGAATGGTAAAAGTTGTAGGAATCAGATTCAAAAAATCTGGAAAGATCTATTACTTCGATCCCAAGGATTTTGATATAGAAAAAGATGAAAATGTAATAGTTGAAACTGCAAGGGGAATAGAATTTGGTGTAGCAGTTTTAGGTATAAGGTTTGTAGCTGAAGACAATATTGTACAACCTTTAAAAGAAGTAATTAGAATTGCAACAGAAGAAGATGTTAAAAGACATGTTGAAAATAAGGAAAAGGCAAAAGAAGCTTTTGATGTGTGCCTGGAAAAAATTCAGAAACATGAACTTGTTATGAAACTTATTGATGTTGAGTATACTTTTGATAATAATAAAGTAATATTTTATTTTACAGCAGAAGGAAGAGTTGACTTTAGAGAATTAGTTAAGGATTTGGCTTCCGTATTTAGAACTAGAATCGAATTAAGACAGATCGGTGTTAGGGATGAAGCTAAAATGCTTAATGGAATAGGACAGTGCGGTGTTCCATTATGTTGTGCCAATTGGTTAGGTGATTTTGAGCCAGTGTCCATTAGAATGGCCAAGGATCAAAATCTTTCACTGAATCCAACTAAAATATCTGGAATCTGTGGTAGACTAATGTGTTGTCTTAAATATGAGCATGATGTATATGTTGATGGTAAAAAGAAAATGCCTAAAGTAGGGGAAAAAGTAAATACTCCAGAAGGTTTGGCAGTTGTTATGGATAGTAATATTCTTAAGGAAGAAGTAAAGGTAAGACTGGTAATTGAAAAGAAAAATGGTGAAACTGCCCTTGGGGATGATATGATAACTTTTAAGAACAAGGAGATTAAGAGATCTTCTAAAAAGCCATGTGATACATCAAAAGATTGTAATGGTGGTTGTTGTTCTAAAAAGCCTGGTGAGATTGACAAAGATCAAGTTGACAAAAAGGAAACTGATAAAAAAGTAGCTGATAAAAAAGTAACTGATAATAGGGCTTCAGAAAAGAAGGTATCTGATAAAAAGCCGTATAAGAAGAAGCAAGAATATAAAAAGCCAGATCATAGAAAACCAGATCATAGAAAAACTGATAAAAGAAAAACAGAAAATAAAAGAGCAGAAAAAGACAATAAGATAGAAGAATAAAAGTGAAAATTAGGCTCCATGTTGAGGTCAATAGATTTCAATATGGGGCTATTTTAAAAATGACTAAGGGGAAAGAAAGATTGGATAAATATTTAAAAGATAATGAGAGACTTGATGACTTACAACTTAAGGGCTTTAAAATCATTCAGAATCCAGAGTGGTTTTGTTTTGGAATAGATGCAGTAATTTTAAGTGACTTTGTTAAGGTCTCAAGAAAAAGTAGAGTTGTGGAGTTTGGAACTGGTACGGGTATAATACCTTTGCTAATTGAAGGTAAAAAAAGTCCTAAGGAAATACTTGCTTTTGAGATTCAAAAGGATGTAGCTGATATGGCGAAAAGATCAGTTGAATTAAACAATCTTCAGGAAAAAATAAATATAGTAAATGATGATTTAAATAATGTACTTGATCATGTGGACAAGGCTTCTGTAGATGTTGTGGTATCTAATCCACCTTACATGCCTGCAGGTGTTGGTATTGTAAATCCCCATGATAATAAGGCGATATCGAGACATGAAATCATGTGTACACTTGAGGATATAATTAGTAATGCTTCTAAAATTCTTAAGTATAGGGGTAGTCTATTTATGGTTCATAGACCAGGTAGACTTGTTGATATAATCATGCTTATGAAAAAATATGACATAGAACCTAAAATAATAAGATTTGTACATCCTAAAAGTGATAAAAAACCTAATATAATGCTTATCAAGGGTACTAAGAAAGGTGGAGAAGAGTTGAAAATCTTAGATCCCCTTGTAGTTTATAATAATGATGGATCCTATACAGATGAAATTTATAGAATCTATGACAGTCAAAATATAGATGTATTTGATAAAAGGAGTAAGTAAAATGGGAAAATTATTTATTTGTCCTACCCCAATAGGTAATCTTGAAGATATAAGTTACAGGGTTTTAAAAACTCTTGAAAATGTAGATTTAATAGCCGCTGAAGATACAAGACATTCTAGAAAACTACTTAACCATTTTGAAATAGATAAAAAACTAGTTTCTTATCACGAGCATAATAAAGATGTATCAGGTAGAAGGCTTGTTGAAGACATGCTGTCAGGAAAAGATATTGCCTTGGTTTCAGATGCTGGTATGCCTGGAATTTCTGATCCGGGGGAAGATTTGGTTAAACTATGTATAAGTGAAAATATTCAGGTTGAGGTTTTACCGGGTGCAAGTGCCTTTACCCTTGGACTTGTTTTATCTGGATTTGATACAAGTAGATTTATATTTGAAGGTTTTTTAAGTAGAAAGAAGAAACAAAAGGCTGAGAAGCTTGAAGAGTTAAAGTATGAAAAAAGAACAATAATTTTTTATGAATCTCCCCACAGACTTGTGGAAACATTAGAGATAATGGAAAAAGTTCTTGGAAATAGACAAATATCTATTTCAAGGGAATTAACTAAGATACATGAAGAAACACTTAGAATGGATATACTTTCAGCTGTAAGGCACTTTAATGAGAAGTCTCCCAAGGGAGAATTTGTACTTGTACTTGAGGGTAGTAATGAAGAAGCATCAGAAGAGTTTTGGTTAGACATGGAGATTGAGGAGCATATAAGACATTATATGGACAGTGGAAACAGTAAAAAAGACGCTGTTAAAATGGTTGCAAAGGATAGGGGCGTTAAGAAATCTGATATATATAAATATTCTATTGATATGTAAATCTAGTAGATCGTGGTTAGATGTTAGTAGTTAGAGTAGAAAAGCCTTATTTTGCAATTTGCAAAATAAGGCTTTAAGTTTCTCTAACTACTATCTACAGTATTAAATGCTATAAACTAGCAATATCATCAATACATGATGGACAAATGTTTTTACCTTTAAGGTTTTTAACACCTTTAGCTTGTCCACAGAAAATACATGCTGGCTCGTATTTCTTAAGAATAATAGTATCTCCCTCAACGAAAATTTCTAAAGCGTCTTTCTCGCCAATAGAAAGAGTTCTTCTTAACTCGATAGGAATAACTACTCTTCCTAACTCGTCAACTTTTCTTGTGATCCCAGTTGATTTCATTTAAATCCTCCTCAATAATTGATAATTTATATATCAGTAAAAATTAATAACAAAATATGTCCTACCCACCATAATTCATACGATATATACCCATTTTCTTCAATTTATGCTACAACTTTTGGTAATTACTTTAGATGAAAAAGAACATATATGCCTTACCATTATAACATATATTTATTAATGTTAAATAAGGTAAAATTAAAAAAATGCACAAAATGATAGTCAAATGTGTAAAAAATGCAAGGAGAATATATGGATTATTGTAAAAAATACACAAAGAGTACAAAAGTTAAGAAAATGTTTACATAATCTACAAAATGAGAATAAATAATAATATCAAGGTTGATAGGAGTGTTGATAATGGATAAATTACTGGAATTACTTAGAAGTTTTCATACAGATAGCATATATTTGTTTGGAGAAAGTGTTATAGATATAAGGAAATTGGGAGCAATAGTAAATTATAAGATAGCTACAAAATTTGATATTAAGAGTATTTTCTCAGAAATATCTCAAAAATTTGATATGGAATACTATAATATCAAGGATAATTATATTTATATTGTTATAAATGACAGAATGGTGATAGAGATATTTGGTCTAACAGAGGACCTTTCATTTGAAGAATTTTTAATGTCTAGGGAACTTAACATTGAGCGTATTGGAATGGACCTTGATATGAATATACTATATGATTTTGCTGAGAATGGAATTAATAGCAAGATAATTGAAGTTGTAAGGAATTGTTGTGTAGAAAATCCTCTTAGGACCTTATTTAATATTGTAAGAATGATGTCGAAGTATAGTTTTAAAATTTCAAATAATACTGTTCTTTATTTAAGTAATGAAAAATTTGATAATACAGTTGATTCTTATGAAACTAGAAATTTACTCTTCACAGTTCTTTCTAATAAAAACAGTTATTTGTTTTTTAAGTATCTAGATAATTTTAATGTTATAGATAAGATTTTTCCTGAAGTATACGAAATGAAGGAAGTTGGAGAATGTAAATATCATGTTGTTGATACATGGACCCATTCCCTTTATACTCTTGAGGTTCTAGAAGAAATAATTTATTCCAATGGATATTTTGAGGATCACGTTAAAAAATCCTATGAAAATCATACTTCAAGGGAATATGAGAATGGAATAATTCATATTGAGATGCTAAAACTTGCTGCTTTTTTCCATGATGTTGGGAAACCATCAGCAATGTGGATAGATAATACAGGCCGTGTGAGATTTAAGGGCCATGAGATAACTGGAGAGGAGATTGTTGGTGATATTGGTGAGAGGGTGAGACTTACTGATAATCAAATTGGATATCTAAAAAGAATGGTTAGGGAACACATGAGACCCCTAGTCCTATATAAGAGTAATAATCTAAGTAAAAATTCTCTTAATGAGCTGTTTTCTCTTTTTAAGGAAGAGGTACATGATATCTTACTTATAGGACTGGCTGATATAATTGCTACAAGGAGATTATTAGATCCAAGTGAAGAAATGGGAATATATAAAATATATATTGAGTATATGATGAATAATTACTTGGTTAGATATAAACCCCTATATGAAATTAGAAATATGAATAAACTTAAGCAAATGAAAAGTGACTTTCCAGATGACTATGAAAGACTTCTAGATACACTAGTAAGTGAGATTTATCTAGGGAATGTAAAGCAGACTGAAGAAGGAATAACTGCTTTTATTGAGAATATTTAGAATAAAAAAGGAACTCATTTGAGTTCCTTAAATTTATAAATCATTCTTTATATCTTCATACTGTTTCTTTATTTTGTCAAAGGTTTCTTCTTTTGACTCTTCACTGTCGTCCTTATCTTTTCTTGAAACAAAAGAAAGGAAAGATTTAAGACTAGTAAGACTTTGTACAAATGAAGTAAGTCCTTTTATTACATCATTATTTTCTGCCATTTTACTTGTAACAGAATTACTACTTTTGGCTATATTGTCAACTGTACCTCTGAATGCACCTACATCATGGGCAATTTCTTCAGTAATATCATTTACACTTTTAGTTATACCGGGAAGTTCATTTATGATAAGATCAACATTATCCTTATTGTCATTAACTATCTTATTAACATCTTTTACGGTTTCATATAGTTTCTTAAGGATGAGGATAAGATATGTAATAATAACTAGAACACCAATAACTATTAAAAGAGTTCCAAAATCCTTAAGAGTAAATGTAATCGAGTAGTTCATATAATCCCTCCATATTTAAATAGTTTCTAAATATATTGTATCGTCTTTTTATAATAAATAAAAGGCTATGGGGAAAGATACCCAGAAAATTGTTGATAAACTCATGAAATGTGGAAAAAAAATTAAAAACTGTGGATTTATCCACAGTAAAAAACCTAAGGCTAAACCTTAGGTTAAATTTAATTCAATGAAGTCCTCAAACTATATTCTTTACCATCAATAAATATTGATTTAGCTTCAATAAATATTGAAGAGTTTTTAAAATCTAGTGCAAAATTTGGTACTGACATTACTGGGGATTCATCATAAGCATATTCAGCTTTAGAAAATTCACCGAATCCTGAACTGTAATATGAAATTGAATTTATGTCTTCTAGTTCTTCTATGTTATTTTCAGACTCAATAAAAAAGAAAGAGTCAACTTTTCCAAAAATTATTTCAGTAGTTTCTTGGGACTTGTTTTTTAATTTAAAGGAAATAGTGTCCCCTGTAAAGTTAAAATAAAGGTTTTCTATTTTGCCTTTTCCTTTTTCAACCAAGACTTTATTTAGTTCAACTAAACTCAAATTGTTACCTCCTTAATATATGACTATTTATTTTTATCATAAGTAAATTTAAAATTCAATAGAAAAGATATAAAAATGGATATTATATTTTTACATAAGTCCCTTCTTGACATTATCCTGTTAAGATGTATAATTAGAAAATAAAAGCTATGAAGGAAAGAGTAAATTGACTAAAGTTTTTAGAGAGCTGATGTTTGGGTGAAAATCAGTAACGATGGTCTTTTGAATATGGCTCCGGAGCTGTGATGTTGAATAATTAGACATCAACGATTTGCCCCCGTTATTGGGCATGTGTTTGATACACTATGAGGCCTATTTGGTAACAAATTGGTGAATTAGGGTGGTACCGCGATTCTTTCGTCCCTGGGGATGAGGGGATTTTTTTTGTTTTTGAAAATAATAAAGATTTATATAAATTAATTAAGGAGGAGTTAAAATGTCTAAAGGTAATTTTTATGTAACAACACCTATTTACTATCCAAGTGGTAATCTCCACATTGGACATACTTATACTACTGTTGCAGCAGACGCTATAGCGAGATATAAAAGAGAGTCGGGTTATGATGTAATGTTCTTAACTGGAACTGATGAGCATGGTCAAAAAATTGCTCAGGTTGCAGAAAAGAATAATACTACTCCAAAGGAATATCTAGATAATATTGTTGGTGAAATCCAAAAGCTTTGGGGAACAATGGAGATATCTTATGATTACTTCATTAGAACTACAGATGAAGATCATAAAAGAAGAGTTCAAGACATATTCCAAAAGCTTTATGATAAGGGAGATATCTATAAAGGAGAGTACGAGGGAATGTACTGTACTCCATGTGAATCTTTCTGGACAGAGACTCAATTAAATGAAGGTAATTGTCCTGATTGTGGTAGACCTGTTGAAAAGACTAAAGAAGAAGCTTATTTCTTCAAGCTGTCTAAATATCAGGATAGACTTTTAGAATTATTTGAATCTGAGACTCCTTTCCTTGAGCCACAGTCAAGAATTAATGAAATGGTAAATAACTTCATAAAACCAGGTCTAGAAGACCTTTGTATAACAAGAACATCTTTTGACTGGGGAATACCAGTGCCATTTGATACTAAGCACGTTATTTATGTATGGCTTGATGCATTATCAAACTATATTACTGCTCTTGGATATGGGGAAGATGATGAGAAATTTCAAAAGTACTGGCCAGCAGATGTACAGTTAGTAGGTAAGGAAATTGTAAGATTCCATACAATTATATGGCCTGCAATGCTTATGGCTTTAGATATTCCAGTTCCTAAGAAAGTATTTGGTCATGGCTGGATTCTTTTAGAGGGTGGAAAAATGTCTAAGTCTAAAGGAAATGTAGTAGATCCTGTAGTACTTATTGACAGATATGGTGTTGATGCTCTTAAGTATTTCTTAATCAGAGAATATACATTTGGACAAGATGGACTTTTCTCTAATGAGATTCTTTTAAATAGAATTAATTCAGATCTTGCGAATGATTTAGGAAACCTTGTAAGTAGAACAGTTGCAATGGTTGAAAAATACAATGAAGGTATCGTTGTTAAAAATGATGAATCTACAGAGTTTGATGCTGATCTTATGAGAGTAGCAGTATCTGTAAATGGATTATTAGAAGAGAAGATGGATAAACTTGATCTTTCTAATGCTTTAGAGGAAGTTTGGAAGCTGGTTAGAAGATTAAACAAATATATTGATGAAACAGCTCCTTGGGTACTTGCCAAGGAAGAGGAGAATAAGGATGTACTTAATAAGGTGCTTTATAACCTAGTTGAGGGTATTAGAATAGTTTCTATCCTTATTAAGCCATTTATGCATCATACATCAAGGGGAATTTGGGAGCAGATAGGCATTGAAGAATCAGAACTTACTGCTTGGGAATCAACACTTGAGTTTGGAGCATACAAGTCTGGAACTAAGGTTAAAAAAGGTAAGGCACTTTTCCCAAGACTTGATGTTAAAAAAGAGCTTGAAGAACTTGAAAAAATCAGGGAAGCAAGTGCACCAAAGGAAGAAAAGAAAGAAGAAGTTAAGCCTGCTAAGCCTGAAATAACAATAGATGATTTTGGAAAAATGGATCTTAAGGTTGCTAAAATAAAATCTGTAGAGAAACATCCAAAGGCAGACAGACTATTAGTTCTTAAGCTAGAAGTTGGAAATGAAGAGAGACAAGTAGTTTCTGGAATAGCAGAACACTATAGTGCAGATGATTTAGTAGGAGAAAATGTAATCCTAGTTGCTAACCTTAAGCCAGTAAAACTTAGGGGAGTAGAGTCACAGGGAATGATACTTGCAGCAACATCAGGTAAGAAGTTAAAGCTTGTGTCTGTTGATATTGAGTCTGGAAGTACAGTATCATAATATAGTAGTTAGTAGTTAGTAGTTAGTAGTTAGTAGTTAGTAGTTAGTAGTTAGTTAAAAAAAGCTTTCTTTTGCACTTTGCGAAAGAAGGCTTTTTATTTTTCCACAACTAGCTACTGACTAGAAAACAAGTAATTTCGTTTTGTTATAGAAGAATAATATGATAATATGTATAAAGATTAAAAATAATAAGAGATTTTTATATAAAGAGGTGTTTTTTTATGTTGTTTGATTCCCATGCTCATTTGGATGCTAGTAAATTTGATAAGGATAGGGAGTTTGTTATTAATAGGGCTATTGCAAATAATGTTGAATATATTATGAATCCTGGAGCTGATTTTGAGTCTTCTGTTAAAGCTATAGAGCTTGCCGAGGAATATGATTTTATATATGCAGCTGTAGGTGTTCATCCCCATGATGCTGATACACTTGATGAGTCTATGCTTTCTCTTTTAAAGTCTATGGCAAAGAAAGAAAAGGTAAAGGCTATAGGAGAAATAGGTCTTGATTATTACTATGATAACTCTCCAAGGGATATTCAGAAGCATTGGTTTAGGAGACAACTTCAAATGGCTAAGGAACTTGAAATGCCAGTTATAATACATGATAGGGATGCAAATCAAGATGTATTTGATATATTAAATGAAGAAAAAAGTTTTGAAACGGGAGTGCTTTTGCATTGTTATTCTGGCAGTACTGAATTAGCTAAGGAATATGTCAAGAGGGGTGCTTATATCTCAATTGCTGGACCTGTTACCTTTAAAAATGCAAGAAAGCTTGTTGAGGTTGTAGAGACAATTGATTTGGATCATCTTATGATTGAGACAGATTCACCTTACCTTACCCCAGAACCTTTTAGGGGAAAAAGAAATGAATCATCTTATGTAGAGCATGTTGCAAGAAAGATTGCTGATATAAAGGGTATATCCTATGATGAAGTATGCGAAGCTACAAAAAGAAATGCTAAAAAGTTTTTCGATATAGACTAATAGTCTTTAGGAGTTGATATTTAATGATTAGATTGAGAAATATTATGAAAAATCAAGTTGTATTTTCAATATGTATTATTTCATTTATGGCAATGTTACTTTTTGTCCTAAGAACAACTACACTGAAAGAAGTAACAGTTATTGATATTGATAAAAAATATATTATCTCAACTACAAAGTCAAATATCAATGCTATTCTTAAAGAAAATAATATAGATATTCATGGACGGGATAAATTGTCAGTAGCTTTTAATTCTAAGGTAAAAGATGGTGACCAAGTAAGGATAATTAGAGCTTATCCAATTTTTCTTCAGGACGGAAAAGATGGTAAAACCATTGAAACTACAGAGATTTCAATAGGAAATATCCTTAAGGAAAATAATATTGAAGTTGATGACAATGACATTGTTTTTCCTTCTTTAGATGATAATATAGGCGGAGATAGATTTATTAAGATATCCAGAATCGAAGAAGAGATTATTACTGAAAAAGTTGACAAAAAATATGAAACTGTTTTTAAACTTGTGTCTGATTTAAAACCTGGAGAAATAGAAAAGGTTTCAGATGGTAAAAATGGATTATCAGAAATAACATATAAGCTTGTGTATGAAGATGGAGATTTTAAATCAAAAGAAATTGTAAAGGAAAAAATTATTGAAGAAAGTCAATCTGAAATAGTAAAAAAAGGTATGGATAAACTATTTGTAACCAACAGGGGCATGCCTTTTAGATATAAGGAAGTTATTATTATGGAGGCTACTGCTTATGATTTATCATATGAAAGTTGTGGTAAATATCCGGATCATCCTGAATACGGAATAACTTATTCAGGAACTAGGGCAAAACCAGGTGTTGTTGCTGTTGATCCAAGAGTGGTTCCTTTGAGATCAAAACTTTATGTTGAATCCCTTGATTCAACAAGAGACTATGGTTTTTCTTCTGCAGAGGACACTGGTAGTGCAATTAAGGGAAATAAGATAGATTTATTTATTGGAGTAAAGAAAGATGCCCTTAGATACGGTAGAAGAAAAGTAAGGGTATACGTACTGGACGATGATGTTCCTGGTGATAAGATAGTTGGATATGGTAAATAATCCATACAAAGAGGTTGAAAATATGAAAATAAAAGAAGTTATTGTAGTAGAAGGTAAGGATGACGAAAGAGCAATTAAAAAGGCTGTTGACGCCGAGGTCATTACTACAAGTGGATGGGGACTTAACGATAAAATAATAGAAAAGATTTCCGGTGCTTATAAAAGAACAGGAATAATAATTTTTACAGATCCGGATCATGCGGGAGAAAAAATTAGGGAAAGATTGTCAAGACTTTTTCCGGATGCAAAGCATTGTTACTTGCCTAGGGAAGATGCCCGTTCTGGGGATAATATAGGTATAGAAAATGGAAGTTCAGAGAATATTATTAAAGCACTTTCAAAGGTTAGAACAGTTGCTATTGAAAAGGAAGATGAGTTCTCTATGTCAGATCTAACATCTAATAAGCTGGTAGGTATGGATGGATCAACTCAGAGAAGAGATCGTCTTGGGGCTATACTAGGTATAGGATACTGTAATGGAAAGAGATTTTTAAAAAGATTAAATTATTTTGGCATAAGTCGTGAGGAATTTGAGAGTGGCATATGTGAAATGGAAGCGGAGGAAAAATGAAAAAATTAACGTCAGTAAGTACAATA
This sequence comes from Bacillota bacterium, assembly GCA_025210655.1. Taxonomy (GTDB): domain Bacteria; phylum Bacillota; class Clostridia; order Peptostreptococcales; family Acidaminobacteraceae; genus JAOARG01. The sequence continues at coordinate 23,110 of JAOARG010000031.1, forward strand.
AGATATATAATGGAGAAATATGGTTTTAATTTTTCCAAAAGTCTTGGTCAGAACTTCCTTACAAGTGATCATGTAGTTAATGAGATAGTAAGTGGGTCAGAATTATCAGAAGGTGACTATGTGCTTGAAGTAGGACCTGGAATTGGTGTTATGACATATGAGATGGCTAAAATAGCTAAGAAGGTTCTTGCAGTTGAAATAGATAGTTCACTTATTCCTGTATTAAATGAAACCTTAGAAGAGTATGATAATATTGAAATTATTAATCAAGATGTACTGAAGGTTGATATTCAAAGTGAAATAAAGCAGAGACTTGATGGAAGTAGACCGAAGGTAGTAGCAAATCTACCATACTATGTTACAACTCCTATCATAATGAAGTTTCTTGAAGAGGATATAAAGGTATCAGACATAATTGTTATGATCCAAAAGGAAGTAGCAGATAGGATAAATGCAGAACCAGGAAATAAGACTTATGGTGCACTGTCTGTTGCAGTTCAGTTTTTCTCGGAACCTTCAATTATTGCAAAGGTACCAAAAACAGTATTTATGCCACAACCAAAGGTAGATTCAACTGTAATTAGACTTAAGGTTTTAGATGAACCTAGGGTTAAGGTTGAAGATAGAAAGTACTTCTTTAAAGTAGTTAGGGCAGCCTTTGGGAAAAGAAGAAAGACTCTTCTTAACGCACTAAGCTCGGGCCTAGGTATGGAAAAATCTATTATTGAGCAAGTTCTTCTTGATACAGGAATAGATCCTAAGAGAAGAGGAGAGACACTTTCTATAGAAGAGTTTGGGGAGTTGTCTAATAATCTTTGGAAAGTTAAGTAATTTCTTAATTTAATAATATGTGTATTATGCCATCTGAATTTATTTTTGGGTGGTTTTTTTCTGCTTTTGTAAGAAAAGGTGGATAGGTTTTTGCCTAATGTTGCCTAAAGCTACTCTGATCGCGCCTAATCACTGCTATTCAGTTTGCCTAATATTGTTTATCTATAACTTTTCAAAATGAAAAGTTATAGATTTAAACACAACCTTAGGCTAGTTTCAGAGAAACGATTAGGCGCGATTGAAATAGCATTAGGCTATTTTAGGCCTGAAAAGGTAGGAGTTATAAAAAACTCCCGCTTTTTTTATCATTCAAATAAATATTCAAAGTAGAAATATAATCAATAATCCCATTCTTAGTACGGTTAATCCTATACCTCTGGTCTAAGTCCTTGTAAGGAATAGATTTTCTTTTTCCACTTAAACTATCTTGGTAGTATTTATTTATGACTTCAAATGGTGTAAGGAAATACTCATCACAAAATTTGAAGTGAATTATTATGAATGCAAGTCCTTTTTGGTCGGTTATATCCTTCATATATTCTATTTGATGTTGATGAATATTTGAAATGGGGATACTTTTTAGATTTGTTTCCTTTGCATCAAAAGCTACGGCTATTCCTTGAATAACCCCAGTAAAATCCACTGTGGATTTTTTTTCAAAGAAAGCCTTTGTAATCATTCCGTCTTTACCTAGTTCTATAACCTTTATGGGTGTATTGATTTTATCTATCCTACCTAAACCCTGTTTTTTATAAAATTCATTTGTTGCTATTATAAGGTCTTCTAGAGCATCTCCTCTCAAACCCCTTGATTTCCATACAGTCAAGCTGATACCTCCTGGTAGTTAATTCATATAAACTTAATATATTTATCATATTATTAATGATATCATATGGGTAAAAGATGTGTATAAAGAATTTTAAAACTGTTGATAACTTGTGGATAGTGTGGATAAAATAATGGAATAATGGTGGATTATTCATAAAATGCATATGGATTAGTCAATATATTGGGTTGAAATATAATTATATAAGTATATATTGTGGTGCTTATGAATATTAAATGATAAGTACTTTTGAATATAAATGTGAGATATTGTGGATAAAATTGAGGATATTATCCTTAAGAGGTGAGTAATTGTGAAGAAAATATTGCTAATACTAGTATTTATAATGTTTCTAAGCTGTGGATATGCTGGAGAGATTGTGGATAAAGAGTATAAAATAAAAATAAATGGATATAGTTATTCACAGGAGGAATTGTTTCCTAATGTGATTATTGAAAATGATTTATTATATTTCAATAGGGAGGGAAGTATTTTTGGGGTTTTAGGATACAGTTTGACTGAAAATATCCTTATTGATAATGGATTTAATAAAGCATATAACTATGGTGAAAAATGGTCTTTTAACAATGGGGATAAAGTAATTACAGCTGGAGCTATCTATTTTGAAAACAACAATCTTCCTGTCAACTTAATGATTGTTGACAGTCAAAATTATGTTGCTGCTACTGAAGAATTTTTAAATAGCATAGGATATAATTATAGTTTTGACGGTCAAGTATTTAATCTTAGTAAAAAAAGTTCAGGGGAATTTAGATATAATTATCGTAAGGTTATTGGTGATATAAATGAATACTTGAATAGAAATTTTAAGAAGATTCTTAATGAAAATGATATAGTTTATGGGGAAGGTTATGAATATATTTATGGTACTGATGAAGTAGGTAAAGAATTTATATATTTAAAGTATGAAGATGGATTTTCTTATATTGGAAATAGGGAAAAGGATGAATTTAATGGATTAGGAAGAATTGAATATGACGATGGTAGTGGATATATAGGAGAGTTTAAGGATTCGGAATTCCACGGCTTAGGTCAGTATAGATATAATTATGAGGATTACTTGCCAATAGCATTTTATAATAATGGTAAAAGAGAATATATGATGGATTATGATATACCTTATGAAGGTATAAATGGTGAGCAGGATACATTAGTTATTTTAGTTGAGTTTCAAGATCAAAAGCTTACATTTCAAGAAGATACTTGGAGAGATTATTTCTTTTTAGGTGGAAATAGTATCAGGGGATATTTGGAAAAACTAACTGATAAAAAAATGACAATTGTTCCGGCTTTAGAAAATAATGGTGTTGAGAATGATGGAATACTAAAGGTTACCATGGACTTTAATCATCCGGATACTAAGGATGATCTTTCTAATGAAATGGCAAGAATTGTGGGTGAAGTATTAAAAACTCAAGATGATTATGTTGATTTTTCAAAATATGACAAGAATAATGATGGTATAGTATCTACATTTGAACTTAAAGTTGTATCAATAATTGCAGGATATGAATATAACAGAAGTTTCTTGAAAGGACCATCTATATACGCCCATAAGAATTCTTTTTATAGTAGTCCTGTTAGGATGGATGATGTTAATATAGATGGATTTCTTACAGTAGGTGAGAAAGATATTAGGGAGAATATGGTTTCTAAGGGAATAGTTCTACACGAACTTTTTCATTTGAATGGTTTAATAGATTTATATGATAGGGATTATTCATCAAATGGACTGGGCGTACACAGTTTAATGGCCAGTGGAGCTCTTATTTCTGATCAGAATGGCAATTATTACTTTACAGGGCTTGATCCTTGGTCAAAATATAAACTTGGAATAATTGAACCTCAGATAGTTAGCGAAAAAGGAAAATATAGAATATATGAAGATAGGGATAAGAATTATAATCTTCTAAAGATAGATATAGGAAAAGGACAATATTTGCTATTAGAGAACAGAAAATTTACTGGCCCCAACAAAATACTTTCTCAATTTTTAAGTAAGTCAGGAGTGGCTATTTTTAAAATTGACAATAATGTGATCGTTGAAAAGTTCTTAGAAAATAGTATTAATGATGATGAGAATAATTTTGGAGTTGAGTTGTTAGAAGCCAATAGGACAAGACTTGGTTATAGTCAATTAAAAAAAGGTTGGAAGGCTAATCTTTCAAGTCATTATTTTAATAGTGACATTGATAATTTTAACTCTAGAGAATACTTAGGTGAAGAATTTAGAAATATAAATATCAAACTAAAGAGTAAAGAAGATTATTATGAAATTGAACTTGATATGGAGTAATATGATAAACCAAGGACAAAGTCCTTGGTTTATTTTTTATCTAGGGGGTATAATTAATAATGGGTTTCATTTAGGTGTTGACATTGAAATAAATATGATATAATATTATATAAAACAACCCCCTACCACAGGGGTATAAAAGGAGGATTAATATGACTTTCAAGGTTACAGATAAAGCTTTTGAAGAAATTAAGAATGTCATTGAAACTAGATCCAATAAAGAATCTATCGGAGTTAGGGTATATATCAAGGGTATTGGTTGAGGCGGCCCAACTTTTGGAGTGGCTCTGGATGAGTCCAAGGATGAGGATTTTGTAGAAGAAGTAAATGGTGTTAAATATTTTGTAGAAGATCAGTTGCTAAATCAGTTTAAAAGTTTTACAATTGACTATAGTAACTCTTTCTGGTCCGGCAAAGGTTTTGTTGTAAGGGCAGAAATTGGCGGATCCAGCTGTTAAGAATAAGTAAATTATACTAGGAGGATTTGTTATGAAGAACGTATTAGTGTATACAAGTAATACATGTGGATACTGTCATGAAGTAAAGAAATATCTTGATGAAATTGGTGTTTCTTTTGAAGAAAAGAATGTATCTACAGATATGGAAGCTAGAAAAGAGCTTATGTCTAAAGGTTTCATGGGAGTTCCTGTTATAGTAATAGATGAAGAATATGTACAGGGATTTGATAAGCCTAAGTTAGATGAATTATTAAAATAATAGATTAAGTCCTGTTTTACAATTGTAGAATAGGGCTTTTTATTGTGCCTAAAATCGCCTAATACTAACTTTGATCGCGCCTAATTGTTGATTTTCAACTGGCCTAAAGTTGTTTTTATCATTACCTTCCTAGTTGCAGTAGTATAGATGTAAAAATGCTTTTGAACTTAACAATTTTAGGCTAAATTGCTAAGCAATGACTTAGGCGCGAATAATAGCTTTAGGCAATCTTAGGCAACTATATAAGCTCTCCCTCAATATCCTCAATATCAAATATCTTAATAATATTCTTATCCATTTCAATTAGTCCATCACTTTGCATCTTAATAAGTTCTCTAGAAAGAGAAGGTCTTTGTACTCCCATTCTTTCAGCCATTTCTTTTTTACTTATGCCTATTTCTAAGTAATTGCTCTTTTGTTTTTTATATTCACTAATTAAATAATTACATACTTTTTTTCTGATTGTATCAAGGGAAAGAACCCTGATTTTTTTGTTCATCATAAGTAGTCTTTCTGACAGTAAGGTCATATAGTTTGACATTATTTCAGGATTTCTTTTCATCATATTCATTAGGGATTTCTTATTAATGAATAGAACTTCACAGTCACTTTTAGCAAGTAGATCTACAGGGTATTTGTGAGATTTTGAGAAAAGAATTGCTTCGCCAAAAATGTGATTTTTCTCAAAATGTGTTATTGTAATTGATTTGCCAGAAGGAAAAATATTAAGAACTTCAATTTTTCCAGAAATGATTACTCCTAAACCGCTACAATCATCTCCTTCGTTAGCAATGTATGAGTTTTTTGCATATTTCTTAATAGGAAATGATTTAATCATATCCTCAACTTCTGTTTGTTCGATATTTTTAAATAATTGACTATTTTTCAAAGAAATCACCATCCAATTAAATTTGTAACATATGTTACGTACATTATATCAGAAAGAAGGTATAGTATAAGTAGAAAATGATGATTAGTGATCTTTAAATATATAGGAGGTATTTGTTATGAAAAGAAAAATTATAAGTATTGATGAGAGTAAGTGTAATGGATGTAGACTTTGTGTAGATGCATGTCATGAAGGTGCAATAGAAATGGTTAATGGAAAGGCAAAACTTATTAGTGATATTTACTGTGATGGATTAGGGGATTGTTTACCGGCATGTCCTACTGGAGCTATTGAGATTATTGAGAGGGAAGCAGGAGCATATTCTCAGGAAGCAGTTGATGAACTTCTTGAAAGTAAGAAGAAGCCTACTCATGGTCACGGTGGAGGATGTCCAGGAAGTAGACAGATGACAATCCAAAGAGATAATGTTGAAAGAAATGAAGAGCCTAAGGAAGTAAAATCAAGTGGATCTGCAATGTCAAATCTTACAAATTGGCCGATACAGATGAAACTTATAAATCCTAATGCAGAGTATTTAAATGGGGCTAATCTTATGGTTGCGGCAGACTGTACTGCTTTCACATATGCTCAGTTTAATGATGAATTGAAAGACCATATACTAGTTATAGCTTGTCCAAAATTAGATGATAATCAATTTAATTTGGAAAAATTGAAAATGATACTTGAAAACAATGATATAAAATCAATCAAAGTATTAAGGATGGAAGTGCCTTGTTGTACGGGAATTGTAAATGCTGTTAAGAAAGCCATGTTAGATACGGGTAAGATTGTTCAGTATAATGAGATTACTATTGGTATTGATGGTAAGGTTAGATAAATAGATTTTTAAGGCCGCCCTTTTTGGGTGGTTTTTTTCCGCTGAAAAGGGGAATCGCACAGTTTCTGTGCTAGGTGAATCAGTTTTCTAAAGAAAACTTAGGTGAAGGGTAAGAGCAAAGACCTAAAAGAGTAGCTAAAAAAGTTTTTTATGCCCTTCCCATTCCCCCTTTTCCCCTTCAAAGCACCAGCTTTGAAATTCCCCTATTCCGCTGAAAAGGAGAATCCCACAGTTACTGTGCTAGGAGAATCAGTTTTCTATAGAAAACTTAGGTGAATGGGAAGGACTAAGACCCAAACCAATAGCTTAAAAGGTTCTTACGTTCTTCCCATTCACCTTTTCTCCTTCAAAGCATCAACTTTGAAATTCCCCTGTTCTGCTAAATAATATTTGTTTCAATAAGTAAAGTTCAGGATAAATAAATACTGAGAAGAAAAATTTTGATCTAATTATTTTAGGAGGTATGTAAAAATGGATAATAAAATGTTCTGTTTTCAGTGCCAAGAAACTGCAAAAAATCAAGGCTGTACTGTAAGGGGTGTCTGTGGAAAGAGTGATGTGGTAGCTAATGTCCAGGATGTCCTTATTTATAGCTTGAAGGGATTATCTTATTTTAATCATATTGCTCGACAAAATAAGTTGAATGATAAAGAAGCGGATAAACTTATTTTGGATGGATTATTTACAACTATAACAAATGCTAACTTTGATGAAGAGGTTATTTCTGAAAAAATTTACAAGGTTCTTGAAAAAAGAGATGAAGTAAGAGCTAAACTTGAGTCAAAGGGTATTGAAATTGAGAAATACATACATGATTCAGCTACTTTCGCTGTGGGTACAATCGAAGGAGTAAAAGAACTTGCTCCTAAGGTAGGGGTTCTTTCAACAGCTGATGAGGATGCTAGATCACTTAGAGAGCTTACAATCTATGGCCTTAAAGGTATGGCTGCTTATGCAGATCATGCTTTAAATCTTGGATATCACCATGATAATATTTCTGAGTTTATAGAAGAGGCATTAATAGCTACTACAAAGGATTTAACAGTAGCTCAACTTGTAGAATTAGTTCTTAAGACTGGTGAGTATGGTGTTAAAGCTATGGCCCTTTTAGATGAAGCCAATACTTCAACTTATGGAAATCCTGAGATTACTAAGGTTAATATTGGGGTTGGTGCTAATCCTGGTATTCTTATCAGTGGTCATGATCTAAAAGATATGGAAGAATTGTTAGAGCAAACTGCTGGAACTGGTGTTGACGTTTATACCCATAGTGAAATGCTTCCAGCTAACTACTATCCTAAGTTTAAAAAATATGATCATTTTGTAGGAAATTATGGTGGGTCTTGGTGGCATCAAAACAAAGAATTTGCATCATTTAATGGACCAATTTTAATGACTACAAACTGTATTACTCCTGTTAAGGATGCATATAAAGATAGAATGTTTACTACAGGTTCTGCAGGATATCCTGGTCTTAAGCATATTCCTGAAAGGGAAGAAGGAGCTAAGAAAGACTTTAGCGAAATTATTGAAATGGCTAAATCTTGCGAAGCACCGATTGAACTTGAAAAAGGTGAAATAGTTGGTGGTTTTGCCCATAATCAGGTAATGGCTTTAGCTGACAAAGTAGTAGATGCTGTTAAGAGTGGAGCTATTAAGAAGTTTTTTGTAATGGGTGGCTGTGACGGAAGAATGAAGGACAGACAGTATTATACTGATTTTGCAAAGGCTCTTCCAAAGGATACTATTATCTTAACAGCTGGTTGTGCTAAATATAGATATAATAAGTTAGATCTTGGGGATATCGGCGGTATTCCTAGAGTTCTTGATGCTGGTCAGTGTAATGACTCATATTCACTTGCTGTGATAGCACTTAAACTTCAGGAAGTGTTTGAGCTGGATGATATTAATGAATTACCTATAGCCTTCAATATAGCTTGGTATGAGCAAAAGGCAGTTATAGTTTTATTAGCTCTACTTTCACTAGGTGTTAAGAATATACACCTTGGCCCAACAGTACCTGCATTCCTTTCTGCAAATGTTCTTGATGTATTAATCAAGGAATTTGGAATATCAGGAATTTCTACTGTTGAAGCTGATGTAGAGAAGTTGATGAAGTTATAGAATAAAATAGAAAGAATCCTCAATATGAGGATTCTTTTTTATTTTATTAAAGTCCTAAAGCTATTTCATGGTCTATTCTATCAAGTTCGTATACAACTGATTTCACTTCAAAGGGTTTTACGATAAATCCACGGGCTCCTTTTTTTATTGCATTCATAATAAAGTCAGGTCTACCCATTGCTGAACATACAATAATGTGGGCATGGGGATCTAGCTTTATAATCTGCTCTATTGCAGAAATACCATCAAGATAGGGCATGGTGATATCCATGGTTACCATATCTGGTTTTAGAGATTTATACTTTTCAATTGCTTCATAGCCATCGGAAGCTTCTCCAATCACTTGGTGATTTAAACTAATCAATATATTTTTAAGAGTCATCCTCATAAATGCGGAATCATCAGCAATTAATATTCTCATAATACCTCCTGTATAAATAAAAGCTGTATAGCTAGTTAATACCCAAAAATAATGGATATAAATACTATAGAGTGTTTTTATTCTCGTTAAGTATTTGACAAAGGATTGCAAGTAAGGTATTATGATAAAAAATACCCCCTCCCAAGAGGGGTTGTATAAGGAGGCTCTTATGTCAAAAAAAATTTTAATAGTTGGTGGAGTAGCAGGTGGAGCGAGTGCTGCTGCGAGACTTAGAAGAAATGATGAAAATGCTGAAATAATAATGTTTGAAAAGGGAGACTATATTTCTTTTGCAAACTGTGGATTACCATATTATATTGGTGAGACTATAGAGGAAAGGGATGCGTTACTTGTACAGACCCCGGAGGGCATGGGTAAAAGATTCAATATTGATATTAGGGTGAAAAATGAAGTAATTAAGATTAATAAGGAAGAAAAATATGTAGAAGTAAAGAATCTAAATACGGAAGAGATTTATAGGGAGTCATATGATAAATTGATACTTTCTCCTGGTTCAACTCCACTTAAGCCACCTATTCCAGGCATAGAAAATTCAAGAATTTTTTCCCTGTGGAATATACCGGATACAGACAGAATTAAAGGTTATGTTGACAATAATAAGCCGGAGTCTGCTGTAGTTGTTGGGGGAGGTTTTATAGGAATTGAGATGGTTGAAAATCTCCATGATAGGGGTTTAAATGTATCATTAGTTGAAATGCTTGACCAAGTTATGGCACCTGTTGATTATGAAATGGCACAGGTACTTCATAGACATATTACTTCAAAAAATGTTGATTTAAATTTAAATGATGGTGTTAAGTCATTTGAGGATAAGGGCGGAAAAGTTATTGTACATCTTCAAAGTGGCAAGAAAATTGAGACTGATATGGTTATCTTGTCTATAGGTATAAAACCACAATCAGATTTAGCAAAGGATGCTGGACTTGAGGTGAATAGCCGTGGTGGAATAATTGTTGATGATAGAATGAAGACTAGTGATGATGATATATATGCAGTAGGAGATGCTATAGAGGTTGAAGACTTTAACACTAAAGAAAAAACAATGGTGCCCCTTGCCGGTCCTGCAAATAAGCAGGGAAGAATAGTTGCCAATGTAATTGCAGGTCAGGATGATAGATATTATGGAACTCAAGGTACATCAATAGCTAAAGTGTTTGATATGACTGTTGCATCAACAGGTCTTAATGAAAAGACATTGATTAAGAGTGGTAAGATAAAGGGCAAGGATTATCAGCTTTCTATCATACATTCTAAATCCCATGCAGGATATTATCCAGGTGCAATACCTATGGCAATAAAGTTAATATTTGATTTAGATGGAAAAGTTCTGGGATCTCAGATAGTTGGTTATGATGGTGTTGATAAGAGAATCGATGTAATTGCAACTTCAATAAGATTTGGAGCTACTGTAAATGATTTGACCAGACTTGAACTTGCATATGCTCCACCATTTTCATCGGCAAAAGATCCTGTTAACATGGCAGGTTTTACAGCTGAGAATATTCTTAATGGAAAGATAAAGCTTGTATCTTGGGATGATTTAGAGAAGTTTGATGATAAGGATACAATAATCCTTGATGTAAGGGAAGGTATTGAAAGGGAACTTGGATATATTGAAAACTCTTTAAATATACCTCTTGATGAGTTGAGGGATAGACTAGGTGAATTAGATAAGGATAAAAATATTATTGTATACTGCGCAATTGGCCTCAGGGGATATGTAGGAGCTAGAATCCTTATGCAAAATGGATTTGAAAAAGTATATAACTTCAGTGGTGGATACACAACATATTCTTGTATATTCTGTCAAGATGATCCTGCAATGTGCGGTGGTGTAGAGTGCCAAGGTGAAATAAATTTTAATGATGATGGAGAGCCGGAGATGGATGTAATAGCAGATACGGGAAATCGATATAATTTAAATGCATGTGGACTACAATGTCCTGGACCAATAATGCAGGTATATAAGCGAATGGAAGAAATGGTTCCTGGGGATGTTCTTGAAGTTAAGGCTACTGATCCTGGATTTGTTAATGATATTAATGCCTGGGCAAACAAGACAGGTAATATGGTTCTTGAATCTGGTAAAAGAAAAAAAGAGTTCTATGCAGTTCTAAGAAAAGGTAAAAAAAAAGTTAGTACTGTAGGAAGACCCTTACCTGATGATAAGACCATGGTAGTTTTCTCAGGGGATTTTGATAAGGCGATAGCTACATTCATAATTGCAAATGGAGCAGCGGCTATGGGTAAAAAAGTAACTCTATTCTTTACATTCTGGGGACTTAATATTCTTAGAAAGCATGAAAAGGTATCGGTTAAGAAGAATATGTTAGAAAGAATGTTTTCTTCAATGCTTCCTAGGGGAACTAAGAAGCTTAAGATGTCCAATATGAATATGATGGGAATGGGTCCAAAGATGATTAGAAAGGTAATGGAGATAAATAATGTTGATTCTCTTGAGAGTCTTATGAGCCAAGCCATTGATAATGGAGTAAGAATTGTTGCTTGTAATATGTCAATGGACCTTATGGGGATAAAACAAGAAGAATTAATTGATGGTGTTGAAATCGGCGGGGTTGCTTCCTATCTTGAGTCAGCTGAGGATTCAAATGTAAATCTATTCATTTAAGCTTTATAAAGTTTATTAAATAGTGTTATAATATAATGGATACTTGGATAAAGGAGCGGTTACAATGGCAAATGAAGCTTCACAGAAGAAGGTAATTAATAGATTAAAAACGATAAAAGGACATATAGCTGGAATAGAAAAAATGATAGAAGAGGGAAAATGTTGTGATGATGTACTTGTCCAAATAGCGGCAGTTAAATCTTCTATAAACAAAGTTGGAGTTGTAATTCTTGAGGAATATGCAATGAATTGTCTTTTTGATGATGAGAAAGAAGAAATGGACAAGGAACAGATGGAAAAAATCATTAAATCTATTTTGAATTATTCTAAATAAAAAAGAAAGCCAGAATCCCGTTTGGGATTCTGGCTTATTTTTTAACCTAAAATTACATCCTCAACAATTTCACTAATTCCAGTTGGCTTGTTAAGTGCTTTTATAAGTGCACCTGATTTTTTGATGTCACCTATTAGTATACCACCTATGAACATACCGTCTTTGAAGAACATTTTCTTGTAGCTTCCGGCTTCAGTATCCTTAATAGTTTTGATATCATCTCCGCTTGGATTTATATCACCTATTGAGAATACCTCAGTATTCATTCCGTTGAATATATTTGATGGACGGATAGCCTTATACTCTTTGGAATCACCTGCAGCATTTGCTCCTGCAATGCTACCTTGTTCTATTGCGATTGGCCATATAGCGATATTCATGCCATTAAATTCAGCAACATCACCTGCAGCATAAATGTCTTTGGCTGATGTTTCCATCATTTCATTTACTACAATTCCCCTATTTGTAGAAATATCTGTACCTTCAAGAATTCCAATATTAGCTCTTACTCCTGCTGATACTATAACAAGATCACAATCTATATTGTCGCCGTTTAGAAGTTGAACTCCAGATACCTTATCACCACCAAGTATTACATTGGCTGAAACACCCTTCATAAGGGAGATACCAGATTTGATAATACTCTCTTCAAATATGCATGAAGATTCTTCATCTAATTGTCTAGGTAAGATTCTATTTTCCATTTCAAGAACTGTTACATCAAGGCCAGCAAGTTTTAATTCCCAAGCAGCTTCAAGACCTAATAGACCTCCACCGATAACTACACACTTTTCAGATTTCTTAGCATAGTTTTTAATTTCTATTGCATCTTTAAGGTTTTTAAGAGTAAATACACCAGTTTTATTTACATCAGAAATAGGTGGTACAAAACTTCTAGAACCATTAGCAAGGATTAACTTGTCATAAGAAAACTCCTTGTTTTCACTGAATATTTTTTTCTTTTCTGGATCAATTTTATTGATAGTTGTATCAAGTTCAACGTCAATTTTGTTTTCTTCATACCATTTCTCGTCATGTAAGTAGAATTCTTCATCATTTAATTCAGTACTTATATATTCAGAAAGCATAGGTCTATAATAACCCATTGCACTTTCAGCAGTGATGACTTTAATGTTTGCATTAAGATTTCTTTTTCTAATAGCCTCTGCAGCACTTAGACCTGCACCATTATTTCCAACGATAACGAAGTTTTCTTCTGCCTCAGAAATGATTTCAACGTTTTCTTCAATATATTCTTCGAACTGTTCGTGTGTTGCTCCACAAGCTGGACAAATATCCGGTGGTTCAACTCCATCAAATACTTCATTACAAACCAGACACTTCCACTTCTTCATTTCACCTGAATCATTAACAGGCTTTTTCTTAACATCCTGTGTACTTACGGCAAGAATTATTTCTTTTTTCTTTGTAAGTTTTTCAACGAAGTCCTTACCGAAGTCAAAAGCACTTTGAAGTTCATCTTCAGAAGGCTTAAAGTTTATTCTAAGGCCTGGTTGAGTAATCTTCATTCTTAGTTCCTTAAGTCTTTTATCAATATTATAAACAGCTTCTCCACTCCAGCCATAAGATCCAAAGCTTGCAGCAAACTTCTTACCATGAACTATAGGGTTAAGAGAAGTAAGGATACTCCAAATTGGAGGAAGTACATCTCCATTTATTGTAGGAGAGCCAAGAAGGAAACCATCAGCCCAGTACAATTCTCCCATTACCTGTCCCATGTCAGCATAAACCATATCGTATAGTTTAACATCAATATCACCTTCAGTTTCTATACCTTCAGCTATCTTTTTAGCCAAAGTTTCTGTATAACCATAAGCTGATACATAAGGTATGATAACTGTTTTCTTAGTGTTTGGATTTACCTCTGTTGACCATTTTTCGTATATGTCCACTATTTCCCAAGGATTTTCATTAAGAACAGGTCCATGTCCTGGGCAGATTATGTCGATTTCCTTATCTCTGATTTTAGAGATTGCTTCAAGTACATAAGGCTTGAAAGGCCCCATAATCATATCGTAATAATATCTTAGTGCCTTCATATAATCATCTTTATTGGTAATCTTTTCGTTTAGTACTTCGTCAAAGCAGTAGTGTGATCCAAAGGAATCACAAGTAATAAGTGTTTTATCTTCTTTAATATAAGTGTATATTGAATCTGGCCAGTGTAAAAACGGTGCAGAGATAAACTCAAGAGTCTTATTACCTAAAGAAATAGTATCCCCAGTATTTACTGCAATAGCTTCAAAAGGTTTGTTTACAATTGCTTTAAGGAATCTAATTGCAGAGTTAGAACCTACTATTTTTGCATTTGGAGAGTATTCAAGAATCATTTCAATACTTCCTGCATGATCTGGTTCTGTATGGTCTACTACAATATAATCTATATTGTTAATATCAGTAAGTGTTTTTAATCTTTCTAGGTAATCATCAAAGCATTTTGCCTTTACTGTCTCGAAAAGGGCTGTTTTTTCACTTCCCTTTACAAGGTATGAATTATAAGTTGTACCAAATTCAGTGTGCATTACTATGTCAAATATCCTTAAATCAGGATCAAGGGCTCCTACCCAGTGTATGTCGTCTTTGATTTTCAATGTTTTCATAATGCTCCTCCTAAATAAATTGTTTAATATTTGTCAATCCAAGAAGTTGATACCCCTTGAAAAAAATTTAAAACTCATTTTTACATTTTTTATACAAATTTATAATCATGTCATTTTGAATTGATTATAAATAAGTATCTTTATAAAAAATGAAAAAATAATTTAAAATGTGGTTAAAAATTTATTTTTGGGATATATAACTTTATGGTTGACTAAAAAAATTAAAAATGCTAAAATAAATTTGTAATGAATACAAAGTTGATACGAAAACAATCAACTTGTGAATTCATCATACTATCATGGTCAATTAAAATCAAGATAAAATTTAAAATTTTAAGGAGGAGCTATTATGAAGTATATTTGTGAAGCATGTGAGTACGTATATGATCCAGCAGTAGGAGATCCAGATGGAGGTATAGCACCAGGAACATCATTCGAAGCAATTCCAGATGATTGGGTATGTCCAGTATGTGGAGTTGGAAAAGATATGTTTGTACCTTATGAAGGTTAGTTAAAAGTAGAATAATAAGTAGCAAAAAATAAAATATTAAAAATACTTAGGAGGAGACATTATGAAATATATTTGTGAAGCATGTGAGTACGTATATGATCCAGCAGTAGGAGATCCAGATGGAGGTATAGCACCGGGAACAGCATTTGACGCGATTCCAGATGATTGGGTATGTCCAGTATGTGGTGTTGGAAAAGATATGTTTGTAGTATATGAGGGATAGTGATTACTTAGGCAATCATTTGTTTAGCTAAGAGGGGAGACCATTATTTTGATGAAAATAGTAATTGATAATGTAGGTGAATATTTAAAGAGTCATAATATTAAACCTTCTTATCAGAGAATAAGAATATTTGAATATCTTATTAATACTACTTCACACCCCACTGTAGATGAAATCTACAAGGTACTAATAAGTGAGATACCTACCCTTTCTAAAACGACTGTATATAATACTTTGAATCTGTTTGTTGAGAATGAAATAGCCAAACTTCTCACAATAGAGGAGAATGAAGCAAGATATGACGCAAATACCGGTATTCACGGACATTTTAAATGTGATGGATGCGGAGAGGTTATGGATTTTGATTTTGATTTCACGAAACTAGGGGTTAGTGAATTAGATGGATTTCAAGTAAAACAACAAGATGTATTTTTTAGAGGAATGTGTAAATCTTGTTCAGGGAAGACGAAAAATTGATTATTATAAGGAGGATTTTGTAATGGCAAAGAAGTTAGAAGTATATAAGTGTGAATTATGTGGTAATATAGTAGAAGTATACAGTGCTGGTGGCGGAACACTAAGTTGTTGTGGTCAGGATATGAAATTGATGGAAGAAAAATCAGCTGATAAAACTACTGAAAAGCATGTACCAGTTGTTGAAAAAATCGATGGCGGATACAAGGTAACAGTTGGTTCAACTCTTCATCCAATGGAAGAAAAACATTACATTCAGTGGATCGAATTAATTGCTGGTGATGAGGTATTAACAGCATATCTTAAGCCTGGTGATAAGCCTGAAGCTGTATTTAAAACTGATGCTACAGAAGTAGTAGCAAGAGAATATTGTAATCTTCATGGTCACTGGAAGGCATAAGGTTACATAGTAGAAGGAGAGATTTGATGATGAACAAAAGAATGGAAGATGCTTTTAATAAGCAAATCAATGCAGAATTATACTCAGCTTACCTATACTTATCTATGTCAGCATGTTTTGAGGACATGAATCTTCCTGGATTTGCAAATTGGATGAGAGTTCAATTCCAAGAGGAGCAGTTCCACGGATTAAAGATGTTTGATTTTGTAAATGAAAGAGGAGGAAGGGTAAACCTACTTCCAATAGAGGGTCCAGAAACTAACTGGGAGACTCCACTTGATATATTTGAAGAAGTATACAAGCATGAGCAACATGTTACTAGCCTAATCAATGGTCTTGTAACAATTGCTATGGAAGAGTCTGATTATGCATCTAATAACTTCCTTGCATGGTTTGTTGATGAGCAGGTTGAAGAAGAAGCAAGTGCTTCAGAAATTCTTGGCCAATTAAAATTCATCGGTGATAACAAGCATGCAGTATTAATGATGGATAGAGAATTAAGAACTAGGGTATTTAACCCACCTGTAAAAGAATAATCGAGGAGGACTAATTAACAATGGCTACTATTAAAGGAACAAAGACTGAGCAAAATTTATTAAAGGCATTTGCTGGAGAATCACAAGCTAGAAACAGATATACATTATTTGCAAAGAAAGCAAGAGAAGAAGGATATGAGCAAATTGCAGATTTGTTCTTAGAAACAGCAAAGAACGAGCATTATCATGCAGAAAGATTTTTCAATTTCTTAGAAGGTGGAGCTGTTGAAATTACAGCAATGTACCCAGCTGGAAAAGTTGGAACTACTTTAGAAAACCTTAAGGCTTCTGCTGCTGGAGAAAACGAAGAGTATACTGAGTTATATCCAGAGTTCGCTAAAATTGCAAGAGAAGAAGGATTTGGAGCTGTAGCAGCTGCATTTGATTTAATTTCAAAAGTAGAAGCTGAGCATGAAGCTAGATACCTTAAGCTTGCAAAGAACGTTGAAGATGAAATGGTATTCAAGAAGTCTGAAAAAGCTAGATGGAAATGTGCATTATGTGGTTACGTACATGAAGGAGAAGAAGCATTAGCTAAATGTCCTGTCTGTCTAAACCCTAAGGCATTCTTTGAAATTAAAGAGAAGAATTACTAGGAAATATGGACTGTAATAATCAGTCCGCCTAAAATGGCCTAACATAGCCTAATGTGGTCTAATATTGTAAAAACATAAGAACTCTAAAAATATTGTAAAATTCAATATTTCTAGAGTTCTTTTTTTAAACAACTTTAGGCTATATTAGGCCACATTAGGCCATTTTAGGCGGAGTGAAAAACACTCCATAAAATTACATCCTAGACTTATAAATCTTCTCAGCTTCAGATTCAATGAAATCATTTCTCTTTTCTAGTAATTTTTCTTTTATTTCAAACATTTTTTCATCTTCTACAATTAGATTATCAATAACTTCATCAAATGTTTGAATCATTGTTGTGCCCATTTCTAGATAAGCTGATGCCATGTCCATTTGACACATCTCATATAAGTTGTCTTCAAGTTCATACTCATTAATTATTCTTTGATAGATATCAATAGCTTGACCATAATCCTTATAGGCTAAGTTTCCTATGATATCAGCTATATACTTAAGTGACCAGTAGTGAATTTTTTGGTCTTCTTGATGTTCTTCAGATAATTTTCCAAAATACTCAATTGCCTCGTCAAATCTTCTTTCAGCCATCAATTGGAAACCTTGATTAAATATATCCATTGTGTTCCTCCCTCAAGTTATTTTTTGATTAGTTCAATAATTAGTTCTGTCATCTTTACAAGATCAGAAATCTTTATGCATTCATCCTTGGTATGGACATTTGTCATTCCAACAGCAAGGTTTATAGCCTCAATACCGTTTTCAAAGTAATTGTTTGTGTCACTTCCACCACCGGAAGCCTTTAGAATAGGTGAAATGTCAAGATTTCTCATTGCAGATGAAATTTCTTTAACAAGCTCAGAATTTTCATCTACAACTAGAGGATTATAGCTTCTTGTAACCTCGAAATCAAGTTTTCCTCCAAATTTATCACAAGACTTTGTC
Source organism: Bacillota bacterium (assembly GCA_025210655.1). Taxonomy (GTDB): domain Bacteria; phylum Bacillota; class Clostridia; order Peptostreptococcales; family Acidaminobacteraceae; genus JAOARG01. Next base: position 41,358 of record JAOARG010000031.1, read on the forward strand.
ATTTCTTCAAGCATATGATCTGTTTGTTTTTGAAGTTTTTCAAGAGAAAGACTCCTTGCTTCACAGTTTACAATAACACTGTCACAAACTATATTTGTTGCACTACCACCAGAAATTTTACCAATATTAGCAGTTGTTTCTTCATCGATTCTTAGAAGATTCATATTGCTAATAGCTTCTGAGGCAATTTGTATAGCGTTTATACCTTCTTCAGGACAAATACCGGCATGGGCAGTTTTTCCAGTGATTTTAAAATCAATTTTATTTTGACCAGGTCCTTTTATGATAATATTACCAGGATGTCCACTAGAATCAAGTACTATGGCTTTTTTTGACTTTATCATGTCATAATCAAGATATTTAGATCCCAGAAGACCAACTTCCTCACAAATTGTAAATACAATCTCAAGATTGTGCATAAGGAGTTTATGTTCTTTTAAAGTTCTTACAGCTTCCATTATTGTAATAATGCCACCCTTGTCGTCTCCTCCAAGGATTGTAGACCCATCACTCTTTATATAATCACCCTCAATAATAGGAATGATATCATTACCTGGAGTAACAGTATCCATGTGGGCAGATAGCATTATGTAATCTTCAGAAGGATCACTTGTATATTTAGCTATAATATTACTGGCATTAGATCCACTTTTAACTTTTATACTTTCATCCAAAAATATTTCAAAACCCATATCTTTAAGTTCATTTACTAGTAGTTGCTGAAACCTAATTTCATCTCTAGATTCGCTTGATACTTTTACGTATTCAATGAATTTTTCTATTAACCTATCTTGGTTAACCATAATTAAAACCTCCAAATCATTTGATGTTTTAATATAATATTATATTAAAAAGAGAGTGTCGACAAGATTGATATTCTCAGACTGTAGATAAACTACAGTCTGGTTGAGCATTATGATGAATCATAACGTTAAGCGGTCATTTCATTCCTGTTAAGCGATGAATTTATCAATTCATTGTTAAGCAGTAATTCTTCGAATTACGTACAAGGTAATTTCCCAGAGGGGAAATACTTATAAAAAAAGCAATTTAAAAACCTTGCTTTTACAAGCTTTCAAATTTAAGCTTGCATAGCAAGGTTTCATTGTAGACTAGGAAATTATATTTATAATTTCCTTCGGACAGGTTAAACAATCCCGCTTTGCGGGACCATCAAATCCTTTCTTAAAAGGATTTGACTTTGTTCTACAGCGTTTAAAAACGCCGCTTCACGTCTATGATAATAGATGCTTAACGGTGCGAATGCACCTGCTTCACATATATTGAGATTCTCAATATATTGCTTAACGAGAGTGTTGACTTTGTCGGCACTCGATTATTTAAAATCTAGGAACAAATCCAGACTTCTTATAAACTTTTCTTAAAGTTTTTCTAGCAATCTTTTCAGCTTTTTCAGCACCGGATTGATAGATTGACTGAAGGTATTTTTTATCGCTTATTAGGGCTTCGTATTTTTCTCTTATAGGATTTAATGCCTCGATTACCACTTCTCCTACATCAGTCTTGAAATCACCATATCCCTTACCTTCATAGTCCTTAACGATATCTTCAATAGGTCTTTTCGTAAGTACTGAATAAATTGTAAGAAGATTTTTTATACCTGGCTGCTCATCATTGTATTGTACTATTCCAACACTATCTGTTACAGCTCTTTTGAATTTTCTTCTGATTTCTTCAGGAGTGTCTGTGATATAAATAACTCCATTTTCATTATCATCAGATTTACCCATTTTACTTGTTGGTTCCTGAAGACTCATTATTCTAGCTCCAGCTTTTGGAATATAAGGCTCAGGCACTTTAAATGTATCGGAGTATCTGTTGTTGAATCTACTAGCAAGATCTCTTGTTAGCTCTAAATGCTGCTTTTGATCTTCCCCAACAGGTACATAATCTGCTTGGTATAAAAGTATATCTGCTGCCATTAATACAGGGTATGTGAAAAGTCCTGCATTTAAATTCTCTTCATTTTTCTTAGATTTGTCCTTGAACTGAGTCATACGATTAAGCTCACCCATGTATGTCATATTGCTTAGCACCCAAGAAAGTTCTGGGTGGGCAGTTACATGGGACTGTATAAAAATAATATTTTTTTCTGGATCTAGTCCACAAGCAAGGTAAAGTGCTAAGGAATCAAGTGTTTGTTTTCTAAGTTTAGCTGGTTCTTGTCTTACTGTAACAGAATGAAGATCAGCTATGAAGTAATAGTTTTCAAACTCATCTTGATTATCTACCCAGTTTTTTAAAGCTCCTATATAGTTTCCAAGTGTTATTTTTCCCGATGGTTTAATACCACTTACCATTATTTTTTTTTCACTCATATGGTGTATCCTCCTTTTATAAAATAAAAAAGCCCCTTATATAAAAATATAAGAGGCGAATATTCTCCGCGGTACCACTCTAATTGACCTTAGTCCACTTAAGATTATATAACGGTAATCAGCCGCCAATCCCTACTATTTTCAAGATCAGACTCATGGGTCCATTCAGAAAAAAATCAGTGTCAATTTCCACCATACATTGACTCTCTATAAAAGATTAAAATCTTACTAATCCCAGTCTACGATTTATCAAAACAAGTATATCATATATAATTTTATTTTCAACATTATTAATCAAGCTTAATATTTCTATTATCCTTATATGTTGATAGAACGATATAGGTATAGGTGTTTTTAGCATAATTATTGATATTATCAATTAGTCTTTCTAGGTGTTGAGTGTCTTTTGTGATAGCCTTTACTAAAAAGCAAGTACCACCTGTAACCTTATGACATTCCATGATTTCATTTAAACCAGTCAGATGATTTTCCATTTCTTTAATAGTCATGTCTCCTACAGGTACAGTTATAAATGATATAAGACTAAAACCTACTTTTTCATAATCGATGACGGCTGAGTAGCCTTTGATTATACCCTCTGATTCAAGTTTTTTAATTCTTTCTTTTGTTGCAGTTGGTGAAAGCTCTATAATTCTTGCAAGTTCTGCAACAGATATTTTGCCGTTTTCTTGAAGAATATTTAGTATTTGAATATCATAAGAGTCCATTGATTTTCCCCCACTATAGTATTTGCTTACATTATATTTTATTACTATGTCTTAGGCAAACTGTTTTTGGTATAATGGTTTTAGAATAATTGAAAATACAAGGCCACTGAAAAAGTCCTATTTGAAATTCTTATACCACAATATGTATCTTTCTTTCAACTATGGAACCCAACATATTGAAGATAAGAATCAACCATAGCTACTTTTTCAGCGGCTTCGAAAATACCGAGGTGATGATATGAAATCTATAAATATATATACAGATGGTGGATGTTCTAACAATCAGAGTTCAGAAAACCATGGGGGTTGGGGAGCAATACTTGAATATAATGGACACAAGAAAGAACTTTATGGGAGTAAGAAAAATACTACTAATAATCAAATGGAGATTCAGGCAGTAATTGAGGCCCTTAAGTCACTTAAGAGGCATGATATCCATATAAATATTTTTTCGGATTCAGGTTATGTAATAGATTGCTTTAATAAAAAATGGTATTTAAACTGGGAGAAAAACGGTTGGAAGACTTCTAGCAAAAAACCCGTAGAAAACAGGGGATTATGGGAAGAGTTAATAGCTTTAGTTAGGAAATTGGAATCTGTAAATTTCTATAGGATGAAGGGCCACTTAAATGTAGGGAAGCAAGCTGAAATAAACACGTGGTATGAAAAGTTCAAGAAATGGAACGGTGACCACTTCACAATGGAAGATTTTTTATATGTTGTGGATATGAATAATAGGGCAGATGAACTCGCCAATGTTGGAATAAGTGAGATAAAGTAAAAATAGTAGATAGTGATTAGTAGATAGTAGATAGTGATTAGAAGTTGGAAAAAAAATCTTTTTCCAGCTACTAATGTCTAACTACTATCTACTATTTTTTTAGTTTGACATAAAAAAATATAAGAGTATAATTAAAAATAGCATATGCCAATAAAATTTGGCAAATACAGGGGTGAAAAAAATGGAAAAAATAGTTGCAAGTAAAAATAGCAAAATTAAGAATTGTATAGCTGTTATGAGTGGAAAGGGTGGAGTTGGAAAAAGTTCTGTGACTTCAGTTCTTGCTACAAATCTGAACAGACAGGGTTATAAGGTAGGTATAATGGATGCGGATATCACTGGACCAAGTATTCCAAAGGTTTTTGGAGTTAATAAAAAAAGAGCTGGTGGAAATAGTGAAGTAATCTTTCCAGTTGAATCGGTTACAGGTATAAAGATGATTTCAATTAATCTTCTTATACCAAATGAAGAGGAACCTGTTATTTGGAGAGGTCCTGCTATTTCAGGAGTTGTTAAGCAGTTTTATTCAGAGGTTGAGTGGGGAGAACTGGATTATTTATTAATCGATATGCCTCCAGGAACAGGTGATGTACCTCTAACAATTATGCAGTCAATAGACATTGATGGTGTAGTAGTTGTATCTTCACCACAGGATTTAGTTAAATTAATAGTAAAAAAATCTATTAATATGACTAAAAAAATGGATGTTGAAGTACTAGGAATAGTTGAAAATATGTCTTATTTAAAATGTCCTGATTGTGATAAGAAAATAAATATTTTCGGTGAAAGTAAATTGGATGCAGTTGCTGAGGAATATGGAGTAAATGTAATTCACAAAATGCCAATTGATCCTGAATTTGCAAAACTATGTGATGAAGGAAAAATTGAACTTTATCATGATTATAATAAGGAGTTTACGGATCAGCTTACAGCGAACGTGAATACTTATTTGACTAATTTAAAATAAGTATATTGGAGAGATGAACCGTGTATGCTAAGTTAAATATTATCAAGAATATTCTTAAGGAAAATGATTTAAAAATAACACGTCCAAGGATTGAAATATCCAAACTTTTTTTAACTAATGATTGTCATCTTGATGCTGAGGGTATATACAATTTTGTTAAGAGTAAAAGAATAAGTCTTCCAACCGTATATAGAACTTTGGATGTTCTTTATAAAAATGATATAATAAAAAAAGTATCTATTGATAACATTAAAGCTTATGAACTTAATTTGTTTAACGAAAAAAATTATCATGTTCATTTTAAGTGCAAGATATGTAAAAAGTTATTTGAATATGATGATATTGAGTTGAAGGATAATATAGAGTTTCAACTTAGTTTTGTAGAAGCAAAGTATCATGCAAAGGCTGATAGTGTAAGTATTATCATGGATGGACTATGTGAAGACTGTAGGAGGAAATAATGCCAAGACCTGTTAAGTTGAGAAAAGTGGCTTTTATGCCGGATAGTGTGTATTTTAAACCTGATGGAATAAGGAAATGTTACTTAGAAGAGGTTCCTTTAAAGATAGAAGAACTTGAAGCAATGAGACTAAAAGATATTGAGGGTCTTAGCCAGGCTGAGTGTGCAGAGCTTATGAATGTTTCTAGGCAGACATTTCAACTAATAATAGATGAGGCCAGAAAAAAAGTTGCCATAGCCCTTACTCAGGGTAAGGCTATAAAAATAAGTGGTGGGAATTATACTCTAAACATATGTAAATATAGCTGTGAATCCTGTGGTAAAGAATTTGAAGCTGCATATGAAAATGAGGAAGTTAAGTGCCCTTCTTGCGGAGAAAACTTGGTTAAATGTTTAGATGATGATAAGTTTTGTAGACAAAGATGTAGGAAATCTGGATGTTGTAGATAAGTGAAATTATGGACTTTAGCCCTAGTAATTAAATGGTGCTAAGGTCCTATTTTTATTTCGCCTTACAAAATATATATATTGATATGATTAAAAATTGTAGTAATTTACGAAAATCTACTATATTTTTTGGAAAAATATAATGTATAATTATAAGTGCAAGGTCTTGTTTTTATACACACAGGTTTGTCAAGGCTTTGCAATTACTAGATTGTATATTTTGTATATAATGTTATTTTGAGGAATTGTCATATTTTGATTTTATTGAAAGGTGGTGTAAGGCTCTTTGGGAGAGCCGAGATTTATGAATATTGCAATGATTGCACATGATAAGAAAAAAGACCAAATTGTTAAATTTGCAGTAAGACATAGGGAAGCACTGGAAAAGCATAAGATATTTACAACGGGGACTACTGGTAAAAGGATTAACGATGTAACTGGATTACCTGTTACAAGATTTCTGTCAGGACCACTTGGGGGAGATCAACAGATTGGCTCTATGATTGCATGTGAGAAGATTGATTTTGTTATATTTTTAAGAGATCCCCTTACTGCTCAGCCGCATGAACCAGATGTACAAGCCTTACTTAGGATGTGTGATGTTCATTTTATACCACTTGCTACTAATATTGTTTCAGCAGAAATACTTATTAAGGCACTTCAAAGTGATGATGTAAAATGGGCAGAAATAAAATCAAATTATCATTAATCGGTAAGAAAACTACTTTGGGGAAAAATCAATAATTCACAATAATATGTGGATAACCTGTTGATTATGTTGATAACCGAATTTTTGTTCGAGTAAAAATTGTTAAAAACATGTTAAAAACTAATAATTTATGTGGGTAAATAATAATTTGCCCACATTTTTGTTAATAAACCTGTGGATAATGTTTATAAGCTAAATTCATTTATGGGAGGACGGATGATGAAATTAAGGTACAAAGTATTAATACCTATAACTGCAATCATATTAATTGCTTCAGTTATATTTACTTTTAATGGAATTATGGGTGCAAATGATATTGCTGAAAACTTAATTGGTACACAGCTTGGTGGTCAGATTAAAAGTATCGTTAGCAGTGTTAAGGCAAGGGATGAAATAGTTAATAATATTCTAGCTGATATGGATAACTCAAACATAGGAATGACAAAAGCGATTGCTAGGATTATTGCAGACGATCCAAAATACTTAGAATATGAAAATATGATGAAATTGAAAGACTATTTAGGTGTAGAAGAGATTCACGTTGTAAATGCTGATGGTATCATTGTTAGTGGTACGGTTAAAGAGTTCTATGGCTTTGACTTTGCAAGTTCTGAGCAAACAGTACCATTTCTTGATGGTATTGGGGTTGAAGGATATGAACTAGCCCAAAAACCTATGATAAGGGGAACTGATGGTGTGCTATTCCAGTATCTTGGAGTTTCTAGACTGGATCAACCAGGTATTGTTCAAATAGGTGTATCAATGGAGAAATTATTTGAGATTACTAGTGATCTTGATGTAGAAAAAATTGTTGAGAGAATGAAAATCGGTGAAACTGGTTATGCATTCGTTTTAGATGAAGATAATAAGGTTATGTTCCACCATGATTCTACTAAAATAGGTACAGATCTTAATCAAGTTGAATGGGCAAAAAAAATGCTTAGCCAAGATACAGGTGTTGAAATTGTAGACATTGAGGGTGTTAAGAGTTTTGTGTATTATGATACTGTTGAAGATATGAAACTTGGAGCAGTTATACCGGTTACTGAGTTTAAAGGAACCGTGGACAAGCTTATGATTAAGTCAGTTGTGCTTATAATTATTGCTCTTGCCATAGCATATCTATTAATAGCATATGTAATTGCCAGAACTGTAGTTAAGCCAGTAAATAAGATTAGAGAAAGTATGGAACGTGTAGGAAATGGAGATCTTAGCGTTTCCTTAAAGGCTAGAAATAAAGATGAGATTGGCGTTCTTATGGAGAACTTTAACCTTATGGTTGGGAATATTAAAAATCTTATCCATGGAGTAAAGGATCTTTCTAAGGAACTCGGAGACTCTTCAGAAGTGATTGCTGGTTCAGCTGATAATGTTGCAACTTCAAGTACACAAATTAGTGTGACAGTTGATGAAATTGCATCAGGAGCAACTTCTCAGGCAACAGAAGTACAAGAGGCAGCTGCCTTAGTTATGAAACTTTCTGAAAGTATTGATGATGTAAATCAAAACGCTCAGGAAATGGAAGTACAAGTTAAGGGTACTGTTACTTTAACAGATGATGGTATGAAAAACATTGGTGCATTAAGAAATACTTTTAGTGTGACAAATGAAACAAATAGAAATCTTGTGGATGCTGTTGGAGTACTAAATGAGAAGTCTGAGAATATCAATACAATAATTGATGCAATAACTCAAATTTCTGATCAAACAGGACTTTTAGCACTTAATGCAGCAATCGAAGCAGCAAGAGCAGGAGAAGCAGGAAGAGGATTCTCAGTAGTAGCTGATGAAATCAGTAAATTAGCAGATGAATCTAAAAAATCTTCAGATGAAATTGCCAAGATTATTGAAGAAATTAAAAACATTATTGCTAAAATCGTTGATGATGTACAAAATACCAATCAACTTTTAGAAGAAAATGATGTAGCAATAGAAAAAACTAGGGAATCATTCGAATCTATTGTTAATGCAGTAGAAAGAATTGATCACGAACTTAATAATACTAAGCAGTCCACTGAAATAATGACTGACCAGAAAAATGGTATAGTAGCTTCTATAGAAAACATTTCAGCAGTATCAGAAGAAGCAGCAGCTTCAGCAGAAGAAGTAAGCGCTTCAAGCCAAGAGCAAAACACTGCTATGGAGAATACTGTAGATGCTATTAGAAGACTTAATGATAGTATTAAGGAACTTGTTGATAGTGTTGATAGGTTTAAAGTGTAGTCTAGTTGATGGTAGTTAGTTGGTTAGTAGATAGGTAAATAAAAGCCTTATTTTGCATTATGCAAAATAAGGCTTTTTTGGTTTTTCTGTCCACTAACAACTATCTACTAACCAACTATTATCACTATCTAGATAAATGCTTCTCCCCAACAATTCTAATCCCCATAGATCCTAGTGGTGCCGTAATTATAATAGATAGAACAGCTAAAGCAAGGATAATTTCTCCGCCCTCTACACCCATTGTAAGGGGGACAGCTCCTATTGCTGCTTGAACTGTTGCTTTTGGAATATATGAAATTACACAGAATAGTTTTTCATGTTTATTAAGATTTGTTCCAAGTAAAGATATTATTACCCCGATACTTCTAAATATAAGTCCGAAGGCAATTATTAGTATGCCTATCATACCTGAATCCATTGCTACATGGATATTTACTTGGGCTCCTACTAGAACAAACAGAAGGATTTCTGCAAGACCCCATATCCTGTTGTATCCTAGGGACATTTCCAGTCCAAATTTACTATCCCTTTCAGATATTACATAACCGATTGCCATTATTCCAAGTAAGCTAGCTATAGGTATTATGCCTTTAAGATATTCTTCTCCTGCATTGTACATAAGTGAAATGGAGAAGAGTATTAATATTTTTTGTACATCAGAAAGATTAAACTTTTTGAATATTTCATATACTATTAATCCTATTAAAGCACCTGATAGTATTCCAAGTATTATTGATACAGGTATACCCAGAATTTGAAGTGCTAGGTTGGAGTTTGTACCAAAATATAGTCCTGTAAATGATGAAAAAATTGTTATTGCAAATACATCGTCTATTGATGCTCCTGCAAGAATAAGGGATGGGATTTCCTTATCTTTCCCCCTGCCTGTTTCGATAAAATGAAGCATGGATGGAACGACTACAGCTGGTGAAACTGCTGCTACAATGAATCCAAGAATACCACCTTGAATGAAAGTAAATCCAAGTAGATATTTTGATATAAACATAATTGAGAAACCTTCAAGAAGCCCTGGTATACAACTCATTTTCATAGCTGGTTTACCAATTTTTTTTAGGGTTTCCTTTTTGATTCCAAGACCAGCCCTAATTAGTATTACTATAAGGGCAATTTTCCTTAGCTCTGATGAAATGTTAAGAATTCCTTCATCAATAAGGGGCAGTGGTCCATATGGTCCAATGATTACACCAAGTATTAGCATTCCCAAAAGTCCGGGAAGTTTTATCTTTTCAAAAGATAGTTTCAGTAGTATACCTAAAATAATTATAAGTCCTAAAGAAAATAGCATTATTGTCCTCCTAAATTGCAAAATCTTCTACCAACATAATAATCTTAAAAAAGCAAATATGCAAATTTAACTGACTTATTTTTTTCTGTTGGTTATAATAGTAGATGTAAGAAAAGATAAGGAGGAGAAGAAATGAATAAGGATTTAAGATGGAATCTTGACAATATATATTCGGCCATTGATTCAGACAAATATAAGGGCGATTTTTCAAAACTTGTAAGTATGACTGATGAGTTTAATATATGGGCAAAAGAAATAGACTCTAAAGAGCCAATTAAGGTTATGGAAGAATATATTGCAAAGACAAGTGAAATCTATACTTTAATTGAGAAAATAAATTTATATGTTAATTTACTTATCTATGGTGATACTTCAAATACTCAGGCCCTAAAGGCAAGGGATTTACTCAGCAATGTAATGACTGAGTTAACTCTTCCCAATGTATTATTTCAGAAAGGGCTTTCCAAATTAGAGAATATTTTTGACCTAATTGAAAAGTCGGATTCTTTAATTGAACATAAATTTATGCTTATGGAAATATATGAATCATCTAAATATCTTCTTGATGAAAAAGAGGAGATATTAATATCAAAGCTTAGACAAACAGGGTCAGAATCATGGGAAATGCTTCAATCAATACTTACTTCAACTCTAACTGTAAATTTAGGAAATGAAGAGGAGGAAATTGTTCCAATTTCAGTAGCTAGAAATCTTGCTTACCATGAGAATCAAGCTACTAGAAAAAATGCTTATGAAAAAGAACTAAAATCCTATGAAAAGATTGAGGACTCTATAGCATATTCTATTAACTCTATAAAAGGTGAAGTAAATACAATCACTGAGTTAAGGGGATATGAATCACCACTGCATGAAGCATTGAAAAAATCTAAAATGCAAAAGGAAACTCTGGATGCAATGTTAAGTGCTATAAAAGATTATTTACCTGATTTCTGGAGATACTTTAAGAGAAAAGGTGAATTAATGGGATCGGATAAGGGTCTGGCATTCTATGATTTATTTGCCCCACTTGGAAAGACGGGAAATACTTTTACTTATGATGAAGCAAGAGTATTTATTGAAGAAAATTTTGCTAAGTATAGTGAGAAGCTTAAAAATTATGCAAAAAAAGCATTCGATGAAGAATGGATAGATGTTGCACCAAGGGAAAATAAGGTAAGTGGAGCATTTTGCAGTGGTTGCTATGATATAGAAGAGTCAAGGATACTTACAAACTTTACAGGAACAATGAGTGATGTAATAACCTTAGCTCACGAACTAGGTCATGGATATCACAATGATTGTATCTATGGAGAGTCTATACTGAATACTGATTCACCAATGCCCCTTGCAGAAACAGCATCTACATTCTGTGAGACTATAGTTAATCAAGCTATTATATCATCTTGTGAAACAGACGAGGAAAAGCTATATATCCTTGATAATTCCCTTCAAGATGCAGGTCAAGTAATTTGTGATATATACAGTAGATTCCTATTTGAGTCAGAAGTATTTGAAAATAGAAAGGACAGCAGTCTTTCTGTAGCAGATCTAAAAGAAACCATGACAAATTCTCAGAAAGAGGCTTATGGAAGTGGACTAAATCATGAACTACTTCATCCCTACATGTGGGTAATAAAGCCCCACTACTATTCGGGTTCATTGAGTTTTTACAATTTCCCATATGCATTTGGACTTTTATTTGCAAAGGGATTATATAGCAAGTACTTAGAGGATAAGGAAGAATTTATTCCAAAGTATGATATTCTACTATCTTCAACTGGTAAGAACACAGCTGAGGATGTTGCTAAAATAATGGATGTTGATATTACAAAGAAGGAATTCTGGGCTAGCTCACTTGAGCTTATTAAGGGAGATATTGAGAAGTTTTTGGAGATTACAGGTGTGTAGTCTAGTGTAATGTTTTACTATGTATCAACATTAGGTCTAGTATTTTTATTTAAAAATGTCTAGTGTAAAATCTGTGGCTTTGCCTGATTTGAAGTCTAGTGGAATAATGATATTCCGACCGTGGATATTTTGCATGGCAAAATTATATTAAAATAGACCCTAGAATCTTTTTAAAAGATCTTAGGGTCATTTTTTTAAAATATTATTATTTGCTATAGGCAAATAATTACCATGGACGTATTGCTAGTCAAAACACTAGACGTGTAATAAAGAATAATATTACACACTAGACCTTTTGATTTATCAAAAAACTAGACATTAGTTTTCAAAGAAAATGCGTACTAGACTATTCATCAATAGTCTTCCCAACTTCTTTCATAGATCCAACAAGACCAGCCAGATTCTGAATTTCAGAAGGGATAATAAGTTTAGTAGCTTGTCCGTCAGCAACTTTTGCTAGAGTTTCAAGGCTCTTAAGGGAAATAACACCTTGGTCAGGACCTGCTGATTTAATCATTTCTATACCCTTTGCAGTTGCTTCTTGTACCGTAAGGATTGCTTCTGCTTGACCTTCAGCAACTCTTATTGCAGCTTCCTTATCAGCTTCTGCCTTAAGGATAGCTGATCTCTTTGCAGCTTCTGCATCAAGTATAGCGGATTGTTTTTTACCTTCTGCAACAAGTATCGCAGATTTCTTTTCACCTTCAGCCCTAAGTATAGATTCTCTTCTTTCTCTTTCTGCTCTCATTTGTTTTTCCATTGCTTCTTGAATATCATGTGGAGGTACGATGTTTTTAACCTCGACACGGTTAACCTTGATACCCCATGGATCTGTTGCTTCGTCTAAGATAGATCTCATTTGAGTATTGATAATATCCCTTGAAGTAAGGGTTTCATCAAGCTCAAGCTGACCTATAATATTTCTTAAAGTAGTTGCAGTAAGATTTTCAATTGCCACGATAGGTTGTGCTACACCGTATGTAAACAGTTTTGGGTCAGTTATCTGATAGTAAACAACCGTGTCAATTTTCATTGTAACATTATCCTTTGTAATAACAGGTTGTGGTGGAAAATCAATAACCATTTCCTTTAGAGTTACTTTTCCAGCTACCCTGTCGATAAAAGGAATTTTTACGTGTAGACCAACATGCCATGTAGTTACATAGGCTCCAAGTCTTTCTATTACGAAAGCTGTTGCTTGGGGTACAATTCTGATGTTGGATGCAACAAGAATTACACCGAAGAAAATTACTATTAAAGTAATAATGAAATTAAACATATGAATCCTCCTTTATTTAATTGATTTTGAAACAATAAGTTTAACACCCTCTATATCATTGACAGTAATTAGAGTATCTTTTTCAATTGTTTCATTAGATAAGGACTTGGCAGTCCAAATCTTACCGTCAACTTTTACTTGTCCATATGAGTGCTCACTTATCTCTTTGGTTACAATACCTTCTTTTCCATAAAGCTCTTGAATATTGGTTTTAACTGAACCAATTTTGAGATACTTTAGAGCAATTGGTTTAGTAAAATATAGAAGAATAATTGTTACCACAAGAAAAACTACTACTTGCACAATAGCTGGCAAATGTATTAGGGCAGCAAACATTGCTGCAAGAGCACCAATAGCATACCATATGGAAGTAAGTCCAAAGGTCATGAGCTCACCAATACCAAACGCTATTGCAATTCCTAGCCATATGAGAACAAATGTATTGTCCATAAATAGTCCTCCTTCTATTTTACTTTATATATAATAACATATACTGATTAATTATTTCTTAAACAGCTAATTTGCAAATAAACTAGATATATAGTAAGAATATTTAAAAAAGTCAAATAAAACATTATAATTGTAGTTGAGGATAATATTTTACTATGATATAATCATTTAAATTTAGAGCTAGATGTTGGGAGATGTATATATGGATAGGAATGAAATTATTAAAGGTACAAAAAGGGTTGTAATAAAGATTGGTACATCAACTCTTACCCATGGAACGGGACTACTTAATATAGCTAAAATAGAAAAACTAGCAAGACAAATTGCAGATCTAAAAAACAGAGGACTTGAAGTAATCATGGTATCATCTGGTGCAATTGGAGCAGGTATGGGGAAATTGAAGTTGAAGGAAAGGCCTAAAACTATACCAGAAAAACAGGCAGCAGCAGCTGTTGGACAGGGTATACTTATACATATGTATCAAAAAATCTTTTCTGAGTATGGAATTGCTATTGGTCAAATTCTACTTAATAAGGATGACATAGTCCACAGAAAGAGATATTTGAATGCCAGAAATACATTTTTTAGTTTACTTAATCAAGATATTATCCCTATAGTAAATGAGAATGATGCTGTTATTACGGAAGAGATTAAACTGGGGGATAATGATACTTTATCAGCACTTGTTTGTTCACTTACAGAAGCTGATACTTTGGTTATTTTGTCAGATATTGATGGTTTATATACAGACAATCCAAGAACTAATCCTGACGCTAAAAGAATAAGTATTGTGGAGGAAGTTAATGATGAAATAAAGGAACTTGGAAAAGGTGCAGGAAGTGAGCTAGGTACTGGTGGTATGTATACAAAACTACTTGCAGCAGAAATTGTAAGCAATGCGGGTCACAATATGATAATTGCTGATGGAGCCCATGAGGATATTTTATTTGATATTTTTGATGGAAAAGAACTGGGAACACTTTTCTTAGGCAAGAAAAAATCCCTTGGTCTTAGAAAACACTGGATAGGTTACGGTGGAGAACCTTCAGGTAAGTTAATCGTTGATGCTGGAGCTGTCAAGGCACTTAGAAGAAATAAGAGTCTTCTTCCTTCAGGGGTGAAAAGTGTTGAAGGAGAGTGTGAGAAGGGTTCAATTCTTGAAATAGTAGATCCTGAAAATAATGTAGTAGGATACGGTATTTCAAATTATTCCAAGATGGAAATAGAATTGATAAGGGGTCACAATACTCAGGATATAGAAGATATTTTAGGTGAAAATAAGTATGATGAAATAATCCATGTTAATAATCTTACAATGGTGTAAGGGGGAGGAAAAATAATGAATATTTTTGAAATGGCAGTTAGTGCAAAGGATGCTTCAAAGAAACTTGCTCAACTTGACCAAAATACTAAGAGAAATATCCTTCATTCTATGGCAGATGCTTTGCTTGAAAATGGTAATCAAATTAAGGAAAAAAATGATATAGATCTTGAAAATGGTAAGAAGGCTGGTCTTTCAAGTGCAATGATAGATAGACTTACCCTTACTAATAAAAGAATTCAGTCAATGGCTGAGGGCTTAAGGGTTATGGCTGACTATAAAGATCCAATAGGAGAAATTGTTGAAGGATGGAAGATGTATAATGACCTTCAGGTTGCAAAGGTAAGGGTACCTATAGGGGTTATTGGAATGATATATGAATCAAGACCTAATGTAACTGTTGATTCAGCAGGCCTTGCCCTAAAATCGGGAAATGCAATAATCCTAAGAGGTGGTAAAGAAGCAATAAATTCCAATAAGGTTTTATGCGATATAATTACTGAAGCGGGAATGAAAAATGGTATGCCTGATGGTTCAGTTCAACTTATTAGAGATACTGACAGGTCTTTGGTAAAAGAACTTATTCAATTGGATAAGATGATTGATGTAATTATTCCTAGGGGTGGACAGAGTTTGAAGAAGGCAATCGTAAATGATGCAAAAGTGCCAGTAATTGTTACGGGTGCAGGTCTTTGTCACTGCTATCTTGACTCCAGTGCTGATCCTGATATGGCACTAGATATTGTACTGAATGGGAAAGTTCAAAGACCGGGTGTTTGTAATGCCCTAGAGACTATACTTATAAATAAGGATTATAAAGAAGATGAAGTTATATCAATAATAAATCTTCTTGAAGAAAATAGTGTTAAAGTACTTGGATGTTCCAGAATAAAAGAAATATATGATGGTGTTGAACTTGCAAGCCCAGAGGATTGGGATACTGAATATGTTGATCTTATTGTTTCTGTAAAGATTGTTGACGATATTGATGAAGCGATAGATCATATAAATAAATATGGAACGGGACATTCTGAAACTATAGTTACATCAAATATATCAAATGCAGATAAATTTACCAGTGAAGTAGATGCTGCATGCTGTTATGTAAATGCAAGTACAAGATTTACAGATGGAGGAGAGTTTGGATTTGGAGGAGAGATTGGAATAAGTACTCAAAAACTCCATGCAAGGGGCCCTATGGGGGTAAAAGAACTTACAACTACAAAGTATGTTATTAGGGGAAAAGGTCAAATTAGGGAGTAAGGAGTGTAGACTATGATTGGTGTAATTGGTTGTGGAAATATGGGTAAGTCAATGATAGAAGGTATTTCCAATAGTGGATTAATAGAAGGATCTCAAATAGGAATATTTGATATTAATAAGGATAAAGTGGATGAGCTTTCCTCAAGGCTGGGTGTAATATCAGAAGCTGATGAGACAGCTGTTTTTAATAACCATAAATATATTATTATAGCAGTAAAGCCCAATGGATTTGAAAAATTGTTTAAAACTTTGGGAAAAGTAGAAAATAAGTCAGACAAAGTAGTAATAAGTATTGGGGCGGGGATAAAAATTGCTAGTCTTGAGAAAATGAGTGATAAAAATTACAGATTTTTTAGAGCGATGCCAAATCTTCCCGTACTTGTTGGAGAGGGTATGTCTGCCATATCCCATAGAGAAAATGTATCTGAAGGGGAAGTAGAATTTGTAAAATCTATTTTTGATAGTTTTGGCAAAGGGGATATCGTCGATGAGTCACTTATGGATGTAGTAGTAGGAATAAGTGGTTCATCCCCTGCTTATGTATTTATGATAATAGAAGCAATGGCAGATGGTGCTGTCTTAAAGGGAATGCCCAGGGACAAGGCTTATAAATATGCAGCCCAGACACTTATGGGTACAGCTAAGATGTTATTAGAAAGCAAAGAACATCCAGGCCTATTGAAAGATAGGGTATGTTCACCTGGTGGGACTACCATAGAAGCTGTAAAGGTACTTGAAGATTCAGGACTTAGATCAGCTATGATTAAGGCTGTTGTATCGGCGACTGAGAAGAGTGAGGAAATGGGTAAGAAATAGTTGCTAGTAGATAGTTATTAGTAGTTTGGTTTTTAAAAATCCCTATTATGCCATTGTGCAATAGGGATTTTTATTTCTTCCATCTACTTTCTACTAATCACTAACTACTATTTATTTACATACTCAAGAAGTTCAACAAGTCCATCATCATAATACTGTCTGCCCTTATAAATAGGTGTAGCCTCTATGATAATTGGTTTCTTGTGTTTTTTTATTATATCTAGGGCTTTTATTGTGTCAAAGGCCCATCCTTTTTCTTCAGTTTGATAAAGTCTAGGAATGATATGGTGGTTTTTTTTATAACAAAAAGACTTATCGTAGTATTCTTTTCCCTTTGCAGTCCATATATGGAATGCTGTAGATGCTTCTGCCAATATATCTAAAGCTTCATAATAATCGAATCCGTGTTTGATACTTGAGAAGCTAAGGTGACCTGTGTCAGTTAAAAGGCCAATGTTTTTGTACTTATTAATTTCGGCGACCCATCTTTTAGGCTCGTAAAAATTAACGTTGGAACCGAAATATTCAAGTAAGACATACTTATTATACTTTTCTGCCAATCGGTTTATTTCCCTAAGTCCGTGTTGAAGATATTTTTCAAATTCTTCTTCTGGATACTTATTATTGTTTATTCCCGGAAAGTGGACAACGAAATATTTAGTTTTAAACTTTGAAAGTTTTTTTAGATTTAATTCCAGAAGTCTTATTGAAAGCTCTCTTTTTTCTTCATCTTCATCAATATAAAAAGCATCAAGGAAATTATATGTATACCAGTCCTCTACATATACTGGCAAATGTACGGAGTAAGTTTTACCTATAGACTCTATTGAATGTATGTCATTAATTACTTTCTCAACTCTTTCCTCATAGGAGTTTCCTCCACCAAGGCATACCTCTGCTATTTCAAATCCCATTTCAAAAAGTTTTTCTGGACTAACATGTACAGTATTTGCACCAATTAAATATTTTTTTCCCATTCAATCATCTACCTATCAGCATATTTGCAATAATCTTAAGTCAATTATATCAAATAAATATAGAAAAAACTTAAAAATTGAGTTTTAAGATTAATAAATTTCTTGTATAATGAAAATAGTTGTAATAAGACATAATGTCTTATATACTAACACCAAATTACATTTGCCAAAGGAAAAAGCTCACTTCAAAGTAAAGCTTTTTTCTTTTTTTTGTAGACTAGAGTAAATTATATTTATTATTTTCTTCGGACAGCTTTAACAATCCCGTTTCACGGGAGCATCAAACCCTTTTTTAAAGAGGTTTGATTTTGTTTTTTTTAAAAGAGTTTTATATGTTCTTACGACCTACGATCTGCGACCAACAACCTACGAATATAAAAGTGTTACAAACTTGTTACTTTTATTACTGAATTATTACCATTTATCATTCCCTTTACATATGGGTTACATGAGGTATTTTTGAAAAAATATCTGTTATACTCTAATTAATCAATGAGAAAATAAATTGTTTTTAAGGAGTGAAGAAGAATGGAAGCGTTAATTATTGTGAGTCTGGGACTTTTCTATCTAGGACTGAATATGCCAATTGAAAAAAACAGGGGAGCAAAAGAAAATATTTCTTCTTCCCCAGATGTATATAGTGCGGATTTGAAAAAATATATCAGTTAATGGGGAGCCTAAAGTCACTTGAAGTGACTTTAGGCTTTTTTAAATAGAACTCCAGTTCGATTAAATCACCCAAAAATGTTTAAACCTTTGTAAAAAAGGTATAATAATAATATAAGGATGAGTCTGGGGGTGAGGTTATGATTAATGGTATAACTTCATATAATTTTTACAATACCTATTTTAAGAATGTTATGAATTCTTATGATGGGAAGAATCAGGTTCCTAATTTATTTTCCATGGCGGTTGCGGCAATATATTCTGATAAGGTAAATACTAACCTGTCTAAAGAAATTTCAGGATTCTTTTCTAATATCCATAAGAATCTTGAAAGCTTGAATGAAAATATTGAAAACCTTATGAGTCAGGAAGAAAGTAATACCTTATTTGAGTTTGATCAAGAGAAAAGTGATGAATCGGTTAATGTTTTGAGTTTTGGAAATCAAAATCAAAATGTTCAATATGCAGTGTCTCAAGATCCATTTGCCCAGACTAACAAATCTAATGTATTTGGACAGGAAGATCTATTCAATCAGGAACAATTTGGCAGTAGTTTTTCAATTACAAGGGGAGATGAAAGCTTTGAATTTCAATTGGAAAATCAGGGTCAAGATTCTACTGTAGGGGA
The DNA here is from genome assembly GCA_025210655.1 of Bacillota bacterium. GTDB lineage: Bacteria > Bacillota > Clostridia > Peptostreptococcales > Acidaminobacteraceae > JAOARG01. Next base: position 60,626 of record JAOARG010000031.1, read on the forward strand.
TGTATTTCATATTATTGCAGAAAATATTAGAAATAGTGATGCAGGTCTTAGTGCGGAAGTAATTCTTACTGATAACAATGAAACTTTCCTTAATATTTCTTCAAATGAAACTGGTCTAGATGCTGGATTTGATGTTCAAGGAGATTTAGCTCAGTCATTGGGATTTGATCAAGTATTTGTAGAGGCTCAGAATTTTCAAATTGAAATAAATGGTCAGGAGTATGAATCCCAGGATTATTTAGTTGAGACAGAAGAAGATATCGAAATAGATTTCACAAATTATGAAGAAGATAGTGGAAGTATTTCTATTGAGTTTGATAGAGGGGCAATTGAGGATAAGCTTAGGGATTTTACAGAGGGAATAAATGATACTTTGAATTTTCTTGAAGAGTCTAGTAATAGAAATTTGAATATTTTAGGTAAGCAGATCGAAAATGATTTATCAAGGTATGAAGAGGATTTAAGAAATGTAGGAATTACAATTGCTGGAGACAGACTTAATTTTAGAAGTATTGATGAAGATGTTAGTCAAAATGATATTTCTAATATTTTTTCAAGTGATTCAGGCCTAGCTAATAGTGTAAATAGAAGAGTAAATATCTTTGAAAATAGGACATTGTTTAACAATGTAAATCTTTTAGATAGTCTTATTCCTGAGGAAGAAGAGAATGATTTTCTTTATACTCAGGGATATAATGTATTGAATCAGACTGGTGCAATATTGGACTTAAGAATATAGACGAACATGTGAATGACAGGAGAATTTATATGAAAATACTGCTTTGGAGTTAGAGGCTTTATTAGGTGCCAAAATATTATGAAAGGCATTGTTATAAGTCTCTTTTTTTTTGCCTAAAAGGTGTTATAATTGGAGGGAAAGATTATGAGGGGAAAAGGGGTGTAATGTAATGAAACTTTTTACCAACGGAAAGATTGTAAATATTAAAAATTCCCAGGTTCAGTATAATGAGAGTATGCTGGTATTTGAGGGTAAAATTCTTTGGATTGGGAATGATAAATCATATGAAAAATATGATATTAAGGAAACTATAGATCTTGAAGGAAATTTGGTACTGCCTGGATTTAATGATTCCCACATGCATTTTGTAGGAATAGGTTTGGCCCTTTCAGGATGTGACTTGTCTGGAGTTAAGTCTATCGGTGAAATAAAGGATAGATGTAAAAAATACATAGAAGAAAAAAATCCTAAATGGTTAGTGGGAAGGGGTTGGAATCAAGATAATTTTCAGGATAAAACTCTCCCGAGCTTAGAAGATATGAATGAAGTTTCAAGGGATATTCCGATATTTTTGAAAAGGGTTTGTGGACATATAGCTGTTGTAAATAGGGCGGTCATAGACTTACTTATTGAGTCGAATATTGATTTAGAAGGGGAACTTTTCGGCCGTGATGAAAATGGGGATTTAGACGGTATAGTAAAGGAGCAAGCTTTAGATCAAGTTCAGTATTTTGTTCCGGAACCTTCTGTAGAAGATTATGAAAACTATATTCTATCTGCTCAAGAGAAATGTCTTGAATTGGGACTTACATCTGTTCAAACTGACGATTTTTGTGTAACAACTTTTGACAATATTGATAGGATTTTAAAAGCTTATGAAAATTTAGTTGAAAGAAATAAACTAAAGATTAAGGTGAATCATCAAAGTCTTATGAGAAATCAGTTAGAACTTGAAAAATTTTTAGCAATGGGTTTTTCATATGGTCTAGAGAAGGGTAATTTTAAAATTGGACCTATTAAGATTTTAGCTGATGGATCTTTGGGAGCTAGAACAGCCTATATGAAGGAAGTCTATAATGATGATAAGACAACAAGGGGTGTTTTAGCAATAAAAGAGGAAGAATTAAAGAATCTTATTTTTAAGTCAAATGAAAAGGGCTTTCCAGTAGCTGTTCATGGAATTGGAAGCGGGACAATTGATTTGACCCTTTCCTTGATTAAGGCTGTTGGTGATAAGAGTCTAAGGAATTCTATTGTTCATTCTCAAATAACAGATTTAGAAATATTTGATAAGTACAAAGAATCTGGTGCAATGGCTCATATTCAACCTATATTCCTAGATTACGATCTTCATATTGTAAGGGATAGGGTTGGTGATAAGATGGCTGAAAGCTCCTATAATTTTAAAAGGTATATTGATATGGATATTATGATGGCTTTTGGTTCAGATGCTCCCGTTGAGACGATGGATGTTTTTAAAGGTTTACATTGCGCGGTAAATAGAACTGATTTAAACAATTGGCCCGAGGGTGGATATGTACCGAGTCAGAAAATTTCGGTCGAAGAGGGGATTGAGGCATATACTAGTTCAGGAGCCTATGCTTGTTATGAAGAGAATTATAAGGGAAAACTTCTTCCGGGATACTATGCTGATTTTATTGTAATAGAAAATAATATTTTTGAGGAAAATACAGAAAAATTAAAGGACAATAGGGTTATGAAAACCTATTGTGATGGGGAACTTTACTATGAACGTGAGAAACACAAGTAGGGATTATTTAACTGATAAAGTAGTTGACGTGGCCCTTATAGTAGGCAAAATAATGCTAAGAAATGGTGCAGAAACCTACAGAGTAGAGGATACGATGTCAAGAATATGTGAATCAAAACACCTTTTTTTGACCCAGGTTTTTGTTGTTCCAACTGGAATATTCTTGACCGTAAGAGATGGTGAAGAGGTTTATACCAGGGTTGAACGTATTAAATCTTCTGGTATGAATTTAGCTGTTATTGATCAGATAAATGATTTTGCATGGAAATATGTCAACAATAAGATTACACCAGGAGAGGAATTTAGGACACTCAAAAAAATAAGCAAGGCAAAGGTATATTCTAAAAATGTTAGCATACTTTTTACAGGTATTGCATCATGTTTTTTTACTATTCTTCTTGGAGGGGACATACCATCATTTATAGTGTCGTTTTTTGTAGGTATACTTACTGGTGTCTATATTGATAAGTTAAGTTTTATGGGGATGATATTCTTTTTAAGAAACTTTATAGAAGGTACTTTGATGGGACTTACGACAATCTTATTTTCTTATATAGGTGGACTTATGGGATATGACATAAGTATTGATTATGTAATGATTGGATGTCTAATGCCTCTAGTTCCTGGGGTTGCACTTACAAATGCAATTCGTGATTCTATTTCTGGTGATCTTATTTCTGGGGGATCAAAGCTATATGAGGCTATATTAATCGCCCTAGGAATAGCAGCAGGTGTCGGTGTAACATTAACAGTTTCAAATTATCTATTTGGGGGTGCTATGTAATATGATTAAGGAGTTTGTATTTTCCTTTATTTGTACAGTTGGATTTAGTGTTATATTCCACACTCCCAAAAAATATTTAGCTGTTACAGGCTTATGTGGAGCTGTTGCGTGGACTTTATATAAGTATGTATTCTTAATGGGAGGCTCAATAATTACTTCAAACTTTATTGGGGCCTTTGGAATGGCAGTTTTGAGTGAAATTTTGTCTAGGATATGTAATAAACCGGCAACCTTTTTTATAATTCCAGGTATTATTCCTTTGGTACCAGGTTATGCAGTATATTATACTATGTTTTCATTAATTAATAATGACTATGATAAGTTTGCCCAAATGGGAGCTGATACAGCAAAAGTTGCCCTTGCTATAGCCTGTGGTATTATTGTGGCATCATCAATAGGAAGGGTAATACTTGTTATGAGGGGACACAAGGTAAATATGAGAATGTAGTTAGCTAAGAATATTTACAATAATAACAAAAAGTCCGCAAAATACTAGGAAGTAGCCTAAAGTATTGTTTTTTCTTGAGTATTGTTCAATTCCTAAAAGAATCAGAAAAAATGACAAAAGATAATTCATATGGAGGTTGAAATTAGCTGATAATTTCGCCTCCATTTTATTTCTTATCATATTATATGCAACTAAAATAAAGGCCACTAGAGCTATAATAAATTTTCCGAATTTTATGTAATTATCCAGTCCGTTTTTTTTCATTTGTTATCTCCTTATAAACAAGTAAGGTCAAAGTCTTTACAATATTTATTATATCATAAGAAAAATGATGCATGGAATAAAAAAACATATTGACAAAGAAAGATATTCAATGTATAATTATTGACTTTTATTTAATGTTTTGGTATACTAAATATGTGAATAAGAAGGATGGTGAAAGCATTGGCTACCAAAGAAACCTTAATCGATATCAAGAAAAACATTGAAGAAAATATTGGATGCAAAGTCGTACTAAGAACAAACAAAGGACGTAAGAAAGTTAACGTCAGGGAAGGTATACTTGAGGACGCATACCCAAGTGTATTTACAGTAAGAATTGACAGCGGACTAATGTCGGAGAGAAAAGTTTCATACAGTTATTCTGATGTTTTAACAGAAACAGTGGAATTATCTATGTTTAATAATCTCTTAGCTAGCGAGAATTAGGACCTAATGATACGAAGCACTCAGATGAGTGCTTTTTTTCATGCCTGAAATATGAGACGTCAATATACATTCGATGAATAAACAGAAAATTCGCTAAAAATTCGCATGTATACAAAACTATTGCAAATAGTGCACTTGAAAAGTTTTTGATTAAAATATATACTGAAAAAAAGAGTCGTTTAGAATGCATAAAGTGACATATATTACCAAGAGGAGGATGTATATGATTCCAGGGGATGTTATTCGTATAAATTCAGAAATAGGAAAACTTAAAAAGGTATTGTTACATAGACCGGGGAGGGAGATTGAGAATCTTACACCTGAGTTGTTAGATAGGCTTCTTTTTGATGATATTCCGTATTTGGAAGTCGCGGTTAAGGAGCATGATTATTTTGCAGATGTTTTTAGAAAGTGTGGTACGGAGGTTTTATATCTCCAAGATCTTATGGCAGAGACATTAGAGGATAAGTACATAAGAAGTATATTTATTGATGAAGTTATTTCTGAGGCAGGGATAATGAGTAGTTATAAAAAGCAAATGCTTTCAGAATATTTGAGAAGTATCAAAGATACTAAGGATTTGGTTGCAAAGGTTATGGAAGGGGTAAAAAAGACAGAACTGACTGATTACAGTGCCCATAGTTTAGGTGATAGGGTAAAGATAGACTATCCATTTCTAATGGATCCAATGCCTAATCTTTATTTTACAAGGGACCCTATGGCTATAGTAGGTGGTGGGATTTCTATAAATCATATGAGAACTGTAACTAGGAATAGGGAAACTATATTTGGTAAGTATATTTTTAAATATAATAAAAGATACGCGGATTATCATATTCCCCGTTGGTACGATAGGGATATGGATTTTTCAATTGAAGGTGGAGATCAACTTATATTAAGTAATAAGGTAATAGCAATTGGAATATCAGAACGTACAGATCCAGAGGCTATAGAGATATTTGCAAAGAAGATTTTTTCTAGTGGGGCATCATTCGATACAATACTGGCCTTTGATATTCCAAAGAAAAGAGCCTTTATGCATCTAGATACAGTTTTCACTATGGTGGATTATGATAAGTTTACAATACATCCTGATATAGAGGGACCACTTACTGTTTACTGTATTACACCGGGTAGCCATGATATATCTATTGAAAAGGAAACAATGGAGCTTCAGGATATTTTAAAGAAACATCTTGAACTTGACCAGGTTACTTTAATTAGATGTGGTGGTGGAAAAGGGGTAGATGCTGGTAGAGAACAGTGGAGCGATGGATCAAATACACTTGCAATAGCACCAGGGGAGGTAATCGTGTATTCAAGAAATCACGTGACAAACAAGTTACTTGAAGAGGCAGGCATTAAACTTCATATAATACCATCTTCAGAGCTTTCAAGGGGCAGGGGAGGCCCTAGGTGTATGTCTATGCCGCTTTATAGGGAGGATTTAAAATAATAATTTATATAAGAATAGGGAGGGGTTTAACATGGCAATTAATCTAAGAGGTAGAAATTTTATTACATTAAAGGATTTTAGTCCTTTGGAAATTAGATATTTACTTGATTTATCTATTGATTTAAAGAGAAAAAAGAGAGCGGGAATAAGGGGAGAACTTCTTGAAAGAAAGAATATAGTTCTTTTGTTTGAAAAGACTTCTACAAGAACTAGATGTGCTTTTGAGGTGGCAGCTCATGATGAGGGGGCAAATGTAACATTCCTTACTAATTCTCAAATGGGTAAGAAAGAATCAATTGAAGATACTGCTAAAGTACTTGGAAGATATTATGATGGTATAGAGTTCAGGGGCTTTAAGCAAGAGACTGTTGAGAGTTTGGGAAAACATGCTGGTGTTCCTGTATGGAATGGTCTTACTGATTTGTATCATCCTACTCAGATACTTGCAGATTTTATGACTATTATGGAGCATGTTGATAAACCCCTTAATAAGGTTAAGTTAGTATACGCTGGGGATGCAAGAAATAATATGGGAAATTCCTTGATGATTGGAGCAGCTAAGCTAGGTATGGACTTTGTAGCTTTAGCTCCAAAGGAGTTATTCCCAGATGAAAAACTTGTGGAAGAAATGAAAGCTCTTGGGAAAGAGACGGGTTCTAGTATTTTATTAACTGAAAATATTGATGATGTTAAGGGAGCAGATGTAATTTATACAGATGTTTGGGTATCTATGGGCGAAGAAGATAAATTTGGTGAAAGAATTGAACTTTTAAAAGATTATCAAGTTAATATGGATATGATAAAAAAATCTGAGAATCCAGATGTAATCTTCATGCATTGTCTTCCATCTTTCCATGATTTGAATACTATAGTTGGCAGACAGATACATGAGGAATATGGTTTAGAAGCTATGGAAGCGACAGATGAGGTTTTCAGAAGTAAACATTCTGTGGTATTTGATGAGGCTGAAAATAGGATGCATACTATAAAGGCCGTTATGGTAGCAACTATTGGTAATTTATAGAAGGAAAATAGAGCAGGAAAACGCTTTGTGAGATGTTAACAAATATGAACAATTTATTTTTCGAAAGTATGTAATGCAGTGTTTATGGGAATATAATAT